>NZ_QVMK01000001.1 GCF_010500995.1 Bacteroides sp. 224 | reverse complement strand
AGGTGCCGGGAATTACAAAAAGTGATACCGGCAATTGAAGTAAATGCTACTGGAAGGTTGAGAAAGTGATGGTAGCAACAGGGGATGTTTTCTGTTTTGGTCTATTCATTTTTACATCATTATCATCATCATTATATATATAGCCATTTTTTTGCTATACGGTTTGCTATACTTTTAATCTTTCGGTTTTAAGAGAAGTGTAAGAAGAAGGAATGCGAACGAATTTGAATAAAACGGCTTATCAAAAGGAGAGAAAGAGGTTTAATGAGGCGGGAATTAACAGAATATTTTATCCAGGAAACAAAAGAAAAAGAAGAGAAATAACGAAACCTATTTAGAAATTTTAAGAAATACAGAAAAGAAGAAAGGAAAAGGAGAAGAAAGGGAGTGAAAAAATAGAAGATTATGGCGGAAACCAAAGACGTATATCACATAAAATTATGTATCTTTGTAATAGACCATAAAACTTATTTTTATTGTGAGCAGAAATACAACTAACGAGAACAAGGTATTGAATCTGGTATTAACTGATCTCAATGCAGGATGGTGGGAACTCGATCATCATAAACTACAATTTACATTCTCCGATTTTATTAAAGACTTATTGAAATTAGAGGTTAATACTCTTCCGGTAAATGATATCATAAGAAATACTCGAAAAGATTATAGAGAAAAGCTTCTTCAGAGCAAAGAAAATATTTTCAGCAAAGAAGTTATATTCCCATTGATTTATAATGATGAAGAGATTTGGATACGTTCAAAGTCTCTTCATAAGAGTTTAGAGGAGAATTGCGAAACAGGCTATTTTCAATTAATAACGAACCCGGAAATCGCATCTCCGGAAAAGGGAGCATCTTTACGCCTCAACAATTTATTATACCAACTAAACAGCGTTTCAGAGATACTATTATCATTCTTAAAAGCAGACTCTCCTGAAAAAATTATTAATCAGGTGCTCACTGATATTTTAAAGCAGTTCAAAGCCGGAAGAGCCTATATATTTGAGTATAATTGGGAAAACGAAACCCAATCTTGCACATACGAGATTGTTGACGAAAACATAAAGCCCGAAAAGGATATCTTAACAGATCTTCCTATTATGCACAACGACTGGTGGAGCAACCAACTAATGAGTGGCAACTCGATTATACTGTCAAGTCTCGAAGAGCTACCGAAAGAAGCGGCCGAAGCCAAAGAACTGCTCCTGGTACAAGATATTAAATCGCTTATAGTTGTTCCATTAGCTTCTAAAAACGGTGTGTGGGGATATGTGGGGATTGACGTAGTTGATTCTTTTCATCACTGGAGCGAAGATGATCGGCTATGGTTCAGTTCTATGGCCAATATTATCAGTCTTTTTATAGAGCTACATCGTTCGGAAAAAACTGCATTACTCGACAAGGCCCAGCTACAGAACTTATACGCCAATATGCCTTTAGCATATCTCCGCCTAAAAATTATTTTTGACGACTCGGGCAACCCGATTGACTACATTCCACTGGAAGCAAATAAAGCTGCCGAAGAGATTTTCCAACTTCCATTCCATTCCTTTATCAATATAAAGGGAAGTATATGTAGGAATAATTTTAGTGAAGAATTAAAACTATTCAAACAAATATTAAATACCGAAGGGCATTTAGAATTCCAGCAATGGATTAAGGATATAAACAAATACTGCAACACTGTGATGTATGCTATTACAAAGGATCAGATTGTTTGCTTACTTTCCGACATCACCCAATCTCATAAAATGCACGAAGAATTGGATCGCAGCGAAAAGATTCTTCGAAATATATACGATAACCTGCCTGTAGGCATAGAACTTTATGATAAAGACGGGAAGCTTATCGACATGAATAGCTGTGATATAAAAATGTTTGGGCTTACACGTAAAGAAGATGTATTAGGCATCAATTTATTCAACAACCCGAATATGCCGAAGGATATAATCAATGCATTACAAAACGAACAGTCTGTGTCTTTCCGTGTAAACTATACCTTCAACACCATTAAAGATTACTACACCTCTACCCGGAAAGATGCGATTGAGATTTATTCAAAAGGAAACATTCTGTATGATAGTAAAGGAAATATTATCAACTATCTATTTATAAACATAGACAATACAGAAATAAACCAAGCCTATAGCCGAATTGCCGAATTCGAGAGTTCGTTCTCATTAATCAGTAAATACGGAAAAATTGGTTATTGCAAATTCGACCTTAATACCAGAGAAGGCAATGGAGTAACACAATGGTATCACAACTTAGGCGAAAAGCCGGGCACACCACTCAATCAGATTATAAGTGTATATAACCATGTAAATGAAGAAGATAGGCAAAAACTATTCGTGCATATAGACCGGGTAAAAGCCGGAGAAATCAATGGTTTCTCCGAAGATCTACGCGTATTACACGAAGATAATGTATGGCGTTGGACACAGGTTAATGTACTTAAAAACCCGGCAAATGCCGACTCTTCAAAACTTGAAATGCTTTGTGTTAACTTCGATATTACTAACCTAAAAGATACAGAAACCAAACTTATCGAAGCCAAAGAAAAGGCCGAAGTCAGCGACAAACTAAAATCGGCTTTTGTTGCTAACATGAGTCACGAAATACGCACCCCTTTAAATGCCATTGTTGGCTTTTCCGGGCTCTTGGCCGATGCAGAGGATAAAGAAGAAAGAACTTTCTATGCAAACATTATCCAGGAAAACAACGATTTATTGTTGCAACTCATTTCGGATATTCTCGATTTGTCTAAGATAGAAGCCGGCATCCTCGATTTTAGTTATGATGAGGTAGATGTAAATGCACTTTGTGCCGAAATGGTACAAACATACAGTATAAAAACACAAAATAGCCAAGTTAAAATACTGTATGGTAAGCACATATCATCTTGCCGCATATTCAGCGATAAGAATCGTTTGATGCAGGTTATTGGCAATTTCATGAATAACGCCATCAAGTTTACCACCGAAGGTAGTATCATCGTAGGTTTTCAGCAAGAAGGAAAAGATAAGATTAAGATCTTCGTACAAGATACAGGATGCGGTATACCGGAAGAAGAACAAGAAGCCATATTCCAGCGTTTTGTGAAGCTTAATCATTTCGTTCAGGGAACCGGACTCGGATTATCTATTTGCAATAGTATTGTAGAACAAATGGGTGGAGAAATCGGAGTTACTTCCAAAGTTGGAGTAGGTTCCTGTTTCTGGTTTACACATCCTATCAAAACTGGAAATAGATAAACGGCTGAATCTCGCTACTTTTAATCTGAATAACCAAATAAATCAGTGCTACCACCAGCACCACTTTACCTAAAAATGGGAGCCCAATAATGTTGCGCTCAAAAGCCTGCTCCCATTTTACGGGTGCAAAGTGCAGTAAGAAGCCTAAAAGCATCAAGGCAAAAACGCGCCAATAGCCGGTTATTAGCTGCCCGAACAATTCGGGGTGAAAGTTGGTTGCAATCTGCCCAAGCATATTAACCGAATTCTCAAAGCTCACGTTGCGAAAGAATATCCAACAGAAGCACACGAAATGAAAGGTTATAGCAACTCCGAACCAATGCCATATCTTACCCAAAAATGGCTGTCTGATGCCATGAGTACTTTTCTTCTGCTTAGTAATAGTCATCCAACCTTTATGTAAAGCCAAGGCTACCCCATGAAACATTCCCCAAACAACAAAGTTCCACGAAGCACCATGCCACAATCCACCCAGAAACATGGTAATGATCAGGTTGAGGTATTGGCGGAATTTACCTTTTCGGTTTCCACCCAATGATATATACAAATAATCTTTAAGCCAGCTTGATAAGGAGATATGCCACCTACGCCAAAATTCGGTGATGGAAGCCGACTTATAAGGAGAATCAAAGTTGATATTGAAATGGAATCCAAGAAGCAGAGCAATACCTATAGCCATATCGCTATATCCGGAAAAATCGCAATAAATCTGTAAAGCATATCCATACACTCCCATTAAATTCTCTACTCCGGAATACAAGGTAGGGTTGGCAAAGATGCGTTCCACAAAGTTCACACTGATATAGTCGGAGATGATTGCTTTCTTAAATAGCCCGCATACAATAAAGTAAACGCCTCTTCCAAACATTTCCTGAGTTACCACGAGTGGTTTTCTTATCTGAGGAAGAAAATCACGGGCACGAACAATCGGTCCGGCTACCAACTGCGGAAAGAAAGACACATAAAACGCATAATCCAACAGGCTGCTCAAAGGGGTTATCTCTTTCCGGTAAACATCAATTGTGTAGCTCAAAGATTGAAAGGTAAAGAAAGAGATTCCAACCGGCAGGAATATATCCAAAGCAGAGAAAGTTCCTCCCGTTAACGAAGCTATTATCTCGCCAAAGAAGTTTGTATATTTAAAGTAGCACAACAACCCAAGATTGAGACATAGACTAAGAACAACCAGCAACTTCCTTATACTCACTTTATGGCTACGATGCATCCACCGAGCAATAAAGAAGTCGGAAACTGTAACAATTCCCAATAAAAAGAAATAAGTTCCGCTGCTTTTATAATAGAAATAATAAGAGAAAAGAGTCACAAAAAGAATACGGGGAGTATCCTGCTTTTTCAGCAGCATATATATAATGATAAACCAGGAGAACAACCACAGAAAAAAACCACTACTAAATATCATAGGAGCCTGTGGGTTATACAGGAATATATCTTTCAGCCGATCTATATCTATATCAAAAAGAGACATAAGTATTGTATTCTTTAATAATTGCTTCGTACAGTAACTCGCCTTGCAGCACATAACCTTCGGGCAAGTAATGTATATGATCCAGTCTCATTAAATTAGAATCCCACCAGTTTTTTGCAGCACGCTCGGCACCACCAACAGCCGCAAATAAATCCCATACGGCCAGTTTATGATTTCTGGCATAACGGAAAATGGTTTCAACTGCCGTGATGGTACGTGGGTTAACCGAATAAGTCCGTCTTCTTTTTCGTTGTCGAAAACTCTCGTAAGCTCCCGGAGGAGTAGTTAACAAGATGGGAATATTCGGTAAATCTGCTCGCAGCAATTTAACCAGTTCATCTATTTGGTTATAATGGATATTCTGATTGTACTTTTTATTATGGCTTTCATTTGTGCCGAATGAGAGGATTAATAAATCCGGTTTTAAGTTCACAATATCGGCAATACGCTGAGCATGGGTAAATGTTAGTGAGGTTGCCCCATTCACCCCCATATCTGTATAAATCACAGCTCCGAAATCCTCTTTCAGCCGAGCACCCGTAGCTTGCGGATAGATATGGCCTCGTACATGACTGTCTCCAATATGCACAACCCGGATGCTATCACGAGATGCTCCGGCTCTCAATAGCCGCAAATGTTCCAAAAAAGGGGTTAGCGTTTCATTGGGGTCTATAATACAATTATCATTCAGTCCCACAAATGACTCCGGCATGGTTATAGAAACAAAAACCGAATCTACTTTCATAATCTCCCTTAATGGTTTAATTATTAAAATTGAATCGGGTTTAGGTTGCACCGGAATCTGATCCTGAGCAAACGCAACAGAAAGCCCCAAAAAGAAAAAGAGTAAAGTCCCTATTAATCGTAAACTATTCCTTTTCATAAGCACATCTCCTGTCATATTGTTCTTTACCATAGATTAGTACATCATATAATAATGTAGCCAAATGCTTACCGCCTTTAAAATTAATATGTGTATAATCGTAGTTTGCCATAGGTGGCTTTGCATTTACTAACTGAGCCATACTTCCTTCTCCTCCCATAGCCTCGAACATATTCCAGAAGGCAATGGAACTCTCTGCCGCAATATTTTGCTGATAGCGTATCAGGTTCTTTACACCAAGCATGGTTCGCATCTCTCCGCTATCCGAACGGTAGTTACGATCTCCCACACTGAGTAATAGGAATCCGGCTTGGGGGAAACATTCTTTCAGGTGTTCAATGGTGGCCAGCAATCCTTTCTGATAGCTGTCGTAATTAGAGCCACGAGAAGTAGCTACGTTCAAACCATATTGTAAGATGATCAAGTCGTATGGTCGCAGATCATTAAAATCTTTCAATGTTTTGGCAGGTATGTACCGCAAAGAAAGTCCCGAACTTGAGCGCAACGAATAGTTATCTACCGAGATACCTGTTTCTGCATCCATAGCAACACCATAGAAAATTGTTGTATCCGCCCGGTTCACAGTCCAACGTATTGAGCCGATATCTCCTTTCACCTTCATTTGTTGTAGATGGTTCGACTTCGTAAATTGCTGTTGCTGCTTGGCAGAACGATTAACCGAAGCCGTCAGTTCCAATGATCCGTGTGTATAGAAATAGATTGATGCTTCCTGGCAAGTGTCCAGTAGGGTTGCATATTTTGTTTGCCCGTTTAGCTCCACATGGGCTCCGGGGGTGGGAATAAAATAGCGGCAGGAAATGCCTTGTTTCTTCCGATCGAAATAAGTGCTATCAGTGGCAGCATGACTTCTCCAACCACGAAAAGAATGACGAACAGTAGGACGAAAGCCATACGTTGTAGATGTAACATCCACATAGCCAACCCCGCAGCCTCCATATTTTTGTTGAAGCATCTCTCTAAGGTCGGCGGTAAAGATATCGGCTTCGATAAACGAATCGCCAAACATGGCAATGCGCACAGGCCTTTCAAGAGAATCCATATTACTGAGTGCCCGGTAAAAAGGAATCATCCCTCTGAGAGTAGAATCGCTATAATCCTGAATGCAGGTAAGTCCCGTCATGCATGTATCTACAAATGCCGGCTTCACAACCGGAATTGGAGGTAATGATAATGTATCAACAAATTCTTCTGTTTCCGGTGGTCGTATGTCGCTTAATAAATCAACCTTTCTTAAGGTATATCCATTAATAGTAATGGCCGGTAGCCAATTCATCCCAAGAAGAATAATCAGCAAAAGTAGTGTTAACCAAAGTGTATGTGATAAATAGTTCTTCATTCTTCTTATCCCTGTTAAAACAAAGAGTGGGCAAAGATAAATAAAAGGATAAAAAGAAAGGGAGAATCTTACAAATAATGTAGACTCTCCCTTTAGTTATCTATTTTCAATCAATTTAAATAGATTGCTCTATACCCCACACAAAAGCACGGAGCCCTAACTGATCTTTTTTCTTATCCAGTTCTTTTAATGCAGCAAGTAAGTTTTCTACTCTCGAATCTTCTACTACTGCAATAATAGCTGAGTTCATTGAAGGCCATGCATGGCTTCCGAAATGAGGTTGACCGGTTTTAGAACCACGTCCTTGCACCCTATCCCAGTATGTAAAGCCGCGGCAGTTCATACGTTCGAGGGTAGCAATTACATTCTCATAGTGCGCCTGGTCAAATGTTATTAATACTGATTTCATTCTTCTATGTTTGATTTCTTTTTATTCTTCAACATCTTATCTTTATTTGCTTCATAGTATTCGTCAAGCTCTGCTTTCTTTTTTAAAGATCTGCGCTGACGCTTAATACCTACCCCTGCAAATACACAATAAAGAACCGGCACCAATACAAGTGTCAGAACAGTAGATACTGTTAAACCACCAATAACCGAAATACCCATCGGGCGCCACATTTCTGCTCCTTGTCCTGAACTAACAGCCATCGGAATCATACCAAGAATGGTAGTCAGCGTAGTCATTAATACCGGGCGAAGACGGCTCTTACCTGCGGTTACTACCGAGTATATTACGGCTTGTCCACGCTCGCGACACAATATAATGTAGTCGATAAGCACAATACCATTCTTCACCACAATACCAATAAGCATGATACCTCCCAGCAAACTCATTACACTTAACGTACTTCCGGAAATGAATAGAGCCATCAACACCCCACTCACCGCAAAAGGTACAGAGAACATAATGATAAACGGATAGGATAAAGATTCAAACTGTGCCGCCATCACAATAAATACAAGCACGATGATAAGTACCCCTAAGGTAGCCAAATCGGCAAAAGATTCTACCTGATCTTCGTACGTACCCGCAATTTGCACATTTATACCAGCCGGAAGTTCCATAGAGTCAATCACCTTTTTACCTTCGGCCACTACATCTCCTAAAGCCGCTCCTGATATTACAGCCGAAACTGTAACAATACGTTCACGGTCTTTACGCTCGATGGTAGGAGGAGTAAAGCGTTCTACCACTTTACCAACATCTCTTACACGAACAGGTTTTCCTGCATTATTATATATAATGATGTCTTCTAAGCTTGCAATGCTTGTACGGTATTCGGGAGCATAACGCACCACAATATCATACTCGTCGCCATCTTCACGATACTTCGATGCTGTAGATCCGTTCACACGGTTACGAAGATAGTTACCGGCAGTAGAAAGGTTCAAGCCATGCAGTGCTAACTTCTCGCGGTCGAAATCTACTTGGAACTCAGGTTGATAGTCGCCACGACTGATATTTACTTCCGATACCCCTTTAATATTAAAGAGTTTATGTTTCAATGTATCGGCCACCATATCAGTTAACGCCATATCATATCCATAGATTTCAAAGTCGGCGGTAGATTGTCCACCCATACCGCTATTACCTCCAACAACCACTTTCACTTTGCTGAATTCCGGGTATGCCAGTAAGTCGTTACGCATTTCATCGCCTACCTCCGTCATACTACGTTCTTTTTTGCGTTTACGTTCGCCGGGATTCGAAAGCTTAATATTGAACGAAACAATGTGCGGTCCGTTTTCCGAAAGAGAGGCAAATACGTTATCCGAATCGGCCTGTCCTACACGGAAGTTACACACTTGTATTTCGGGATATTTGCTTAACCATTCATTTACCAATTTGGTTGATAAATCTCTGGCCACCTCCATACGTGTACCTATAGGTGTTTCGAGGGTGGCTGTAATCTGTCCGTTATCTTGCACAGGGAAGAACTCTGTACTAATACCTTTGGCAGAGAACAAACTCAACACGAAGAATGCTACACACAATAAGATCACAACCAGACGATGACGTACAGCCCAGTTCAGCATATTGGCATACCACTTATCTAATGCATCGAGCGCTTTCTGAATAGGAGTATAAATAACAGTGAAAGTCTTAGATTGCTTTTTCTGTAAACGTAGCAGTTGCGAACACAACATCGGGGTAAGAGAAAGAGCAGCCACGGTAGATACTATCATGATTGTACACATCATCCAACCCAATTGTTTGAAAAGCACCCCTGTCATACCTGTAATCATGGTCAGAGGGAAGAACACGGCAAGCATGGTTAATGTAGACGCAATTACCGATATAGCTACCTCGTTAGTACCATGAATAGCTGCTTGTTTAGGATCGGACCCTCGCTCAATGTGCGTCGTGACATTCTCCAATACCACAATGGCATCATCCACCACCATACCTATCGCAATGGAGAGGGAAGACAGAGAGATAATATTAATGGTATTGCCGGATATCGCCAGATAGATAAATGATGATATCAACGAAAGAGGAATGGTGATAGAGATAATAAGTGTAGCTCTCCATCTACCTAAGAACACAAATACCACAAGCACCACGAAAAGCAACGCATCTCTTACGGTATCACTTAAACTATTGATGGTGTTCAGAATGTTCTCCGACGTATCAAAGATTATACCCAATTTGATGTCCGAAGGCAAGTTCTTCTGCAAATTAGGAAGCTCTTTCATTACCTTCTCTACAATGGCTACGGAGTTGGCTCCGGACTGCTTCTGAACAATAATCATTGCTCCGCGCTTGCCATTGGTATAGGCTTCTTGTGCACGTTCTTCTACGGTATCGGTGATAGTAGCCACATCGGTTAAATGTACACTGGCTCCGTTGTGCACAGCTACTATGATGTTTTTCATCTCGTCTGCATCTTTAAACTCTCCTTCTACACGTAGTGCGTAGGTTTCGTTTCCGATGTCAAAGTTACCTCCGGGAATGTTTCTATTCTCTGCTCCGATAATAGCACTAATTGTTTCTATACTCAAGTTATAGGCTTCCAACTTGTTGGGGTCGCAATACACTTGTATTTCGCGTTTGGGTGCACCAGACACAGATACCGTTCCTACCCCGGGAATACGTGCCAAGGGATTTGCCACATTATCATCCAGAATCTTATAAAGTGCTGCCTGACTTTCTTCTGCTTGTACGGATAGCATGATAATAGGAATCATGTCTGTACTAAACTTAAAGATGATAGGGGTTTCCGCATCATCGGGAAGAGAAGACGAAATCATGTCCAGTTTATCGCGTACATCATTTGTCAGCACATCAATGTCATAACCATATTCAAACTCTAATGTGATTACTGAGATGTTTTCTGACGATCTTGAACTTACGTGCTTCAGGTTACTTACTGTATTCAGCACATTTTCCAAAGGACGCGAAACGTTATTTTCAATATCCGACGCACTGGCACCGGGATAAGAGGTCATTACCATGATGGTATTTGTCTCAATATCCGGAAGCAAGTCGACCGGTAGTTTTGTCAAGGAGAAAAGACCGAAAATCACTACTGCTACAAAGCAAAGTGCGGTCATAATCGGTTTCTTAACCGATCCTTCGTATATACTCATACTGTATTCGTTTTAATTCTGTTACTTACTAACTTCTACTTCCATATCGTTGAGCAAGCGTGCCTGACCTGCGATAACTACCTCTGATCCGTTATCTACACCCGAAAGCAGCTCGTATTCTGAATCCATACGACGTCCAAGTTCTACTTTATTATAAGATACTTTTCCGTTCTTGTATACATATACGTATCTGTCTCCCGATCCTGCTTGTTTCACGATGGCTACATCGGGTACTACCACGCTGTTGCGTGTTCCGAAGTTTATGGTTACACGGGCAAACATTCCCGGACGCACTCTTTGATCTTTGTTATCCAATTTGATTTCCATTGGGAATGTACGAGTAGCCGGATCAATGGTAGGATAAACCAAACTTACTCTTCCTGTAAACTCTTCATCTCCATATACATCAAACTTAATAGATACCGAAGCTCCTTTTTGAATCTGTGTGAAATAAGTTTCGGAAACGTTTACCATAAGCTTAACGGGGTTGATTTGTTCAACTACTAATACCGGTTTTTCACTTTTAAACATATCACCATTATCATAGTTACGAGCAGTGACTACTCCGTTGATTGGGCTCACTAAAGAAGTGTTTTCCAACAAATTCTTATAAGATGTTTTCATTACATCCAATGACGTTTTGAAAGCATCCCAATCTGATTTGGAGATTCCACCTACTTTATAAAGTTCATCCATACGTTTGAATTCTATTTCCTGATTCTCCAATTGAAATTTCAGTTGTTGAAGGTTAGAAGCATCCATATCTACCAGTTTCTGCCCTTTTACTACACGATCTCCCACCTCTACCATAATACGATTGATACGCACAGGTACACTTGGAGCTATGTTATTTATAACCTCAGCTTCTACCGTAGCAGTATATTCAACAAGATGATCTACAGGACGAGAAGCCACCTTTGCCAATTTAACAATCGGTTTATCTTCTTTCTTTTCTACAGTAGAATCATCTTTTCCACCTCCGGAACATGAGCTTATAATTGCAACAGCAACTAAAGCAATCAAATAAAAACTCTTTTTCATTGTATTCTTTTTCTTTTTATTTTATATTTCTTTCTTTCCCCAAAACTTTATCAAGATCAGCCTGAGCAGTTAAATAATCATAGATTGCTTGATGATAAGTTAACTTTGTCTGTGTCAGTGCTACTTCCGAGTCATTGAGCTCCAATATAGTACCTTTACCTACTTCATAAAGTTTCCTCGAGATTTCACATCCCTTTTCTGCCAATAGAACACTCTCTTTATTACTTGCAACCTGCTCTGCACTTGCATTCATGTTGTTCTGATAAGAAGTTACTAACATTTGCAATTGGCGTTCTGTATTTATTCTGCCAAGCATTAATTGATGCTTTTGAATTTTGGTTTGCTTAACCTTCGTAAAGTTAGTAGCCTTAAAGAGAGGAATGGATAATGTCAGACTCAAGGTAGAATATGGCTTCCAATCATAATGTGCAAGTGAAAGATTATTTTCCATTGCTCTATAAAGATAATTAAAGCCTGCTGTTAATGTAGGCATGAAATTTGTGTTTTGCACTTTCAAAGCCCTATCCAACAGCTCTGTATTTAAATCCAACTGCCTTAATTCACTGTTATTATCTAATATCAATTGGTCTTTCAATAACTGTTGTCCAAACACAAACAACTCATAATCTTTCAGGCTTCCTACAATTGCAATATCTTGTTCGGGTTCTACACCCATTAATACTTTCAATTGCAATTTAGCCAAGTCTACTGCATTACGAGCCGAAACAACCGAAGGTAGCAAATTCCGCATCTGTACTTCTGCTCTAATTTTATCGTATTCACTAACAACACCTTGACCAAACTTTGCATTCACAACATTAAAATTCGCTTCTGACTGTTCATAACTCTTCTGAAGCACGTCATGACTATCTTGTGATAAAAGCAATATATAATATGCCTTTGCTACTTGATTTACCATATCCAATTCGGATGAACGGGCTTTTTCTACTGCCAATTCAACATCGGTCTTCGTCATATTAATGGCTTTATAAAGAGCTGGTGCAAAAATAGGAAGTCCTACTTGTAGCCCTCCTGAAGCTGTATTATCCGTTCCAACCTCAAATGACTGCCCATTCATGGACATAGACATCTTTTTTATTGCCCTCTCGTAAGTTCCGCCCAATGATACTTCCGGAAGAAGTCCTGCATAAGCCTCCTTCTTTGCTACCTTTTTCAGAGTAATTTCTTCATTGGCAACCTTTATTGTTGGATTCTCACTCAAAGCAATCTCTATTGCCTGTTCCAACGTAAGAGTCAGCGTTTCTTTAGTTTCTTGTGCCTTTACACTTCCAAAGGCCATAGTTAAGGCTAAAGCAAACACCATCTTTCTACCGATTAAACACTTCACTTTTCTCATACCTAAGTTCATTAACTTTTATTGTCTTGATTTTCTTGATTTCTTTGTTTACTCTTTTCTGTTCTATATTCTTTTATAAATTCTTCCAGTTCCTTTGCGCCCTTTTCGGTTGATATTCCACGCAAATAGATAAACATAATTGATTCGTATACTTCCAGGAAGTCGTATTTCTGCCCTAACTTAGAGTTCATTAGCGACTCCATCTGTTCGCTTAACATTGCATGCAGAATGGCAAAGTTTATATCATTTCTAAAAAGTCCCTGTTCAACCCCTTGCTGCAAGAAGTTTACAGCAACGTCATTATCCTTTTCTTTATTGTTCCTAAGTAATTCGTAAACCTTAGGATACTTCTTCATGTCTTCAAAAAAGGCTTTGTTCACTCTATGATAGGCTTCTACACTTGCCTGGTAACACTTCAATATTACCTCAAGCACATTCGTAGAGTTTGCCACCAACTCTTTCAATGTTTCTCTCGAAGTAGCTTGATGATATAAGATACACTCGCGCAACAAAGTTTCTTTATCCGCAAATGTCTCATACAAAGTACGCTTAGAGATTTTAAGTGCATTTGCTATATCATCCATCCGGATGCTCTTAATACCATGTACAGCAAAATCGTCAAGCGCTTGTTTTATAATTCTTTCTCTTAACACCTCTTTTGAGGAAGAATCTTTCCTTTGTTCTTTCATTATTACATTTTTTCTGCTCTAACTACATCATTAGTAATCCGAATCATTATTCAAGCCGACAAAGATATAGAGAAAACTAAAAACTCAAATTCAGTTTCCAGTGTTTTATTCCGGTTTTGACATAGATTAACAGTAGTGCATAAATATTCAGTCGATTAGGGAAGATTGATGCGAAGCCATAAGCATTCCGACTAAATGCTACTATCATTTAAAGCAAATGCTTACTTCATTTAATCCGAATGAAGTAAGCATTTAATGGAAATGCAAGTAGCATTTACCCACGCCAGAGGCAGTACAGAAGGGGTAAGCAAAAAAGAGGAAAGACAACCTGTTTTTCCGTTATTTCAGTTTAGTTCTGCTTAAAAATGCAACTGTTTTATGTATCTCTTTATACATTACAATATCATCTTTCACAAAAGGAACTTCCTTACGATAGGCATATAAGAATTCTTCCAACAAAGGAGACGATTTAAGCGGACGACGGAAGTCAATACCCTGCGCCGCATTCATTAGCTCAATAGCCAAGATGTGTTCCAGGTTATCAATGATGCGATATAGCTTGACTGCCGCATTGGCACCCATACTTACATGGTCTTCTTGTCCGTTGGAAGATACAATCGAATCGCTGGAAGCTGCGTAACAGTACATTTTATTTTGGCTTACGATAGAAGCTGCCGTATACTGCGGAATCATAAAACCCGAATTAAGCCCGGGATTGGCAACCAAGAACTCGGGCAATCCACGCAGCCCCATAATGAGTTGAGCTACACGTCGTTCCGAGATATTCCCTAACTCTGCCAAAGCAATAGCCAAATAGTCATATACAAGTGCTAAAGGCTGACCGTGGAAGTTTCCTCCCGAAATAATCAAATCTTCATCCGGAAATATAGTCGGATTATCGGTTACGGAGTTGATTTCCGTTAACAGCACCGAAGCCGCATGCCTGATAGCATCCTTAGTAGCACCATGTACCTGAGGGATGCACCGGAAAGAGTACGGATCTTGCAAATGTTTCTTAGGCTGCGAAATGATTTCACTTCCTTCCAGCAGCTTGCGAAAATATTCTCCCGTTTCTATCTGTCCTTTATGCGGGCGAATTTGTTGGATGCAATCCATAAACGGGTCTATCCGTCCGTCGAATGCTTCCAATGAGAGGGCAGCTATAAGATCGGCTTTCTTCGATAGTTTAAAAGCTTTGAGCAATGCATATACGCCATTGGCACTCATAAATTGAGTCCCATTCAATAGTGCAAGTCCTTCTTTGCTTTTCAGTTTTACAGGAGCCCAACCAAATTCGTCGAGTACGCTAATGGCTTCGCATTTCTTACCTTTGTAGTACACATCTCCTACCCCAATTAAAGGGAGGAAAAGGTTGGCTAAAGGTGCTAAATCGCCCGAAGCTCCCAACGAGCCACGATCATAAACGATGGGCATCACGTCATTATTAAAGAAATCGAGAATGCGTTGCACCGTGATAAGCTGTACGCCGCTATGCCCCAACGAAAGAGCATGGGCTTTAAGCAACATCATCAACTTAACAATGACAGGACGAATTTCTTCGCCTACACTGCAAGCATGACTTTTTACCAGGTTTTCTTGCAGGGTGCTAAGTTCATCGGAAGATACATTTATATTGCATAAAGAGCCAAAACCGGTAGTAATGCCATATAGAGGTTGGTCGGAAGATTGAATTTTCTGATCCAGATAATCCCGGCACTTAAGGATTCGTTCTTTGGCTTCCGGAGCTAAATCGAGCTTCAGGTTGTTATCAATAATTTGTTCAATGACTTCGAAAGTCAACTCGCCCGAGCCTACATAATAGATGTTTTTCATACTTCCAATTCTTTCTTAACAGCTTCTAATAACTCCCTTTCCTTTTCGTCGGCTTTCCGCTCCAGGCGTTCTGCTTCATCGGCCATTTCTCTGACAAACTCCCGATCTTTCAACGAACCCAGATTAATCCGTACATTCAGCAAGGCCCCCATCACTGCTGTCCGTGCAGTCATCATGGCTACACAAGCATCTGTTATGGCATTTTTATTTCCGGCACTTGCCACCTCTGCAATTGTTCCCATCAAGGCATAAGCATTACGGGCAACCTCCATTGGGATAATCGCTGCACATTTGGTTGCATCCTGAATGGCGGCACTACGCTCCTTCTTCTCGCTATCCGTTGTCTTAGGCATTTTGAAACATTCGAAAACTTTCTGATAAGCATCCGAATCCCGGTCTATATCTTCAGTAAAAAGCATTCGCCGTCTGTTTACAACTTCTGCCATTTGTTTCATCAATTCCTCTTGCGCTTCATATCCTTTTTTACCAATTGTAAGATTAGCTACCATTTCTGCCAATGCCGAAGCAATGGCTCCGCACAAAGCAGATACACTTCCTCCGCCCGGTATAGGTTCCTTAGCGGCTACTTCATTCAAGAAATCATTTACACTTAAATCTGTCAACATGTCTCTCTACTTTTAATTTATACTTAGTTATTTATATACAACATGCCTTCTTTCACGGTAACATCTACACAATTCATCCCTACATAATAAGGAAGAATCGTATATTTATCCGAAGGCAGAATAACAAGATCTCCTTTTTTGCCCACTTCTATACTTCCAATAGAATCTGCCCGGTTCAAAGCTGCTGCACCATTCAGGGTTAATGCTGTAATGGCTTCCTCTACAGAAAGTTGCATATAAATGCAAGCCAACGCAATTGTTAACGGAATGGAGCCGGAGAAACAGCTTCCCGGATTCAGATCGGTGGCCAGGGCTACGGCACAACCTGCCTGTATCATTTCCTTGCCTCGGGCATAAGGCTCTTTCAAGGCAAAAGCGGTTAACGGAAGCAAGGTAGCCACCACACCGGTTTCTGCCATGCGACGTATGCCTTCGTCGGAAGCTTGCAAAAGATGATCGGCAGAAAGAGCACCCAGCTCTGCTGCAAGTTCGGCACCTCCTAATGATACTATTTCATCGGCATGAAGTTTCAATAGAAGTCCTTGTTCTTTGGCGGCTTGCAGTAGTTTGCGAGATTGCTCTATGGAAAAGACTCCTTTTTCGCAAAACACATCACAACATTCGGCCAGGTTTTCTTTACGGATAATTGGAAGCATTTCATTGATTAAGAAATCAATATATTCATCGGAACGACCAACGTACTCCTGTGGCAAAGCATGAGCTCCCAAAAAAGTAGATACGACATCTACCTGTTTACGCTCATCGTTATTCAGGCTTTTCATTACTTTAAGTTGAAGAAGCTCCGTTTCCCGGTCGAGCCCGTAACCGCTCTTCCCCTCTACGGTGGTAATACCCATCACAGTCATTTTCTTCAAAAATGTTGCTGCGCGGGTACGCAACTGCTCAAAGGAACAATCGCGGGTAGCTTTAACTGTTGCTGCAATACCCCCTCCGTTTTCCATGATAGACATATAGCTCTCGCCTTTCAGTCGCCGGGAGAACTCTTCCGAACGCTCGCCACCAAATACAAAATGGGTATGAGAATCTACAAATCCGGGCAACACACATCTTCCTTGTGCATCGTACCAATAGTACCCCCATCTGAATCCGCTCTTCTCATTATTGCGAGAAGGCCCCACGTATGTTATGAGTCCGTTTGTTATCTCTATCGTACCTTTTTCGATATGATGCAGTTGAGACATTTCTTCTCCTTTACGAGCCGAAGAGCCCAATGGGGTTACAATGTGTGCATTGAAAATAATCAGATTCTCTTTCATCACTATTCCATTATTCGCGCTTCCAATACTTGCTGCATGGAGAAGTTTTCCAATCCTAAATAATAAGAGGCGGTATCAATCAGTGCTTCCATAGGAACAAGCCCAATGATTTCGCTCCCCACAATGGTGACTCCATAGCGACGCGCTTCAATACGGGTTAACTCAAAAGCGCGGTAAAGGGCAGTCTTAGAATAATCGGTCATATTAATAGATACCTGGGTGATGTTTCGTTCTTTTAGCTCCACTCCCATGGCTTTTACAAAACGTAAACCTCCGTTTATATGTCGGATGTTCTTAGCTATTTGAGTGGCAATATCCAGGTTATTGGTACTTAGGTTGATGTTGTAAGCCACTAAAGGCATACGGGCTCCAATGGCTACCGAACCTGCTGTGGGGTGTCTTTCGGCAGAGCCAAAATCGGGTTTCCATTCGGGTAGTTTTATCTTTTCGGCCATACCTTCGAACTCTCCTTTACGAACGGCAGCCAAATTCTCGCGGTGAGAGGCTGTAGCCGACTTTTCATACAAGAAGACCGGCAATTTATAAAGCTCGGCCACCTTCCCGGCTACTTGTTTCGACAGCGCAATGGCTTCCTCCATCGTCACATTTTTTATGGGGATAAAGGGGATAACATCTACAGCCCCCATACGTGGGTGTTGGCCGCTATGAGTATTTAAGTCGATTAGGTCGACAGCTATTCCAACAGCTTCTATAATAGCTTCCGACAGTGCCTCAGGCTCTCCTACCAGAGTAACAACTAAACGATTATGGTCTTCGTCGTTACTATAATCCAATAGTTTTACTCCTTGTTTTCCACGAAAGGGAGCTACTATTTTATCTATCTTCTCCAAATCGCGCCCTTCGCTAAAGTTAGGTACGCATTCAATGATTTGATTCCAACTCATGGTTTTATTTACGATTTACGATTCATATATGTTTCAAGAATATTTTCATCTACTAAATAAGGAATGGTTATATGATAGCCTTCATCCTTATGAGATTGATTAAAGGCTTCGCTCGTTTCCATTGCATGGGCATTACGTGCCCAGGAACGACGGGCAACTCCACCCATCACATCCCACAGCATGGCAGAGCGCAATATTTCATCTACTCGCTCGCTGCCATCGCAAACCATACCAAAACCTCCGTTTATAGATTTACCGATACCTACTCCACCACCATTATGCAAGGCAACTAAGCTCATTCCTCGGGCACAGTTTCCCGCAAAGCATTGTACGGCCATATCTGCCATTACATTACTTCCATCTTTTATGTTGGCTGTTTCGCGGAAAGGAGAATCTGTGCCGCTAACATCATGATGATCTCTTCCTAACATGATAGGGCCTACCTCTCCATTTCTTACCATCTCATTAAACCGAAGAGCTATCTTCATGCGCCCCACAGCATCCTGATATAGAATACGCGCTTGGGTACCTACTACTAATTGGTTCTTTTCGGCATCGCGTATCCAGTTATAGTTATCTAAATCCTGTCCTCTCCTATTTATATCGATACATGCCATAGCAGCCTGGTCGGTTTTAATAAGATCTTCGTGCTTCCCGCTAAGGCATACCCAACGGAAGGGACCATATCCATAATCAAAGAGTTCAGGGCCCATGATGTCTTCCACATAACTTGGCCAGATGAATCCGTCTTTCTCATCAATGCCATTGCGAGATATCTCCTGCACTCCTGCATCATAAATTGCTTTCATAAAGGAATTTCCATAATCAAAGAAGTATGTTCCCCAAGAAACCAATATCTTAATCAATTCAAAATGACGTTGAAGAGACAAATCAACAAGCCGCCTGAACTCTTCGGGAGATTCGTGCAACATGTTGGTGCGCTCCTCAAAAGTTAATCCGGCCGGACAATAACCACCTTCGTAAACAGCATGACAGGAGGTTTGATCGGAAAGAAGTTCAATAACAATATGCTCTTTCACTGCATATTCCAATAAATCAATGATGTTTCCATGATAAGCAATAGAGCAAGGCACTTGTTTCTGAATGGCATCAAAAGCAATGCTAAATGCTTCGCTAACGTCTGTTGCTATATGCCCCACCCAACCCTGATCATAACGCGTCCGGATACGGGAGTAGTCTACTTCGGCAATAATTGCCACAGCTCCGGCAATCTCGGCTGCTTTGGGTTGAGCACCACTCATTCCACCTAATCCCGAAGATACAAAGAGATGCCCACGCAAGTCTTTATCTTGGGGAATACCCAGCTTCAAGCGTCCGGCATTTAACAGCGTATTGAATGTGCCGTGTACAATTCCTTGCGGACCGATGTACATCCACCCTCCGGCAGTCATCTGTCCGTAATTGGCCACACCCATTTGAGCAGCTACATGCCAATCAGACTGATTATCAAACTGACCAATCATCAGAGAATTGGTAATAATTACACGGGGAGCATCAGGTTTCGATTGAAAAAGCCCCAAAGGATGGCCCGATTCAATCACGAGCGTTTGTTCTTGTGTAAGCTCTTCCAGGTATTTCTTAATAAGAAGGTATTGCATCCAGTTTTGGCACACCTGTCCGGTTTCGCCGTAAGTAACCAGTTCGTAAGGATATAATGCAATGTCGAAGCATAAGTTATTGTCAATCATTACCTGAAAGGCTTTTCCTTCTATGCATTTTCCTTTATACTCATCAATCGGCTTCGCTTTCAAATCACCCGATGGACGAAAACGATAGCCATAAATTCTACCGCGCGTGTAAAGTTCTTCCAGAAATTCGGGGGCTACCGACTCATGCAATTCGGTAGGGATATACCGCAATGCATTCTTTAAGGCTGTGATTGTTTGTTCGGGAGTAAGAGAATAACCTCTATCCGGTGCCCGGCGAATGCCTTCCTGAAAAGAAGGATAAGGAGGCAATGCTTTTTCTAATGTGATTTCCATAGATGCAAAGATTTCTTTTTGTCAATAAACAAAGGATTAAGAATCGCAATATAAGAAATAAAAGAAAAAGAAACAAGCGTATACTGGCTATTTATTATCAAATAGTCAAAACACTTGCTTACAGGCAGTATAAATAGGATGAAAAGATCGAGGCTTAATTCGTTTAATAGAATGCTATATTATATTTGTTCTTTCAGTTTCAGCAGATATTTACCGGTTGTAGTTGCTTCTTCGTTATCTTCGCTAAGATAGTTCTTTAAAAGTTCGGGATGTTTTTTAAGTAATTGCTCCATTTTTTCCTTACCTACAAATTCTACTCTCCCGGTGGTAGGATCAATTTCATAATACACCCTACTTGTAGTAACGGCAGAAGTCGTGATAGCATCTCCCAAAGCACCCAGCCCATGAGGTGTTTCTTCCACTACTCTCATGGCAGCAACTCCCAAAGGGATAGCACTAAAATAAATCTTATCGGTAATTAACATAGCAGAGGCATAACATCCACCGAATCGCAGTTTATTAAAACGAAGCTTTTTACAGTTCACAAAACAATCGTCATGTTGCCTAACCATATAAGCAGATTTAAGTTGTCTGTTTATAGATACCCGGTTGGAAGTAATTTTATAGTCTGCTCCGCCTGTGAGCATTATCTGATTCTTTGTACGCTTTTCAACAAAGAGCCTCTGAGGACTTTCAAGTGTGTCACCTTTATTGTTCATAAAATCTTTCAGACTATGATAAATGATGTCTTGTGCAACTGCATCATACAGTGCAAAACAGCATAAAAGCAACATTATATACTTTTTCATAAACCGGCAGGGTTAAATGGTTAATGATTCCTTAAAATTACATCTTTCGGTCAATTTACACAAAAAATAAAGGAGTTATATTACTTTTGTCTTATAAATTAATTACTTACATGGAAGCATTAGAAAAAATAAAAGAGATTTATCAGAATATCATATCTACCAGCGAGTTAAACCTAAACAAAGTACAGCGTAGAATCTATCATATAGGAAGCATCCGCCTTCTATTATTTGTAGGGGGTATCGTTGGCATTATCTATTTCCGCGAAATGGAGTGGCCGGTCATTGCTGCCATCGCTGTTATTGCTTTTGTTCCATTCCTCATTCTTATTAAGTATCACAACCGCCTTTTCTATAAGAAAGAATATTTGGAAAAGAAGATCGAAATCAATGAACAGGAACTGAAAGCAATCGAATACGATATATCCTCTTTCGATGGCGGTAAAGAGTTCATCAACTCCGAGCATCTATATACATACGATTTAGATATCTTCGGAGATCGTTCTCTGTTTCAACTCGTAAACCGTACCTCCACAGAGATGGGAAAGAATGAGTTGGCTGCCTGGTTCAATTGTCATTTAAAGAAAAAAGAAGAGATAGAGGAGCGGCAAAAGGGAGTCGAAGAGCTAACACCCGAACTCAAATTCCGTCAAAGGTTTCGTATCCAGGGTTTACTCTATCAGGGCAAAATGGCCGATAAAAAAGAGATCATCGATTGGGCAAAGAGCCCCAGCTATTTCAGAAGCAGAAAGATATTAAGAGTACTCCCTGCCATTGTATTAAGTATCAATATTATTTCGATCTTATTAGCTATTGCAGGTATTAGCACATTCAGTTTAGCAGGGGTTGTTTTTGTTGCCTTCATTGTACTTAGCTTCACTTTTACACAGAAAATAACGCGTATTCAAACAATGTATGGGAAGAAGATGCAAATTCTGGCTACTTATGCCCAGCTCATACAGCTTATTGAGAATCAGCATGTAAACAGTAAAGTACTTCAGGAAGTTAAAGAATTAGTTGGAACAGATAAGAAGGCTGCCTCTCAGTCCATTAAACGTCTTTCTTCTTTAATGCATGCACTCGATCAACGAAATAACATGCTAATGGCCGGCATACTGAATGGCTTAATGCTTTGGGAGTTAAAGCAAATTATGCAAATAGAAGCTTGGAGAGAAGAGTGTGCAGGAGATCTTCCGCAATGGTTGGAAGCTATCGGAAAAATGGATGCTTATTGCTCGCTGGCTACTTTTGCTTATAACCATCCGCATTTTATTATCCCCACAATTACTGATTCGCCTTTCCATGTAACTGCCAACGCACTTGGTCACCCTTTAATGAATCGTGAAAAATGCGTAAGGAATGATATTGAGATGGGAAAGCGTCCTTATTTTATTATCATCACAGGAGCTAATATGGCGGGTAAAAGTACATATCTGCGCACAGTAGGTGTTAATTATCTATTAGCTTGCATGGGTGCTCCTGTCTACGCAACCGAAATGACAGTTTACCCCACCAAACTCGTAACGAGTCTGCGTACTACAGATTCATTAAGCGATAACGAATCTTATTTCTTTGCCGAGCTTAAACGACTAAAGTTGATTATTAATATGCTCGAAAACAAAGAAGAACTCTTCATTATTCTGGATGAGATACTTAAAGGCACCAATTCAATGGATAAGCAAAAAGGTTCTATCGCCTTAATCAAGCAATTTATGATGCTCCAAACAAATGGAATCATAGCCACCCATGATCTACTTCTTGGGTCATTGGCCGATCTTTATCCTGATAACATCAAGAACTATCGCTTCGAAGCGGATATAAAGAATAATGAGCTAACCTTCTCTTATCAATTAAGAGAAGGAGTAGCTCAAAATATGAATGCTTGTTTCCTTATGAAGAAAATGGGGATAGCCGTAGTCGACTAAATAGTCTTAATTCACACAATTAGAGATGAACGAAGAAATAGCGGCTGCCTCATTACCCGTAAAATAATAAACCGAAGTCACCGGGCTATACATATAAGGTACAAACTGGAGTAACTGCACAGCTACAAACCGGCGATCACGTGTTTCAAGAACATCCATGCGAACGTTTCCATTAGAATCGCTTTTAAGAGGTAAATCTACACCGGAATTTCCTGTGGTAACTACCTTTTTAAGTTCATCCATGTACTTAAGATCAAAGAAGATGCTTTGCTTATTGGCCACGCTACCTGTTGGTAAATAAACAATCTCTTTGGAACGAATAAAAAGGCGTATAATAGCCCATGTAACAAGTGCTATACCCACAACACTCAGCCCAAGACTTAACGTATGGTCTGAGGTCTGAATTCCAGAAAACAGAGAGGCTATTCCGCCCAAGAATAAAATACCGGAAAAAATAAGGTTAGTAGAACTTGTACGTTTTACCATATCAGGATGCAATGATTCAAATACAGTTGTTGCATCCAATGCTTGACTTGTCATAATCTTAAAATTTTAATTTATTTATATAATAATCCTGCCCCTGACTGACTTAAACAGCCGGGTTAAAAAAACATGTAAATAAATTAAATGCTAAATCAGCAACTTCCTTAATGTGAACACATAATATTCACAAGGTGGACCTGTAACAAGATGGGTATAAGAATTATAATGCTTCAGATGATGCTTAGCCAGGGTGTTATTATAATCAAGATACTGCTTCTTTATCCATTTCAATAAAAAGTGAGATTGATCATCATTAACAACCGACGTATATGAAAGCAGACTTACATGGTGAAGATTAATACCACCAAGTTCTGCTTTCGGTCTACCGGTTCTATCCGGTGTATTAAAGCTATGTCGATAGGCTATAACATCCAATAGCTCTCCTGAATTTGCCTTAGCATAATCAAGAGAAGAGTTTGCAACTTCTACACCCCAAAGAAGGGTGAATAACGCAAAGATTCCTATGAGCTTTAAGTATTTCATCATATCTGCTACGAAATTAAACAGATTAGATTTATAGATTGTTTTTTCAACTGAACATTTAATCTTTATTTAACCTATAATAAAAAAACCGCCCAATAACGAGCGGTTTCTTTATACTTTAAAAAGGAATATTTACAATCCAATTATTCAGCTTTAGGAGCTTCTTTCGCTTCAACTGCTGGAGTTTCTTCTACCACTGCAGCTTCTTCTGCTTGTGTAGTAACAGCTTTCTTTGAACGACGAGTACGTGTAGCTTTCTTAGTTACTTTTTCCTTAGCCATGTTTTCATTGTAATCAACAAGCTCGATAAAGCACATTTCAGCATTGTCACCTAAACGATTGCCAGTTTTGATAATACGAGTGTATCCACCTGGACGATCTCCGATTTTCACTGAGATTTCTTTGAATAATTCAGTTACTGCATATTTATCTTGCAAGTTACTGAAAACAACACGACGTGAATTAGTAGTGTCGTCTTTAGATTTAGTGATCAAAGGCTCAACAAATTTCTTCAACGCTTTAGCCTTTGCCACAGTCGTAGTGATTCTTTTGTGCTTAATCAAAGAACATGCCATATTCGACAACATAGCATTTCTATGAGAAGCAGTACGACCTAAGTGATTAAACTTTTTATTATGTCTCATTTTTATTCTTTATCTAATTTATATTTTGAAATATCGGTTCCAAACGACAGATTCAGACTTTCCAGCAAATCATCAAGCTCAGTAAGCGATTTCTTACCAAAGTTTCTGAATTTCAACAGGTCTGTTTTATTGAATTGTACTAAATCGCCTAATGTTTCTACATCTGCTGCTTTCAAACAGTTGAGAGCACGAACAGATAAGTCCATATCAACAAGTTTAGTTTTCAATAACTGACGCATGTGAAGCACTTCTTCATCAAATTCTTCATTCCCGTCAACATCAGCTGTTTCTAATGTAATCTTTTCATCAGAGAACAACATAAAGTGATAGATCAGAATTTTAGCTGCTTCTTTCAGAGCTTCCTTTGGGTGTATGGAACCATCCGTACTAATTTCAAGTACCAGCTTTTCGTAGTCAGTCTTCTGCTCAACACGGAAGTTTTCTACTAAGTACTTAACATTACGTATGGGGGTGTAAATAGAGTCGATTGGAATTACATTAACATCAGTACAATATTCGCGATTTTCATCAGCAGGAACATAACCGCGACCTTTGTTAATTGTAAGATCAATCTGCATAGTTGCTTTAGAATCTAAATGACAAATAACTAATTCAGGATTTAACACTTCAAATCCAGTCAGATACTTACCTATGTCACCTGCTTTAAATTCATTAGAATTATCGATTGTAATACTAACTTTTTCACTCTCAAATTCTTCAACTATTTGCTTGAATCTTACCTGTTTCAGATTCAAGATAATGTTAGTAACATCTTCTCTTACTCCGGGTATGCTAGAAAATTCGTGCTCAACACCTTCTATTTTAATAGTGGTGATAGCAAAACCTTCTAATGAAGAGAGAAGAATACGGCGTAGCGCATTACCTACGGTAATACCAAAACCGGGTTCTAACGGACGAAACTCGAATTTACCGAATTTCGCATCCGCTTCCAACATTAATACTTTATCAGGTTTTTGAAATGCTAATATCGCCATGAAATTAATTATTATTTAGAATACAACTCTACGATCAAATGCTCTTTAATGTTTTCCGGAATGTCTGCTCTTTCAGGAATATGCAACATTTTTCCAACTTTAGAGTTTTCATCCCATTCTAACCAAGCATACTTGCTGTGATTGAATCCTGCAAGCGCATTAGAAATAACTTCCAATGATTTTGATTTTTCGCGAACAGCAATCAGTTGTCCTGGTTTTACTGCAAATGAAGGGATATTTACCACTTTTCCATCCACAGTAATATGTCTGTGACCTACTAATTGACGAGCAGCAGCACGAGTAGGAGCAATACCCAAACGGAATACTACATTATCCAAACGACCTTCAAGCATTTGAAGTAAAATCTCGCCTGTGATACCTTGTTTCGCAGCAGCCTTATCAAACAGATTGCGGAATTGTTTTTCTAAAACGCCGTAGGTGTATTTTGCTTTTTGCTTCTCGCGAAGCTGAATACCATATTCTGAAGTTTTTCTTTTTCTTGAATTACCGTGTTGTCCAGGAGGATAGTTCTTTTTAGAGAGCACTTTATCAGCTCCAAAGATACCTTCACCGAACTTACGGGCGATTCTTGATTTTGGTCCAGTATATCTAGCCATTTCTTTAAATATTAAATTGTTTATTGCAATGAACTTAATTTGTTGCAGCCGCGATCACAGAGAAGAATTTAATGTAATCCAAAACAAGATTAAGTTTCATCTATTAAAGGTAAATATTAAACTCTACGTCTTTTAGGAGGACGACAACCATTGTGTGGCAATGGAGTTACATCAACGATTTCAGTAACTTCAATACCTGCTCCATGGATAGTTCTGATTGCAGACTCACGTCCGTTACCAGGTCCCTTAACATACGCTTTTACCTTTCTCAGGCCAAGATCATACGCAATTTTAGCGCAATCCTGGGCAGCCATTTGAGCTGCATAAGGAGTATTCTTCTTTGAACCTCTAAATCCCATTTTTCCTGCAGATGACCATGAGATAACCTGCCCTTCACTGTTAGCCAGAGAAACAATAATATTGTTGAAAGATGAATGAACATGTAATTGTCCGTTAGCATCTACCTTAACATTTCTCTTTTTAGCTGCGACTGTTTTTTTTGCCATATCAACAATTATTATTTAGTAGCTTTTTTCTTGTTAGCAACTGTTTTCTTTCTACCTTTACGAGTACGAGCATTGTTCTTTGTACTTTGTCCTCTTACGGGTAATCCAATACGATGACGTACACCACGGTAACAACCGATATCCATCAAACGTTTAATATTCAACTGAACTTCAGAACGAAGATCACCTTCTACTTTATAACCTTCTCCAATAATCTCACGAATTTTGGCAGCTTGGTCATCAGTCCAATCCTTTACTTTGATATCTCTATCAATGCCAGCTTTATCTAAAATTTTAGCTGAACTACTGCGTCCAATACCATAAACATATGTCAACGCAATTTCACCCCTCTTATTCTGAGGTAGGTCTACACCAACTATTCTTATAGCCATATACTAATTTTATTTTTTTTGCAAAAATAAGGAATTATCCCTGACGTTGTTTAAACTTGGGATTTTTCTTGTTAATAACATACAGACGGCCATTGCGTCTTACGATCTTACAATCAGGTGTACGTTTCTTTAATGATGCTCTTACTTTCATATCTAATTTTTATTTATATCTAAACACAATTCTTCCTTTTGACAAGTCATAAGGAGACATTTCCACTCTCACTTTATCACCTGGTAAGATTTTGATGTAATGCATTCTCATCTTACCTGATATATGAGCAGTGATTTCATGTCCATTCTCTAATTCAACGCGAAACATTGCATTAGACAATGCTTCTACTATAACTCCATCTTGTTCTATTGCAGATTGCTTTGCCATACTAAATTGCTTTATCTCCTAAAACTTCTTCTACGAATTCAAATGATGATAGAATATCTGCTTTACCAGCATTTATTGCTATTGTATGCTCAAAATGAGCAGCGTACTTACGATCCTTTGTTCTTACAGTCCAACCGTCATTCTCCATAAAGATCTGACGATTTCCGAATGTAATCATTGGTTCTATTGCAATACAAAGACCTTTCTTTAAAAGTGTTCCATATCCTCTTTTCCCATAATTAGGAACCTGAGGATCTTCATGCATTTCTTTTCCAATGCCGTGACCTACAAATTCACGAACTACACCATAAGAGTTAGACTCACAGTGTTGTTGAATAGCATATCCGATATCACCTAATCTCTTTCCTTGTACAGCATTCTCAATTCCCAGATATAGCGCTTCTTTGGTTACTCTCAACAGTTTCTTTATGCTTTCATCAACTTCTCCTACACAAAATGTATAAGCTGAGTCTCCACAGAAACCATTCATATAAGTACCACAATCAACAGAGACAACATCACCATCTTTCAAAATCACTTTATTGCTCGGAATACCATGAACCACCTGATCATTCACAGAAGTACACAAAGAACCGGGAAATGGATCTCCATATTGGTTAGGATACCCCTTGAAAGTAGGTATAGCTCCATTGTCCCGAATAAATTCTTCAGCAACTCTATCTAATTCGCCGGTAGAAACCCCTGGCTTGATCAACTTGGCAACTTCTGCCAATGCTTTTCCAACCAAGAGATTACTCTGGCGCATCAATTCAATTTCATCTTCTGTTTTAAGAAATATCATCTCCTTGAGTATTAATATGCGGCTACATTACCTGAACGTCCTTTAATACGTCCAGACTTTAATAAGCCATCATAATGTCTCATTAATAAATGACTTTCAACTTGCTGTAATGTGTCAAGAACAACACCTACAAGGATTAGCAAAGATGTTCCTCCAAAGAACTGAGCAAACTCTGCTTGTACACCAAATAGACCAGCAAACGCAGGCATTATAGCTACTAAAGCAAGGAAGAATGATCCTGGCAAAGTAATACGAGACATGATATCATCAATGTATTCAGCAGTATGCTTACCCGGCTTAATACCCGGAATAAATCCATTGTTTCTCTTCATGTCTTCTGCCATCTGAGTAGGATTAATTGTAATCGCTGTATAGAAATAAGTAAATGCTATAATCATAACAGCAAACACAAAGTTATACCAGAAGCTTGTATGGTCAGTAAATGCACGAACAAAACCGCTCGCACTTTCAGCACCAGAGAAGCCGATGAATGTGATCGGAATAAACATGATAGCTTGTGCAAAGATGATCGGCATCACACCAGCAGCATTTACTTTCAAAGGTATGTATTGTCTTGCACCACCATATTGTTTGTTTCCTACAATTTTCTTAGCATATTGCACAGGAATTTTTCTTGTACCTTGTACTAAAAGAACTGCTGCTGCTATAACTAACAACAAGAAAACAATTTCAATGAGGAACATAATCAAACCTCCACCACCTTTTTCAATAACACGAGAAGAGAACTCTTGTACAAGTGATTGAGGTAAACGAGCAATAATACCCACCAAAATTATAAATGAGATACCATTACCTATACCTTTATCTGTTATTCTTTCACCAAGCCAAAGTATAAACATACTACCGGCAGCAAGAATAATAGTTGAGGTAATCAGGAATAATGTCCAGTTTTCACCAATATATGTACTACTTAAAGCGGGACCTACTTGAAACTTAAGATTTATCAGATATGAAGGAGCTTGCACGAACAAAATAGCAATAGTCAACCAACGAGTATACTGATTGATTTTTCTTCTGCCACTTTCTCCTTCTCGTTGCAATTTCTGAAAGTAAGGAACAGCAATAGCCAATAATTGAATAACAATTGACGCAGAGATATAAGGCATTATCCCTAATGCAAAAATAGATGCATTAGAGAATGCTCCTCCGGAGAACATGTTCAATAAGGCTAAAAGCCCCTCACTCGTTTGGTCATGCAGTCTTGTTAGCATTCCCGGGTTAATACCAGGCAACACAACATACGAGCCAAAACGATAAATTGCGACAAATAGTATGGTGATGAGGATCCTTTTTCTTAGATCCTCAATCTTCCATATATTCTTTAATGTTTCAATAGTTTTTCTCATTGAATTAGAGTTTTACTACACTCCCACCAGCAGCTTCAATAGCAGCAACTGCAGATTTTGAGAATGCATGTGCTTGTACTTCTACTTTTGCATTCAAAGCTCCATTACCCAGGATTTTAACCTGATGCTTTGAGGAAACAAATCCTGCTTCAATTAATTCGTTAATACCAACTTTATCGAGTTTCTTTGCTTCTATCAATTTTTGAATAGTATCCAAATTGATTGCTTTATACTCTACTCGATTGATATTTTTAAATCCGAATTTAGGAACACGACGTTGCAAAGGCATCTGACCTCCTTCAAAACCAATCTTCTTAGAATAGCCAGATCTAGACTTCGCACCTTTATGTCCTCTTGTAGAAGTGCCACCTAATCCAGATCCGGAACCACGTCCAATTCTTTTTCTTGTTTTAGTAGAGCCTTCTGCAGGTTTCAAATTACTTAAATTCATATTGTAATTCTTTTTATATTCAACAAATATTACTTAACAATGGTAACTAAGTGCTTCACTTTATTGACCATTCCAAGAATTGCAGGAGTATCTTCATGTTCAACCACACGATTCAATTTACGAAGTCCTAATGCATCCAGTGTTCTTTTTTGATCAGCAGGAGCACCAATTCTACTTTTAACTTGTTTAATCTTTATAGTAGCCATAATTCCTCCTTATCCTCTAAAAACTTTTTCAATACTAATTCCTCTGTTTTGAGCAACCATTCTTGCGTCACGCATCTCACCTAAAGCCAATATTGTAGCTTTTACTAAGTTATGCGGATTTGAAGAACCTTTTGATTTAGCCAAAACGTCTGTGATTCCAACACTTTCAAGTACAGCGCGCATAGCACCACCTGCTACTACACCAGTACCATGAGATGCAGGTTTGATAAACACTTCAGCGCCACCAAATCTTGCTGCTTGCTCATGTGGAACAGTACCTTTCAATACCGGAACTCTTGTTAAGTTCTTCTTTGCAGATTCAACACCTTTTGCAATAGCTGCTGTTACTTCACCAGCTTTACCAAGTCCCCAACCAATGATTCCGTCTTCATTTCCAACTACAACAATAGCCGAAAAACTGAAAGTTCTACCACCTTTGGTTACTTTAGTAACACGATTAATAGCAACTAATCTGTCTTTAAGTTCTAAATCGTTGGTAATCTTTACTCTATTATTAATTGCCATAATGATTAAAATTTAAGTCCTCCGTTACGAGCTGCATCAGCTACTTCTTTTACTCTCCCATGGTATAGATAACCATTACGATCAAAAACAACAGTTGACACACCAGCTTCTTTTGCTTTTTGAGCAATCAATTCACCAACTTTAGCAGCTTGTTCTTTTTTAGGCATTTTACCTTCTAAAGCAAGAGAAGATGCTGAAGCTAATGTCTTACCAGTAAGATCATCAATAACTTGTACGTAAATCTGTTTGTTGCTTCTGAACACGCTCATACGTGGACATTCTGATGTTCCAGAAATCTTATTGCGTACTCTATATTTAATTTTTATACGTCTTTCTACTTTTGTTGTCATAACAATATCAATTTATATGAATTTACTTAGCACCGGCTGATTTTCCGGACTTTCTGCGAATAATTTCGCCAACAAACTTAATACCTTTCCCTTTGTATGGTTCAGGCTTACGGAAAGAACGTATTTTAGAGCAAACCTGACCTAACAATTGTTTGTCACAAGATTCTAAGATAATAAGAGGATTCTTATTTCTTTCAGATTTTGTTTCAATCTTAATTTCAGGTGGCAATTGCATATAGATGGGATGTGTATATCCTAATGACAGTTCAATGATATTACCATTGTTTGCTGCACGATATCCAACACCAACAAGTTCCAATTCTTTTTTATATCCTTCTGATACACCAACAACCATGTTGTTGATCAATGAACGATATAAGCCGTGAAATGCACGTTCTTGTTTTTCATCACTATTACGGCTCAAAGTAATTTGCCCGTTCTCAACCGCTATACTAATTAACGGATTAACATACTGGCTCAACTCTCCTTTGGGACCTTTTACTGTAACAACATCATCTTTGAGGTTAACAGTAACACCTGCGGGTACATTAATAGGTAATTTTCCAATTCTTGACATTACTTAATCCTCCTTCTTAATAAACATAACATAAAACTTCACCACCAATTTTCAAATTAGCAGCTTCTTTGTCTGTCATTACACCTTTGGAAGTAGATATTATAGCAATACCCAAACCATTAATAACACGCGGCATATCTTTATATCCGGTATACTTACGTAAACCTGGAGAAGATACTCTTTGAAGTTTCTTGATAGCATTAACTTTGTTAATAGAATCATACTTCAAAGCTACTTTGATAGTACCTTGAGGACCATCGTCTACAAACTTATAATTAAGAATGTAACCTTTTTCAAAAAGAATCTTAGTGATTTCCTTTTTCAAGTTAGAGGCAGGAACTTCCACAACTCTGTGTTTCGCATTAATAGCGTTCCTCAACCTCGTTAAATAATCTGCTATTGGATCAGTCATATAATAAAAATTAAATTAATCAGGACTTCCCTGACAATATTTAAACAAAAAACTACCAGCTTGCTTTCTTAACACCCGGAATCAGACCATTAGATGCCATTTCGCGAAACTGAATTCTGGAAATACCGAATTGACGGATATATCCTTTCGGACGACCAGTCAATTTGCAGCGATTATGCAAACGTACAGGCGATGCATTCTTTGGCAATGCCTGTAAAGCTTCATAATTTCCTTCTTTTTTCAGTTGCGCTCTTTTTTCAGCATATTTGGCTACTAATTTTGCACGTTTCACTTCACGTGCCTTCATTGATTCTTTTGCCATAATATATCAGTCTTTTTTAGCATTTTTAAAAGGTAAACCAAATTCTTTCAATAATGCATATCCTTCTTCATCTGTTTGCGCAGAAGTTACAAAGGTAATATTCATTCCCAAAATTCTGGTTATACTATCGATATTTATTTCAGGAAAAATAATTTGTTCCTGTATTCCTAAAGTATAGTTACCTTTTCCATCAAATTTACTTTCAATACCTTTAAAGTCACGAATACGAGGTAAAGCCACACGAACTAATTTCTCTAAGAATTCGTACATTCTCTCACGACGCAATGTTACCATTACACCGATTGGCATTTTCTTACGTAACTTAAAGTTAGAAATATCCTTTTTTGAAACTGTAGCTACTGCCTTTTGACCAGTAATAGCTGTGATTTCATTAATAGCCACTTCAATAATCTTCTTATCAGCTGTAGCCATACCTAAACCTTGATTGATAACAATCTTCTTAAGTACAGGCACCTGCATAGATGAAGAATATTCAAATTGTGATTTTAATGCAGGAACAATACGTTCTGCATATTCTTTCTTAAGGCTAGCAGTATTACTCATTACTTAATCTCCTCTCCTGATTTTTTAGAATAACGCACTAAAGTTCCTTCCGAACTTTTCTTTCTCCCAATACGAGTTGCTTTTCCAGTTTTAGGATCAAGCGGATTCAAGTTTGACAAGTGGATAGAAGCTTCTTGCTTAACAATACCACCTTGTGGGTTCTTTGCATTAGGTTTGGCACTCTTAGATACCATATTAATACCTTCTACAATTGCGCGTCCTTCTTTTACAAGAACTTTCAACACACGACCAGTTTTACCTTTGTCTTCGCCGGTATTTACGTAAACTGTATCGCCTTTTTTAATATGTAATTTACTCATTACTTAAATCTTTTACAAAATTAAAGTACTTCAGGCGCCAGTGAAACAACCTTCATATTTGTAGCACGAAGCTCTCTGGCTACAGGGCCGAAAATACGACTACCTCTAATTTCACCTGCATTATTCAATAAAACACAAGCGTTATCATCAAAACGTATATAAGATCCATCAGCACGACGGATTTCTTTCTTAGTACGTACAATCAGCGCCTTAGAAACAGCACCTTTTTTAACATCACTTGCAGGGATTACGCTCTTCACAGAAACAACGATTACATCCCCTACTGAAGCGTAACGACGACCTGTACCACCTAATACACGGATACATAAAGCTTCCTTCGCTCCACTGTTATCACATACCGTAAGTCTGGATTCTACTTGTATCATAATTACTTAGCTCTTTCAATTATTTCTACCAATCTCCATCTCTTAGTCTTGCTCAAAGGACGAGTTTCCATAATGCGTACAGTATCACCTATATTACATTCATTCTTTTCATCGTGAGCGTGGTACTTCTTCGTCTTACTAACGAATTTACCATACATGGGGTGCTTTTCTTTGAACTTAGCTGCAACAGTAACGGTTTTATCCATCTTATTGCTGAGAACAACCCCTGTTCTTTCTTTTCTTAAATTTCTTGCTTCCATCAAGCCAATCATTTATTGTTAAGTTCTCTTTCGCGCAATTCAGTTTTCATACGCGCAATAGTCCTGCGTAATTGTTTAATCTTTGCAGGATTATCCAAAGGAGAAATAGAATGATTTAAAATCATTTGGTTATAGTTAACCATTTCTGCTTCCACTCTTTCTACCAAGTCAGTGGTAGTCATTTCTTTTATTTCTGCACTTTTCATAACAGTTACGCATTTTGATTTTGAATATCATAGTCGCGTCTAACGATAAACTTCGTTGTTACAGGAAGCTTTTGTGCAGCCAAGCGTAAAGCTTCTTTTGCGATATCATAAGATACTCCTTCTACTTCAATAATAATTCTACCCGGTGTGATTGGTGCAACAAATCCTTCCGGAGAACCTTTACCCTTACCCATACGTACTTCAGCAGGCTTCTTGGTAATTGGCTTATCGGGGAATATACGAATCCATATTTGTCCCTGACGTTGCATATATCTTGTTACAGCAATACGAGCTGCTTCAATCTGTCTACCGGTAATCCACTTGCTTTGCAAGGATTTAATTCCAAAAGATCCAAAAGCAAGCTGGTTACCCCTTTGGGCATTGCCTTTCATGCGTCCCTTCTGTTGTCTTCTGAATTTTGTCTTTTTCGGTTGTAACATGATTCCTAAAATTCAAATTCGTTTAGCGATTATTTTTCTTTCTTTTGAAGTTCTTTCCGCCACCGTTTCCACTGTTATTGTTTCCACGATTGCCACTTTCCTTACTTTGAGTGAAGTTAGGTGCAAGTTCTCTTTTACCAAATACTTCACCTCTGCAAATCCATACTTTTATACCCAAAAGACCTACTTTAGTCAATGCTTCAGCATGACAGTAGTCGATATCTGCTCTAAAAGTATGCAGCGGAGTTCTACCTTCTTTATACATTTCAGAACGAGCCATCTCGGCGCCATTCAAACGTCCTGAAATTTGAATTTTGATACCTTCGGCACCCATACGCATTGTATTGGCGATAGCCATTTTAATGGCACGACGGTATGCAATTTTACCTTCTACCTGGCGTGCAATGTTATTAGCAACAATTACAGCATCAAGTTCTGGTCTTTTTACCTCGAAAATGTTGATTTGAATATCTTTATCGGTAATCTTCTTCAACTCTTCTTTCAACTTATCAACTTCTTGACCACCTTTACCGATAATGATTCCCGGGCGAGCAGTACATACAGTAATAGTGACAAGCTTCAACGTACGTTCGATTACAATTCTTGATACACTTGCTTTCGCCAAACGTGCATTCAAGTATTTACGAATCTTGCTATCTTCGAGCAAAGAATCGCCGTAATCATTTCCACCATACCAATTGGAATCCCATCCTCTGATAATTCCTAAACGGTTACTTATTGGATTTACTTTTTGTCCCATGCTTAATCTTATTCTTCATTATTACTTTTAGAATCAACGAACAATGTCACGTGATTCGAACGTTTGCGAATTCTATATCCTCTTCCTTGTGGAGCTGGTCTCATTCTTTTGAGCGTAGCACCACCATCAACAAAAATTTTAGTCACAAACAATTCACCACTTTCTGCTTTACGTTCGTTTTTCTGCTCCCAGTTAGCAATTGCAGAGCGCAATAATTTCTCCACTCTTGCAGCAGCTTCTTTTGAAGAAAACTTCAAAACACCAAGTGCTCTGTTCACTTCCATCCCACGGATCATGTCAGCCACGAGACGCATCTTACGAGGGGAAGTAGGAACATTTTGCAATTTCGCAAAATACATGGTCTTAAGGGCTTCTTTTCTTTTATCAGCCGATATTTTTTTTCTTGCTCCCATTATTATTTTTACTTTATTATTTCAGACGAATTCCCTTATCTTTTCTTGTTACCGGCATGTCCTCTGAAAGTACGAGTTGGAGAAAACTCTCCCAACTTGTGTCCTACCATATTTTCGGTAACATAAACAGGAATAAATTTATTTCCATTGTGAACTGCAATAGTATGGCCTACGAAATCAGGCGAAATCATTGAAGCTCTAGCCCAGGTCTTAACAACAGTTTTCTTGCCTGATTCATTCATAGCAAGCACTTTTTGTTCAAGCTTTACATTAATATATGGACCTTTTTTTAATGATCTACTCATAATTTAGTCAATTAATCAGATTACTTTTTTCTTCTCTCAATAATGTACTTAGACGACTGTTTCTTAGGAGCTCTAGTCTTAAGACCCTTAGCATACAATCCTTTACGAGATCTTGGATGTCCTCCTGAAGCACGTCCTTCACCACCACCCATTGGGTGATCAACTGGGTTCATTACAACACCACGGTTTCTTGGACGACGTCCGAACCATCTTGTACGTCCAGCTTTACCTGAACTTTCGAGAGCGTGATCTGAATTACCGACACTACCGATAGTAGCTTTACATGTACTGAGTATTTGTCTTACTTCGCCTGAAGGCAATTTAATAACGCAGTATTTGCCTTCTCTTGATGTCAACTGAGCAAAATTACCTGCCGATCTAACCAAAGCAGCACCCTGCCCTGGACGTAATTCAATATTATGAATCACAGTACCGACCGGAATATTTTGCAAAGGAAGAGCATTACCAATCTCTGGCGCTGCATCTGCACCCGACATCAAAGTAGTACCTACTTGCAATCCATTGGGAGCAATAATATATCTTTTTTCTCCGTCTGCATAAAACAACAAAGCAATACGAGACGAGCGATTCGGATCGTATTCAATTGTTTTAACCACTGCAGGAACACCGTCCTTATTTCTCTTGAAGTCAACAATTCTAATCATCTTTCTATGACCACCGCCAAGATAGCGCATAGTCATCTTACCTTCGTTGTTACGACCGCCCGATGATTTCTTACCATATACAAGAGATTTCTCTGGTACTCGTGCAGTAATATCATCCGAAGTACCAATAATCTTATGTCTTTGCCCCGGTGTTGTGGGCTTAAATTTACGTACTGCCATTTTTATTATATATTGCTATAAAAATCAATAGTATCTCCTTCTTTCAATGTTACTATTGCTTTTTTATAAGCATTAGTTCTACCACTGATAATACCAGCTCTTGTATAACGAGTTTTATTCTTTCCCGAATACTTAGCTGTATTCACATCAACTACCGTAACATTGTATAAGGCTTCAACTTCTTTCTTAATTTCAAGTTTGTTGGCATCAGGACGCACAATAAAGCCGAAACGATTCAGTTTATCTGTAATTGCAGTCATTTTTTCTGTCACCAACGGTTTAATAATAATTCCCATTATTTAAGCCTCCTTATTACTTAAGATATTGTCAATAGCCGAAAGAGCACTTTCGGTAAATACAAGCACTCCAGCATTCAATACTCTGTAAGTATTTAATCCTGAAACTGTTTGTACATTCGCTCTCTCTACATTACGAGCCGACAAATATACGTTTTTATTTGATTCCGATAAAATTACAAGCAACTTTTTGTCGGAAACTTTAAGGTTTTTTGTCATTGCAATAAAGTCCTTTGTCTTAGGAGTTTCGAAACTGAAATCTTCCACTACAACAATTGCATTGTCTTTAGCTTTATATGCTAAAGCAGACTTTCTGGCTAATACTTTTACCTTTTTATTCAATTTGAAAGAATAATCTCTGGGAGTAGGACCAAATACACGACCTCCACCAACAAGTACAGGCGATTTGATATCACCTCGACGAGCACCACCGCCACCTTTCTGACGACCAAGCTTACGGGTAGAACCTGCTATTTCACTTCTTTCCTTTGACTTATGCGTACCTTGGCGTTGATTAGCCATAAACTGTTTTACGTCCAGATAGATAGCATGGTCGTTAGGCTCAATTCCGAAGATAGACTCGTTTAACGCAACCTTTCTCCCGGTGTCTTCACCTTTAATATTATATACGTTAACTTCCATTATTTCTCAATTAAAACGATTGAACCTTTGCAACCTGGGATAGAACCTTTTATCAAAAGAAGATTGTGATCCGCGATTACTTTTAATACTCTAAGGTTTTGAACAGTTACTCTGTCACCACCCATTTGTCCACCCATGCGCATTCCTTTGAATACTTTTGCAGGGTAAGAACAGGCACCGATAGAACCCGGTTTACGGGCACGGTTGTGCTGACCATGTGTAGATTGACCTACACCACCAAAACCATGTCTTTTAACAACTCCCTGGAAGCCTTTACCTTTAGAAATACCAACAACGTCAACAAAGTCTACGTCATTGAATAGTTCCACTGTAATGGTGTCACCCAGATTTAACTCACTCTCAAATTCCTTGAACTCGGCCAAGTGTCTCTTTGGTGTTACTCCTGCTCTTTTAAAGTGTCCCATCAAAGGTTTAGTGGTGTGCTTCTCCTTTTTGTCTTGGAAACCTAATTGAACTGCTTCATAACCATCTTTTTCAATGGTTTTAACTTGAGTAACAACACAAGGACCTACTTCGATAACAGTGCATGGAACATTTTTACCATCGGCACTGAATACGGATGTCATTCCGATTTTCTTTCCTAATAATCCTGGCATTTCACTATAATTTAATTATCAAACTTTAATTTCAACTTCTACACCGCTTGGCAATTCAAGCTTCATTAATGCATCTACTGTTTTAGCAGTTGAGCTATAGATGTCGATTAATCTTTTGTAAGAGCTCAATTCAAATTGCTCTCTTGACTTTTTGTTCACGAAAGTTGAACGGTTTACTGTAAAAATACGTTTGTGAGTTGGCAATGGAATAGGACCACTAACAATTGCACCTGTAGCTTTCACAGTTCTTACAATCTTTTCTGCCGACTTGTCGACCAAGTTATGATCGTAAGATTTCAATTTAATTCTAATTTTCTGACTCATATTATTTTTTAGTTATACATTGATGATATAAAATAAAAGTGGCAGGTTAAGAGTCATTCGCTAACCTGCTACCTTTTATCTGAATTATATTAGATCTACGCGACCTTTTACTTCTTCAAGCACTGCTTTCGCAATTGATTGAGAAACTTGTGCATGATGTGAATATGTCATGGATGAAGTTGCACGACCCGAAGTAATTGTACGAAGTGCTGTTACATAGCCGAACATCTCAGCCAATGGTACCAACGCTTTTACAATTCTTGCGCCTGAACGACTTGATTCCATTCCTTCTACCTGACCACGACGTTTGTTTAAGTCGCCAATCACATCTCCCATGTTTTCTTCCGGAGTTACTACTTCCAATCTCATGATTGGTTCCATTAGCACCGGACCTGCTTTTGCACAAGCACTCTTATAGGCTTGGATAGCACAAATTTCAAATGAAAGCTGATCAGAGTCAACTGGGTGGAAAGATCCATCAATTAACGTTACTTTCAAAGAATCAAGCGGATAACCTGCTAATACACCATTCTTCATTGCGGTTAAGAATCCTTTCTGAACAGAAGGGATAAATTCTTTAGGAATGTTACCTCCTTTTACTTCGTCAACGAATTGCAAGCCTCCCAATGTAAAATCTTCATCAACCGGACCTACATTTACAATAATATCAGCAAACTTACCACGACCCCCTGATTGCTTTTTGTAAACTTCACGCAAGTTAACCATCTTAGTGATAGCTTCTTTGTAGTTTACCTGAGGACGTCCTTGGTTACATTCTACCTTGAACTCACGTCTCAAACGGTCAATAATGATATCAAGGTGAAGTTCACCCATACCAGAAATTACTGTTTGACCAGATTGTTCGTCGGTTTTTACAGTAAATGTTGGGTCTTCTTCAGAAAGTTTAGCCAATCCGTTAGCCAGTTTATCCATATCTTTTTGAGTTTTTGGCTCAACAGCGATACCAATTACTGGTTCTGGGAAGTCCATAGATTCTAATACGATTGGAGCAGCTTCATCACAAAGAGTATCTCCAGTACGAATATCTTTAAATCCAACACCTGCACCAATATCACCTGCACCAATTACTTCAACTGGATTTTGTTTATTTGAGTGCATCTGGAAAATACGTGATACACGTTCTTTCTTACCTGAACGAGAGTTATATACATAAGAACCTGCTTCTACTTTACCAGAATATACACGGAAGAAAGTTAAGCGTCCTACGTATGGGTCAGTAGCAATTTTAAATGCTAAAGCTGCTGTTTTGTCTTCCTCATCCGGTTGTCTCACTACTTCTTCTCCCGTATTAGGATCAGTACCCGTTACGCTACCTGTATCTAATGGAGAAGGTAAGAATGCACAAGCATAGTCAAGCAATGTTTGCACACCTTTATTCTTAAATGAAGAGCCACACAACATTGGCACGATAGCCATCTGGATAGTAGCATTACGAAGGGCACGCAAAATTTCTTCTTCAGTGATTGTTGATGGATCATCAAAATATTTCTCCATCAATGAATCATCATAATCAGCTACAGATTCAAGCATTTTATCTCTCCATTCCTGGCATTCATCAAGAAGGTTGGCCGGTATTTCTTCTACAGAATAATCAGCACCCATTGTTTCATCATGCCAAAGAATTGCTTTCATCTTAATCAAGTCAATAACTCCTTTGAAGGTTTCTTCTGCGCCAATAGGCACTACGATAGGACATGGGTTTGCGCCCAATACTTCTCTCATCTGACGAACTACTTCAAAAAAGTCTGCACCCGAACGGTCCATTTTGTTCACGTATCCAATACGTGGAACATTATATTTATCAGCCTGACGCCATACTGTTTCCGATTGTGGCTCAACACCACCAACAGCACAGTATGTAGCAACAGCACCATCAAGAACACGAAGAGAACGCTCTACTTCTACAGTAAAGTCAACGTGTCCTGGAGTATCAATCAAATTTATCTTATAGATATCACCAGCATATTTCCAACGGGTAGTTGTAGCCGCCGAAGTAATAGTGATACCACGTTCTTGTTCCTGAGCCATCCAGTCCATTGTTGCAGTACCGTCGTGTGTCTCACCAATTTTATGAGTCAATCCGGTATAGAATAGGATACGTTCAGAAGTTGTTGTTTTCCCAGCATCAATGTGAGCCATGATACCGATGTTACGGGTCAAATGTAAATCTTGCTTTGCCATTCTTTAATTCCTTCGCTTACTTTTAATAATTAATGTTCTTCAGTATTAGAATCTAAAATGTGCAAATGCTCTATTGGCTTCCGCCATTCTGTGCATATCTTCTTTACGTTTGTATGCTCCGCCTTGTTCATTGAATGCATCAATAATTTCGGCAGCAAGCTTATCAGCCATTGTTTTTCCGCCTCTCTTACGAGCATATAAAATCAGATTCTTCATTGAAACTGACTCCTTACGATCAGGACGAATTTCAGTAGGAACTTGGAATGTAGCACCACCTACACGGCGAGACTTTACTTCTACTTGAGGAGTTACATTATCAAGAGCTTTTTTCCAAATTTCGAGCGATGACTTTTCTTCGTTAGGCAATTTGTTCTTTACTACTTCAAGAGCGCCGTAGAAGATTTCATAAGAAGTGTTCTTTTTACCATCATACATCAGATGATTTACGAACTTAGTAACCTTTTGGTCATTAAAAACGGGATCCGGAAGGATTACACGTTTTTTTGGTTTTGCTTTTCTCATTTGTTTGAACAATAATGTTTTGTTTCTGGCTGCGATTTCTTGTCTTCAATTCTCCCTCCGGAGAATTTACTCAACCGTTTATCTCTATTCCAACAAACTAAAACGAAATTTATTATTAATTTATCTCAAATTATTTTTTCTTACCTTTTCCGGCCGCTGCTGGAGCTTGACCTGGTTTAGGACGTTTAGCGCCGTATTTAGAACGTCTTTGTGTACGACCTGCCACACCTGCTGTATCTAATGTACCACGTACGATATGATAACGTACCCCTGGCAAGTCTTTTACACGACCACCACGTACAAGTACGATTGAGTGCTCTTGCAAGTTATGACCTTCGCCCGGAATGTATGAGTTCACCTCTTTTTGGTTAGTCAAACGTACACGAGCTACTTTACGCATAGCAGAGTTAGGTTTCTTTGGAGTTGTAGTGTACACTCTTACGCAAACGCCGCGTCTTTGAGGACATGAATCCAACGCCGGAGATTTACTTTTCTCCGTCAAGACTTCACGCCCTTTTCTTACTAATTGCTGAATTGTAGGCATTTTAATTGTTTTTTTAATTATATATTTATGTTATATTGATTTCGCAACTATACATTTTGGGCTGCAAAGTTACGAATAATATTTTAATATTCAATTAAAAGCCAGTTTTTATTTAGTTTACGGAAGAGCAACAGTTTGCTATATTAGGAGAGTAGTCTATTACTATATAACACTTTACTGACGAGAGATTTTTCCATGAAAGACTTGACATTACCTAATTATGCTTCACCTTGCATATTTACAATAGGTGGCAGTTCCTCTCCTTCTCCCAACCTAATAGGCCCAAATGTGCGTTCGTATTTCCAAACATTATCCTCCAAAGCTTTAAGAAGTCGTTTAGCATGTTCGGGAGCAAGAATTACACGAGACTGCACACCTGCTTTAGGCACACCAGGCATTACACGAATAAAATCTAAAATAAACTCGGAACTGGAATGCGTAATAATTGCCAAATTCGCATAAGTACCTTGTGCTATGTCTTCTTTCAATTCTATCTGTAATTGACCATTGTTATTGTTTTGTTCCATAATTCAATCTATATATTTTAATCCGCACAAAAGTAACAATTTACAGCACATAAGAAAAGAATAAAAAAGGATATCTCAATCTTGCCACTATAAGGTTGAGATATAGAATAATGCCTTTCAATAAACAAAATTCATTCGCTGCGTGGTTGTAGCACATATTATGATGCTTCTTATGCAAGGTTTTTGCCACGGCCGCAACAAAGTTTTGTTACGGCCGTGACAAATTCTTGTTGCGGCCACATTAAAATCTTGTTGCGGCCGTGGCAAAATCTCATTACGGCTGTGGCAAAATATGGTTAAGGCAATCAGAAATATGCCGCAGGGGAAATTTGTTCAACGAAGATTGGGTAAAATCGGTTAGTTGATGTTATATATAAAAAAACAAATCTGGAGGGGAGGAAAATTTCTCATTTTACAAATTAAAAAAGGCCCGGAAGCAGAACTTTCGGACCTTTCTATTTAAACTTTATTGAGTTTTATACCTCATTGTAGTCAAGTACAGTTTTCTTGTTTGCTAAAATACGGTCATACTCTTCTTTAGAGCCTACTATAATTTTATCAAACTCACGCTGTCCGGTACCGGCAGGTATTAAGTGCCCACAGATAACGTTTTCTTTCATACCTTCGAGTCTATCAACCTTACCGTTGATTGCAGCTTCGTTCAACACCTTAGTTGTTTCCTGGAAGGAAGCAGCCGACATGAAGCTTTGAGTCTGCAATGCTGCACGAGTAATACCTTGAAGAATCTGAGTTGATGTTGCAGGAATTGCGTCACGCACTTCAACAACTTTCATGTCACGACGTTTCAGCATACTGTTTTCGTCTCTTAACTTACGAGCTGTCACAATTTGTCCGGCTTGCATTGTTTGAGAATCACCAGCATCAAGAACCACCTTCTTACCCCAGATACGGTCGTTTTCTTCCATAAACTCAAGCTTATCAACTACTTGTTGTTCAAGGAAACGAGTATCGCCCGGTTCATCAATTTCTACTTTACGCATCATCTGACGAACGATGATTTCAAAGTGCTTATCATTGATTTTCACACCTTGCAAACGGTATACATCTTGTACCTCATTTACAATATATTCTTGTACAGCAGTAGGGCCTTTAATAGCCAAGATATCAGAAGGAGTGGTGGCACCATCCGAAAGCGGAGTACCTGCACGTACATAGTCATTCTCCTGAACAAGGATTTGTTTAGAAAGAGCCACAAGGTATTTCTTCACTTCACCTGTTTTCGAAGTAACTACAATTTCTCTGTTACCACGCTTGATCTTACCCATTGCAATTTCACCGTCAATTTCGGAAACAACAGCAGGGTTAGATGGATTACGTGCTTCAAAGAGTTCTGTTACACGTGGAAGACCTCCCGTGATATCACCAGCTTTACCTACGGCACGTGGTATCTTCACGATTACTTCACCGGCTTTAACTTTCTGTCCGTTTTCAACCACAACGTGTCCACCTACAGGTAAGTTATAAGTACGGATCAATTCTCCACTTTCATCGAATATATGAGCTGATGGCAGTTTTGTTTTATCCTTAGATTCAATGATAATGATTTCTCTTAAACCAGTTGTTTCATCCGATTCAACTTTATAAGTAACATTTTCAATGACTCCTTCGAATTCAATCTTACCAGTAGCCTCGGTAATAATTACAGCATTAAATGGGTCCCATTTAGCAATCATCTTACCTTTTTCTACTAGTTCATTATCAGCAGCATAAAGCTTAGAACCGTAAGGTATATTATGTGTAGAAAGTACAATCTTAGTGTTTACATCGATAAAACGAACCTCTGCCAAACGACCTACAACCACTTTCACCGGCAATCCAGCTTCATCTACCGTATCAACAGTACGCAACTCTTCAAATTCGATGCGAGAATCGTTCTTAGCATAGATGGCTGCATTTGCCGCGATGTTAGATGCAGTACCCCCGGCGTGGAATGTACGCAGCGTAAGCTGAGTACCCGGCTCACCGATAGATTGAGCAGCGATTACACCAACTGCCTCTCCTCTTTGAACCATTCTGTTTGTTGCCAAGTTACGTCCGTAACATTTCGCACAAACACCTTTCTTAGATTCGCAAGTAAGCACCGAACGGATTTCCACACTTTCGATAGGAGATTGTGCAATAATCTTAGCAATATCTTCTGTGATTTCTTCACCACCGGAGATAATAATATCACCAGTTGTAGGATGAATGATATCATGCACAGAAACACGTCCTAAGATACGTTCATATAATGTTGCAACTACCTCATCATTATTTTTAAGGTCTGTACAAACAAGACCACGAAGTGTACCACAGTCTTCTTCGTTGATAATCACATCGTGAGATACATCCACCAAACGACGAGTCAAATATCCCGCATCCGCTGTTTTCAAAGCTGTATCCGCCAAACCTTTACGAGCACCGTGGGTAGAGATAAAGTACTCTAATACCGAAAGTCCTTCTTTAAAGTTCGAAAGGATCGGGTTCTCAATGATCTGACCACCTTCGGCACCAGCCTTTTGAGGTTTCGCCATCAAACCACGCATACCTGAAAGCTGACGAATCTGTTCTTTAGAACCACGGGCACCCGAATCAAGCATCATATATACAGAGTTGAATCCCTGATCATCCGAAGAAATAGTCTTCATCAATATATTTGAAAGCTCTGAGTTAACATGTGTCCAGATGTCAATTACCTGATTGTAGCGTTCGTTATTGGTGATGAATCCCATGTTATAGTTATTAACCACCTGTTCTACTTCGTCATAACCACGTTGTACCAGTTCTTCTTTTTCTTTCGGAATAATGATATCGCCTAAGTTGAACGACAAACCTCCCTGGAAGGCCATGTTGTAACCTAAGTCTTTAATACCATCAAGGAAATCGGCAGTACGAGCTACCCCGCAAGCTTTGATAACATCGCTAATGATATCACGAAGAGATTTCTTCGAGATAATTGTATTAATGTAACCAACTTCGGGCGGAACGATTTCATTTACGATTACACGCCCTACAGAGGTTTCACGCATAACGTCAACAATGTTTCCGTTCTCGTCAAGGTCTTTTACAATTACCTTAACCGGAGCATGGATATCTACTTTACCTTCATTGTAAGCAATCATTGCTTCTTCCGGTCCATAGAATGTTAATCCTTCGCCTTTAGCACCTTTTCTAATCTTAGTAATGTAATACAAACCAAGCACCATATCCTGAGAAGGTACAGTAATAGGAGCGCCGTTAGCCGGATTCAATATATTGTGAGAAGCCAACATTAACATTTGAGCTTCAAGTATAGCTTCATTGCTCAATGGTAAGTGCACAGCCATCTGGTCACCGTCAAAGTCGGCATTAAAAGCGGTACATGCCAACGGATGTAATTGAATAGCTTTACCTTCAATCATCTTAGGCTGGAACGCTTGAATACCCAAACGGTGAAGTGTCGGCGCACGGTTAAGCAACACTGGGTGACCTTTCATTACATGTTCAAGAATATCCCAGATTACAGCTTCTTTGCGGTCTACAATCTTCTTAGCCGATTTCACGGTTTTTACAATACCACGTTCAATCAGTTTACGAATAATAAACGGCTTATATAATTCGGCAGCCATCAATTTAGGGATACCACATTCGTGCATTTTCAATTCAGGACCTACCACAATTACCGAACGTGCAGAGTAGTCAACACGTTTACCCAGCAAGTTCTGACGGAAACGTCCTTGTTTACCTTTCAAGCTATCTGAAAGAGATTTCAACGGACGGTTAGCATCTGTTTTTACCGCACTTGATTTACGTGAGTTGTCAAACAATGAATCGACAGATTCCTGCAACATACGTTTTTCATTACGTAAGATTACTTCAGGAGCTTTAATTTCGATCAATCGTTTCAGACGATTGTTACGTATAATCACACGTCTGTATAAGTCATTCAAGTCGGAAGTAGCGAAACGACCACCATCCAATGGAACCAATGGACGAAGCTCGGGCGGAATAACCGGAACCACACGTACAATCATCCATTCGGGTTTATTACGACCGCGAGAAGAACGGAATGATTCAACCACCTGAAGACGTTTCAAAGCTTCGTTCTTACGTTGTTGAGAAGCATCATTGCTTGCACGGTGACGCAGATCGTAAGAAAGTGCATCTAAATCAAGGCGAGAAAGCAAATCGTAAATTGCTTCGGCACCCATCTTAGCGATGAACTTGTTCGGATCGGTATCTTCCAGATATTGGTTTTCCTTAGGTAGTGTTTCCAGAATATCCAGATATTCCTCTTCTGAGATAAGATCATTCAACGCAATTCCGTCATCGGCTTTAACTCCCGGCTGAATTACAACATAACGTTCATAGTATATGATAGAATCCAGTTTCTTTGTAGGAAGCCCTAATAAATAACCTATTTTATTAGGAAGCGAACGGAAATACCAGATATGTGCAACAGGCACAACCAACTGGATATGCCCGGTACGTTCGCGACGTACTTTCTTTTCTGTAACTTCAACACCACAACGGTCGCACACAATTCCTTTATAACGAATACGTTTGTACTTACCGCAATGACACTCATAATCTTTGATAGGACCAAAAATACGCTCACAGAACAATCCATCTCTTTCAGGCTTGTACGTACGATAATTTATGGTTTCAGGCTTCAATACTTCACCACTCGAAGTCTCCAGGATTTCTTCAGGAGAAGCTAAACCTATTGAGATTTTCGAGAAATTACTTTTTGCTTTACTTTCTTTTCTAAAAGCCATACTTTATATAAGTTGAGAGTTAAAAGTTGAGAGTTGAGAGTTGAAAGTTAAGACGAAAAGAGTAACAAAACTCTCAACTCTCAACTCTCAACTCTCAACTTATTATATTATTCTAAGTTGACACTCAAACCAAGACCTCTAAGTTCATGCAGCAATACATTCAAAGATTCTGGTATACCCGCTTGTGGCATAGGTTCACCTTTTACAATCGCTTCATAAGCTTTAGAACGTCCAATAACATCATCCGATTTGATCGTCAGGATTTCCTGAAGGATATGAGATGCACCGAATGCTTCAAGTGCCCAAACCTCCATTTCTCCGAAACGCTGTCCACCGAATTGTGCCTTACCTCCAAGAGGTTGCTGAGTAATCAACGAATATGGTCCGATTGAACGTGCATGCATCTTATCTTCAACCATGTGTCCCAATTTCAGCATGTAAGTCACACCTACTGTTGCAGGTTGGTCAAACTGCTCACCAGAACCTCCATCGAAAAGATAGGTCTTACCATAACGAGGTAGTCCGGCTTTGTCTGTCCATTGCGACAAATCATCAAGGTCGGCACCATCAAAGATTGGAGTAGCAAACTTAACTCCCAATTTCTTTCCGGCAGAACCAAGAACAGCTTCAAAGATCTGTCCGATGTTCATACGCGAAGGCACCCCAAGAGGATTAAGTACAATATCAACAGGTGTTCCATCAGCCAAGAATGGCATATCTTCCTGACGTACTATTCTTGAAACGATACCTTTGTTACCGTGACGCCCGGCCATCTTATCTCCCACACCAATCTTACGTTTCTTGGCAATGTAAACTTTAGCCATCTGAATGATACCTGCAGGAAGCTCGTCTCCAATAGTAATACTAAACTTCTTACGTTTCAAATCAGCATCTAATTCTTTGTATTTCTTCAAATAGTTCAGAATCAGATCACGAATCATCTTATTGGTATGCTCATCTTTCGTCCAGTTGCTTAACTGTACAGAAGCAAAGTCCAAATGATCAAGATCGGTATATGTAAATTTGATATTAGGTGCAATAACATCTGCTCCTAAATAATCTTTCACGCCTTGAGACAGCTTGCCTTCTGTTATCTTCACCAATTTCTGAATCAGAATACCTCTAAGTTTAGCAACCTTGGTTTCGAATTCATCATCAATTTTAGGTAACAGAGCTTTATCTGCCAATTTAGAGCTACGGCTCTTAATAACGCGAGAGAACAATTTCTTATCAATTACTACCCCTTTCAATGAAGGTGAAGCTTTCAATGAAGCATCTTTCACATCTCCTGCTTTATCACCAAAGATTGCACGCAACAGTTTTTCTTCCGGCGAAGGATCAGACTCTCCCTTAGGAGTGATTTTACCAATTAAGATATCTCCCGGCTCAATGTTCGCACCAATTCTTACGATACCATTTTCATCCAGATCCTTGGTAGCTTCTTCACTTACGTTCGGAATGTCTGAGGTTAGCTCTTCCATACCGCGTTTAGTTTCACGCACTTCGAGTGAGTATTCTTCTACGTGTACAGAAGTCAGGATATCTTCGCGAACAACGCGTTCATTCAACACGATCGCATCCTCATAATTATATCCCTTCCAAGGCATGTATGCTACCAACAAGTTCTTACCTAAAGCAAGTTCTCCGTCTTGAGTAGAATAACCTTCTGTCAGAATCTGACCTGCCACTACGCGATCGCCTTTTTCACAGATCGGACGTAAGTCGATGGTCATATTTTGATTTGTTTTCCGGAACTTAGGAATGGAATATTCTTTCAGAGCCGGTTCAAAGCTTACAAATTCTTCATCTTTAGTTCTATCATAAAGAATATGGATCGTAGTTGCATCTACATAGTCTACAACACCATCGCCTTCGGCAGTAATCTGTGTACGAGAGTCTTTTACCAATTGGCGTTCGATACCTGTACCAACAATCGGAGCTTCGCTCTTCAACAAAGGAACTGCCTGTCTCATCATGTTCGATCCCATCAATGCACGGTTAGCATCGTCATGTTCAAGGAAAGGAATCAATGATGCTGCAATAGAAGCAATCTGTTGTGGAGCAACGTCCATCAATTCAATGCGATCAGGTTCTACAACCGGGTAATCAGCATCCTGACGAGCTTTAACACGGTTACGTATAAACTTACCAGTATCATCAAGCGGAGCATTACCTTGCGCAATAATTTTATCTGTTTCTTCTTCGGCAGTTAAGTATATGATTCCATCTTCAGAAATATCTACTTTACCGCTTTCTACTTTACGATAAGGAGTTTCGATAAAGCCCAGTTCGTTGATCTTCGCATATACACATAAGGAAGAAATCAAACCGATATTCGGACCTTCCGGAGTTTCAATCGGACAAAGACGACCATAGTGAGTATAGTGTACGTCACGAACCTCAAATCCGGCACGTTCACGAGAAAGACCACCGGGTCCAAGGGCAGACATACGTCTCTTATGAGTAATTTCCGCCAAAGGATTGGTTTGATCCATGAACTGAGAAAGAGCATTTGTTCCGAAGAATGTATTGATCACCGAAGAGATAGTCTTCGCATTGATCAAATCAATCGGAGTAAATACTTCATTATCACGTACATTCATACGCTCACGAATGGTACGAGACATACGAGCCAAACCTACCGCAAACTGATTAGACAACTGTTCGCCTACGGTACGCACGCGTCTGTTGCTCAAGTGGTCGATATCGTCCACATCAGCTTTTGAGTTGATAAGCTCAATTAAATATTTGATGATTTCAATGATGTCTTCTTTGGTTAAGACTTTCACATCCATTGTTGTTAAGCCTAACTTCTTGTTAATTCTATAACGACCAACATCACCTAAATCGTATCTTTTTTCAGAGAAGAATAAGTTATTAATAACTTCGCGAGCACTGGCATCATCGGCAGGGTCAGCATTACGCAACTGTCTGTAGATATACAGTACGGCTTCTTTTTCCGAGTTACTCGGGTCTTTCTGAAGTGTGTTATAAATGATCGAGAAATCCGATTGGTTTGCTTCTTCTTTGTGAACAAGAATGTTTTGCACACCCGAATCCAAGATTTCATCTACGTGTTCCGGTTCAATGATTGTTTCACGATCAATAATTACTTCATTACGCTCGATAGAAACAACTTCACCGGTATCTTCGTCTACAAAGTCTTCAATCCAAGTTTTCAAAACACGAGCTGCCAATTTACGGCCAACCACTTTCTTCAAGTTGGTTTTGTTAACTTTGATATCTTCTGCTAAATCAAAGATTTCAAGAATATCTTTATCATTCTCAAAACCAATAGCACGCAGCAAAGTTGTCACAGGCAACTTTTTCTTACGATCGATATATGCGTACATGACATTATTAATGTCGGTAGCAAACTCAATCCAAGAACCTTTAAATGGAATGATACGAGCTGAATAAAGTTTTGTTCCGTTAGCATGCACACTTTGCCCGAAGAACACACCTGGCGAACGATGTAATTGAGATACAACTACACGCTCTGCACCATTAATAACAAATGTTGCTTTATCTGTCATGTATGGAATCGGCCCAAGAAATACATCCTGAATTACTGTATCAAAATCTTCGTGATCGGGATCTGTACAGTACAGTTTCAACTTTGCTTTAAGCGGAACACTATAAGTAAGCCCTCGCTCTATACAATCATCTATTGTATAACGCGGCGGATCAATATAGTAATCCAAGAACTCAAGAACAAAATTGTTTCTTGTATCAGCAATGGGGAAGTTTTCGGCAAACACTTTATACAATCCCTCATTCTTTCTTTTCTCGGGTGGGGTATCTAATTGTAAAAAGTCTTGGAATGACTTCAATTGTACTTCCAGAAAGTCCGGGTATTCAAGCGGATTTTTAGTCGAAGCAAAATTAACTCTTTGATTTACAGTATTTGAAGACATCTGTGAATGAATTTGTAGAACTTGTTTTTAAATATATACACAAAAAGGCTAAGAACCCTCTTGGTAGAGGATTCCTAACCGAATTACCTGATTACCAGGCCAATGTTATTTAAGTTCAACTTCAGCTCCAGCTTCTTCCAATGTTTTCTTCAATGATTCTGCTTCGTCTTTAGCTAAACCTTCTTTTACTACGCTAGGAGCACCATCTACCATGTCTTTAGCTTCTTTCAAGCCAAGACCACATGCTTCCTTAACTGCTTTTACAACTTGTAATTTTGCAGCACCTGCGCTTTTCAACACTACGTCGAAAGAACTTTTTTCTTCCGCAGCAGCAGCACCACCAGCTGCAGGACCAGCAGCAACAGCTACAGCTGCAGCAGCAGGTTCAATACCGTATTCTTCTTTAAGGATAGTTGCAAGTTCATTAACTTCTTTTACTGTCAAGTTAACTAATTGTTCTGCAAAAGCTTTTAAATCTGCCATTTTATTATAAAATTTAATGTTTAATTTACGAAATAGTTTGTTTGAAAATTATCTTTCACCAAGAGTCTTAAGAACTCCGTGAAGGGTGTTACCACCTGATTGAAGAGCAGAAATAACATTCTTCGCCGGAGATTGCAGCAATGCAACAATATCAGCAATAACTTCATTCTTACTCTTGATACTAACGAGAGCGTCAAGCTGATTAGCTCCAACATAGAAGCTTTCTTCAGCATAAGCAGCTTTCAATCCCGGAATACCATCTTTTGATACTTTCTTGATCAACTTAGCAGGTACGTTAGCTGTATTACAGAACATAACTGATGTTGAACCTTTCAATGTATCATAAAGCGGAGAAAAGTCTTCTTCTAATGATTCCAATGCTTTTTGAAGCAATGTATTCTTAACAACCATCAATTTGATGTCTGATTTGAAACATTCTCTTCTTAAAGCTGTTGTAGCTTCTGCATCCATTGCAGTCATGTCTACAAGATAGAAGTGACTATATTCTTTGACTGTAGCAGCGATTTGCTCTATGATTGAACTTTTATCTTCCTTTCTCATAATTTCTCTTTTTTATTAGATTTCTTCAACTGTTTTCGGGTCGATTTTAATACCCGGACTCATTGTACTGGAAAGATAAATGCTCTTGATATATGTACCTTTAGCAGCCGTTGGTTTCAATTTCAACAGTGTTTGGATAAATTCTTTCGCGTTGTCGCGGATTTTATCTTCACTGAATGATACTTTACCAATTGAAGTATGAACGATACCGGTTTTGTCTACTTTAAAGTCGATCTTACCTTGTTTTACTTCTTTTACAGCTTTTGCAACATCCATAGTAACGGTACCACTCTTAGGGTTCGGCATCAATCCACGAGGACCGAGTACACGACCTAAAGCACCAATTTTACCCATGATAGATGGCATAGTGATGATTACATCAATATCAGTCCATCCACCTTTGATCTTATCGATATATTCGTCAAGACCTACATAGTCAGCGCCAGCTTCTTTCGCAGCAGCTTCAGCATCAGGAGTACAAAGCACCAATACACGTACATCTTTACCGGTTCCGTGAGGCAGTGATACTACACCTCTCACCATTTGGTTAGCTTTACGTGGGTCAACGCCTAAACGTACATCTATATCTAAGGACGCATCAAATTTAGTAAAAGTGATTTCCTTTACCAATGATGCGGCTTCTTTCAATGAATATGCCTTCCCTGCTTCAATTTTTGCTGCAGCTAACTTTTGATTTTTTGTCAGTTTACCCATAATTGAAGTTTAATTAATTATTGCCAGGGAACTCCCCTTTTACTGAAATACCCATACTTCTTGCAGTACCGGCAACCATTGACATAGCAGCTTCTTCTGTAAAACAGTTTAAGTCTACCATCTTGTCTTGAGCTATCGTACGAACTTGTTCCCAAGTAATCTCGGCAACTTTCTTACGGTTAGGCTCAGCAGAACCACTCTTTAACTTAGTCAACTCAAGTAATTGAATTGCTACGGGAGGAGTCTTGATTACAAAATCAAAAGACTTATCTGCGTAATAAGTAATGATTACAGGTAAAACTTTACCTGCCTTGTCTTGGGTTCTGGCATTGAATTGCTTGCAAAATTCCATGATATTGATCCCTTTAGAACCTAATGCGGGTCCTACTGGGGGTGATGGATTTGCTGCGCCTCCTTTAATCTGTAACTTGATTTGTCCAGCAACTTCTTTAGCCATTTTCTATTGATTTATATATAAAAATAAATGAAGAATACTACAGCGTAACACCTGCATTATTCTTTCTCAACTTGCATAAAGCCTAATTCAAGCGGTGTTTTACGCCCGAATATCTTTACCATAACCTTCAGTTTCTTCTTTTCACTGTTCACTTCTTCAATGATTCCACTGAATCCGCTAAAAGGACCAAAAGTAACTTTTACAGTTTCGCCAACTACATAAGGGATGTTGATTTCTTCACCCGCATCCTGCAGTTCGTCCACCGTACCAAGTATTCGATTCACTTCCGATTGTCTTAAAGGAACCGGCTTTTCGGAACCTCCTAAAAATCCAATCACATTAGGCGTATTCCTCAGATGGTGAGCTACCTCACCTACCAAAGCTGCCTCAACCAAAACGTAACCGGGAAGATAACTTCTTTCCTTCACAATTTTTTTACCATTGCGAACCTGATATACTTTTTCGGTTGGAATCAATACCTGAGATACATATTCACCTAAGTCGCTGTTTTTAATATCAGCTTCAAGATATTCTCTTACCTTAGATTCTTTTCCGCTAATAGCACGCAAAACGTACCATTTCTTTTCAATCTCAGACATTCTAAATTCGTTTTTAATGTGGATAGATAAATTTTTCCATTAAAGCCTGGAAAGCGGAGTCCATCGCAAACACCAACACTGCAATGAGTAGGGAAGCATATAAAACAACCACTGCACTGTTAGCTAGTTCAGAATACGTAGGCCACGATACTTTATGTACAAGTTCGTTGTATGATTCTTTAATGTTGTAGATTAGTTTTTCCATTTTTCAAAAATTAGCACGGGAGGAGAGGCTCGAACTCCCGACACCCGGTTTTGGAGACCGGTGCTCTACCAACTGAGCTACTCCCGTATAACAATTCAGTTCCCGATACTAAAATACCGGGAACCGAAAAGCTTATGTATTACAATATTTCTGTGATCTGACCAGCACCTACTGTACGTCCACCTTCACGGATAGCGAAACGAAGACCTACGTTCAACGCAACCGGGTAGATTAATTCTACAGAGATAGTTACGTTATCACCTGGCATTACCATTTCAGTTCCTTCTGGAAGAGTGATCTCACCAGTAGCATCCAAAGTACGAAGATAGAACTGAGGACGATATTTGTTGTGGAATGGAGTGTGACGTCCACCTTCTTCTTTTTTCAGGATATAAACCTCAGCTTTAAATGCAGTGTGAGGAGTGATTTTTCCTGGGTGGCAGATTACCATACCACGTTTGATTTCGTTCTTGTCGATACCACGAAGCAACAAACCTACGTTATCGCCAGCTTCACCTGTATCAAGAATCTTACGGAACATTTCAACACCGGTTACAACTGATTTCTTAGCTTCAGCACCTAAACCAATGATTTGAACTTCGTCACCAGTTTTAACGATACCGGCTTCGATACGTCCTGTAGCAACAGTACCACGACCAGTGATTGAGAATACGTCTTCAACAGGCATCAAGAATGGTTTGTCAACATCACGTGGAGGCAATGGAATCCAAGTATCAACAGCTTCCATCAATTCCATGATTTTGTCTTCCCATTTTTCTACGCCATTCAATCCACCAAGAGCAGAACCTTGAATAACCGGAGTGTTGTCGCCATCGAAATCGTAGAATGAAAGAAGTTCTCTCATTTCCATTTCAACAAGCTCTAACATTTCAGCATCTTCTACCATATCGCACTTGTTCATGAAAACAACCAACTTAGGTACGTTTACCTGACGAGCCAAAAGGATGTGCTCACGAGTTTGAGGCATCGGACCATCAGTAGCAGCAACTACGATGATTGCACCGTCCATCTGAGCAGCACCGGTAACCATGTTCTTAACGTAGTCAGCGTGACCCGGACAGTCTACGTGAGCGTAGTGACGGTTAGCTGTTTGGTATTCTACGTGAGAAGTGTTAATAGTGATACCTCTTTCTTTTTCTTCAGGAGCGTTGTCGATAGAATCGAAAGAACGCAATTCAGAAAGACCTTTTTTTGCCAACACAGTAGTGATAGCAGCAGTCAAAGTGGTTTTACCGTGGTCAACGTGACCAATAGTACCAATGTTTACGTGCGGTTTGGTACGTTCAAATTTCTCTTTAGCCATAGCTTTACTTTTTATTTATTCGATTAATAATCAGCTTCTTTTAGTTTATAGTTTTTAAGTTTATAGTTTATAGACCAACTTTACAGACTTTAGTTTAAATACTAATTCATAAAGCTAAAACATTTCTAAGTCTTTTAAAGCTTATAATCACTGAGAACTCAGAAACTATAAACTTTCAACTACAAACCCAAATGAGCTGTTACCGGGATTTGAACCCGGGACCTCTTCCTTACCAAGGAAGTGCTCTACCACTGAGCTATAACAGCAAGAAGAAAGAGCGGAAGACGGGGCTCAAACCCGCGACCCTCAGCTTGGAAGGCTAATGCTCTATCAACTGAGCTACTTCCGCAACTTTGTGAGCTGTTCACTCGTGGGTAGTGATGGATTCGAACCACCGAAGTCGAAAGACAGCAGATTTACAGTCTGCCCCATTTGGCCACTCTGGTAACTACCCTTTTTTAAATTGAGAATTGAAAATGGAGAGTTGAAAATTACTCTTTTAGTATCTGCGAAAATGATTCAAACTGATTGCTAATGATTAACTTTCAATTTTCAATTTTCAATTTTCAATTTCACAGGCTTTGCCTGTGTTGAGCCTCTTGTCGGATTCGAACCAACGACCCCGAGATTACAAATCACGTGCTCTGGCCAACTGAGCTAAAGAGGCAATAAGTTATAAAAAATGCAACCGTTCACTTGTTCGAAAGCGAAACGGCTGCAAATTTAGGTATTTATTTCTTTTCCACAAAATATTTGCTTCTTTTTTATTTGTTTCGTTGTTTTTCTTTGTGTTTTGTTAGCTGTTTACCTAAAGCTTCCAAGCATTCATCTACCGATTGCTCAAAGGTATCACATACTTTCTCCGCATAAAAATCGCCATTAGGAATAATCACTTTAATCCCTGCTTCTTTATTTTTAGCGACTTCGGGCTTCACGACTTTTAATACTACTTCTACTGCGGTTATATCATCATAAAATTTTTCCAGCTTAGATGCTTTCTTCTGAATAAAAGCTTGCAATTGCTCTGCTGCATCAAAGTGAATTGATTGAATTCTAATTTCCATACTTACCTCCTTTTTTAAGACCTTGGATGGGCTTGTTTATATACTTTTTTTAATTCCTCGAAAGTTGTGTGCGCGTAAACCTCCGTTGCTGCCAGACTGCTGTGCCCCAGCAATTCTTTAACAGCTCCAAGTTCGGCTTCATTATTCAACATGGTGGTTGCAAATGTATGCCTCAACACATGCGGACTTCGTTTTTTATGCGTCACAACCTTTGATAGATTTTGCTTCACTAATTGGTAAACTGCAGCTCGACCGATTCTACGACCATTTTTCTGCAAAAAGAGCGCCGGCTCAAGAACAGCTACCTCTTCATTTCTCATACTAATATAACCAAACAGCAGCTCTTTTAGTTCATCACCAAAAGGAATCAATCGCTGTTTATTTCTTTTTCCTGTTACTTTTATCAAAGAGGAAGATAAATCCACATCATTATCATTCAGCCCAATCAACTCTGCAAGTCTTATACCCGTGGCATAAAACATTTGAATAATCAGTTTATCACGACAGCCTATAAAGCCTTCGCCAAACTCAGTCTCATCCAGCAGTTTGTCCATCTCACTCTCTTTCAAGAACACCGGCAACGGTTTTGCTTTTTTAGGACCCACTATTTTACGTAACGGATCTTTTTCCAGCACGCCCTTCCTTAAAAGATATTTCGAGAACGACCGCAAAGAACTCAACTTCCGGTTTACGGAGGTAGCCGCAAACCCGTTATCCATCAGAGAGACTACCCATTCCCGAACATCTTCGGAAGTAACAAGGCAAAAGTCTAAATCTTCATCACCTCCCTCCCCTTGAAAAAAAATCCGGAACTGAGCAATATCCTTCCCATAACACTCTATCGTGTTATCGGAATAATTTCGCTCGAACCGGAGATAATCAAGAAAAGATTCTATTAACATAAGTCGTTGCATCTAACTTCTATGCAACGAATGTATGAAAAGAATTCAGAAAATCAAAGTAATTTCAGAAGTTTTAATCTTCTATTTGCTGCAATTGTTGCACGTAAACAGCACGTTCTTTCTTAAGTCTTTTAACCACAGAAGGTTTATCAAACTGTTGTCTGCGTCTTAGTTCTTTAACGATACCTGTTTTTTCGAATTTTCTTTTGAATTTTTTAAGAGCCTTTTCAATGTTTTCGCCCTCTTTTACTGGTACTACAATCATTTTTTTGTTTTTAAATTATATTTTGTTTTCTAAATTACACTTTATTTGCGCGGCAAAATTACATATAGTTTAGTTATCCACCAAACTTTTATTTGAATATTTAGAGTCGGAACGTGTTTTGTTTACTGCATAATGCTGCTGCCGGTCGCATCCAACTCGAATGCCGGTTGCATTTACCTCAAATGCCGGTTGCACTTTCTTTCATTGCCGGTTGCACTTTCACTATCACTTTCTTTTTTCTGCTTTAGTCTTTTTTTCTTCCGGATTTATTCTATCTTTATCATCATCAGTATTTCTTCTTCTTCATATTATATTGTTATAGGGTCGTTATAACGAACGCTATAAGCTTATTCACCACAAATGCCATCTTTATTGTATATCGCACCGTATACATTTTTCGTATTTTTATACCATAACATAGTTGTTCATCTTATTTAGTTTACTACATTTGCAATGCGCAAGTCTACCAACCAGGGCATATATATCTATAGAAAAGAAAAAGAAACGAATATGAACTCTATCATCAAAAACCGAATTAATTCGCTCAGAAAACATCTTATAGAAAAGGGGTTAAGTGCTTTCATTATCCCAAGCACCGACCCACACATAAGCGAGTACGTAGCGCCTCATTGGAAGCTTAGGGAATGGATTTCCGGATTTACAGGGTCGGCAGGTACTATTGTAATCACCCCAACCAAAGCAGGTCTTTGGACAGACTCTCGTTATTTCCTACAGGCCAGCGAGCAATTAAGTGGTACAGGCATCGATTTATACAAAGAGATGTTGCCCGAAACGCCCTCCATTGCCGAATTTATTAGTAAAGAGATCTCTCCAAACAGCACTATAGGCATTGAAGGAGAAGTTTTTACTGCTTCCGAAGTAGAAAATTTAACTAAACAATTATCTAAAAAGAATATTAAGATAGATACACAAGTCGATTTCATAGATAAAATATGGACAGATCGTCCGGAAAGACCCAAATCTCCTGCCTACATCTATGACATTGCCTACGCCGGAAGCACAGCAATAGAAAAAATAGCCGATATACGAGGAAAACTCGCCCTAAAGAACTGCCAAAGCACTCTACTCTCTGCTCTGGACGAAATAGCGTGGACACTCAACCTACGCGGCACGGATGTGGAATACAACCCGGTAGTAGTTAGCTATCTGTTAATTACCCCCGGCAAAGCAATTTTATTTATCGACTCCGAAAAGGTATCTCCCGAAGTAAAAAATTATCTTCAAAATCAGCAAGTAGAAGTACGTAATTATGAAGAGGTAAGAACTTACTTATCTGAATTAACTTTGAACTCAGTTTTAATCAATTCTGAAAAAACGAATTTTGCGATATTACAAGCTATAAATTCCGCATGCAAAATCATTAGCGGCACATCTCCCGCTGCAGAACTAAAAGCAATTCGGAATAAAACGGAGATTGAGGGCGTGCACAATGCCATGAAAAAAGATGGTGCAGCCTTAGTCAGATTTCTTAAATGGCTGGAAGAGAACGTAGCTTCCGGCACAGAATCTGAACTCAGCATAGACAAGCAACTTCATAAATTCCGAGCCGAACAGACGTTGTATAAAGGCGAAAGCTTCAACACCATTGCAGGGTACAAAGAGCATGGAGCCATTGTTCACTACGCTGCTACCCCGGAAAGCAATAGCTATTTACAGCCCAAAGGCTTTCTTTTGCTCGATTCCGGCGCACAATATTTGGATGGCACTACCGACATTACCCGCACCATTGCATTGGGAGAACTTTCGAAAGAAGAAAAAACAGACTATACATTGGTGTTGAAAGGGCACATTGCACTGGCGATGGCTAAATTCCCCGCAGGCACCCGCGGCGCACAATTAGATGTACTTGCTCGTATGCCGCTGTGGAACCGTGGCATGAACTACCTGCATGGCACCGGGCATGGCATCGGGCATTTTCTGAATGTGCACGAAGGTCCTCAAAGCATACGCATGAACGAAAACCCGGTTGTTTTACAGCCCGGAATGCTTACATCGAACGAGCCCGGGCTATACAAAGCAGGAAGCCACGGCATTCGCACGGAGAATCTGGTACTTGTAGTAGAACACCAAGAGGGAATGTTTGGCAAGTATTATGCGTTCGAAACCGTCACCCTTTGCCCAATCTGCCAAAAAGGGATTATAAAAGAGATGCTTAGCAAGGAAGAAATTGATTGGTTAAATAACTATCACGAAAAGGTTTACAGAGAGCTATCACCCCTTCTGAACCCGGAAGAGCAAAAATGGCTACAAGAAGCAACTAAGAATATATAACGAAAATGGCTTTAATAAAATCAGTAAGAGGATTCACCCCTCAAATAGGAGAGAATTGTTATTTGGCAGAGAATGCCACAATTATTGGAGATGTTGTCATAGGAAACGATTGCAGCATTTGGTTCAATACCGTATTACGCGGTGATGTAAACTCTATCCGAATAGGAAACGGTGTTAACATACAAGATGGCAGCGTGCTGCATACGCTTTATCAAAAATCGACGGTAGAAATTGGCGACCATGTATCGGTAGGCCACAATGTTACCATTCATGGAGCACACATCAAAGATTATGCTCTTATTGGAATGGGCTCTACCCTACTCGACCATGCCATCGTAGGCGAAGGTGCTATTGTTGCTGCCGGTTCTCTGGTATTAAGCAATACAGTAATCGAGCCCGGAAGTATATGGGGAGGCGTACCCGCCAAGTTTATTAAGAAGGTAGATCCGGAACAATCGAGAGAACTCAATCAAAAGATTGCACATAATTATTTGATGTATTCGGGATGGTTTAAGGAGGGGGAATAGTGAAAAGTGAATAGTGAAGAGTGAAAAGATAAAACTTTACTATTCACTTTTCACTATTCACTATTCACTAAAAATTTATCATTCCAAGCACCTTATCCGTTGCTCCTGCATTGCTTGTTACATAATGTCCGGCATTCTGTCCGGTTGTTTCCAGAAATTCTTTGTCTGAAATCAGTTTATCCAGCAATGTATATAGTTCTTCTTGATTCTTTATAGAAAAAGCACCTTTGGCTTCAATCAGCTGAATGGCTTCCATAAACTTGTGGTAATTTGGGCCGAAGATTACAGGAACACCATACACAGCCGCTTCGAGTGTATTATGAATTCCCACGCCAAAGCCTCCACCAATATAGGCAATCTCGCCATATCGATAGATGGAAGACAAGAGTCCGAAGCAGTCGATAATTAAACAATCAACATCTCCTACATTCGTTTCATCAGCTTTGCTATAACGTATGTAAGGGCGCTTTATTTTGTCGATAATCTCTACCAGGTGGTTTTCATTAATAACATGAGGGGCAATAATCAGCTTCATATCAGGATGATTATTGAAGTATTCGATAAACAAATCTTCATCCGGTCCCCACGAACTGCCCGCTACAAGTGTTAACGATTCTCCTTTAAACTTCTCAACCAAAGGCAGTATCTTGGCAGCTTCTCTGATTTGCATCACCCGGTCGAAACGGGTATCTCCTACCACAGTTACCTTAGTGACACCAATTTTAGATAAGAAACGTTTAGAAGCTTCATTCTGAACAAACAAATGATCGAAGTCTTTCAACACATTCCGGTAGGTGCCCCCGTACCACTTAAAGAATATCTGATCTTTGCGAAAGATAGAGGAAACACTGTATACAGGTATGCGACGCTTATTCAGTTCATCCAGATAATTCTTCCAGAACTCATATTTAATAAAGAAAGCCATGCACGGACGAGCAACGTCCAGGAATTTCTTCACATTACGAGGCTTATCGAAAGGGAGGTAACAAACAATGTCAGCACCCTTATAATCTTTGCGTACAGTATAGCCGGAAGGTGAGAAAAAAGTAAGCAATATCTTATAATGCGGATGTTGCTCCCTGATCTTTTCCATTAAAGGACGCCCCTGTTCAAACTCTCCTAAAGAAGCAGCATGAAACCATATATATTCGGCATTCTTTTCACGCTGTTGGCGAATGAGTCGATAAACCACCCAATGCCCCTTCATCATCTTTCGGGGTTTACTACTGAAAGGTGCCAGAAAGTGCACCCCGAAGTCATACAGAACAATCCCCAGATTGTAAAAGAAGTCTTTCATCTAAAAAATCACTTTAACACTTCAACAGCACGCTTCAAACGAGCCAACGTTTCTTCTTCACCTATTATAAGAGATATATCAAATATATGAGGTCCTTTTCCTTCGCCAACCAACGCCAGGCGGAAAGCATTCATAATATTACCCGTATGATATTCTTTTGCTGCAATCCATGCCATCACTACATCTTCTTGTGCTTTTGCACTAAAGTCATCCATGCTTGCCAACACCTCGGCAAGTTCTGTCATGCATTTACCGGAATCTTCCTTCCAACGCTTCTTCACTGTTTTCTCGTCATAAGAAGCAGGTGCAACAAAGAAGAAAGATGAAGCATCCCATAGTTCTTGTACAAAGTTTACACGTTCTTTGGTTAATCCTACTACGGCAACTACCTTATCGGCAGAAGCCTCTACGCCATGCTCTTTAAGCACAGGTACAAACATTTCGGCAATGTCTTCGTTCGATTTCTGCTGAATGTACTGGTGATTAAACCATATACCTTTCTTATAGTCGAACTTCGCACCGGATTTGCTACAACGATCCAGGTCGAAAAGACGAATCATTTCATCCATCGACATAAGTTCCTGGTCATTACCCGGGTTCCATCCCAGCAGAGCAAGGAAGTTTACTACAGCCTCCGGCAGATAACCGGCTTCGCGATATCCGGAAGATGTTTCTCCGGTTTTAGGGTCTTTCCATTCGAGCGGAAATACCGGGAAACCTAAACGATCTCCATCGCGTTTGCTTAATTTTCCATTTCCTTCGGGTTTAAGCAATAAAGGCAAATGGGCAAAAGCCGGCATGGTATCATCCCAGCCAAAAGCACGATATAGTAAAACATGTAAAGGGGCAGAAGGCAACCATTCTTCTCCACGAATTACGTGAGAGATTTCCATCAAATGATCGTCTACAATATTAGCTAAATGGTAAGTAGGCAGTTCATCGGCCGATTTATAAAGTACTTTATCATCTAACACCGAAGAGTTGATAACCACATCACCACGAATCAGGTCTTTTACATGTACATCTTCATTAGGTTCTATCTTAAAACGAACTACATATTGATGTCCTTCGGCAATCAGACTGTCTACTTCTTCTTTAGGAAGCGTCAGCGAATTGCGCATCTGCATGCGGGTAGATGCATCGTATTGGAAATTGGCTATTTCTGTTCGTTTAGCCTCTAACTCCTGAGGGGTATCAAAAGCGATGTATGCCTTCTGATTTTCCAACAAAACCTGCACATACTTCTTGTATATTTCCCGTCGTTCGGACTGATGATAAGGTCCATACTTTCCTCCGATACTCACTCCTTCGTCGAACTTGATATTCAACCACTTAAATGAGTTGATAATATACTCTTCTGCTCCCGGCACAAATCTCTGGGAATCAGTATCTTCAATACGGAGTATAAACTCCCCTCCATGTTGTTTGGCAAACAAATAATTGTATAAAGCTGTACGAACCCCACCAATATGTAAAGCTCCTGTAGGGCTTGGAGCAAAGCGAACCCTGACGTTTCTATCTGACATAATTACGTTAATATAAGATAAGATAATCGCGCAAAAGTAATCCTTTTTTCTGATACTATTGTTTTTTTTTGTACTTTTCGCAAAAAAACAGAAAGCATGTTCCGAATAAAGATAAGAAAAAACCTTCCATACAAAGCAATCTTACTGAAAACCTGCATATTCATAGCTACCGTAGGGATTATTGTTTATTTTCTCCCGCGAGATGGGAAATTCAATTATCAGTTCGACCTTAACAGACCTTGGAAATATGGTCAGTTAATGGCAACCTTCGACTTTCCTATCTATAAAGACGAAGCCATTGTTAAGAAAGAGCATGACAGTCTCATGGCAGCATTCCAACCTTATTACACGCTGGAGAGTACAGTCGAGAAAGAGGCAATTGCCAAATTCAGGGAAGATTATAATGCCAATCTTAAGAGCATACTCCCGTCTGCCGACTATGCCCGCCATATAGAAAAGGTACTGAAAGAGGTATATAAGTCGGGAATCATCATGGCAGAAGACCTCAAAAGGCTCCAGCAAGACAGTATTTCTACCATTAAAGTAATCGAAGAAAAAGAAGCCAGCCAAAGATATACCGCCGGCATATTTACTACCAAAGAGGCTTATGAGTATGTTCTCTCTGCGGATATTATTCACTTCAAGAAAGATATTCTGCGCCAATGCTCGCTCAATGAATACATCAATGCCAACCTCATTCATGATGAACAGCGCACAGAAACGGCACTCAATGAGGTTATGGGCAACTATTCCTGGGCAAATGGCTTGGTGCAAAGCGGCCAGAAGATTGTAGACCGGGGAGAAATTATCGACGAACAAACGTATAGCATCCTTGAGTCATTACGCAAGGAATCCATTAAACGCAGCGAAACACGCTTGCAGGTAAACTTGATATGGGGTGGTCAAATACTGTTTGTATCCGTCTTGATACTTCTGTTTATTTTGTATCTGCAAATGTTCCGTGCTTTCTACTTCGATCGGTTCAGGAATTTATTGCTCTTATTCCTATTAATTATCTTCTATTGCGTTATTACAGGCTTAATGGTATCCAATAATGTACTCAGCATATATGTAATACCTTATGCGATGCTGCCGATGATTATCCGCATCTTCTTAGACTCGCGCACCGCCTTCCTGGCGCATGTGATTACGCTACTGATCTGTTCAACCATGCTCAGGTATCCTTATGATTTCATTTTGCTTCAGATTCCGGCAGGGTTAGCAGCGATACTTAGTTTAAGAGAACTTTCACAGCGATCTCAACTATTCCGCACGGCTCTTATTATCACACTGACCTACGCTGCCACCTATTTTGCGTACGAATTAATCATCGAAAACGATTTAACGAAGCTGAATAGAAGCATGTATGCCTATTTTATAATCAATGGAATACTCTTATTATTCGCTTACCCTTTCCTTTTCTTATTGGAAAAGCTGTTTGGATTTACTTCCAATGTAACATTGGTAGAACTATCCAATATCAATAATCCGTTACTGCGCAGATTATCCGAAACTGCCGCAGGTACATTTCAGCACTCTATGCAAGTAGCTAATCTATCGGCAGAAGCGGCTATCCGGATTGGAGCTAAAAGTCAGCTTGTACGTACGGGAGCATTGTATCATGATATAGGTAAAATGGAAAATCCTGCATTCTTCACAGAGAATCAGCAGGGAGGGGTGAACCCTCACAAAACTTTGCCTTATGAGCAAAGCGCACAAATAATCATTAACCATGTAAAAGATGGCTTACGATTGGCCGATAAACATAATCTGCCGCAAGCAATTAAAGACTTTATCAGTAGCCATCACGGATTAGGGAAAACCAAGTATTTCTATATCTCCTGGAAGAATGAACACCCCGACGAAGAACCCGACGAAGAATGGTTTACTTATCCGGGGCCTAATCCATTCTCTAAAGAAACAGCCATCCTGATGATGGCAGATGCAGTGGAAGCAGCATCCAGAAGCTTACCCGAGTATACCGAAGAAAGCATTTCGAACCTGGTAAACAAGATTATTGATTCGCAGGTAGCCGATGGGTTCTTCAAAGAATGCCCTATCACCTTTCTGGATATTGCTACCGTTAAGAAGGTATTTATAGAGAAGTTAACAACGAGTTATCATACACGGATTAGTTATCCGGAGCTGAAGAAGTAAGAGGGGATGCCCTCTTACTTCTGTAGTTGAGCCAATAAACCGGCACAGGCATCCTCCAGCAAATCAATTACATATTCAAAGCCGGAAGCCCCTCCGTAATAAGGGTCGGGCACATGATCGGCGAGCATATTAACGCAGTAATCCGTCATTCGGGATATCTTCTTTTCCTCTTCCGGAGAAGGGGCGCGGTCGTGCAGATCCGAGATATTCCGATCGTCCATACCAATAATCAAATCATACGCATAGAAATCTTCGGTGCGTACAGGTCGCGATCGGTGAACAAGCTCATAGCCTCGGCGTGCGGCATGAGATCTCATACGCGAATCGGCCAACTCACCTTCATGATACCCCATTATACCGGCGGAATCTATTTCAAACTCTTTCTCCAAACCTGCTTCTTTTACTAGCCGAAGCATAACTCCCTCTGCCATTGGCGAGCGGCAGATGTTTCCAAGACAAACAAACAAAATCTTTTTCATAACCTTTATTGTGGGTCTACATCATAATATATAATCAATGATTTGAATCTTTCATCTTCAATCATTTCCCGCTGTATAAGCATTAGCAGTTCGCGGGCACGAGCCATCGAAGCGCCATCTTCTATCTTTACGATAATCTTTTTGATAAATAACGTCTGCACACGAGCCACCGGAGGGTTATCCGGCCCCAGTACGCGGGCTCCGAACACGGCTCTCAATTTATCGCCCATTGTACGAGCCATCAGGTCGAGCAGTTGCTCATTCCTGTTTTTCAGGTATACATATACCAGGCGATAATAAGGGGGATAATGAAATGCCTGCCTTTCGGCCATCTCCCTTTGAAACATCGACAGATAATCATTCTCAATTACCTGCCGGATAATGGGATGATCGATGCTTTTTGTTTGTAGCAGTACCTTTCCGCGTTTATTCTTCCGCCCTGCACGACCAGCCACTTGTGCCATTAGCTGATAGGCGCGTTCGTATGAACGAAAGTCGGGATAATTAAGCATTGTATCTGCATTGAGGATACCGACTATGCTCACATGATCAAAGTCTAACCCTTTAGATACCATCTGGGTACCAATCAGTATTTGCGTTTTACCCTGTTCAAAATCGGAGATGATTCTCTCGTATGCACTCCGCGAGCGTGTAGTATCCAAGTCCATTCGGGAGATGGAAGCATCGGGAAAAACGTTTTTAACTTCATCTTCTATCTTCTCAGTACCAAAGCCACGGCTCCTTAAATCGACTCCTTCGCAAGCCGGACAAGAACGCGGGGGCCGGTATGTATATCCGCAGTAATGGCAAGTTAACTGATTGATTCCTTTATGAAAGGTTAAACTCACATCGCAGTTCTTGCATTTGGGCACCCATCCACAGGTTTTACATTCAATCATCGGGGCAAAGCCTCTTCGGTTCTGAAAGAGAATCACCTGTTCTTTTTTGTCTAAGGCTTCTCGTATATCTGCCAGAAGGGAGGGAGAAAAAGGACCGTTCATCCGCTTCTTACGGGCCAGCTCCTTAATATCCACAGGAACAATCTCGGGGAGTTGAATATCCTGATATCGTTCTTTTAGCTCCACCAACCCATACTTGCCGGTGGTGGCATTATAATAAGTTTCTACCGCAGGGGTAGCAGTACCCAATAAGGTTTTCGCTCCGCACATAGCCGCCAACATAATGGCCACACTACGGGCATGGTAGCGGGGAGCCGGGTCTTGCTGTTTATAAGTATTCTCGTGTTCTTCGTCGATGATAATAAGCCCCAGATTCTCAAAAGGAAGAAACACAGAAGAACGTACCCCTAATATAATTTGATAGGGTTGGTTACTTAATTGTTTCTGCCAGATCTCTACCCGTTCCGCATCCGGAAACTTAGAATGATAAATACCTAATTTAGCACCAAATACACGCTTTAACCTTTCTGTAATCTGGGTGGTAAGCGCAATCTCCGGAAGCAGGTAAAGTACTTGTTTGCCTCGACGAATGGCTTCTTCTATAAGGTGTATATAAATCTCTGTCTTTCCGCTGGAAGTTACTCCGTGCAATAAACATACATTCTTTTCTTTAAAAGAAGTCGCAATCTCATTATAGGCCTTCTGCTGAAATGAATTCAAAGGATTTAGTACAACGGTATCTCCTTCTTGTTTATTCAGGCGACCGATTTCGTGGTGATACACCAAAAAGACTCCTTTTTCTACCAACCCATTAAAAACAGAGGTCGAACTCCCTGCACTGTCTATAAGGGTTTTCTTCGATACTTCCTTCAATGAAGTACTGCCACCCATATAGCAGGATAGTTCTAAGTATTTCATCAGCAACGCCAATTGCTTGGGGGCGCGACTTAATGTATCGAAGAGTATTTTCAAAGCTGTTTCGGAAGAATGGTTTTCAGTCAGTCGCACCCGAGGCTCCGTTTTGGGTTTATACAAGCGGCGGAGTTCTTCTTTCACAAAAAGAGCTTCCTTATCTAATAAGGACTTAACAACATTCAGTATGTTTTTTATTCCGCTGTCTTTCTCCAGTTTGGTTATAGATTGTTCTTGCCCGGCAGGGAGTAAATCCAATATCTGCTGTTCTTTGGGGGGCAATTGGGTGTCTGCCTCAAAATCGGGATTAAGCAATACAATCGTTTCACTTTCCAGTTTCAACCCGGAAGGAAGAGCCGCTTTATACACATCGCCCTGTGTGCAGAGATAATACTCGGACAACCACTGCCAAAGTTTAAACTGAATGGGGAAGAGTATAGGGGCCTTATCTAAAACTGTTGTTATTTCTTTTACTTCATATTCGGTAGGGGCGTTATTATGCACCTTACAGACAATAGCTGTATAGAATTTCTTTCTGCCAAAAGGTACCACTACCCGAAATCCGGGTTGTACTTTGCCTATTTCCTCATCGGGCAACAGGTAAGTAAAGCTGCGGGGAAGCGGCAGCGGTAATATGACATCTACATATTTGTTCATTGCGAGAACAAAGGTACAAAAAAAGAGGCTTCCCGTAATGAGAAACCTCTATATCTATATGTTAAGAATGAGCCTTAGAAAATGTAAGCTACAGATACTTGCCAGGTCTTGGTTTTCCCATTACCTCCTTTGATTTCATTTCCGGCTGCATCAATTACAGTATCCCAAGAGAAACTATCGCCCAATGGAATCTGATAGTTTACACCAACCTGCAAGTGCTTAATCAATTTTACACCGGCACCGAGATTCAAGCCTACTTGTGTTTTTTCTGTATCTACAAGTTTATTATCATCTGTAGCAAACTTAATATCCTTAAAGTTAAAAAAGAAATCAGGTCCGGCAGCTACATAAACTCCCAACATGCTTCCTAAGCCGAAAGTATATTTCAAGTTCACAGGGATTTCAATACCTTGTTGTTTCCATTCGTCTTTACCACGTTGTGAGTACATCAAAGCACCATCTAAGCCTAATCCGACAATAGGAATTGTTACTTCTGCCATCGGCCCGATATAGAATCCGGTGGTATTATCACTTGTGGGTCCATTCTTTATATCCAATTCAGACATATTCAAACCACCCTTTACCCCAAACTTAATTTGTGCTTGCGCAGGCATCACCATACCAAGCGATAAAGCAATTATTAAAACGCTTACAAACTTCTTCATATTTAATAGATTTTAATTATTCGACGCAAATATATAACTTTTATCGACAAATAACACAGAATGAAAAGCTTTTGTTCATTGAGAGCTATTGGTAATTGCGACAAATGCTACCAGCAGTTTGGGCAAATGCTACTGGTAGTTGAAGGAATTACTACTGGCAATTGAAGTTAAAGGGTTATGTTACTCAATCAGCCACTTTCCCAGGTTTCTCTCCTGTTTATCGAAGCTTACACCTACCTTTACCAATTGTCGTCCGTCGGCAGTGTAAGGAATAAGGTATCCTTTCTCATCAATTTGCCGGAGGGCTTCTTCGGCCGTACCATTAAGTTTGAACTCAAATACATAGATGTAATCATCGGTTTTCACTACTGCATCGGCTCTACCACGAGCACTGCTCACCTCGGCATCGGTAAACTGTCCCATAAGTTTGAATACTAAGTAGAACACAACTTGATAATGGCGTTCGGTTTTATCGTTGAGTTCGTATGGAAAGTCGGCAAAGAAAGCACGCAGACGGGTAAGGAAGGCTTCGATTTCGCCTGCACGCAACTCTTTAGTAAAGCGTCCAATGTGAAAGGCTGTACTATCTCGGGGTACAGAGTCATAATAAGGCGAAGCAAAGGAGAGGAAGCCATACTTTACCTCATCGTTGGGGAAGCCCAGAATGTAGCTTTGAAACTCTTCATCATACTCCTTTATAGTAAGGTAGCCACTTTGGTAAATCATGGGAATAGGGTTGTTTACATCTACCCGATCATTCATTAGCGAAGCACTGTCTACCTCAACACCTTCGAGATTGCGAATATCGAAGTCTGTTTTCTTCAGCATCTCCACCAAAAAGGTGGGAGTACCACTGGCGAACCAGTAACGTTCGAAAGAACGATCTCTCAAAGAATTGAGCACACTAAAGGGGTTGAAAATGCCCACAGTATTGCGTGGACTGAAGTTGTATCCATCGTACATACGGGTCAGTTCGTTGATCGCTTCCTCCCGGCTCGTTATTCTATTACTTGCGGCCAAAGCTTCCAGTTCATCCGGAAATGTATCTTCTATTTCTTGCAAGGTAAGTCCACAAAGGTCGGCAAATTCAGGAAGAAAGCTGATATCTTTGAGTTGATTCAGGTTACTGAATATTCCCATCTGGGCAAACTTGGTTACCCCGGTAATAAGTACAAAGTGCAGAAACGAGTCGGCATCCTTAAGCACCGTATAGAAAGCAGTAAGCAAGTTGCGGAAACGAGCTTGAAGTTCTTCATCGTGCATAGAGCGCAACAGAGGTTTGTCGTACTCATCAATAAGAACAACCACGCGCAGCCCGGTCTTCTCGTAGGCCTTTTGGATAACATTCATAAAGCGAATGGAGTGAGAGTCTATCGTATTGTGCGAATCGTACTCTTTTTCCCAGGCTCTTAATTGGTTTTCGAGAATCTTTTGCAAATCCTCTACCGTCTCATACTTTTCGGCATTCAGGCTAAGGTGCATCACCGGGTATGTTTTCCATTCCTGATCCCATTGTTCAATGGCCAATCCGTGAAACAGTTCTTTCTTCCCCCGAAAATAGGCCTCGATGGTGGAGAGCAGCAAGCTTTTCCCAAATCGCCGAGGACGAGATAGGAAGTAAGGATTCCCCATTTCAATCAGTTTACGAACATGATGGGTTTTATCCACATATATATAACCTTCGCTGCGAAGCTTCTCAAAGCTTTGTATACCAATGGGATAGCGGCGAAACGGGATATTAGAATCTGTACTGCTCATATCTTTGACTGATTATTAACGTATAGAAAACAAAGATACAAAGAAAGTAGTTCATGCCACCTCACTGCTATTTATTTTCTATATCTTTGCATGACTTTATGAAAAAAAACATCATGAAAAACAAACTGCTCTTATTAACTACGTTGGGCGGTATTTCCATGCAGGGAATGGCTGCCGACTATACAAACGTTATCATTATTAATTTGGATGATGTAGGCTATGGAGATTTCTCCTTCAATGGTGCCTACGGGTATAAAACGCCTCATATTGATAAAATGGCAGCAGAAGGAATGAGATTTACTCACTTCCTGGCCGCACAGCCTATCAGTGGTGCTTCGCGTGCGGGTTTACTTACGGGTTGCTATCCGAACCGAATTGGTTTTTCGGGAGCACCGGGGCCTAACTCTCCTTACGGAATCCATCCGGACGAAATGACGATGGGCGAACTCATGAAGCAAAAAGGATACAACACCGCCATTTACGGGAAATGGCACTTAGGTGATGCTCCGGAATTCTTGCCGCTTCAAAATGGTTTCGACGAATATTACGGTTTACCTTATTCGAACGATATGTGGCCTTTCCACCCACAACAGGGAGAGGTGTTTAACTTCCCGGATTTACCTACCATCGACGGTAATAAGATCATTGGATACAATACAGATCAAACCAAATTTACGACCGATTATACCGAACGTGCCGTAGAATTCATCCGTAAGAACAAGAAAAATCCTTTCTTTGTATACCTGGCTCATTCTATGCCTCATGTGCCATTGGCGGTTTCCGATAAGTTCAAAGGAAAAAGTGAACAAGGATTGTATGGCGATGTAATGATGGAAATAGACTGGAGTGTAGGACAAGTATTGAAAACCTTACGCGATCTTAAGCTGGAAGAAAACACATTGGTAGTGCTTACCTCCGACAATGGTCCGTGGACAAACTACGGCAACCATGCCGGTTCGGCAGGCGGACTACGCGAAGCCAAAGCAACGACCTTCGACGGCGGAAACCGTATCCCTTGTATCATGTACTGGAAAGGGAAAATCGAACCGGGTACTACTTGCAACAATCTGGCTTCTAATATTGACTTATTCCCAACGATGGCCGAAATCAGTGGTGCTCCCCTACCCGAACGTAAAATTGACGGTGTAAGCCTGCTACCTTTAATGAAAGGCGAAAAAGGAGCCAATCCTCGCAAATCGTTCGTTTACTACTTCCGTCAAAACGACTTGGAAGCGGTAACAGACGGTATGTTCAAACTGGTATTCCCCCATAAATATACTACTTATGGAGCATACGTACCGGGCAACGACGGACAACCGGGGCAACTCACCAACATCGACCTAAAGAAAGCTGAGTTGTACGACCTGCGTCGTGATCCGGGAGAGCGTTATGATGTGCTGTCGCAATATCCCGAAAAAGCAATCGAGCTAATGAAAATTGCCGATGAGATGAGAGAGGATTTAGGAGATAACCTAACACGCAAAAAGAGCAACGGCTTTAGAGAAGCAGGGCAAAAAGCTAAAAAGCAAGTAGTTCAATGAGAAGAAACGTCCCAACATCATCTGTTCTGTTGGCAGCCATCACGTTGCCAACAGGCTTATTAACCGCCTGTTCCGAGAAAGTTGAAGAGGAACGCCCCAATGTATTGTTTATTTTGTCAGACGATCATACATCGCAGGCATGGGGTATTTATGGCGGCGTATTGGCCAACTACGTAAAAAACGACAACATACGAAGATTGGCGGAAGAAGGTTGTGTACTGGACAATTGTTTTTGTACCAATTCCATTTCAGTGCCCAGCCGGGCAAGCATTATGACGGGAGCATACAGCCATCAGAATGGCGTGTACACACTGGAAGATGCGCTATACCCCGAAGCCGATAACATTGCAAAGCGTATGCAGGCAGGTGGTTATCAAACTGCTTTATTTGGTAAATGGCATTTAAAGAAAGAACCTTCAGGCTTCGACGATTATTGTGTATTCCATGATCAGGGCGAATATTACAACCCGATTATGAAAACCCCATCCAACTGGATCGACGACGATGTAGCCAAACAAGGAGATACAATTCCGGGATTCTCTACCGATATTGTTACCGACATGACTATTAAATGGTTGCAAAACCGAGATAAGAAGAAACCATTTATGACGTTCTGCCACTTCAAGGCCACACACGAGCCCTGGGACTTCCCGGAACGATTTAAGCATTTATATGATGAAGTAGAATTCCCCGAACCCCACAATATGATAGAGTTCAGTACCGAGAAATCGGGAAGAACATTCCGCGGGCAACAGCTTGAGAACATGGGATGGCGCTGGGAAACGGCTTCTAAAGGTCCGGATGCCTGGTGGTGTCAATACCCTGAGTTGCCTTTCTCTACACAGGGCATGGATAGTATTTCGGGGCGTAAGAAGATTTATCAGAAGTTGATTAAAGATTACCTGCGGTGCGGTGCTGCTATCGACGACAATATCGGTCGCCTATTGAAGTACCTGGATGAAGAAGGCATCAGTAAGAATACGATTATCGTGTACGTTTCAGATCAGGGTTACTTCCTGGGAGAACATGGATTCTTTGATAAACGCATGATGTACGAAGAATCTCTCCGCATGCCTTTCGTGGTTCGTTATCCCAAAGAGATACCGGCAGGCACGCGAAATAAGGATATCATTCAGAATACAGATTTTGCTTCCTGGCTGGCAGATTATGCCAAAGTAGATACTCCCGAAAAGGCGCAAGGCAGAAGCTTCCGCGACAACCTAAAAGGAAGTACTCCAACCGACTGGAGAGAAAGCATGTACTATCGCTACTGGACACAGCAAAGAATCCGCCCGGCTCATATAGGTATACGAAACGAACGTTATAAGCTCATATTCCTGTATGGCGATAAACTTGACACCAAAGGATCCGAGAAACACGCCTCTGTGCCCTCCTGGGAATTTTATGATTTACAAACAGATCCATACGAGGATAAAAATCAATACTCCAATACGGAATATGCTTCGATCATTGAACAAATGAAAAAGGATTTGTTGAAGTTGAAGGAAGAAGCAGGGGATGTAGATACGAATCCGAGGATGCAGGAGATTATGGCGGAGTATTTTAAGATATAAATATAACAAAAACACTTTTGGAAAAGCGAATTTTACCCAAATATTCACCTTTCCAAAAGTGTTTTTACTAATTATTTATATACCACCAGCTCTTTATGAAAGGGCATGAAACACCAGCGCGATAAACAAATTCTCATTGTTTATCGCGCTGACATTTAATTATTTCATCTATTCAAGAAGTGCTAATACTCCTCCTCATTAAAGAATTAATCAATAAGTAGATATTCAAAATTAAGCCGCATTATGATTGTAGTTAATTCTCAACTTCTTCCCTATATCTGCCAAAGTTCTATTAGTAGCATAGAACAGGGTATCCGCAGAAACATAGTCCTGTGATCTGAGCCATTTTCCTTTCATAATACGCCAAAGTGTCTCTGCAATATTCAAATGCGGAGAATATGGTGGTATATAAAAAAGAAAAAAACCTCGCTTTTCCCAGATCGGTCGCATCTGTCTGATTTTTGCATTCCTATGCACACTAGCATTGTCAAGCACCACAAATATCTTTTTGGTTACTTTAAAAGAATATTGACCCAGGAAACTGACAACCTTTTGAAAATCAATAGATTCACAAGAGCAGAAGCCTTCAAAATGATTATAACGGCTGATCACTCCAAAGATATTGAGCCTTTTCGCTCTTTCCGAGGATATATACAAATTTTCTCCAGGAAACTGCCATCCATATGACACATAACCTTCGGTACAAACATGCGATACTTGTACGGAACTTAAGCCTTCTGATTTGAGCAATACTGCGCGACAGCGCATACGAAAACAATGGCTCTCGCCCAAACGGAAACCTTGTGTTAGTGAGTCTCGTTCGGATTTGCTTAATGTCAATATCTTGATCTTCACCTGTATATACATTTGGTCTGCTACGAAGATACGACAGTTTTATTATATGTAAAAAATTATGAACACCTACCAATAGCGTCCTAAATAAAAAGTGAGAGGTTTTAGTTTTTTGTTCCTTAAAGTTACCTTTGAGGTGCAACACAAAAAACGAACCTCTCATGGCAAAAATAACATTATTCGCTCAAATTCTTAGCAAACTCAATAAAGATGTTTTCAAAAAAATAGTGCACCAAAAGCAGACCGATAAGTATCAAAAGGGTTTTAATAATTGGACTCACTCAATTTCGATGCTTTTTTGTCAATTTGCCAAAAGTCAGTCCGTGCGAGATACCAGCAATGGTTTACGCTCTGCTACAGACAACTTAAATCACTTGGGAATAGAGACTGCACCTTCTAAATCTAGCATCAGCTATCAAAACAAGCGTAGAGACTGGGCTTTGTTTCGAGACTATTACTACGAACTTTATTCTTATCTAGGACAGCAAGCTAAATTTGAACAAGTCAAGTTTCGTGTCAAGAGCAAAATCTTTCTTTTGGATTCTTCTACAATAAGCTTGTGTTTATCTTTGTTTGATTGGGCTAAGTACAAGACAGCCAAAGGTGCTGTCAAAATGTATACACTACTTGATTACGATGGGAATTTACCTGCCTACGTGAACATTACCAATGGCAAGACCGCGGACAATAAAGGGGCATATGATCTGCCTTTGATTAAAAGAAGTGTTATTGTTGCCGACCGATCTTACAACGATTTTCATCTTCTGAATATCTGGGAAAGCAACCATGTATTTTTTGTTGTAAGGCACAAGGAGAACCTCAAATATCGAACAATTAAAGAACTGGATTTGCCTGGCAACAGAGGTCAACATATACTCAAGGACGAGATAATAGAGCTCCACAACGAAAAATACCCCAAACGATTGCGTCGTATAGCTGTTTGAAATGATGAAAATAAATTTGTGGTAGAGATTATCACCAACAATATGCAATGGAGTGCCAATACAATCAGTGAACTTTATAAATCTCGATGGCAGATAGAAATATTTTTCAGAGAAATAAAACAGCTACTTCATGTCAAATCATTTATCGGAACCTCTGAAAATGCTGTCATGATACAAATTTGGACTGCTCTAATTACCATTTTGATATTGAAAGCCCTCAAGGCAATGGCTCAATACGGCTGGCATCTATCAAATATAGTTGCTTTCATCAGGCTCAATCTGTACGTCAAGATAGATTTGCTGTACTGACTCAACAATCCATTCCTAGAACCTCCTGAACCAGCTCCCGAATATCGGCAGGGGGGTACTTTTTCCAGAATATAACTGAACTATCGCCTGAACATATTTGCAGGGCGGCATTTGGAACTGCTATTTTTATTTAGGACAGTATTGATCCAAAATGTACGACATTTGTGCAGAGACACTCCCATATAATTAATCATATTTAAAACTTTATTGGTTGCTTCTGTCCGTTCTTGAAGATCGTGATAATAAATCGAGAAGTACCATTCTGATGAAGAATATATACTATTAATAATTTGTTTGAAATACGGCTGATCAACATCCGACAAAGAATGCCCATACACGACAACTTTGTCTATATTAGATAATTGTTGCCAAAAATCGTGGCCCTCAAAAATGATATCCGAAACATTTTTCCGTTCCTTATTAACAATGTCTGCAATACTTTGATATGCTTGACACTCGTAAATTTTAGGATTTTCAGGTAAGTAATCATTCCTATCAATATTATTACAATGGTCTACAATTAATTTATCTGTAGTACCTCTTCGCCCATGAATGTATCTAATATTAGTCATAGGAATATTACATAGTGTTTCCAAAGTCTCTGTGTAATTAAATGACAAGAATAATCCTTTGGAATCGAAATATGGAATACATTCAAATTTCTCAAAACTTATATTGATGTGGTTAACCCAATCTTCGAATAGTTTATGGAATACAGCAAACATATTCTGTAACATATACTCTGATGCATCTTCCATTTGTGCCAGATAACGAAACTCATGATCTTCTTCTGGCTCTATATCTTCTGTATCTAATGAAAATGCTTGTTGAAAATCCAGATTACCTAGTGCACGTTCAAGATCACTCCATAACATTAATTCTCCAATTTTTATATTCTTTTGTGGATAACAATTTTCAAGCACACCAAGATAATAACCATTATAACTTGCACATCTCCAAGCATCAGTTTTAAAATCTGAGTATTTTGATTCAATACCATGTGCAAGATCAAAGCTATTTCCTACAATATGTAATGTTGCCATATACTTAATTATTTTACTCTCTACAATATAGTATTCTATTTTGACTAAAACGCAAAACATTAGAATAATAGAAGAAATGTTTAGCATTATACCTCAGAATATTTGAACTATTGCTATCTTTGCAAGATGCAGATAAAATTATGACGCATGAATAAAGAGATGAATAGGTTGAAAGTAGTACTTGCCGAGACAAAACGCACTAACCGTTGGCTGGCAGAACAATTGGGAAAAGATCAGGCGACTGTTTCCAAATGGTGTACGAACACCAGCCAGCCGAGTCTTGAGACATTATTCCAAATAGCAGAATGTTTAGGTGTTAAAGTACAGGATTTGATTAGTAAAGATAACCCTAAAGAACATGAGCAATATACAAAACATAGATAAGCGTGTTATAGCAGATGTTGCAGAACGCATCGAACGCCTGATAAATAATGCGCGGGTAAATGTCACGCGGTCCATTAATATTACCGAAGTTGTTACCAAATATGAAATCGGACGCATCATCATAGATGTTGTACAAGAGGGTGAAGATCGAGCAACTTACGGCAAGCAACTTCTGCAAGGTGTGGCAGACTCATTGACTGAGAGCTTTGGCACTGGATGGTCAGTAGAAACATTGAAAAGATGCCGCAAATTTTTTTCGACATACTCAGCAAAAGAGATTGAAACAACAGTGTTGACCGAATTTCCATTTGAAAATTTGGTCAACAGCGTTGACCAAATTCAAAAAGTCACCGAAAACCCCATAAAATCAACCAAGGAATATCCATTTACGCTTTCATGGTCTCACTATTTGATATTAATGCGCATTGAATCAGACGAAGAGCGTCGCTTCTATGAGATTGAGTGTCAAAAACAAAATTGGAGTGTACGTCAATTGCAACGCCAATATAATTCAAGCCTGTATGAGCGTTTGGCTCTTAGCAAAGACAAAGATTCAATAATGCGTTTAGCCCAAGAGGGGCAAACAGTCAATAACCCGGATGACATTATAAAGAATCCTTTGACATTAGAGTTCTTGGGACTAAAACCTGATGCGTCTTATTCCGAAACCAAATTGGAAAATGCCATAATTGACAAACTGCAGCAGTTTCTACTGGAGTTGGGAAAAGGATTTCTGTTTGAAGCACGTCAGAAGCGATTTACCTTCGATGAAGAAAACTTCTATGTTGACTTGGTCTTTTACAACAGGCTTTTGCAATGCTATGTACTCATTGATTTGAAAGTAGACAAACTCGCCCATCAGGATTTAGGACAAATGCAGATGTATGTCAATTACTATGACAGATATGTCAAGCAGGGTTTTGAAAAGCCGACAATTGGGATTCTACTTTGTAAAGAGAAGAAAGATGCATTGGTAGAACTTACTTTACCGAAAGACTCAAACATCTATGCACAACTATATGCTCTTTATTTGCCGGAAAAACAATTATTGCAGACAAAATTAAGGGAGTGGATAGAGGAACAGGATTAAAGTTATCTGGACTCATATTTGAGTATATCGTTCTCAGAGAACATTTAAATAATTATAGTATAAGCGCAAATATCAGATGGACAACAATAATAAACAATTAGAAGAGTTAGCAGAATTAGACTGTAATACGATTGATTTTGACGAACTTGAAAGCAAGTTGGAATCCGAGCTTGAAGAACAAATGATAGATTTACAAGGTCTTGAACTTGATAGAAAAAAGATTGGTAATCCCGACTCTATTGGCGAGACTGTAATGAATGTCGTATGGGAACAATTCATCAATCAAGTCGGAGTTGTAGCTGGTGAGGATTTTATCAAGGAGAATCGTGGACTAAAACTAGACATAAGGGATTCCGTTCACATCCAGACTACGGAAAATTTCGCAAACGGAAAAATTGCTAACCATAATGATAAAATCGATTATCAGAAAAGATATGATGACTGGCAATCTAATTTTCAGCGCGATGAAAAAGGCAATATTAAAACTCATCCAAATAGAACAGGAAAAGAGGAGGCTACTTTAGTCAGTGGTACCAGGCAACCGTTTGATCAGAGAAGACCTACAGGGTCTGCTGAACGAGGAACAGATATGGATCATACAGTATCTACTGGCGAGATCATTCGAGACCCTACAACAAACGCACATCTTTCAAAAGAAGAGCAGATAGCCTTTGCAAATAGTGAAGCTAACCTGAACGAAATGAATGCAAGTCAAAATCGGTCAAAAGGAGATAAGTCTATGACCGATTGGCTGGATAACCCTAATAAAAACGGACAAAAACCAGACGAGATATTCGACATCAGTAAGGAACTGGACAAGCAATATAGAGAGAAAGATGCAAAAGCTCGTGAAGAATATGATGATATTAAAAAAGAAGGAGAACAACGTTCTATTAAAACCGGCAAGCAATCACAGCGGGAGGAAGTTTTTCGTATAGGAGGAAAAGCACTCCGTTCTGTCATAATGGGCCTATTTGCGTCTCTTATTAAGGATGTTATTCGTAAGCTTATTGTGTGGTTTCGTTCTGGTAAAAGAAAATTGGAAACTTTCATTGCCAGTGTTAAAGAAGCCATTAAATCATTTGTGTCCAACATTAAGGAACATCTTCTTACTGCAGGAAACACGTTTGTCACGACTATTGCTACAGCAATATTTGGACCTGTTATAGGTATGATTAAAAAAGCATGGATATTTTTGAAACAGGGATACAAGTCCATAAAGTCTGCTATTGAATTCCTGAAAAATCCGGTCAATAAGAATATGCCTTTCAGCATAAAAATGATGGAGGTGGGAAAACTTATTATTGTAGGACTAACTGCAGGCGGCGCAATTGTTCTCAGCGAAGTCATTGAGAAAGGGCTTATGACAATCCCTATCTTTGCTGTTCAGATTCCATTGTTAGGTAGCCTGGCAAATCTTATCGGAATGTTCTTGGGAGCACTCGTAAGTGGTTTAATAGGTGCTTTGGCTCTCAACATGATAGATAGAATGATATCCAATAGATTAAAAAAGGAGAATGACAAACAACAATTGGAGAAGAAAAATGAAATAATAGCTACCCAAGAGAATCTGAATGTTGTTACAGGGGTTCAAGTGGTAGCCCAAAAGGCACAAGTAGCAACAAATATTGTGCAAAGGCATTCTAAAGCTGGAGAATATTTTTATGAACTAAAAGATGCTATTTTGCAGCATAAAGAAGCATCAGACTCTCTTCACGACTCAACTACAAAAGCAAATGACGATATAGACAAACTTCTTGAGAACTTATAATATGAGCAAAGCTTTAATACAAAAACATAATTTTGAAATTGCAAAAGGGAATATTGAAAAATTCTCTAAAAATCTCCCATCCAATCCCTCATTCAATCGCGTAGAAGTGGATGGTGGATTATTTGGGTGGGGAGACCATAAGGTAACAGGTTCAGAAATGAACAAATTTATTGGTATAGTTCAAGATAAACTTATTTCTGTAAACTCATCACTCAGAGCCATTATGGGTGAATTTAAAGAGGTTTACAACGCTTTTGATTTCCTTGATGGTGAGTATATCAGCGGAATTATCGGCTCTGTAGAAAGTGCAGAAGAGGCAAGTAAGCAAGCCTTGAAAGCTCAAGAAGACATTAAGAACACGGTCGAAAACTTAAAGAAGACGGTTGTTGGACTTATGGATCTAAAAATAACTGTTGAACGCATCGAAAAAGTTGTTAATGCTTCAAACATATCATCCTTTGACGAAATCACTAATGAGCTTGATAATGAATACAAAATAAAACAAATACCATCCTTAGTAAACAATATCTCTGCCCTGCAAACAAATCTTGCGGGATTACATCAACAGGTAGAGGACTTTATCGTAAAAGTCAAGCAAGCAACAGAGCGTATCAACAATGATATTGCTGTACTACAACAGTATCGCACCATGCTTGAATCACATGAACACCTTAGCGACATAGATACCATTTGGAATAATGTTGAGGGATATAAAATCAATTTGACTAGTTTACATCAGCAAGTAGATGAATTCATCGAAAAGGTCAATCAAGCAACAGAGCGTATCAATAACGACATTACTGTAATGCAACAGTACCATTCCACACTTGAATCCTACGAACACCTTGCCGATATAGATGCCATTTGGAATGATGTTGAGGGGCATAAAACAGACCTTGCCAGTTTGCACCAACAGATGGAGAGTTTCATTAAAGAAGTACATTCATCTGAAAACGAAATTAAAGAGACTATTCAGAAGATGTCAGAATCTAACACTTCTGCCTACTTACTGTACGAAAAACGAATTAAAATCGCCTATTGTATCGGCGGTTCTGCTCTTGGGTTATTAGTCGTAAATTTTATACTTCAGATATTAGGAGTCTTATGAATTTGAATAAATACGAGCAAAATCTGCTTCAAAATTGTTCCCGTCTTGATGCTGTAACAAATAGTAACGGAGATATAACCAATAGTGCTAAAGATGTAATAGAGAACAATATAGAGTCATCCAAATTGCTGTGCAAATTCATTGAACGAGCAGCAGACTTAAAGAACCCTCAAATAACAAAAATTGCTATTGCCGCCAAAGATTCATTAATCTGTTTTTACGGCCACCGACATTTGACACAAATCCTTTCAAATACTGAACCGAAAGAAGAACATTATACTTTTGAGGAGCTGATGCTTCAACTTAATCAATTGGTTGGCTTGAGTAATGTCAAATCTCAAGTACTCGATTTAATAGCATACCAAAAGGTCCAATTGTTGAGAAAAGAAAAAGGATTGCATTCACCCAAAAGAACGATGCATTTGGCTTTTATTGGTAATCCAGGTACTGGCAAAACTACTGTAGCCAGAATAGTGGGTAGAATATATAAAGAATTGGGGCTCTTGTCAAAAAGTCAATTTATGGAGGTTTCGAGGACAGACCTTATCGCTGGCTATCAGGGGCAGACTGCACATAAAGTAAAAGATGTCATTGAAAAAGCGAAAGGCGGAGTTTTATTTATAGATGAAGCATATAGCATAACTGAAAATGATCACAGCGATTCGTATGGTAGAGAATGCCTAACAGAATTAACAAAGGCTCTAGAAGATTACAGAGAAGATTTAGTTGTCATAGTCGCAGGCTATATCAGGCCTATGAAGCATTTTTTTGAATCTAATCCAGGACTTAAATCTCGGTTTAATACTTTTATTGAATTTGATGATTATAATGCAAATGAACTCTTGGACATTATCCGCCATATGAGTAAAAAAGAGGATTATGTTCTAACAGATAAGGTACAGGACGCTTTGCTGCAATTATTTTCAAAAGCGGCAGAACCATCTAAAAAAGAATTTGCGAACGGTCGTTTTGTTCGTAATATTTTTGAGTCTATGATTATAAATCAAGCTCGCCGAATTTTCAAAGTAGACTCTCCGACATTGCAGGAATTAAAAGAGCTAATAGAAAATGACTTACCCATACTTTCACACACATAGTTCTGCACTCTCAACCCATAGAAGAATGAATATATTTAGCCGAACGCTTAACTCAATCACATACTCATATATTCAAAGATATGGAATTTTAGACAAAAAAACCACGCCATTTAAGCCCATGAAACACCAGCGCGATAAACAAATTCTCATTATTTATCGCGCTGCCATTTAATTATTTCATCTATTCAGGAAGTGCTAATACTCCTCCTCATTAAAGAAAAAGTCTTCCTTACTGGGATAATCAGGCCAAATATCTTCAATACTTTCGTAAATTTCTCCTTCATCTTCCATTTCCTGAAGATTTTCAATCACTTCAAGAGGCGCACCTGAGCGCATTGCATAATCAATTAACTCATCCTTTGTAGCAGGCCAGGGAGCATCTTCCAACTTTGAAGCTAATTCCAGTGTCCAATACATAGTTTTAATTATTTAAATTGTGAATATTATCTGTTTATCTATTTTTCGGCAAAAGTATAATAAATATTATCATTTACAACAGTTGTTCCAAAATATTTCTTCTCTTTTATCATCTATGTTCAACTTGCGAGATAAAACGAACAGATAATCAGATAAACGATTCAAATATGTGAGCACCTCCAATGAAACAGGATACGCCTCGGATAAGGCCAATGCTCTTCTCTCCGCTCTCCTGCAAACCGTACGACAAACATGGCATACAGCAGCTCCACGAGTGCCTCCGGGAATAACGAAAGCTTGTAAGGCAGGAAGAGAATCGTCTATCTTGTCTATCTCCTGCTCCATGTGCTCTATATCATCTGTTGTGATTATGCTCTCTTCACGCAAAGTCACTTTCTCTTGGTCGGTAGCCAAGTGAGATCCTATTGTAAATAACTTATTTTGTACACGAAGCACAAAAGCATAATCATCTTCGGAATTCAGGTAAGTCATCAACAGCCCAAGTTGTGCATTCAGCTCGTCGACTGTTCCATAGGATTCCAATCGAATGTGCGTTTTAGATACCCTGGTACCCCCTATTAATGCAGTTGTACCCTTATCACCGGTTTTGGTATATACTCGACTTTTTTTCATTTGAAAAGATGTTTAACATCACATAGCAAACGTAAAAGCAATACTAAAAGTTTACTGTATAATGCTGTTTTATTTTAGTTTTATCAAAAAAGAGAATGCCTACGTTGTACAAGTCAAAGGTAATGCCTACTTCTTCTCTTTCCTTGAATTGTTCCCAAAGGGTTTTCATTTGCTTGGAGCAATAAATATCTCCAATTACAAAAACAGTATTTTGATGCGTATGATTTAAACAATACTCAAAAGCCTTTTCCACAAAAGATGGATTTTCAGAACAGTGAAGATATAAAAAGTCTACAGCCAAATCCTTCTCCAAAGAAAGCTCGTGCCCGGGAAGAATTGAAATATAACGAACCTCCTTTTTAGCTGCCTTCAAATACTGGGCGGCATTAGATGGTTGCCCGGCATCCACAATTACAGAGGGTTGCGTTCGATTTACCAACCTGAACAGCAAACGTTTTACTTTCAGAGAAGGTTCGCCTCTTTTGCCGACTTTCTCTTCTTGCTTCTTTAGATGTGCATAAGCATAATAAGGTGTCTTTTCATAAAACACGTTTGTAATCAGGTCGAAGGCAAAAGGAGAATGTACCCCATACCCGCAACGACAACGAATACGAGACAACCATACGAAAGCTTTTTTGAGCATTGTTTTTCTACTTATAGATTCGACGACAAATATAAGAAACCGTTTTGAATTTCTAAGAAACACTTGATACAACTCTAACAAAAAAACCGGCCTAATTCACGACCGGTCTCTCCCATTTAACTATATAACTTAATTTATTTTATTGCAACCTGAAGGTTACAGGTAAAGTATATTTAACTCTTACAGGAACTTTTCTCTGCATTCCGGGAGTCCACTTAGGCATTCCTTTGATAACTCGCATTGCTTCCTTATCAAGATAGGGGTCTACCCCGCGTACTACCGTCGGATCAGTAATCGTTCCATCTTTATCTACAATAAATTGTATAATTACTCTTCCTTGAATTCCTTGCTCCTGAGGAATAGAGGGGTATTTCATGTTATTCTTCATGTAGGCCAAAAGCGCAGCATCTCCTCCGGGGAATTCGGGCATTGCCTCTACAACGGTGAATATTTCAACCTCTTCTACCTCTGAAGCTTCGCCACCTGTAAAGTCACCCGGAGTATAGTCTATCATTACCGGATTGTTGTTATCTTCCGAATCGGGTACTTCCGTTTCGGATACTTCTACATCGTTAGTAACTACTTCAATAATATCCGCAATAACTGTACTTGCAGGAGGTGGTGGCGGAGGTGTTATTGTGGGAAAAGTAATTGGAATCATGTCTCCCGTAAAAATCGGATCAACAACTCTCGCTTCATAGTTTATTTCCTTGTCATATTGTGCCCATTCAAAAGCAACAAACAAAAAGGCAAGCACTACAATAATTCCCATTAGCAACCAAGTACCTCTTTTGTTCTCAAGTTGCACGTGTTTTGACTTCTTAACTTCCATAACAATTAGTTTAATGTGTGTGTAACTAATATTTTACTATACTATTATATAGTTAAAATGCATGTCCGTGCTACCTTTATGATGCTGCAATATATGTATTATTTATATAGGCTGTATGTTTTAGAATGATTCTTTAAGGATTTGAGCAAGTGTTTTTCTTATTTTAATGGTTTGGTTAAGAAATGACGCCGGTTTTAAGTTAATATTGTTAATTGAAAAGATGCTATAGTTCACGTTTACCAAACGATGGCTACTCTAAAATCTTCTGTCCCGGGTCTGAAAAGGTCTGTATAATAATCGCTTACATAAGCTTTAAAAGCAATGGTTCCATTGGCTGCCACATCATAAGAATATTGAATTGAGTAAGGCACCTCTTCGTTTTTAGAGTTTCTCCCAATGAAATATTCTGTAAATGGCAATGGAGTTTGCACTTCATCCGGTGTGTCATAATCAAAATAGATATAGGCTGTAACAACTCCATCATAGTAAGAATCCTTCAATGGCAAGCCACCTATTACACACCGATAATAAGACCCTATTTCTCCAGGTTCCCCTACCAATTTCCACATATTAGGAGTAATTCTGAAATCTTCCACATACCATGTTTCTTGATAAACAGGTTCCGATTCATAATAAACATCGTCCGAGCAGGAATTCAATGTCATTAACGACAACAATGCTATACTAAGAATTTTAAATGCTTTCATAATTATTGTTTTTAAATTAGTAATATTGCAAATATACGTAGAGTAAATAAATGATTGGGAGACTTTATCCTATTTAATTTCAGTTATTGACCTATTGACCATAGGGATTCCCCCTTTATTTAGTAACAAAAAGAAAGGTAAAAGGTTAAAAGGCTCTGGCAATTAAATTCTGAAATTGCAACATTAATCAGTTGAATACATTCAAGATGCGAAGCAATAAAAATGCATAATATTTGTATAAACCAAGCAAATTCAGTATTATTGTATAAAGTTTACCGATAAATCTATATAAAGTTGAATAGAGGCTTAGGGAATTGTGCTAATTCTGTATCTATGAAAAAAGTAATTTTATTATTATCTTTTATATCCATTACTATAACCGCTTTTGGGGAAAAGGAAGCCTACTTCAAGCAGATTTCCACGACCGATGGCTCTTCTATATCATCAGCAATATCCATTTGCCAAGATAATCTGGGGAATATTTGGTTTGGAAACGATTTGTTGAATAAGTATGATGGAAATACCATTAAAAAGTTTAGAATCACGGATTACTCGGACATAGCCCAAGGTACCAACATCAGAAAGCTACAGTATGATGGAGATTCTCTTATTTATATATTGTCAAACTCCGATCTTATTATATTTGATACTTATACCTGGAAATTTCACCTCACACCCATACAAGCCGGAAGTATTTTCTATCAAAACCAAAAATTATACTACACATACTCCAATGAATTGTTTTCATACAATCACTCCACCCGGCATTCTCGGAAAATACTCGAAACGCCCTATGCCACCGAAACAATTAAATCGGTATACTTTGAGCAGGAGGACCATATATGGTTAGGCACTAATAAAGGATTGTACCTTTCTAAAAGCAATACCATAGAGTGCATTATAGACTCTATAGATATATCCTGCTTTTTTATAGACTCGCAAAAGAACTTATGGATAGGTACAGTCGACGATGGCATTCGCATTGTACACACATCCGACCCTCATAGAATCAGCATCATAAAAGAAAACTGCTCCTCGTTTAAAAACTTTCAGTTATCCAACAACCGGATACGATGCATCAACGAGGATAATCAACAGCACATTTGGATAGGCACCTACACAGGAATCACACTCTTTTCATTAAAAGATAAGACTTCTTCTATCCTTGTACAAAATGAAAAAACAGATTACTCTTTAAAACACAACTCTATCTATGCGATCTATAAAGATAAACAAGGCACAATGTGGGTAGGTACTTATTATGGAGGGATCAGCTATTTTAATCCTAACATCGAACTTTATCATTACTACCCTACCGACAAGTCCGATCCTACCATGTTGAATGGATTGATTATAGGTAATATGACAGAAGACCACAAAGGCAATCTTTATATTGCTTCCGAAGAGGGAGGAATGAATAAATTCAATAAAAGAACCGGAGAGGTCGCCCGATATAATAAAGAAGAAGGTAATTTGCCCGATAACACCATTAAGTCTGTATGGTACGATCAGGAAAAACAAAAGCTATTTATTGGTACCTTCACACAAGGACTATTGGTTAAAAAAGATGGTTCTGATAAATTCGAAACAGTAGGAAAACACCTCCTGCTATCTCCTTGCCAAAAAAACATCTGCGACATTTTACCTTATAAAGAATACATTATTATATTAACCCAGGAAAACGTTTACAAACTTCATCGGGAAACCCACGAACTCACACCTCTTCTTCCTACTCCCCTTCTCAACTATACGGAGAACGGAGTTATTCATACGCTCTTTCTCGACAATCAAAATAAGTTGTGGGTTTCGTCATTAACCAGAGGGCTATACAATATAAATCTATTAACGAGTGAAATTACATATTTCAGCCACAAAACCATAAACCCTGAGGGCGGAAGACTGACCATTAAAAAGATTATTCCGGGAAACGAAGGAGAAATCTATCTCTTAGGAGCCACCGAGATCATCAGATACAATGAATTCGAGCACTCCTTTCAGTTAATAAATAACGATGAAACCTCGTTCTTTATGGATTCTTATTATAACATCGCAAGAATGAATTCCGGACGATTCATAATAACTGCTAACAATAGCATTTCATTATTCGATCCTTCCGAAGATAAGTTCTTCACATTCCCCTTCTCTAAAATATCTCCCTTAAAATCAATCAATGAAAGTAGTGGCCTGCATATTTCCTCACTAAACGAAGATATTTATATTGGCGGCATAGGGGGAATGCTTGTCTTGTCTGAAGAAGATCTGAAAACAATGAGTGTTTCGGATAACGACTCTTACGAACTTCACTTTTCATCTCTATCAATTAACAACAAACCTGTAAACACACTAACCAAACCCGAAATACTCAAGCAAGACATCGCTTACAGTAAGCTCATTGAGTTGAATTATAAGCAAAATAACATCAGCATATCTTTTGCTTCTTCCGATTATATGCATGCCGATAACATTGCTTATGAATACATTCTGGAGAATTTCGATCAGCAATGGACCATTACTAAAGATAAAATAATCCGGTACACATCGCTTCCTCCCGGCCGATATAGTCTAATTGTGAGAGAGGTAAACAACCACTCTAAAACAGCAAAACTCTCTCTGCTGATTACGCCTCCTTTTTATGCCTCTCTCTTTGCTTATTTTGTTTATGGCGCGCTGGCAATCTTGCTATTGTTTTTAATACTTCACTTCATTAAAAAGAATGCTTTATTAAAAGCTACCTTACAAATGGAACAACGCGAAAAGCAGCATTTATCCGAGTTAAATCTGATGAAACAGAATTTCTTCACGAATGTATCGCATGAATTCAGAACGCCCCTCACTCTTATTTTTAGTCAGATTGATGTGATCCTGAAAGAAAATAACCTGCAACGATCCATTAAAAACAAATTCCTTAAGATAAGGAAGCATACCGGCGAGATGCAACATCTCATTAATGAATTAACTCATCTTACCAAACTGGAACAGGGAAACTTCCCCATTAAAGTATCCAGGCAGGATATATCATTATTTATCAAAGATATATTTATTGCTTTTAAAGAATATGCTCTCATTCGTAACATTACCTTTAAAAACGAATGCTCCGAAGAGCCGATAGAGGTTTGGTTTGACTACGTACAGCTACAAAAGGTTTTATACAATTTATTATCTAATGCATTCAAATTCACGCCGGAAGGTGGATGTGTGATGCTAAGCCTTAAGCGTAAACAAGATCATATCATTATATCTGTAGAAGACAACGGCATTGGAATCAAGGAAGAAGATCTGAACAAAGTCTTCGAGCAGTTCTACCAAATAAACCGCGAGTCTACCCCTCAATGGATGGAAGGAATGGGAGTAGGACTTTCATTAAGCCGTGAGATCATCCGGCAGCATTCCGGAGAGATTTCTGTAAAAAGTGAAGTAGGCGTAATGACTTGCTTCACAATAAAACTATTACTGGGTGATGCCCATTTTAGCGAAGAGCAGAAAGGAGAATGGGTGACCAATGAAAATGTTTATCTGCCCAAACCCATCATATCGTCCAAAAAGGAAGAGCAATTGCCCGAACAAAACGAAAAACAATCGGATACAACGATATTAATTATAGAGGATAATGAAGGTTTACTGGAAATCCTGGTTGAAGCTTTCTCGCCTCTATATAACATCATAACCGCCAATAATGGGGAAGACGGATTGCGCGAAGCTATAGAATCAAAACCCAACTTGATTCTAACGGACGTCATGATTCCCCGCCTATCCGGACTTGAAGTTTGCAAACGTTTAAAAGCACATACTGATACCTATCATATTCCTATTATATTGATTACAGCCCATTCCTCTTTAAAACAAAACATAGAAGGACTACAATATGGGGCCGACGATTACATTATCAAACCATTTGATATAGAACTCTTGTTGCTAAAATGTCATAACCTAATCAGAAACCGGAAAGAGTTGCAATCCAGGTTCCAAACCCAGATTAGCGACGAGAATACTGCTAAAGATGATAAATTAGCTACCAACAGTATCGACCGAAAGTTTATAGAGGAGGCTATCAATATCGTTGAATCTAATATTTGTAATAGCGACTTCGATACCACAGTTTGGGCCAGGGAACTAAAAATCGGCCGATCGAAGTTATTTCAGAAAATAAAAGAAATAACCGGCTACACACCTAACGAATACCTACTTATCCTTAAAATGAAGAAAGCCACATTCCTGCTCAAAGAGAATACCCATTTAACGGTGGCAGAGATCGCTTATCAGTTAGGATTCTCTTCTCCGGGTTACTTCAGCAAATGCTTTAAAGAGCAGCTTGGTGTTACTCCCATTCAGTACAGGAACAGCCAATAACAGCTTCTCACCTGATAAAATCATACGAAACATGATAAAATCGTATCGGATACGATTTTATCATATTATCGCCCCACCCTTCAATCATTTACAATCCATTTACACTAATTTGGTCTTATTAATCTTTTTGCTGAAACACAATCATCCGGCTATACATCCGGTATGATAAAGAAAGACTTTGCATTTTGTTAACCTTTTCCGGTTCATAGTAGCCGGAAAATATAAATTGATCTACATGAGAAAATTAAGTAAGAAAATCGCCATACTATTGCTTCTGGCAGTAGTAGGCTCTGCCGGAAACATTTACTCAACTCCCGGCATCAATGCTTATCCAAGCAACGAGCATGCACAACAACAGAGAAAAGTAACAGGAGTAGTAAACGACCAATTTGGTCCCATAGCAGGAGCAACTGTTCTTATTAAAGGAAGTACCAATGGAACCACTACCGATTTAAATGGTAATTATACACTGACCAATGTTCAGGATGGCGCCATTATAACATTCTCTTTTATGGGATATACTACGCAAGAGATTAAGTACACCAAACAATCCACTCTTAACGTAACCTTAGAAGAAGACAGCAAAGTGCTGGGCGAAGTAGTGGTTACCGCTTTAGGTATTAAGAAGGAAAAAAGGGCACTTAGTTATGCTATGAGCGAGTTGAAGGCAGGTGATATTCAAACAGTACCTACACAAAACCTTGGTAGTTCATTATATGGTAAGGTAGCCGGTATGCGCATCTCAACCACAGCCGGAGGACCTATGGGTGGAACAAAAATCCAGTTACGAGGTATCAACTCCATATCCGGATCAAACCGTCCGCTCATTGTATTAGATGGAGTGCCTATTTATGATGATGACTCTAACTGGGCGGGACGCGAGCGTAATGATACACAAAACGGATCGGCAATGAATGATATCAACCCCGAAGATATCGAAAGCTTATCTGTTCTTAAAGGTGCGAATGCTGCGGCTTTATATGGTTCGCGCGCAACGAATGGTGTAATCATCATCACAACTAAAAAAGGAACTAAAAGCAAAGGCTTAGGAGTTGACTTTTCTACCTCATACACTACCGACCGGGTAGCTTACCTACCCGAATACCAAAATCAATATGGTGTGGGTACCAAAGGTTTCTTCGATCAGAATGCCGCCGGACAAAATATTCTTGAAAAAACTTATTTCAGCTTCGGTCCTCGTATGGATGGCACAAATGTACTTTGGTGGGATGGAGTAGAACGCCCTTTCAATCCGCAACCGGATAACTTCAAAGATCTGTTCCAGAATGGTTTTACAAACACCAATACCATTTCTATCACAAGCGGTGCCGAGAAAACCAGCATGCGTTTATCTTATGCGAATAGTAATTATGAAGGGTTCCTGAAAAACATGAAACAGGAAAAGCACAACTTCAACTTCTCCGGAAGAACCCAATTAACCGAATGGTTAACCATTGATGCATCTGTTACCTTCAACAGAACAAAAAATCTGAATAGTCCTACTCGTATAGACAGAGCATCAAACTTCCCTATGCCAAGAAGTGAAATCTCTCAATTATACAAGGATCATTATAAAGATTCGGATGGTTACTTCATGTCTAAGGATATGTCGGACGGAGTACATAGTAACCTCACAGGAAATATAATTAACTACCTCCTTTGGCAACAAAATGAAAATAGCTACAGAGCTAACAAAGACCGCTGGATGGGTACTTTAAGTGCAAATATTAAGATTATAGACCCCTTAAGCCTCCGATTGACTTTAGGTACAGACCGCCTCAGCACGCTAAAAGAGGACAAAGAAATGTTTAAGAAATATTCTGCACCTACAGATACTCAGGCAGAAGGTTTATACAGAAAGAGAAACGAAAGCTATACCAAGAAGTTCTATGAAGCGATGTTGCTATTCAACAAATCATTAAATGATAAATTCGACTTATCTCTTATGGCTGCTGTATCTGCCGAAGATATCAAAGAGAATATGAGTCAATGGCAATCTAACGGTTTGTTATACAATGGAATGTTTTCTACAGTAAATAATAAATTTGCACCCACTGTTGGAAACACCAGAAACTGGGGCTATAACAAAAGTGAGTTTATGCAGGCTGTGTACGCTTCAGGACAATTAGCATACAACCATTATCTATACTTAGATATTACTGCTCGTAACGACTGGTCTTCTCGTCTGCCTAAAGAATCCCGCAGTTTCTTCTATCCGTCTTTCGGTTTGGGATTTGTATTTACAGATGCTTTTGAATTACCCGCCTGGCTTACATACGGAAAGGCAAGAGCCTCTTATGCAATTGTAGGTAACTATACGCCCGATATTTATTTTGCTAATTACGCCTACACGAATGGAAGTTATGACAACACTATTTACACAAACAGTTTTAGCAGCACTGTACCTCCTGTAGTTATAGAGCCGGAAAAAACTCATTCATGGGAATTTGGTGTGGAACTGAAAGCATTAAATAACCGTATAGGACTTGATTTAGCTTACTTTACTAACGAAACAAGAAACCAGATATTAAACATAACCGTTCCCGTATCAAGTGGTGCCGAGAAAATGGGTATGAATGCCGGAACTATTAAAAACTACGGTATTGAAGCGCAAATTAACGCAACGCCTATTGTTACTAAAGATTTCGAATGGGATGCTACATTGAATTTCAGTTACACGAAGAGTGAGCTAAAAGAATTTGTTGATGGTCTGGATAGCTATGTTATAGGAAATCCTTGGAGCGTTAATTTTATGTCGAAACCTGGTGCACCCACTTATGGTATATACATCAAGAAATGGAAACGCGATGCCAATGGTAATATGGTAGTGAAAGATGGTAAGTGCTTGCAAGAAGAAAAAGAGAGCTTTTATGCAGACGCTATGCCTAAATTCACAGGAGGATTCAGTTCTACTTTCCGATACAAAGACTTCACATTATCAGCTCATATTGATGGACAGTTTGGCGGAAAACTCGTTTCTTTCACCAACAACTTCCTTAAATCATCCGGAGCTGGTAAAGAATCATTTTACGGACGCGATGAAGAGCATGGTGGACTTGCCTATTATATAGACAAAGATACGAATCAGAAAATAGAATTAAAAAATCATAATGCTACAGCTCCAAGCAATTCTCTTGACGGACGTGTATATCATGATGGTATTATTGTTCCCGGAGTAAATGAAGATGGAACAAAAAATACAACCATCGTTACAGCACAAGCATACTATAGCAACCGTTATGGAAGAAATGCTACCGAGGATCAAATGTACACCAATACCTTTATTAAGTTCAGAGAAATCTCTCTCTCTTATCAGGTTCCGGCTAAAATATATAGCAAGGCTAAACTGCAAGGGCTAAGCATATCTCTGATTGGTAGCAACTTATTCTATATTTACAAGAGCGTGCCTAATGTAAGCCCTGAAAGTGTATTAGGAACAAAAGCACAAAATGCATACGTTGAATACACCTGTTATCCATACCCAAGAAGTTATGGTTTTTCAATTAAGGCCAAATTCTGATAGACAAAGTTATTATATATTTAAACAAAACTTAAAAAGTTAAGATATGAAACCATTACTATATACATTCGCATTTCTGCTATTGTTTACTTCTTGCGAAAAGGAGTTGGACAGCAGGCATTTTAGCCCTGATAAGTTTAAAGATGCCAATATTGAATACCTTTATACCCAAGGGTTAACCAAAACAATAGATAACGATTACAACGACTTTTACAACTACGTATTCCGCCTGTTAGGTACATATACGCAAACCGTTGCCCGCAAATCAAATGATGGGAGAGTTTCAGTATATACAATCCGAACCGATAATAACAGATGGAACAGGTATTATGTAACTCGCATGCAGGAACTTGTAGAGATGGACAAGAAATACAATTTTTCTTTGCCCGAAGCACAAAGAGTTAATTATGCCCCATATATGGAAACTGCCAAAATACTGAAGGCATATAATACCATAATGACTACGGATGTGATGGGTTCCATGCCATACAGTGAAGCTTGGGGAGCACGTAACGGATTATATGGGCAACCTGTAAACCTGACTCCCAAATACGATTCACAAAAAGACATCTATTACAGCGTACTCGATGATTTGGAATCTGCTGCAACCTATCTGAAGAACAATTCTCTGAATAACGATATAGAGAAGCATCGCATATTCCCTACACAAGATGTAGTTTATGGCGGTAATTATAACAAATGGTATAAGTTTGCAAATTCCATGCGGTTACGGGCAGCTATGCGTATATCGAATGTGGACGAAGCCAAAGCTAAAGAAGTATTAAGCAAACTTACACTGGATGATTTAATCACCCAGAATGCAGATAATCCATACACAAAAGTCGAAAAAACAGCATTAGTTGGTAATAGAGTAGGTATATGGAGGGCTCTCAAAGAAAGTCAAAGCCAAACACACGGAGAGCTTGCGTATGCCCCTCAAAGAATGGTCAATCTGTTTAATGATGCGGAAGACCCTCGTCTTCCTGTATTCTTCCAACCTCCCACTGATTTGGATGGAAATGTTACACATCCCGATAAACCAATTGTAGGTTATCCCGAATCGGCAGATGATTCTGAGGCTCTTGTAAAATCGCTCACCGCAGACGAAATCAGAAATACTTATGGTGTTGTAAGTTCTGTAACCATCCGCAATAACAGCAAATTTCCGAATGGTATTGGTATAACAGCCTCCGAGGTGTACCTGTTTCTTGCAGAAGCTCGTTTAAGAAACCTCATCACATGGGGAGATGTTGAAGAATTCTACAACAAAGCAATCGTTCTTTCCGTACAAGAATATTACAATTATTATAAGAACAGCACGGAGACAAAGATGAAAGTATCTGAAATTGCTAATAAAGATGTATCCGAAACAGCCCTAAATACTTGGATAGGATCATCCATTTACAAATATGATGCAAGCAAAGCCCTTGAACAAATAATGACCCAGAAATGGATACATTTATGGATTGTTCAACCGTTCGAAAACTGGGCTGAACTCCGCCGAACAGACCTTCCTGTTATGGTTGAGGATAAAGAAAAGAGTGTTCTTTTGAATAGACAGAATGCACCCACCAAATTTATGTACCCCTCTACAGAATCGACTTTGAATGGTGCAAATTTCAATGCTGTAGCCAACGAAAATAACCCAAGTGTAAGAGTTTGGTGGGATAAACAATAGGTATCATTTACATAAAGCTTAACACCAATTGCAAAAGGGCAGAGATGGCAGGAATCATCTCTGCCCTTATCTATTTCTGCCGACGCATCACATTTACAGATTCCATTTTGCAACTTCAATACACTTTGATAACCTTTATAAAATAATGACATAACTAAATTGTTTTAAATAAATATTTTCATCCAACCGAACCCTTCCTTTCCCCAATCCCGAAACAAAGATAGAGAAGTCATTTTCGGTTCATTCCGCCAAAGTCCGCTGCCGTCCGCAAACGTCCGCAAATTGCCGCATCCGAAAGTATGCGCATCTTATACGGGCGCAACAAGATATTCAATCGGCCGTGGCAAACTATTGAATCGGCCGTGGCAAGATATTCACACGGCCGTGCGAAATCATTGGATCGCCCGCTCCTGTCTTTCAGGGTATGGGGTAATCTAAAGCCGCAAAAGCTCTTTCATCTATTTGTTTACTCTTTTTATTTTCTGAAAATGTAGATTTGCGCTTAGGCGCAGTATCTTTATGTTTTATATATATTGTTTTATTATATATAATAGGTGAAAATGGGGGAACCAGGGTAATAGCTTCCTCGGTTAGAGAGGTAACTGGGGTAGTAGTTTCCCTGGTTACATCTGTCAACAATGAGGTAACCGGAGTAATTGTTACCCCGGTTACTTCAACATCTATTACTTTTTCCATCAATGAGTATGGAACTCATCACAACTCACCCGCCAGCACCTATTAGCAAAAATTAACCGACAATTCTTTGCCCTCTTTAAACGATCGTTTAACTTTGTCTTAAACAATCGTTTAAAACCAGATGAAAGAGAAAAATTCTACACCGGATGCCGATAAACGAATATTGCATGCAGCTCGCGAACTATTTATCCAAAAAGGATACGATGGCACAAGCATACGCGATATAGCTGCTGCCTCGGGAACCAATGTAGCGCATATTAAATACTATTTCAATTCGAAGTATAACCTGTTCGAAATTATCTTCGATGAGGCTTTCGACACCTTAATCAATAAGGTTTTAGATACTTTAAGTTCGGATATGCCCTTTTTCGAGCTAATAGAATCATGGATTAATATTTACTATGAGTTGCTACCGCAATACCCGCAGATTCCCGTATTTATACTTAATGAAGCTAATCGCGGACCCGATGCACTGGTAAAAAGATTGATCGAACGAAATCCGCAAAGGATATTCACCATTTTATCCGACAGGATAGACGAAGCTGTGAAGGAAGGCATCATCAAAGAAACACCTGCCATCGACTTTGGATTGAACGTTTTGTCTTTATGTTTGTTTCCTTTTATGTTTGCCAAGTTTGCTACCAAAATAGCAGATAAGTCAATAGACGAATACAACGAAATGATGCAGAAACATAAAGAGTATGTCATTGCATTTGTTATAAACGCACTAAAAAACTAAATGAACACAGAGGCACAAAGACACAAAGTTTTTAATTTATTAAATCGTAATTATCTACTATACTACTCTGTGCCTTTGCGTCTCTGTGTTTAAAATATTACAACGAGTTATAGCTTTTAATAGAGATACTAGTATGAAATCAGCCCATATTTGTAGAATAGGAATCGATGTCGGATCTACCACGGTGAAGGTCATTGTGTTGAATTCCACAAATGAGATCATCTACAAAGTATATCGTCGCCATAAAGCGGGATTCACCCCGATATTAGTAGAAGAGTTGAAGCACATTGCGTCCCTCTTCCCCCACTCCACCTATACCGTTGGCATTACCGGGTCTGCCGGCATGGGTATATCCGAACGCACGGACATTCCTTTCGTACAAGAAGTTGTTGCCTCCATTGAAGTGATAAAAAGAGAGTTCGCCGACGCTCATACTATGATTGACTTAGGGGGAGAAGACGCCAAAATGGTATTCTTTGCAGCCGGCAAACAACCGGATATCCGCATGAATGGCAGTTGCGCGGGAGGTACCGGCGCTTTTATCGATCAGATGGCCGACCTGATAAATATTACCGTGCAGGAGCTCGGACAGCAGGCTCTTCAATATAAGAAAATATATCCGGTAGCATCCAGATGCGGCGTTTTCGCCAAAACCGATGTACAGAATCTTATCTCGCGGAATATACCTGTTCCCGATATTGCGATGTCTATACTCCATGCCGTTGCGCTGCAAAGTATCACTACGCTGGCAAGAGGGTGCGATATTACCCCTAAGGTGCTTTGCATAGGTGGTCCGCTTACTTTTATCCCTGCATTGTGCCAATCATTTGCCGAATTGCTGCATATTGAAAAAGCAGATATGATTCTCCCGCCGAATAGCGAATACTTTCCGGCATGGGGCACCGCATTGCACAACCAAAGCGAACAACCGGAGCTGGATTTGGAACAACTCATCCAAAAACTGGAAGTCAAAGAATATACCCGTACCGACACCTTGCCTCCCTTATTTAATAATGAAGAGGAATACCAGGCATGGAAAAACAATCGAAAGATTAAACCTTTAAAACGAGCTGAATTAGGCGAAGAGAAACAGATCCATTGCTTTCTGGGGATAGATTCCGGTTCCACTACCACCAAAATCCTGATTATGAATGAGAAAGGGAATGTGGTGTATACATTCTATGATACCAACCAGGGAAATCCGCTTAAAAAAGTGCTGGAAGGATTGGAGAATTTCTATCAGGAAGCTCGCAAGAAAGGGGTATCTTTCAGGTTCTTATCTTCTGCCGTCACCGGATATGGAGAGGATCTTGTCAGATCGGCCCTCAATCTCGACTACGGTATTGTTGAGACCATAGCTCATCTGTCCGGTGCTCAATATGTGAACCCGGAAGTATCTTTTGTGCTCGACATCGGCGGCCAGGATATGAAGTCGATATTTACCCGGAACGGTGTTATTTCGAATATCGAACTCAACGAGGCATGTTCATCGGGTTGTGGTTCTTTCCTGCAAAACTTTGCCTCCACCATGAATGTTAGTATGCCGGAGTTTGTACAAGCAGCATGCCTGGCCAAATATCCCGGCGATCTTGGTTCGCGCTGCACCGTATTTATGAACTCAAGGGTGAAGCAGCTACTCAGAGAGAATGCCTCGCCGGGAGATATTGCAGCGGGGTTGTCTTATTCGGTAGTCAAGAACTGCCTGTTCAAAGTACTAAAGATATCTAACCTGAATAAGTTAGGAGAACATATTGTAGTACAAGGAGGAACGTTTCGCAACGAAGCGGTATACAGGGCACTCGAACTGCTATCCGGCAAATCGGTAAGTTCCACCGATTATCCGGAACTGATGGGTGCTTTAGGAGCGGCGTTGTATGCGCAAAAGAGGTGGCAGGCAAATCCTCGGGCAACCGCCTTCAGCGGAATCGAAGCGCTACCCAATGCCGATCAGATAGAAACCAAAGAATTGCAGTGCAAAGGTTGTACAAACCAATGCTCCATTCTTCGCTTTAAGTATGTAAACGGAAATATCTGTTATGCAGGAAACAAGTGCGAAAAGGTGTTCTACAACAAAAATACAGCCCCCGAAAAGGGATACAATGCGTTTGACAAGAAGAATGATATTCTTTTCAATCGCACCTCCGCAATTAAAGCGCAAGAGGGTTTACCCGTGATAGGCATACCCAGGGTATTAAATATGTTCGAGAATTACCCTTTCTGGCATGCCTTATTTACAGCGTGTGGCATCCCCGTAGTACTCTCGCCGGAGTCGACCACAGCTTTATACCAAAAGGGTGTAGGAAGTGTTATGTCCGACAATATATGCTTTCCTGCCAAACTGGTGCATGGCCATATTCTTGCATTGGCAGAGCAAAAGGTGGATCGCATATTCTACCCGATGATTATCAAAGAAGAAAAGGAATTTAATGCCTCTACTAACTCATATAATTGTCCGGTAGTCAGCGGTTACCCGGATGTGATCCGAAGCTCAATGGAACCGGAGGAGAAACTTAACATACCTTTCAACAAGCCGGTTATCACCTTCAATGATGAAAAAGCACTGAAGAAAACCTGTTATGCTTATCTCAAAACACTGGGCGTATCAGAGAGTCTATTTAACGATGCTTTTGCAAAGGCTCTGCAAGAAAGAAATCACACAAAAGCGGTATTGCAAGAGAAACAAAAGGAATTATTTGATCAAGTTGTCCGAGAAAACAAGCCTGTATTTGTGGTAGCCGGACGGCCCTATCATGCAGATCCGTTGATTCATCAGAAGGTGGGTCAAATACTTTCCGATATGGGAGCAGAGGTATTTACGGATGATATCTTCCGATATGAAAAGAGTGCCGGATTCAGCAGATTGAATATCGTTTCGCAATGGTCATACCCCAATCGGGTAGTACAAGCTGCCATGGAGGTAGCCAAGCTACCCCAGAACGTACAGTTGGTACAATTGAATTCATTTGGGTGCGGTCCTGATTCTTTCTTTATGGACGAAACAAAAGAGATATTAAATCAGGCCGGAAAAAACCATACGGTATTAAGGATTGATGAAATAGCAAGCCCCGGCTCTGTACGGTTACGTATGCGTTCATTGATTGAATCTTTAAAAGTGATTCCTTCGCAAGCAGCACAGGAAATCAAACCATTCGAGGGCTATAAAGGAACTTATAAGAAAGAAGACAGGAGAAAAACCATCCTTGCACCCTGGTTCTCCGATTATATTTCTCCGTTCATTCCCGCTCTTGGCGAACTGGCGGGTTATAAAATTGTGAACATGCCCAAAACAAACAAGCTATCTGCCGAGGCCGGATTAGTGTATGGGCATAATGAAGTGTGCTATCCTTCTACATTGATTTTAGGAGATATTATCACCACCTTGCAATCGGGCAAATATAACCCCGAGGAGGTAGTGGTTGCCATCACCCAAACCGGGGGACAATGCAGAGCCACCAACTATCTTTCACAAATAAAATCGGGCATGGAGAATGCCGGGTTCTCGGATATACCGGTATTGGTATTCTCTTCCGGAGAGGTTTACCAGAATGACCAGAAAGCATTTAAGATACCCGTCCGCAAGATAGCGAATATACTTGTTCACTTTATACTATACGCCGAAGGATTACAACAAATGTATAGTTCAACTCTTATCCGCGAGAAAAAGAAAGGTGACACCCAAGAAGTATTCGATTTTTATATTGAAAGAGGAGTGGAAGCCGTCCGGGCCAATAACTCCAAGATGCTACTGGCTCTACTGGAACAAGCAGTGGCCGACTTCAATAACATCTCCATTCATAGTCGCGAGTTTACCAAAGTAGGGCTCATCGGAGAGATTTATGTGAAGTACAACAATTACGGTCAGGCACATATCACAGAATGGCTGCGATCTCAGAACATGGAGGTATCTACCCCTCCTCTCATCGACTTCTTCATGCAGTATTTCGTAAATTCGGAAGTAAACATTAAGAACGGCTTAGCCAAAGGAGGCATGCTTAAAGACATGGTAAATAGCATCTTCTGGAAGTATATGAATAAAAGGATCAACCGAATAGAAAAGATTATGAGCAAGTATCGTTTCTATGCTCCTACCGAATCCATCTACACAAAGGCGCAATATGCCTCGGAAGTACTCGACTTATCCAATCAGTTTGGAGAAGGTTGGGCCATAGCCGCGGAAGTAGCATGCTATGCCCGTCAAGGTGTAGACAGGGTAGTTTGTATCCAGCCTTTCGGATGCATTGCCAATCATGTAGTAGCCAAAGGTATTGAGAAGCGCTTGAAGAAGCTTTACCCGGAAATGAACCTTTTGTATTTGGATATTGATGGAGGCATGGCGGAAGTAAATCTGCAAAACAGGCTGCATTTTTTGATTAGTTAAGGCTTTGAACACAGAAGACACGGAGGCACAGAGTCTCTCATTTTTAGCGAGTTAAATTCTCTGTGCCTTTGTGTCTCTGTGTTCAAATCATAAATAATGTCATCATCTCTTTACAATCACCTCCAATATTGAATCTACTTTATCCAGTTCTCCAGCAAAGGTGAATACCGTTTTCCCTGTTTTCTTATCCGTTTTCCATTTCACGGCATTAGAGGTCATACCCTCATTTACCCATTTAACAGACTTCACATTTTTCAGTTCCAATTCTACGGAAGATGTTTGAGGATCTAATACATGCACATAGTATGTATTTCCTTTCTTTGTGACAGCTCCCCAGTCTTGCGGCTTGGTGGGTCCCTGCTGAGTACCATAAATAGTTTCTCCATAAATATCCAACCATTCTCCTATTTGGTAGAGACGTTCCGTACATTCCGGTTGTATTTTTCCGTTAGGCATAGGACCTACATTCAGTAATAAATTCGCTCCTGTTCCCGCAGTACGAACTAACAAATGAATTAATTCCGTAGTCGATTTAAACTTATCGTCTGTTATTTTGAAACCCCATGAGCTATTTATAGTTTGGCACGTTTCGAGAGGAAGCCTCGAAATCTCCTGTCCGCTATGGCCTGCCGTATTCTCACCGGGAACATCGCGTTCAAAAATCTGGTAATCTTCTCCGGGTAGCGGAGGCAGATGATGATTATTGGCTACCAGACATTCGGGTTGAAGTCGATGAATCAAATCATAAATTTCGGAATAATGCCAATCAACATGCGTGGTAGGATCGGTACGATTCTTATCATCTGTCTGATCCCAATGTCCATCGAACCAGATGCCGGCTATTGCCCCATAATTAGTTAGTAATTCCGTTAGTTGGGCTTTCATAAAGTTGATGTATGAATTCCAGTTGCTGGGCTCTGTTCTTCCGGCTTTTTGTCCGGTGCGTCCTGTTTCATATTGGTAATCGGTGCGCATCCAGTCGAGCGTTGAGTAATAGAATATGAGTTTCATATCTTGCTTATGGCATTCATCGGCAAGTTGGCGAATAAGATCCTTTCCGTAAGGAGTATTCATAATGTTCCAGTCAGATTGTTTTGTATCCCAATTGCTAAAACTGTCATGATGCCGCGAGGTGAATGTAATGTATTTCATTCCTGCCTTTTTAGCCATGCTCACCCACTCTTCGGCATTGAAAGCCTGGGGATTAAACAATTCTTGCAGACGCATATAGTCGCTGCCTTTAATGGGGCGTGTATTCATCACCCATTCGCCATCGCCCAATACACTATACGGGCCGAAATGGACGAATAATCCGAAACGCGCGTCTTCAAACCACTTGGTACTTCGGGGAGATTGAGCAAAAAGCACTGTGTTGCAGATAAGTTCTGCCAGGAAGAGTATCCAAATTTTCTTCATGAGGTAGTATGATTTAAGTTGATAAATTGTATTATGCAAAAATAAGAATATTCGGGGGGATAGGCAAATCTGCTAAGTTTGGTCAGGGCAACCGCATCAAATTTTCAATAGTTTCCTGAAATATTGAGTATCCAACGCTGCTTTAATCTGTTCGGCTATTTCACGTTGAGTGCCCATAGCATCAATGGAAACCACCGAGCCTTCTATATCAATATCCTCCAGCACTTGGGGAATAGCAGTTATCCCGCAGGATTTGTCATCTACTTTTTCTTGTGCGATACAGAAACGGGGTTAGCTTACCCATACGTTCAATAAATACAATCCTTTATTTCCGCGTGTGGTAGGAGATACACTACGCTGTTTCTTACCATCTATGACAATCTGCTTTTCGGACAAATCAGACAAAATGGGATGACCATAAGAATGTAGGCAGGATTTCAATTCATCCGGATTAACACTTTTGAACACACGTTCAAAAGTATCTTTCGAAGGAATGCCGTTAGGTAACGACAATAGATCACCTAACTCTGAACCGCGTTCAAGCCCAAACAGATGCATGTCTTGATAGTCAGAACCACCTGTCAAATAGGTGCACAAGCCTATCAATAAAATGTCCGAAAGAAGATGCAAACAACGACCTGTAACACGAGGGTCAGTAACTTCAGCAAAATAGGGAGAGACTAATGTATTTATGAGACGAAGATAACATTTCTACAAATTATGACGAAATTTTGATGTGGTTGCCCTGATTTAACTCCCTACGGTAAGATCATGGTAAGAAAAACACAATTTCAAGTTATTAAAAATAGATACACCATAAGGCCTTACATCAATAGAGATATGAGATCTTTTTCACTAATATAGCAAAATAGTTATGTTTTTATTGGGTGGTTTATAGCAAAAACGCTATATTTGTATCGTCTTAAACAAACGGTCTTTTAAATTATGAAGTACAATCAGTTTTTTGCGGAACTTACCGCAGCAGGTTGTTACGTTCTCAGGCATGGGGCTAACCACGATATTTGGTACAGCCCTAAAATGGGAAACAAGTTTGCTTTGTCAAGGCATGGCAAACAAGAAGTACCTACAGGAATGGAACGTAAAGCAAGAAAGGTTCTTTTGGGGGAGTAATCCCCCTACCTTTTGCGCTTCATACCTAAAAGACTGTAAATGTTGAGGCAATGGGGTACGGTATATTGCCGTACTCCTATTTTAAAGAAATGGATATGAAAGCAACTGTAATCATGGAAAAAGCAAGCGATGGGTATTACTCATGCTTTGTAGAGGAAAATTTGCCCGGCTTTGGTCTGGCTGGATATGGAGATACAGCAGAAGCCGCCAAAGAGGATATGATGAAAGCGTATGAAGAAATAAAAGAGATACAGAAAGAAGAAGGTGAAGAAGTGCCAGTATTGGAGTTTACCTACAAATATGATATGCAATCTTTCTTCAACTATTTCTCATTCCTGAACGTTACTAAGGTTGCAGAGTTAGCAGGTATCAACGCTTCATTGATGCGACAATACACTTCCGGCGTGACAGCAGCCGGTCAAAAACAATACGATAAGATACGGGTAGCAGTGGAACGCATTTCTAAAGAACTTTCCGCAGCTACTTTCTAAAGATAGTGTACCGCTGTGAAGCGAGACCGTTTAATTAAGACAATAAAACCCCGTTCCGGTTATATCGGTTCGGGGCTTTTTTATTCTCAGTATCGGCTGTATCGCCCTAAGTGTATTGATACGATACAGTACGCAAACCTCTATGGATAAAGGGTTTTAGCTGTATCGCTTCCGATACACTTCTGACAACCGATACAGTACAAAAATCAATCAATATTAATATTCTTCCCACAGTTGAGAGAAGTTTCATACAAAATAGAAAGGTTTAGCCCTAAAAGTAGGTCAATGGTTGAAATGTTACACCTATGTTACACCCAGAGAATTAAAAAAGCCTCAAAATCAATTGATTAAGAGGCTATTTTAGTACCCAGACCCAGTATAAAACCGAGAAAACATGAGAAATCAAAAGAAATCATTGCATTGAATAATAGACACTTACGAAATCTACTTGATGCTTTGATTTCTAATAATTTCCTTTATTTGATGAATTAGTACACTTTTAGTACACGTTGAATGAATTAAATATTTTATCTTTGCAAACAAAGGAAAGAAACAGATAATCAAAGGAATGAAGTATGGCAAAATTGGAAGTAAAAACCAAAGAAAATCCTAAGTTACAACAAAGTACACTTTCTGATGGACGTATAAGCCTATACTTAGAATATTATTTGGGTCGAACACAATGGGTCGATGAAGAAACCGGAAAAACGAAAGTCAAGCATGACAGGAAGAAAGAATCATTGAATTTGTACCTTATTGCTAAACCCCGCAATCCCATCGAAAGGCAAACCAATAAAGAAACATTGGAACTTGCAATGGAAATCCGAGCCGAACGAGAACAAGAATTGAAAAAGGATAGAACCGGCAAGCGATTGTTCAAAACAAAGAATACTAATTTCTTGGATGCATTTCAAATCTACATTGATAGTTATACAAAGAAAGATGTTAGGATGATGCAAATTGCCTTGAATCGATTTAAAGACTTCCTAAAACAAGAACATTCAATTTATAGTAAAAATATCAAGCCTGAACAATTGGACAAAGATATGATGCTTTCGTTTGTAGAGTTTTTGCAAAGCAAAAGCACGGGAGAGGGGGCAAAAAGTATCTATCAACGTTTCAAGAAATTCATTAAGTATGCCATTGAGCATGATATTATGATTAAGAACCCATGTTCCGGGGTTGTTTGTAAAGTTGATGACCAAACATTGAGAAAGGATGTACTTTCTTTAGAAGAAATAGAACGACTTATATCCACAACCTACGATAATCAGAATCAAGAAATAAGACGTGCATTCATTTTTTGTCTTTATACCGGCATAAGATATTGCGATGTGATTGAGTTGAAATATAGTGATGTTGACTATTCAAACAAATTGCTAATCTTTGAACAAGCCAAAACAAAAGGGCATAGTGCAACAAGCGGCGTTGTAACTCCATTGAATGATGGTTTACTTTCTCTAATCGGTGAAAATTCTACTAACAAAAAAGATGAATTGATTTTCCATTTGCCAAGTCATACCATGTGCCTGAAAGGATTAAGAAGATGGGTAAAACGTGCGGGGATAGATAAGCACATAACATGGCATTGTGCAAGACATTCCTTTGCCGTGAATATACTGAACAATGGTGCAAATATAAAGACTGTTGCAAGCCTTTTGGGGCATTCAGGGTTAAAGCATACGGAAAAGTACACTCGTGCAGTGGATAGCCTTAAACAAGCGGCAATTGACAGTTTGCCGGAACTAAAATTGTAGATTATGGACTTACACAGTAGATACAACGAACTTGATAAGGAAGCGGGCAAATATAATAGAAAAGAATTCGACAAAGTTTATACTATCATATTCGACTTGGTAAAAGATAGAACCGATGTTGGAGATAATGGAAACCTTACATTGCCTTTGGTTTCCGGTAGTATTATTGATGAAGCCTTAAAGCAAGCCGGGTTTGCCGATGATACCAAATTCGTTTCTGATTTTAAGAAATATCGTGAGATAGAGCAACAAGCCCGTGAGATACAATTGAAATCTTTAGAAGCGGTATCCAAACACGTGCAGAAAGGTTCTAATATTGATGAAGCGATGAAAAAGGTTGGATTCACAAGAAACGATGAATTACAATCGGTATTGGATAATGTTATATCTAAAGCAAAAAAAGACAACCCTTATTTTCCTTTTGGGAAGCCATTTGAAGACCTTATTAAAGAAGATGAAGACCTTGATGATTTATTGATGGTTAAAGGTTACAAAATCGACGGTAATTTATTGGCTTATCATAATGACTTACAAAAGCATAAAGTTAGTGTCTTATTGGATAAAATTGGCATTGGGCTCAAAGGATTATACACTTTGCTAAATGGAATGTGTTTCTTTTTAAAGGAAAACACAGAGAAACCGACCAGAATACAAAACAAGATAAAAGATTGCTTGGATAATTTGAATGAATATCCCGGGTGTGGTCAAGTTATACAAATCCTTTTTCTGCAAGGCATTATCGAATGGTTTGAGCATTGTGATATTGATGAAAAATCGAAAGGCTATGATGAAGCACAAATATTATGCAATTGGGTTTATGAAAGACTGATGGATGTATGCTTGTATTATTTTATGCTTTTTAATAAAAATTCAGATTCAGAGCCTTTAGATAATTATTTGGCTACAACACAAATTGGTGAAGTGTGGAATGAAATAAAAGCATCGCAACATCCACAACAAGAAACACATAAAAATCAAAAAATAATAATCTTACCCAATGAATTAGATACGGACGGGTTCAAAAAAATATTAAAGGCTGCCATTGAAGACGGATTTGTTCACAATGATTATACTTGGAATAAATCAAAATCAAAGCAACTTGCAGCATATTTTGCTCAAAAGGCATGTGAACATTTAAACATCAATACCGGAACTGATAAAGACGGCAATAAAAAAATAAATTGGAAACTGTTTGAAAAGATGTTTGCCTTAGATAATCTCAGAGGTGCAAAAAATGATTGGATGAAGCTGCATACAACATTCCATCCTAATGGATATGCTGATATTGATAAGTTCTTTGAGTAGATAAAACACCTTTCCTTTAGACCCCCTGCAATACCCTACAATGGGCAATTGTAGGGGTTTTTCTTTTCCTATGTCTCATACTTTTGCCAATGTTATAACAAACCAACGGTTTATCGATAAACCATTTTTCTAATTAAGATAAATATTGAAAGATGGAAACATTGGAAAAGAGAATCATGGATGTTGAGGGTGCGGTGAAAATGGCAGCGCTTACAACAAAAGAAGTATTGACATTTGATGAAGCCGCTATTTTCACAGGATTGTCAAAAAGCTACTTGTATAAACTTACGAGTGGGCAAAAAATCCCACACTACAAACCTTCGGGAAAACTATGCTATTTCAACCGCGAAGAATTACAAGCATGGTTGCTTCAAAATCGTGTAAGCACGTCCGATGAAATTGCAGAAAAGGCACAAACTTACTGTATGAAGAATAAGAAAGGGGGTGCTAAATGAAAAAGGACTACACGAATGCAGCCCCTCAACAAATGCAAGGCAAAGATAGGAATAAATCCCAAGATGTTGAATTTTTCGCTGTCAAAAAAGCACTTATGGAGTGTCCAAAGTCTATGCGTGAAGTTTCAAACGAACTTGGTATTGAACGTTCTTCGATATGTTGGTATATCGGACATCTTAGAAAAGCCGACCAAGTACAAGTTCACCATAAAGACTATTGTTCAACAACTGGATTCAAGGTTAATTTCTACACCACAGATGAAAAGTTGTTTCGTAAATTCGACAAGCAACTGTGTCTTTTTGAATCTGATGAAGTATAATCAAGAATCACAATGACAGGATGGATAAAGATACATAGGGAAATCACCAAGCATTGGATTTGGCAAGACCCGGTCAAATTACGATGGTGGCTTGACATCCTGATGTCTGCCAACCATGAAGAAAAAAAAATAAATATCGGGATGCAATTAGTTGACTGCCAAAGGGGGCAATGCGTAATGAGTTTGCTTAATTGGGGCAAACGGTGGAACGTGTCAAAACATACCGTCCATAACTTTTTCACCTTATTGAAGAATGATAATATGATTACAACGGAAAACCTTGTAAAAACTACACGGATAACTGTCTGCAATTATGATGTTTACCAACATTCTTCATACGATAAGGAAACGCAAAAGGAACATGATGGAAACGTTTTGGAAACGCTGCGGGACACAAACAATAATGATAAGAATATAAATAATGAAAAGAAAGAAAAGAATAGGCGGTTTCAGCCGCCTACGATTGACGAAATTAAAAATTATTGTTTGGAACGAAAAAATAAAGTAGATGCAAATAAATTTTATGATTTCTATGAATCCAAAGGTTGGATGGTTGGGAAAAGCAAAATGAAAGATTGGAAAGCAGCTGTCCGAACATGGGAAAATAGCGACAAAAACAATTATGTGCATCCGATAGCAAATTATCAAACCTCAAAATTAGACCAAGATGATAGATGGTAATAATGATTTTAAGTCGATTTACGAAGATATGAAGATTCACGGCATGCCGTTGCCCGCCGAAAAGGTATTCGTTCAAATACCGAACGCAAAAACGATATTGGAGAACTGTTTCAAATACTTCTTGTCATTTCAAAATGCTGAATTTGTATGGCAGCCAGAATACAATGAAGTTGTGAAATGGCTTGAAGATAACCAAGGACGGGGTTTGTTCTTATTCGGTGATTGCGGACGTGGAAAAAGCCTTTTGTCAAGATATGTAATTCCGGCAATTCTATTGAAATACATGAAACGGGTGATTTCGGTTTATGACATCCAAGACATGAATGCTAAGATAGATGAAGTCCTAAGAAAGCATATCATTTCATTGGACGACATCGGAACGGAAGAATTAAGTGTGAATTATGGAAATAAGCGCCTTGCATTCGCTGAAATTATGGATTCGGTGGAAAAGCGTGGCAAACTTGTAATTGTGTCCACAAATTTAAAAAAGGATGAAATTATTGGACGGTATGGAGAACGAATATACGACCGTATTATATCAACTACATATCGCATTGAATTTAAAGGAAATAGTTTAAGAAAATAATTAAAAACATGAAAAAGAAAGAATATAAAAATACAGTATTTGTATTTGAAACAATAGATGGTCAAGAACTTAGTGTTCAAAAAACGACACCAACCGTTAATAATATTCCTGTTGAAAGTGAAATCGTTTTTCTTGCAAAAGACGATGGTTGTGAAGCGATTGTAAGTATTTCATTGAATGAAGCCAAGAACCTGATTCAAGCATTATCAGAATTGATAGATGATGCTTATTCCGCCGATTCTCAAACTACATTCAAATCAATTATTAACTGACAAAAACATAGTGATGGAAGATAAACAAAAATTCAAAGAAGCTCTAAAAATGGTCGAATCAAAATATAAATACTTTGATTCAATCCATTGGTTGGTAAAATCAGCCCAAACTAAAATAGCCGTTTTGTTAGTGAAAGAAAAGCTATCAAAGGTGGATGAAATCGAACTTGCGACACAAATGTATTTACTTAAAGCGCTAAGTAAATTATCTGTCGTTGAAAATACAATCAATAATAAGGAAAATCAATATGGCAGAAATTGACGGTGGTTCTTTGTCCTTTAAGTCAGTATTGGACAACGACCAATTAAATAAAGCAGTTGACGAATCATTAAGGCGGATTCAAGGTCTTTCAGATGGCACGGTTGCCGGTGGTCAGGCTATGGATGCCGCTTTTAGTGCAACCGCCGACAGCGTAAGGAAAGCACTTGGCGACATTGGAACGGCTATTCAAACACACGAACAAGAATTGCAAAGTCTTGAATCCGAATATCAAGACCTTGGACAAAAAGCAAGCAAAGCATTCATGGCGGGTCGTGATGATGAATACAGGGCAATCACCCAACAGCAAAATGCGGTTAAGGGTGAAATAACGGTTCGCCAACAGCTTATCAAAGAGCTGCAAGAACAATCCAACAAATTGGAAGATTCCGCATCCAAGATGGAAGAAAACCGCCGAAAGACGGAAGAAAATGCAACCGCCCAAGTGTCCATGCGCACACGCATCAAAGAATTGCGTGAAGAAATGATGCTTTTGATTGACCAAGGTATTGATGAACAATCGGAAGCATACAAACGCCTTGAAGCCGAACTTGGACGTTTGACGGACATTCAGGGTGATGTAAACCAACAAGCACGAATCCTTGCGAACGATGAAGCGCAATTTCAAGGAATCATTCAAGGTTTGTCGGGAATATCTGGTGGGTTTTCGGCGGCAACGGGTGCAATATCATTATTTGCCGGCGAGAACGAAAACTTGCAGAAAATTATGGTGAAAGTACAATCCCTTATGGCAATCACCATTGGTCTTCAACAAGTCGCCCAGACATTAAACAAGGATTCCGCATTTCAACTTGTAACACTTAACGGATTGAAAGAATGGTGGAATGGTCTTGTTGCGAAAGCCACCGTTGTAGAAACGGCTGAAACAACGGCAACGGTTGCCAATACAGCCGCACAGCAAGCAAACACGGCGGCGGTTGTAGGGAATACGGTTGCCGAAACCGCAAATACAGTTGCGACAGGTGGACAAGCGGCGGCGGCGACAGCCGGAATGGTAGCAAATATCGGTCTTGCCGGTGCATTCCGCATGGTTGGTCTTGCAATCAAATCAATACCGGTGTTCGGTTGGATTCTTGCTGGAATATCTGGTGTTATTGCATTGGTATCCATATTCACAAGCAAAGCGCGTGAAGCCAAGAAAGCGCAGGAAGAATTTAATGCTTCCGTTGTTGAAAATTCTTATAAATCAATCGGAGCAATTGAACATTTATCCTATACATGGAATCAGCTTGGCGATGATTTGGATGCCAAGAAAAAGTTTGTTGAAGAAAACAAAAAAGCATTTGAAGAACTTGGCGTTGCCATCCGGGATGTTGTCGATGCCGAAAACTTACTTGCTAATGGCGCAAAAGCATTTATTGATGCGCAAATTGCAAAAGCAAAGGCGGCTTCCGTTCTTGCTAATTCTGAAAAATGGATAAAACAAGCCGTTGAAGCTGACTTAGCATTAGAACAAGCAATGAAAAAACCCAAAGTATTGCGGTTCACAGGGGGTGGAATGTTTGGGGGTGGAACAGTAACCAAAATAGATAACCCAGCAATACAAAAGGCTATTGACAAACAAACGGAAGCAAACGCCAAGTTGCAAGGATTGTATTCTGATGCTGCAAAATATACGGCAGAGGGGTTGAACAAGATGAAAGAAGCCGGTATTGATGGACAAGATGAAATTACTGCGGGAACAGTTGCATGGTATGAAAAACAAATTTCAGACAAGCAAGCGTATTTGAAAACCTTGTCGGTTCTTAATGATGCGGAGATAAAATTGACCCAACAACAAATTGCGGATTTCCAAAAAACACTTGATAATGCAACGGGCAAGAAAACGACCGCTTCCGGTGGAACAAGCAAAGACCCATTCATGGAAAAATTGGACAAGCAAAAAAAGGAATACCAACGATTTATGAAGTGGGTAAATTCCGGCGATGAAATACTTGCTAAAGCCGCCAACAAAGAATTTGAGGGTCTTTTGAAAGAGGGTGCAACGTATATCGATTACCTAAAATCACAACGCGACCAGATTTTGACCATCGACATTGCGGAACGCACGAAGTCGCAAAACAAGCAGTTGCGAACCTTGAACGACCAGATTGCGGAAGAAACCAAGAAGACGGTTTTGGAATCATTCAACAACGAATTATCCAATCAGTTGAACAACGCCCGGTCAATCATGGAAATGTTGAACATCATAGAGCAACGGCGCAAATCTTTGGCGAATGATGGTTCGGAACTTGATACAGCTAAAAAAGAAACGCTTGACAATGCTGAAAAGGATGTTGCCAAGCAAGCCAAGGAAGAAACGGACGCTTTATTGGAAAATTATTCTTCTTATTTAGCAAATAAAATCAAGTTGGAAGAACAATTCAACAACGACTTGACATTGCTTGAAAAACGCCGACAAGAAGCCACAACAGATGCCGAACGTGAAGAACTTGACCGGGTGATTGCCAACCGCAAAGCCCAATACGAACAAGATTCAAAAGGGTCTGGAAGTGCTGAATATGATGCCATGTTGCAAGAATATGCCACGTTTGAGCAAAAGAAACAATCCATCATTGATGATTATGATGAAAAAAGGCGTATTGCACAGGAACACGGAAACGAACAATTGATTCAGCAATTGAACGAAGCACAGGCAAAAGCAATTTCAACACTTGCAAGTGATGAATTGATGGGTTCGGACATGTGGTCAAAACTTTTTGGAAATCTTGATGAACTTGCCGCAAGCGATATTGAAACGTTGGTCAATGAAATTGAACGTCAATTTGATACTTTATCCGGCGTGTTTGACCCGGTTGACTTGGAAAAGGTACGAAACAAGTTGAATGAAGCCAAAGGCGTTTTAATGCAAGATAATCCATTCAAGCAATTGGGTGCAAGTCTTCGTGCAATTTTCAATGATGCTGGTGAAGATTCAAAAGATTCAGCATCAAAAATCAAGAAAAATTGGAAAAACCTTGCTGATGCAACAAAATCATCCTTTGACTTCGTACAAGATGCAATTTCTTCATGTGATTTCTTGGCTGATGCCATTGGTGATGTTGGAGCAACTGCAATATCAAGCCTTGCAACCGTTGCAGCAACCGCCGTTGCTGTTTCAACCGCAATAAAAACAGCAGAAAAAGCAAGTGTGGTTCTGGCAATCATTCAAGCCGCATTGGTGGTTGTTCAAGCGGTCGCAAATGTTGTGAAATCCATTCTTGGAAACAAAGATGCAAAGACGGAAAAGCAGATTCAGAAACACGCCGATGCCGTCAACCGCCTTGAAGCTGCATACACGGCACTTTCTTGGGCGATTGATAAAGCATTGGGCGGCAATGTCTATAAACAGCAACAAGCCGCTATCAGGAACATGGAAGCCCAACGGGAACACCTGAAAGCGATGTGGGAAGCGGAAGAATCCAAGAAGAAAACAGACAGAGGAAAGGTCAATCAATACAAAGACCAATACGACCAATTGGCGCGTGATATTCAAGACATGTTGGATGAAATTTCAAACGACATTTTGCAAACGGATGCCAAAACGTTTGCCGATGAATTGGGTGATGCCTTGGTTGAAGCCTTTGCAAAGGGAGAAAGCGCGGCGGATGCTTTTGGTGAAACGGTTGACAATGTAATAAAACATGCCGTTGTGAACCAATTGAAAAAAACATTTCTTCAAGAACAATTGCAAGTCGCATTGGACGGTTTGAAAGATTCAATGGGTTATTGGAATGGTGATGATTTTGCGTTTGACGGATTAACGGATGCCGAAATTGCAGCTTTCAAGAATCAAGTTGCCGGTATCACAAGCCAATTTAACCAAGCAATGAACGCTTATTCTGAACTATTCAAGGATGTTGCAGAACCGGAAGACCCGGACACATCATTGACCGGTGCGGTGAAAGGAGTAACGGAAGAAACTGCAAGTCTTGTTGCTGGGCAAATGAATGCCATACGCATCAATCAGATGGAATCGACACAATTGTTGCGTAATCAACTTTTACATCTGGCAAATATAGACAGGAACACAGGGGCGATTGATGAAAATACAAAATTCAATCGGTATATCAAAGATATTTACGACAAAATAAGTAGTGGAGATTCTTTGCGTGCCAATGGTAATTTATAGCTAACAATCTAACGTTGATTTGAAATCAAGAAAAAGTAGAACAGAAAATCAAACAACAATGCAAAATATCATAATCACAAGACCAGATGGTTCACTTGTCCCCATGCAGAACAAGCGAACCGCCACAAAAATCAAGTCAGCAAAGCAAAATATATCTTTGTTGGACATTGACTTAGTCAATATAACTATTGAATCACCTTTCAAACAAGAATATGGCATTGGTGATTCCATTACCATATTCGGGCGTATCTACAAGATGAACCGATTGCCAAAGGTGAAGAAAACAGGAAACTTTGGCTTTTCATACGACCTTGAATTTGAGGGCATCCAATACGATTTGTTGCGAGCAACATACAATCTGAACATTGACACAACCAACAATCAGTTGCAAGACGTTCAAGCGGACACACTGATTGGTGATTTGCGCCGATTTGCAACCGTCCTTGTTTCCAATGCTAACAGAGTAATGCCAGACAAGTGGCGGTTGGGTGATTGTCCTGATACGATTGAAGACGTGAACTTGGTGTTTGGTGAATCGGACAATTGCTTGTCGGTTCTTCAAATGTTGTGTGAACAATTCGGGTATGAATTTGAAATTGAGCAATCAAACGCTGTTTATATCATCCATTTCAGGAAAGCGGGACAAACATTCCCATTCACGTTTGAGTATGGGAAAGGCAAAGGACTTTATGCACTTGACCGTCAAAACGTATCATCGGCAAATATCATTACTCGGTTAAATGTTTTTGGTTCAACTAAGAACATAACAAACAAGTACCGGGCGCAACGCCTTTGTCTTCTTGGAGTGCCTAAAGCACAATCATACATTGAGAAACCGGAAGCCGTGGCAAAATATGGAGTTTGGGAAGCTACTAAGTATTTTGAAGACGTTTTCCCAAGAAGAACCGGAACGGTTACAGCTTTGGGTGATTCAGTCTTGAAGTTCGTTGACAATTCCATGTTTGACTTGAACGCCAAAGAAGCGGACGGCGTTACAACCAAATACTTGTTGAACGGCGTGTCGGCAAAAGTTCACTTCAATACGGGAAACCTTGCCGGATATGATTTTGACGTGCATGAATACGACCATGCAACCAAGACATTCACATTGGCAAAGTTTACCGATGAACGTGGTGATGTATTCCCAAGTGAAAGTTCAGCCGCATTTCAATTCGGTGTTGGAAACGAATACAAGTTGTTAGACGTTGCCTTGCCGGAAGAATACGAAGTTGAAGCGGAAAACGACTTGGCAAACAAGGGTGAAACGTATTACGACCAGAATTGCCAACCAAAAGTTCAATATGGTCTATCAATCACACCATCATTCCTTGAAAAAATGGTCGGAAGTGGAACAACCGGAAACATCATAATGGTCGGCGACTACATACCGGTGAAAGATGATGATATTGACGTGGACAAATCGGTTCGTGTACGTGCGTTTTCACGTGATTTATTGGATGAATACAGTTACACCCTTACAATATCCGATACGGTTGAAAAGAGTGTAACAAATAGGGTTATTTCGGAACTTATCGACATTGATAAGATTATGACCATCAACAACCTGAAAGACCCGACACAAGCGCGTGCAAATTGGCGTTCTTCACGTGAATTGATGAATATGGTATTTGACCCAGAGGGCGACTATTACACCGAAAAAATCAAGCCAAATTCAATTGATACGCTTGCATTATCGGTCGGTGCAAAATCCATGCAGTTCGGGTTGACAAACACGGTGTTGCAACCCAATTACAACGGAAACAAGAATCTTATCCGTGTTCAAGGCGGTGTCTTGACACATTACACCATTGATGAAGATTCGGCGCGTTCATGGATATTGGCAGACAACCAAACCACATTGACGGGCGACACAACACCATATTACATTTATGCCAAGTGTCAACGTTCTGGTGATGCCGGGTCAATCATATTTTCGCCCGAACAAATCAAGGTTGAACAAGATGCCAATTTTTATCATTTCTGGATTGGCGTGGTCAATTCGGTTGATGTTGAATTGGGTGTCCGTTCAATTGCCTTGTCGTATGGGTTCACCATGATAAACGGGCGGTTTATCAAGACCGGGCGCATTGAATCGGCTGATGGAACAACTTACTTTGATTTGGACAATTCCGAAATTGGTGGTCGTATTGTCTTCACATCAAATGGTAGTGAAAAAACACTTGAAGAATTGGGGCAAGAATCGCTTGAATCAAAGGATTTTATCAACAACACATTGCCCGGTATTCTTTCGGAAATTCAAGCACAATTGGATGGTCAAATTGAACAATTCTTTGAAACATACGACCCGACCACAAGTAATGCACCGGCGAATACATGGACAACAACCGCCGACAAGGAAAATCATCTTGGCGACTTGTTTTATAACACCGCAACCGGAAAGGTTTGGCGATGGGTTAAAGAGGGCAACACGTACAAGTGGCAAGAATTGCAGGATTCAGAATTGGCACAAGCACTTGCATTGGCAAACGAAGCACTTGCATTGGCAAAGGACAAGAACCGTATATTCACCACCACCCCAACAACCCCTTATGAAGTTGGCGACCTTTGGGTTCAGGGGGCAAGCGGCGGAATTTACCGATGCAAAACAACCAGATTGACGGGGTCTTATTCTTCCGGCGATTGGGAACTTGCTTCAAAATACACGGATGATTCAGGGTTGAACACTTTTATCAATGGAACGTATAACACCCAAATAAACAATTTGGTTACTCAAATTGATGGAAAAATTGAAACGTGGTTTCAGACTTCCGACCCGGCAGCATCTTGGACAACGATAGCCGTAAGGGATAAGCATGTTGGTGATATGTGGTATTCAAGTAGTACAAAGTTGTTGAAGCGATATTCAAAAAGCGGAACAGCCTTTTCATGGACAACCATTGAAGACCAAAAGGCAATTGATGCTTATGCGGCAGCAAGTAACGCACAAGACACCGCCGATGGAAAAAGACGTGTGTTTGTTGCAACACCATATCCACCGTATGATATTGGCGACCTTTGGGTGAATGGAGTTGATTTACGCCGATGTGCCACAAAAAGAACATCCGGCAGTTACTACGCAAATGATTGGGTGATTGCCGTGCATTATGATAACACAAAGACAACCATCGATGGCGGAATTGTAACGTCCGGGACGGTTCAATTGGCGGGTTCTTCCGGTTCTATCTTAGCGGGTATTACAGGGCAAGGAACGGCTGCAACATCCATAAGGATTTGGGCTGGTGCTTCATTCGAGAATCGAGCAACTGCACCTTTCAGGGTGATGCAAGATGGTTCAGTTGTAATGTCAAAAGCAACGGTCGAGGGTGTTATAAAAGCAATATCCGGGTCAATAGGTGGATTTGAAGTTGCAAGTGGTCGTATAGGAGCAACGGCAAGCAGCACCGGAACAAGTGGACAAGGACTTTCCCTTTATGGTGATTTTATAAAGTTCGCCAATTCAACCAATTGGGCTTCAATAGGGACAAATGTATTGCCATCATCGGTTGGATATGAGGGACTTGCAAGGTTTGTAATGGACAAAAGTAATGATAGTTATGGAACAGGAATAGCATTGTACACCAAAGCAAGGTTTGGCAACCCTGATATGTATTGGTATGATGAAAAGAGACGTTCATTTTATAACGATGGAAATATGTTCAGTATCGGCGGACATGCTTTGTTTGATGATAGATACATTGGACAAGCATACACCGATATATTAGAAGCGGCTTTTAGCAGTACTCACCAATTTATATTCACATCAATTTCGGCTTCATTATTAACGGTTCGAGTTCCAACAAAGGCACAAGTAACCAACAAAGTCGGAAATATCGCCGTATCGTTCTTGGTTCACATTACCATCCCGACCGGTGTAAGCAATAAAATCCGCGTAACAAGCCAAACAGGTGGTCAAATATACAACAACAATGGTGGTGCCGTTTCATACATTGATATGGCTACCGGAGATATTCTTGTTTTGCGCTATTACAATGGTGGATGGTATCAAATATCACATAGAAATTAACGATATGGAACTTGCAAAGATTATTTCAGAACATGAAATCGATATTCGTTTTTGCCCAAAGGAACTTGGTGCAAGAATGGCGGAGTTAAGAGATGCCGGATTTCTTGACTTCATACCAAGTGAACAACCGCAAGTTGAACCGGGATTTGTTGCGGTTGATTCATTTGAAATCAAGGATGGGAAAGTTGTTCAATCTTGGATGGTGAAAGCCAACCCGGATTCAATACAAAGTCAAATTGACGAATTGAAAAAGCAACTTTCATCAAGCGACTACATGATAACGAAGTGTATGGAAGCATCCTTGATGGGTGAAACTTTACCTTATGACATTGATGCAATACATGCCGAAAGACAGGAAATCCGGGATGAAATAAACCGTCTGGAAGCGTTGTTGTAGCCTTGGAATTGGCGAAAGTTGATATTTCGGTCGGTTTAATTTGAGCCGACCGAATTAAAGTTCACAAAACGAGAATAGAATAAAGATTGAACAAAAAAGAATAAAATAAATTATGCACATCTATATTTCAGGAAAGATTGCGGGATTACCTATCAACGAGGTTGAAACCAAATTTCAACAAGCAGAATCATTGTTGGAAAAATTTGGGGGTAAAGTGGCAAACCCTCTAAAGAATAGACAAACAAAAGAGCCACCTTACAATGAAAATATGATTCGTGGTATTGAAATGTTAATGGAATGCGATAGTGTTCTGATGCTTGACAATTGGCGTGAATCAACCATTGCACGAATTGAATACGATATTGCCATACGCTTGGGAAAGAATATCTATTTTGAATCTAATATTGCATATTCTCATAAAGTTGTGTTGCAAATCCAAGAAGCAATACATGAAGTTATGGGGTTAAGGTTTGATGAATACACTACAAAAAGTCGAAAGAACGATGTTTTTTTTGCCCGGATGATGTTTGTTTATCATTGTCATAAAAATAACGTCAACCCGATACAATACATTCATCGAGATAGAACAATGATTTACCATTATTTAGAAAGATACGATGATGAGGTAAAATACAACCCATCCTTTCGTAAATTGGCACAAATGGTTGACGAAAAACTAAGTCAAATTACTTAATGAGTGCGGATTGAAATAATGAGCCATATTCATTTGCAATGCAAATGCTGTTTGTTTTTTAATGTTAAAATCGGACAAATCGGACGCTATTAAAAAGAGAAAAAGTAGAATTTTCAAAGTCTATTAAAAAAGCAAAACCTTACAAATCTTACAAAAAACGACTAAAAAGGGAAAAGTGGACTTTGGGGATACCTATAAAAAGAGCGTGAAAACTAAGATTCAGAGAATGTAATATCAGAATAAATGCACAAACTGCATAAAAATCAACTAAAAAAGGATTTTTTGAGAATGCCTACCGATTTTGAATAATCAACTAAAAATCATAATTTTGTGTTCGAATATCATATTCAATTATGCACAATTCTAATAGTGAATATTTAGGTGAATCAATAAGCAGAGGTAATATTCCGAAAGACCTTTGGTTTCTATTGCAGTATGCCACAAATGGAGATTTTGAACGAATCAAAAGGATTAAAAGCAAAATTGAAAAAAATGGCAAAAAACTCATTCCTGTCTATCCGGGTGTTTCCGAGTTGATGAAAGGTGTTGATGTGTCAAAGATGGAACTTATAGGTTCGATTATTGATGGTGCATTATACTTGAAATAGCCATAAAATATCAAAACCGTGTACAAAACCGTGTACATATTTCATAATTCACTGATAATCAATGCCAAATGCGGAGAAACTGGTTCTAAGACCCTTTTTTGCCACTTTGTCATACATGTGTAGTGTATCATCATAATACACTAAGGGTTTCCTTGCTTTTTATCTTTATCTTCATGTATAATAATCAAATAATTTAGAAAATGTCAATGGATATTTTAAACAAACCTTTGTGGATGCTTACGGTTGGTGAGTTCTTGAAACTAATGAACCAAGCAACGACACCAATAGAAAAAAACGTACCAAAGGAAAAAAAACTTGCATACGGGATTGCCGGCATCGCCCAATTGTTCAATTGCAGCATGACAACCGCAAATAGAATTAAGGCAAGCGGAAAAATTGATGAAGCAATATCACAACATGGTCGAATCATTGTAATTGATACCGATTTAGCGTTGGAGTTGATGAAAAAGTAAACTAAAGTCAATATTCATACTAAAAAACACTTCTCGTTATTTTTGTGTATTATGATAATACACAAGAACTTACTTTGATATATTATTCTTATTTTTTGTTTGTTTTCTTGATATGAATTACTATCTTTGCAATGCTATCACATTATTCAAGTAGGTGGATTGTTCCGCCGAGTTTTTGGTGGATTTTTTATATCCATACTAAAGATATTATATTACATCAACATAAAACGGTGTGTACCCCCGTGTATTGTCTATAATGGACATACAGCCTACTTGATAAGGTGATAGCAAACGGGAAAGGCGCACCGTTTTTTTGTGCCTATGAATGCTATCAATTTATATCAAGAATGAACCCAATTAATTTTCCGCAATCCACAAAGGTATTGCAAAAGCCGTCAACCATGACGGATGAAGAATGTTCACCATTGCACGTTTGGAGCGATGGAACACAATGTGTGTCATGTTGGAAGCCGTCTTTCATTGAAAGATTGAAGATATTATTCACCGGCAAAATTTGGCTTGGTGTGGTTTCCGGTATAACGCAACCGCCCGTGTATGTTTCGGGCGAGTCTGTTTTTTGCAAACGTAAAAAGAAAAATGTTTTAAGAACGATTATTTGGAGACTTGATTGGTGGTTGTATGAATTGCGTTGGAAATTATTCAGAATAAATCGATTAAAAAAAATCCTCTTATGGAAGTACAACAAGCGATTAGTAATATCTTGTCGAACTATGATTCACAAGAAATCGAAGAAAGATTGAATGAAATTTTCAATGGTTATTTAGGTTCTGACAACGGACATCTACCGCAAGAATTGCAATTAAACCATTATTTGATTCGTTCAATCATCAACATGTTTCGGGCATGTAGTAGAGAGTGCAAAAATGAATAAAATCTTTCTCTAATCAGATTGAAGCCATCAGCCCAATAGGTTGGTGGCTTTGTTCTTTATCAGCCTTATTCAGTACCTTTGCACGTCAAATTTTAAATAATATAAGTATGTTAAGAAAAACATTTATCTTGATGGCGACTATGGTCGCCTTTTGTGCTTGTAGTAATGAAAACGGTATTGAAGACTATACCGAAGACGTACAAGTAAGTCTTAGTGTGAACGCATTGGATGTGGATGTGCAACCCATGAATCAGCCAATGCTAAGGAGTTCCGGCACACGGACGGATGCAAGTTCGGTATTGACTAATATTCACTACTACTTGAAAAACACCGTTACCGGAAAAACCTATTCAGGTGAACAAAGAAAGTCAGATATTGGAAGTTCTGAATTTGGGAATATCTCTTTGTGGATACCCGCCGGGACTTATCAAATGATTTTCTTTGGTTATGGAACTAATAATTCAAATGGAACAGCATCCATGTATATTCAAAATGACTATGATAGGGCAATGGTAAATCTAAAAAATAAAGATTCATTCTATTTGAAAACAGGAAAGACCATTGATGCAGAAAATAACCAAATTGATGTGAATCTTTCCCGCTTGAATGGCAAGTTGATTATAAGACTAAATGATGATGTTCCATCTGACATCAAGAAAATAAAAGCCAAGATGTCATATTATCCGGTTTTTAATACTCAAAACGAAACCGTTACCTATGAGGGTTCTTCTGGGGTTGCATCTGTTATGGAATCGTATTTGACAATCGAAAATGAAAGTGTTAATGAATTTGGCTTTTATTTATTACCACAAACCGGACGAACACTTATACTATCAGTTTACGATGAAAGTGACAATGAATTAGGTTCTTGTTCTGTAACGGTGTCTTTCTATAAAAACAAAAAAACTATTGTCGAGGGCAATTTATTTGATGTAATAACACAAAAACCGTTTGTTGTTACTGTGTCGGATGAATGGGATGAAGATATAGTTGTGCCAATACAATAATTTCCTATTTTATTTTCAATTAGTACACTTTTAGTACACCTTTTGAAAAGTAAAAAGCCTATCAATCAGCTGATTAATAGGCTTTTCCTGTACCCAGACCCGGGGTCGAACCGGGATGGAAGTGAATCCACTGGTGTTTGAGACCAGCGCGTCTACCGATTCCGCCATCTGGGCTTAATTGCGGTGCAAAGATATGTGTTTTTTCTTATAATGCAATACTTTTACTCAAAAAACGAATAAAAAAGGCTAAAACTATTATTGAAAGGTCGGGAAATCATAAAATAAGTACTACATTAGCTTCATTATTTAAATTGTTTATATCATGATAAATAAAGATAATTATTGTGTGATTATGGGAGGCGGTATAGGAAGCCGCTTTTGGCCTTTTAGCCGCAAATCGTTACCTAAACAGTTCTTGGACTTTTTCGGAACGGGGCGTTCGCTCTTGCAACAAACGTTCGACCGATTCAATAAGATTATTCCTGCCGAGAATATCCTGATTGTAACGAACGACATATATGCCGACCTGGTGAAGTTTCAACTTCCGGAGATCAATCCCGACCAAATTTTACTTGAGCCAACCCGCAGAAACACAGCACCCTGTATTGCATGGGCATCATACCATATACTTGCCAAAAACCCGAATGCGAATATTGTAGTAGCTCCTTCAGATCATTTGATTCTGAAAGAAGACGAGTTTCTTAACGCTATCGAAAAAGGATTGGAGTTTGTTTCTAAATCCGAAAAGCTACTGACTTTAGGTATTAAACCCAACCGCCCGGAAACAGGATATGGATACATACAAATAGCAGAGCAAGAAAGTGATAACTTTTATAAAGTAAAGACTTTCACAGAGAAACCGGAGTTAGAGCTGGCTAAGGTATTCCTCGAAAGTGGGGAGTTCTACTGGAATTCCGGACTTTTTATGTGGAATGTACAAAGCATTATTCATGCAGTAGAAACCTTATTACCTGAGTTAAGCGAAAAGATTAAAGCAGGCAAAGAAATATATGGCACGCCTAAAGAAAAAGAGTTCATTGACCGGAATTTCCCTTCTTGCCCCAATGTTTCGGTTGATATTGGCATTATGGAAAAGGCAAACAATGTTTATGTCTCTCTTGGCGACTTTGGATGGTCGGATCTGGGAACATGGGGATCTTTATATGACCTATCTCCCAAAGACGAACACCAAAATGTAGTTCTTAAAGGGGATGCTATTATATACAACAGTAAAGACAATATTGTAGTTCTTCCCAAGAATAAATTGGCTGTTATTGAAGGGTTAGAAGGATACCTGATTGCAGAGTCGGATAATGTATTACTCATTTGCAAGAAAGATGAAGAACATGCCATCCGCAAATATGTAAACGATACGCAGATTAAGTTGGGCGAAGATTACATTTAATGCAAGCGCACACTAACGCCCTGTACAAATAGAGAAGAGGCAGCCTCACATATATTGTTGAGGCTGCCTCTTCTTATTATCCTATCCTTGTTCGAGGATAATTAATATTGGGCGCGTATTGCTTCTGCAATAGCAGTAAACTCTTCTTGTGAAAGTTTTAACTTTGGATTCGAGATAAGCATATCCGACTCCCTGTTAATTGGAATTAAATGAATGTGAGCATGAGGCACTTCAAGTCCTATAACTGAAGCTCCTACGCGCTTACATGGTATTGCTTTTTCAATGGCACGAGCCACTTTTTTAGCAAAAACATGCATAGCAGCTAAATCTTCGTCTGATAGATCAAAAATATAATCGACTTCCTGTTTAGGAATAACAAGTGTATGCCCTTTTACCAACGGATTAATATCCAGAAAAGCAAAGAACTTATCATCTTCAGCTATTTTATAGCTTGGTATTTCACCTACAACAATCCGACTAAAAATAGTAGCCATAACTCTAAATATATTAAAGAGAGATATTTAACACCTCAAGTTTAATCTTTCCCTGGGGCACCTGAATTTCAGTTACATCGCCTACCTTCTTGCCTAAAAGCCCTTGAGCAATAGGAGTGCTCACCGAAATTTTGCCTTCTTTCAGGTTGGCTTCGCTTTCAGATACAATGGTATAGGTCATCTTCATGCCATTGGTTACGTTTTTCAGTTCAACCTTGTTCAGAATCTGAACAGAGTCGGTTTTTAATTTCGATTCATCTATTATTTTAGCATCAGCAATTATTTCTTTCAACTTACTGATCTTTAGTTCTAACAATGCCTGTGCTTCTTTAGCTGCATCATATTCTGCATTTTCCGACAAATCACCCTTATCACGGGCTTCTGCTATTTGTCTCGAAATCTCAGGACGGTTAACTGTTTCCAATACTTTTAGTTCTTCAACCAATTTCTTGTAACCATCTTCCGACATATAAGCCATAATATTTTCCTCCTTTTAAATTTAAATGGTCATATAAAACAAAAAAGAATTCCAACATGATTCATGTTGGAACCCTCTCATTTATTATTTCTTGCAAAGATAAGCGATTAAACCATTCGTGTCAAGCAAAAAGCGCTGTTATGTAACATATTTAAAGAAATAGTGCCTATTTATAACACCTTTAGAATACTTTCTCCGAACAATCGATTAGTCAACTTTTTTAAAGCATTGCTTTTATTTCAGCTTCTATATCTTTAATATCTTCTCCACGTTTCTTGAGTTCATTCTTTTTATTAATCAAGAAGTAAGTGGGCAATTGTTTTACATTATAGATATTAAGCGTAGGCGAATAAACACCTCTTGGATCACGCACACAAACCCAAGGTAAATTGTCGGCAGAGGTTTTCCAAAAATGCTCATCTGCATCTAATGATACTTGATAGACTTCTAATCCTTGAGCAGCATACTTATTATACAAATCGCGCAACCAGAAATTATGAGCAGCGGCAACTGTACTTTGATATACTGTAAAATCGAGCAATACCACTTTTCCGGCTAGATCAGTCAGCTTGCGCGAATTGCCTTTCAGGTCTTTTAAGTCAATATCAATAATATTTGTTTCTACAATCTTCTCTTGAGGTATTTCCAATACTTGTTCTTTAGCGGGACGAGTGTTTCTCATTCCTTTCAGTACCAGATTATACAGATTACGTGTACGGATAGCATGAGGATAGTTTGCATCCAAGCTGGTAGCAACAGCAGCAAAACTTCTCACATCTTCTCTACTATTCAAAGGGTCGAAAATCAGGAAGTTGTTAACCTTCTGGAAAAGAGCAAAATAAGCAGCAGCAGTATTCGGAGCTGCATAAATATAATTCACTCTTACATCTTCTTTATAGCGATTCATTATTGAGAGTACACTGTCTTCAAATATATCATTGCGCATTCTGTTGCTTTGTGCTGATTTAGCCAAAGCGTTTATCTCATTCTGCAACGCAATCTGCTTTACGGTCAGCTCCTTAATTTTTTTGCTATTAACAGACCCCTCTATGGTATATGCTGTAGAAAACTCATTGTAAGGAGCAATTACCTTGATCGTTTCTATCGAATCTACCGAAAAGTTTATAACTTTATTATCAACTCTCAACCTAAAGAACTCAGGAGATTCCGGTCTGTCTTGTTTAAAAGTAAAAGATCCGTTACTTTTCAGCTTCACTGAGTCTAATGCAACTACCCCTTCGAGTTTGGATGCTTCCAAATAAAGCTTCTTTCCTTCTGCTCCGGAAATTTCTCCCGTTACTTCAAATTTAGATCCGGAATTGCATGAAACCAAGGCCAGTAGTGCAAAAGCCAAAAAAGATATCTTTTTCATAATACGCGTATATTTTAAGGTGCAAATATAAACCTTTTAAATGTAAATGCATATCTTTGCACGAATTTTGAAAGAAAAATATAGATAAAACAATTTTTATGATTAACCCAATTGTTAAGACGATCGAGTTAGGAGATGGAAGAACCATCACACTCGAGACGGGGAAATTGGCCAAACAAGCAGATGGAGCAGTGATGCTTCGCATGGGAAATACCATGTTGCTGGCTACCGTTTGTGCCGCTAAAGACGCAATCCCCGGAACTGATTTCATGCCGTTGCAGGTGGAGTACAAAGAAAAATTTGCGGCATTCGGCCGATTCCCCGGCGGTTTCACTAAAAGAGAAGGTAGAGCTTCTGATTATGAAATTCTTACTTGCCGACTTGTAGACCGCGCGCTCCGTCCTCTCTTCCCCGACAACTATCACGCAGAAGTATTCGTAAACATCATACTTTATTCAGCCGACGGCATCGACATGCCTGATGCACTTGCCGGACTGGCAGCCTCTGCTGCTCTTGCAGTTTCCGACATTCCGTTTAACGGACCTATTTCCGAAGTACGTGTAGCACGTATTGATGGACAGTTCGTTATCAATCCTACATTCGACCAATTAGAAAAAGCCGATATGGACATCATGGTAGCTGCCACTATGGAAAACATCATGATGGTGGAAGGCGAAATGAACGAGGTTTCAGAAGCAGAACTGCTGGAAGCTATGAAAGTAGCTCACGAAGCAATCAAAGTTCATTGCCAGGCACAAATCGAATTAACCGAAATGGTTGGGAAAACGGTAAAACGTGAGTACGACCACGAAGTAAACGATGAAGAACTTCGCAAACAAGTGCGCGAAGCTTGCTACGAAAAAGTATATGCCATTGCAGCATCGGGTAGCAACAAGCACGAACGTCATGACGCTTTCGAAGCTGTTCGCGAAGAATTCAAAGCTCAATTCAGCGAAGAAGAACTTGCTGAAAAAGCATCTTTAATTAACCGTTACTATCACGATGTAGAAAAAGAAGCGATGCGTCGTTGCATCCTTGATGAAGGAAAGCGTCTCGATGGTCGTAAAACTACAGAAATTCGCCCAATATGGTCGGAAGTAGATTATTTACCGGGACCTCACGGATCGGCTATCTTTACTCGTGGCGAAACACAATCATTAACTTCGGTGACATTGGGAACAAAACTCGATGAAAAGATGATTGATGATGTATTGGTACACGGAAAAGAACGTTTCCTTTTACATTATAACTTCCCTCCATTCTCAACCGGCGAAGCTCGTCCACAACGTGGGGTAGGTCGTCGCGAAATTGGTCATGGTAACCTGGCACACAGAGCATTGAAGAAAATGATTCCGGAAGATTACTCATACGTAGTACGTGTAGTATCCGATATCCTGGAATCGAACGGTTCTTCTTCTATGGCAACTGTATGTGCAGGAACTTTAGCTTTAATGGATGCCGGTGTAAAAATCAAAAAGCCCGTATCAGGTATTGCTATGGGATTGATTAAAAACGCAGGTGAAGACAAATATGCTGTTCTTTCCGACATTCTTGGCGACGAAGACCACTTGGGAGACATGGACTTTAAAGTAACCGGTACTGCCGATGGTATTACAGCTACCCAGATGGATATCAAAGTAGACGGACTTTCATTCGAAATCCTTGAACGTGCATTGAATCAAGCAAAAGACGGACGTATGCATATCCTTGGCAAAATCCAGGAAACAATGTCTGAACCACGTGCTGATTTGAAAGAACACGCTCCACGCATCGAAACAATGATTATCCCGAAAGAATTTATCGGAGCCATCATCGGCCCGGGTGGAAAAATCATTCAAGGAATGCAAGAAGACACCGGTACAGTTATCACCATCGAAGAAATCAACGGTGCAGGAAGAATTGAGATTTCAGGAAACAACAAACAAAGCATTGACAATGCAACACGCATCATCAAAGGCATTGTTGCCATCCCTGAAATTGGCGAAATATACAAAGGAAAAGTTCGTTCTATTATGCCTTATGGTGCATTTGTGGAATTCTTACCAGGAAAAGACGGATTACTTCACATCTCTGAAATAGATTGGAAGCGTCTTGAAAATGTAGAAGAAGCCGGCATCAAAGAAGGAGACGAAATTGAAGTGAAGCTGCTTGACATTGATCCGAAAACAGGTAAATTTAAACTTTCAAGAAAAGCAATGCTTCCTCGTCCGGAACGCACTGAAAAGCCACAGCAATAATTAGTTATTGACAATCCTAATATAAAAGGTCATCTCAACATTGTATTGAGGTGACCTTTTTCTGTTTATACAGTGTCAGTTCTTACTCTATAAAAGAAAAATCGGAAAGTACCCCCATACTTTCCGATCCTAAAACAGTCTTAAATCGACCTTAATCAATTTATTAACTTAACACATGGCAAAGATACAAGAAAAAACCTTTAAATCAACAAAATAACAATGAATATTTAATTTTGCCGACTTTTATTACACATATCGCCGCTTCTGCCTGCAATTAGTTGCTCTCTTGAAAGAATAAGTAACTACCTGAATTATTTATAAACCTTAACCGAAAGCTCTCCACTCAATGCTCCAAGTGCATTGAAAGCCAGCGCTTCCATTTCATCCTCTCCCGGATATACATACACAGTACCCAGAAAGGAAATATATGCTTTTAATTTAGGTATCAGGTAATCGCTGTAAGCAAGTCCCCCTGTTAGCAATATGGCATCCACTTTTCCACGAAGCACAACGGCAGCGGCTCCAATTGCTTTGGCTATATTGTAAATCATGCCGTTCAATACATAATCGGCATGTTCATCTCCTTGCTTAACTTTTTCTATCACTTCGATAACGTTGGTCGTTCCAAGATGAGCAGCCAAGCCTGCATTGCCCACTACCATCTTCTGCACTTCCTCTTGTGTGAATTTGCCACTGAAGCAAAGATTAATCAGCTCGCCTGCCGGTAAAGTTCCGGCACGCTCCGGAGCATAAGGACCTTCACCATCTAAGCCATTATTTACATCCACTGCTCTCCCATTCCGATGGGCAGCTACGGTAATGCCTCCCCCCATGTGACACACAATAAGGTTTTGCTCCTCGTACTTCACACCCTGTTCTTTGGCATAACGGCGCGCAGTGGCTTTATGATTCAACGCATGGAAAATAGATACGCGTGGTAATAAAGGCGATCCGGACAAACGGGCCACATCATCCAGCTCGTCAACCACTACAGGATCGGCAATATATGCTTTACAGTCCGGCAGTATACCGGCCAGTTCATGAGCAATCAGTCCTCCCAGGTTAGAAGCATGAGCACGCTTTGCGTGTATCAAGTCATTTCTCAATTCATTATTTACTTCATATACACCTCCGGGAATTGGCTTCACCAAACCTCCGCGGCCTATTATGGCATCGAACGCAAACGGAACATTATTCGCCTCAAGCGCATGCAGCACTAAATCTTTACGAAACTCAAACTGTTCCGTCACCGTAGCATAGCGAGAAAGTTCTTCTACATCATGTCGAATGGTATGAAGCAACACAGGTGTATTATCTTCATAAACAGCAATCTTCGTGGAGGTGGAACCGGGATTAATAGCTAATATCTTCATTTTATTTACTTGTAAGACAGGCCATAGCCATACTATAATACTTCGAAAGCCCCGAGTCGCTTCTGGATGGAAGCACTACCGGACAATCGGGTCCTTGCAGCAATCCGGCCATCTCTGCTTGTGCAAACAAAGATACAGATTTATAAAAAGTATTTCCCGATTCTATATTGGGGAAAATAAGCACATCGGCTTGTCCGTTAATAGGAGAAACAATTCCCTTAATATCGGCACCGGCTTGTTCGCAGGCTGCACGCACATCGAGCGGACCATCTATAATGACATCTCCAAACTCACCGGCTTCGGCAAGTTCCACCAGATTCACATAATCCAGTGAATTCTGGAATTTGGCACTTACTTTCTCCGAGAAGTGAATGAGTGCAATACGAGGTTGCTCAATACCGAAATGTCGGCAAGTGTGTATAGCATACCAAATAATTTCAATACGCTGCTGTAAAGTAGGACGAGGAATAACAGCCGCATCCGAGAAGAAAAGCAGCTTGTTATAAGCCGGAATCCGGGCTACAGACAAATGGGTAAGCACTTTCCCGGGAGGTAGCAAGCCGGTTTCCTTGTCTAAAATTGCACGTAGCAGGTTGTCGGTGTTAATGATACCTTTCATCAGCACATCTGCTCCGCCTTCGCGTACCAGTTGAACGGCTGCCCGGGCTGCCTCATCCGAGTTTTCGATATGGATGGTTTTCACATAATCAGGATACTGCTTTAGGGTAGGATACTTTTCAAGGATATTAGAATCCCCTATCATTATAAACTCGGCAATGCCTTCTTCGAGTGCGCGCGCTATCGCATATTCCGTATTAGGATCGTTCGCACAAACTACGGCAATTTTCTTTCTCCGGTTCAGGGTTTTCAGGTGAGCGGTTAATTCATCAAAATTTCGAATCGGTTTCATTATGATATATTTTCAGCAAATATCGGAAAAATAATTGGTAATTCATAGAGGGATACGGGTTTAAATGCATGGAAATTGTTGCTTTTTGGTAGGAATACAGTATTCCCCAGATACCAACAATTTACAATTAATTGCCTAAAGGTCTATTTTTCTATATACGTATAATATGATGCTTCTTATGCTAGGTTTTGCCACGGCCGCGGTAAAGTTTTGTGGCGGCCGTGGCAAAATCCTGTTGCGGCCGCGGCAAATTCTCGTTACGGCCGTGGCAAAACCTTGTTCCGACTGATACAGATAATCAATCTGTTTATGGATTTTGAAGATTATGTGTTGAGGCAAATTTAAGGGAGTATATTGAATATCGGCAATCTTTTTGTTAAAATCTTGTATCAGGTTACCGTTTTCATCATATAAGTATTCATCTGTGCGTCCATCGTTGGTACGGTTTACGAAGTTGAAGGTTCCTGCATGGGTGGGAACAGCTCCCGAATCTGTTACTTTACGGAGCTGATTACCGTTGTATTCGAGTATCAAATTATCCATCAAACCATCGACAGTGGAGTGCAGGGGACATAGCCCATGCAACTCCTTTTTCTTAATTTGGGTTTACTCCCCCCTTACATATTCATCGCCTGCACCCCCAGCGCCCCAAGCACTGCACTTGCCACTGCGATAATCGCCTTCAGAATCACATCCCATGTTTTACTATTCATTTTCATAACTGTATTGTGTTTTGTTTTAGTTAAATACTCAAAGAGTTCACCACAGATTTTGCAGATTAGCACAGATTATTTATTATTTTTCTGCAGCAAAATCTTCATCATTAATCTGTGGAAATCTGTGTTAATCTGTGGTGAAAACTCCTACTCAATCACTCTCTACCCCTTACGCCGACGGATCGATAAACTCATCTCCCCCGCCCGGATTCTCATTACCACCCGGCTTATTTCCACCCGACGGTCCTTCCCCCTCTCCTTTGGAGAGGGCTGGGGAGAGGCTGAACTCCACATTATTATCCCCACCACGCGTCGTCGCATTACTCTCGTTTACCAAACGTAGAGAGTTGTCTACTGCAAAGCGGACGTGTACTCGTTGGATGTTTCTGACTGTACAATCCTTTTCCTCTTCCGAGCCTGTGCACGAGAAGGTGGTGTAGAATGTACCCAGTCCGTTGATTTTTACTTTGTCGCCCTGACCAAGAATTCTGCGAAGAACGCGCTTGAAGGCCTTAAAGGTGTGGGTTACATCTTCGGCACTCATGGCACCGGTTACTTCGATCTCCTGAGCTACATCTTCCTCGTTATATACGCGTTGGTTACCGGGAGTTCGCTTCAGGTAGTACAATAATGGAGAACCTGCATCTCCTAACTTTTGATTGCGCTGATAGCGCGTTACTAAAATTGACATAATTACTTTTGTGTTTTAATTGTGATTAAAAATTGTTTATTGAACCACAGATTCACACAGATTAACGCTGATTATTCTATTTTCCTGCGGCATCGTAAATTTTAAATCTGTGTAAATCCGCGTAAATCTGCGGTTCATTTTTCTCTCTCTCGACCGAGACAGCGAGCTCTTTCTCTCTCGGTACAATGCAAAGGTACGGCACCGAAAAACGGCTGTGGTAAGAAATGGTAAGAAACGGTAAGAAATCAGGGAGCTCCCAGATAATTAACAATCATTTGCACTTGCATTGGGTTGTACTCTCGCGTGGCAATGCTTACGCCCGATTCTCGCAAAGGTTCCCACAACCGAGGCGAGTGACGAAGCCAACTATTGAACTTCCGTATAGCCGTTCTTGGCGCATTGTGTGGTGAATATAATAAAGCCAATTCTGCTTTGGTATAACTCCGGAGGGTGAATCCAGAAGGGATTATTTCTTCTTTCATTAGTTTTAAGTTTTAAGTGTTTTACAGGAAGTTTAGACACGGATGACGCAGATTGCACAGATTGGAATACACGGATAAAATAACTCTGTTCAATACTATATCCATATTTTAAAATCCGTGCAATCCGTATAATCCGCGTCTAAAATAATAATCCGGTTTCCATTGTTTCTACTAAGTCTTTCAGCCAACATGTATTATCAAAAGGTTCCGTCGTAATCTGGTTGTCCTTTTCATCTATCGTGCACTCCACGTATCTGCCGTTAAAGGCATTGTAGCGGAAGTACACTTCGGCTTTGGCACCGAGGTGCTTAAACTTTACTTTCTCTACGTGTACTTCGGTGAGCATGCGTTCGTAATCGCGTTCTATAATGAGGCCGAAGTCGCATTTATTGAAGAAGTTGGCAGAGCCGTTAACGTCGTACAAATCGGGTGTCGCCTTTTTGCGGGTGCCCGGTTCGCGGTTCATTTTGCGGGGGTGGGCAACGAGAATTACTAAGCAATGGTTTCGCTGGGCAAAGTTGGTGAGCTTATCCAGAAAAGCGCTGATATACTGCGTTTCGCTGTCGCCACGTTCCATCTGGTGTTCGAGGCGGTTGTAGGGGTCGATAACCAGGATGCGTATTCCGCGGCGGTGCACCAGTTCGCGGGCTTTTGTCAGGATGTTATCTACCGTATAATTATCTTCGGGCATGATGGAGGTGATGTTTTCTGCCAGATAATTCAGGGTAGCCTCATAAAGCGGCTCGGGTACGTGACCCTTACGAAAGGTTCGCCCACTTACCTTCTCGGCCAGTTTATTGAAGTGATATACCAGGGGCATGTTTTCGGGACTAAAGTAGGCTGCCTTCCAATGATGGCGCAGGTTGAGACGAAGTACCAACTCGTCTACAAACTCCGATTTTCCGCAACCGGGAATACCACTCACCACGCACAACCTGCCCAGCTCGAAGGTGCAACAGGCATCGAGGTTTTTCAATCCCGTATCGGCACCATGCCCCAGTCCGTTTTCGAAGAGTACACGCATCTCGTCGCTTAGGTCGGACACCGTGAAAACGCCATCCAACGGGGCTTGTGGTGCATTGTCGAGGGCGGCTTTCAGGGCTTCGGCTCCATGTTCCTGCTGCAATATCTCGTTGGCATCTTTGGCAGGCGAGAGGTCTACCACCCGACAGCGTTCGGCTCCCAGCCGCCGAAGCAGTTCATCGCGAAGCTGAAGTCCTTTCTTGTCGGTATCTACACAGATGTAAATCACTTCTTTGTCGTCGAAATGAGTCTTCATAAACCTATCGAGCCACGACAGGTTGCAGTTGGCGCCACTGGGCACGGAGATAACATCTCGCCTGCCGATGGCCATAAACGAGAGTGCATCCATCTCTCCTTCGGTAATGATGCATTGCTTGGTGCCGAGAATGCCGTTCAGGTTATAGGGAATTAGTTCGGCACCGGCGGTCATTTTAAAGTTCTTGGCCAGATCGCGGTATTTGGTGTTCACCAACCGGTGGCCTTCGTAATAGTTAAAGCAGATGCAGGATTCTTTCTTTCCGGTTTGGGGCATAAACTGCTCGGAAGAGGTGATGCCTGCCTCAATAAGCACGCTGGTAGGAATGCGACGCTCGCGAAGGAACCACTGCACATGGTCGTCGCGCAATACGGCAGCCTCTCCCCGCCCCTCTCCCAAAGAGAGGGAGGAAAACGATGCCGCAGGGTTCAACCCCCTCTCCTTGGGAGAGGGCTGGGGAGAGGCTGCCACCACCCTCCAATTGCAATAGTGGCAATAGGCCAGCCCGGTGTCGATGTTAACACTTAGAGATTTATCACGTTTATTTTTCCTGCTGTCGCGACATTGGGGACAGAAGGTTTTCAGGCGACCGCTGGTGCGTCCGCAGGTGTCGATGTTGAATTTAGCAAAGTTAATCATGAAACTAATTTTGAATGATGAATTTTGAATTGTGAATTGTGATTTTTGGGGTAAAGAAAGCAAGCAAGCAGCATTTGCCTCAACCGCCGGTAGCATTGGTTACTACTCCCAGTAGCATTCGCACACGTTCCAAACGGCTCTTTCGTTGGGTCGTGGTGGTGCATCTTGGGGAATGATGTTTCCGTAGTAAGAGCGCTCGCCTGTAAGTGGGTCGACGGTTTCGAAGCGATAAGGGTTGTCTTTCTTCTGCTTTTGCTCCAGGGTATCGAGTTGGGTGGCAACACGATTGTTGGTGATGGTGCCTTGACGAATAAAGTTGGCGAAGTAGTATTTTACATCCTGCAATGAAAGCAGCACACTGTCTTTGCCGTGAGTTATTACATGGTTGATGAAGAAGTTTACAATATCCTTTTCATACTTCAGAAAACGATCTCCCAATCCCGAATGCATGGCCTGACATTCTACCCAAGTTCTGTCATTAAGTGCCTCGGCTAAGTATTCTTTCCAGGATTTTATTCTTTTTCTTTCTTCGGCATTTAGTATTACTACATCATCAGTATTATATATTGTTATAGGGTCGTTATAACGTTCGCCATTTTTCTTCCACCGTGTTTTCGCACCTTTTTTCCCGGCAGCAGCACATTGATTCTTTTTCTCGTTTAGCCTTTTCAGAAGTCTGTTCAGATAAGGAGAAGAGAGATACACCTCGCCATCTTCTTCATTATTTATTAATTCGAAGAGCGCGTGATTTTGAATTAAATCTTCAATCAAATTGCGATTCAATTTATAGGCACGTATTATTGAGCGGATATTACTCAGTTTACAACGGTTGTTGGCATGGTTCGACAGCTCTATGAGTAGCATAATGTAACTACCCATACCTTTGGCACCATACTTTTCGATGATAGTTGCTACTCGTTCATCTTTCACGATGTTTGTTTCCAATGGGAAATAAAAATTTTCTTTCATGTTTGTTTCTTCTTTTAAAATCGACTTTAAAACCGATTAATTTTATTTTTTATTTGATTATTCGCAATGATTCATAAAATTATTCGTATCTTTGACGAAAATCTTCGATAATTGCTCGGAACAAATGTCGATACTATTTTCGAAATACGCAAGCTTTTATCGAAAAAATTTCGCAGCTAAAAACGATAAACATGGAGAATACCGAAAACATTAACGAACGCATCGCCTTATTAGTAAGAAGTTTCGGAAGAGGAAGAAACACTACTTTTGCTTCGCTAATTGATAGTAGTGAAGGAAACATCAGAGGATACATCAATAAAGGGGTTATGCCCAAGCAAGATGTATTGGAAAGAATCGTAAGATCACTCGGCGTAAGTGCCACCTGGCTACTCACCGGAGAGGGGCCTATGATGGAAGAAGAACGAGCCACGGAAGCAAACACCGAGCACCTGGTTTCGGTTCCTATTGTAGACATCAGCGCGGCAGCCGGTGTAGTGGGATACGAAAACCCTACGTATCTGGAAGAGGTAGATCGCATCGCCATGCCTTTGCAGATGATAAACAAACGCAACCAGTATTATTGCATTCGTATAAAAGGCGAAAGTATGTCGCCCACCATGTTAGACTCCGGTTATGTAGTGGCACGCCAACTGGAAACTGCCGAATGGGGCGATATGATGGAGAATTATGTATACGTTATCAGTACCAAAGAGGGGTGTACGTACGTAAAACGAATTAAAAACCGATTGCGGCAAAAGGGTTTCGTAGTATGTATGTCCGACAATCCGGACAAAGCAGCCTACCCCAACTTCAATGTGTACGAAGATGAACTGCATTGCATCTTGCAGGTAGAGTGGTACTTCACCGCCAAAATGCCGAATATACACGAAACTTATTACAAGAAGGTGGAAGATTTGGAAATAAAGTACGAAGAACTGCAAGAACAAATCAACGAACTGAGAGATCAAGGAGTAAGAAGAAGTTAACCAATGAGCAACCTAAACCACCCGCCTGCGTTCCCGCCTTATCTTCGGGAGGGCGACAGAATCGTTATCCTCTCTCCCTCCGGAAAGATTGATAAGAAACTACTGAAAGCCACCAAAGAGCGACTTGCTTCTTGGGGGCTACAGCCTGTTATTGCCAAAAACGCAGATGCAGCTTCGGGAAGTTACGCGGGTACTATACGCCAACGGCAGAACGATTTTCAGGCTGCCATGAACGATGCAGAGGCCAAAGCCATCTTCTGTAGTCGCGGTGGATACGGGGTGGTACATTTTATGGATAAGCTCGACTTTACTCTTTTCCGCCAACACCCCAAATGGCTTATCGGGTTCAGCGACATCTCTGCCCTGCACAGTTTGTTTCAGGCAAACGGCTTCGCCTCGCTCCATGCTCCTATGGGCAGGCATTTGGTGATGGAGCCCTCCGACGACCTCTGTTCCAACTATCTGAAGGATATTTTATTCGGCAATATTCCGGAATACACCTGCCCTTCTCATAAACTAAATAAAAAAGGAACAGCCACCGGAATACTCCGCGGAGGAAACCTGGCAGTGCTTCACGGTCTGCGTGCCACTCCTTACGACATTCCCCCGGAAGGAACCATCCTTTTTCTGGAAGACATCGGAGAGCGTCCTCACGCCATCGAACGGATGATGTATAATTTAAAGCTAAGCGGTGTACTCGAAAAGCTGTCCGGGCTCATCATCGGGCAGTTTACCGAATACGAAGAAGAGAAAAGCCTACTTAGCAAAGACCTCTACAAGTCTTTACACGAATTGGTAAAGGAGTACAGCTTCCCCATCTGCTTCGATTTCCCGGTGGGTCACGTCACCCATAATTTACCGCTAATTTGTGGTGCGGAAGTGGAGTTATCTATTAATAAATGCGTAATTTTGAAACACAAAACCCAAACAGTAATTTCTAATGAATAGAACAGACTTACATAAGATTAAACACAGAGACGCAAAGACACAGAGTTTTCATAAATTCTCTGCGCCTCTGTGCCTCTGTGTTCAATTTACTTATAAAATAAATACGCTTTTACTTGCTGTAGGACTGTTATTCTCGGCATTCTCATGCAAAACGAACAATAGCAAACAAGTAAATGCGGAAGAAAAAATAGCAACAGTGCCAACCTTCAACCCCGACAGTGCTTACCTGTATATCGAAAAGCAAGCCGATTTTGGTCCACGCGTTCCCAACACCCCGGAGCATGTAGCTTGTGGAGAATATCTTGCCAACAAACTGGCAGAACACGGAGCCACCGTCGCCAACCAGTATGCCGATTTAACGGCTTTCGATGGCACTGTACTAAAAGCCAGAAACATTATAGGCTCTTACAACCCGGAAAGCAAGAAACGTGTTTTGCTCTTTGCACACTGGGATTCTCGCCCCTGGGCCGATTACGACCCAAACGAAAAGAACCACCACAAACCCATACTTGGTGTAAACGATGGGGCAAGCGGCGTGGGTGTATTATTAGAGATAGCCCGTCACATCAACAAACAAGCCCCTGCGGTAGGGGTCGACATTATTTTCTTCGATGCCGAAGACTACGGCGCACCCTCCTTCTACAAGGGAGTAAAGAAAGACGAGTTCTGGTGTCTGGGCTCGCAATACTGGGCTAAAAATCCTCATGTAGAGGGGTACAAAGCCTCCTTCGGCATCTTGCTGGATATGGTAGGAGGAAAAGGAGCCATGTTCCGTAAAGAGTCAGTTTCCGAAAGATATGCCAGCCACATCAACCAAAAGGTATGGAACAAGGCTAAAGAACTGGGATACAATCAATTCTTCCTTAATGAAAGAGGTGGGTATGTTACCGATGATCATGTGCCGGTGAATGAGATTGCCAAAATTCCAAGTATCGACATTATTCCTTGCCCGAACGACCCTGAAATCAGATTCTTCGAACATTGGCACACCGTAAATGATACGATGGAGAATATAGATAAATATACGCTGAAAGCGGTGGGGCAGACGGTGATGGAGGTTATTTATAATGAAAAATAATCCAATATACTTACTTATATATAATTAGCATTATGACTATCAACGAAATACAAGACGAGATCATTGCCGAATTCAACGACTTCGACGATTGGATGGATCGCTATCAACTCCTCATCGACTTAGGAAACGAACAGCAACCTCTGGACGAGCAGCATAAAACAGACCAAAACCTAATTGAAGGCTGCCAAAGCCGCGTATGGCTACAAGCCAACTTAGTGGACGGAAAGATAATATTCCAAGCAGAAAGCGATGCACTGATCGTAAAGGGCATCATCGCCCTGCTCATGAAAGTGCTTTCAGGACACACTCCCGATGAGATTCTGAATGCCGACTTATACTTTATTGATAAGATAGGATTGAAAGAGCATCTATCGCCCACCCGTAGTAATGGACTGCTGTCGATGGTGAAACAGATGCGGATGTATGCGCTGGCGTTTAAGGCGAAGGGGTAAAAAGTTCATCATCCATGCAAATTTAAAATTTGATTGTTACATTTGCATGGATGATGAACGAAAAAGACGTTGCATTCCCCTAAAAACCAACACAAAAACAATAGCTGCAACCACCGGAACGATATACTTATAATCTCCTTGCCAGAAGTCGTTTAGTTCTGTAATTTCCGGATGCTTCAGGCTGAGGTACACAGACAGGCTATTGTTGAGCACATGCAGCAAGATGCAGGGAAGCAGGCTGGCAGTTTTATAATACATCCATCCCAGCAAAAGCCCTATAAGGGTGGCAGAGAAAACCTGCGCCGGGTTAATATGAAAAAGACCAAAGATAAGAGCTGAAATAATAATTGCCTTTGTAGGCGTATATTGTGCCAAGAGGATTTTGGTTACTGCACCACGGAAAAGCAACTCCTCCAATATAGGACCAAGCAAGGCAACACAAAGAATGCCCAACCAGTTGGACTGCATGATGTCGAAAGTTGCTTTCATCAAATCGGGCAATTGCAACTGCGAAACAAGAAAATCGACCACCAACAGAAAAGCAAGATAGCCCACTACAGCCAATAACAGGTATTTGGCAGATACCGCCGACCAGGTTGCCCGCTCTTTACTCACAAAATTCATTTTCCACAGAAAGACAGTCATAAACACAATCCCCAGAAACATGGCAGGAATTACGACGAGGGTTTCCAGCCCCTCCACACTTTGTTTCGTTAAAAACAAATATCCATAGCAACCTAAGTATGCACAGAGCGCGCCCAGCATTTGGAAAGCAAAGTAAAGCAATACTAATCCTATTGATTTAATCATCCGGCTGTTTTTAGTTTATATTTCTCTTACCCTCTTCGCATCCTCATCCAGTTGAGCAATCAGTTCCTCTTTCGAATTAAACTTCATTTCAGAGCGAATGTGTTCTATAAAAGAAAGGCGGATTAAAGAGTTATAGATGTCGGAATCAAAATCAAGGATATGCACCTCTATGCTTCGACCGGAGTTGGTTTGGAAAGTAGGTCGATAACCGATGTTCAGCATACCTTTATAGGTAGTGCCGTTTACTTCTACACGAACGGCATATACGCCATCGGCCGGAATGAGTTTCTCTTGGTTCTCAAGTCGCAGGTTGGCAGTGGGGTAACCGATGGTACGCCCTACCTTATACCCACCAATTACGGTTCCGTTTAAGAAATACGGATAGCCCAGGCAATGGGCAGCTTCCTTCACATTCCCTTCGTGCAAAAACCTCCGAACAACGGAAGAGCTTGCCACAGAATCGTTTACCGTACAAGCTTGTGCCCGCACAACATCTATCCCTAAAAGGCGACCAAACTCGCAGTAATCATCAAACGTCTCGCTCCGGTTATGCCCAAAACGATGATCGTGCCCAATAACTAATGTCTGTATATTATACTGCTCCTTAAGCACGGTTTGCATAAACTCGAAAGCTGTAAGGCGAGACGTTTCGCCGGTAAAGTCCAATACAAAGCAATAGTCGATACCCGTTTCGGCAAGCAAAGCTACCTTTTCGTTATAGGAGGTTAGTAAATCCGGTTTGAAATAAGTATTCATCACTTTGCGTGGATGAACAGGAAAGGTAATCACAGCAGAGCACAATCCTTTGGCTTGGGCAGATGCTTTCACCTGCTCAATTAAGAAACGATGCCCGGTATGTACTCCATCAAAGAAACCGATGGTAGCTGCGCAAGGCCCGGGCAATACAGTAGGTCTGTTATGAACGATTTTCATTTAGCGATTCGGTTACTTCTTCTCGCGAATATCCATACTGGCTTCAACAACATTCACCACATAATCGCCCAGTTTCTCGCACTCGGCAATAAAGTCCATATAGTAAACGCCTGTTTGGTAATTGTATTCCTTGTTATTAACATCCAGCACGTTTTGGTTCTTCAGTTGATTCCGGTAGTTATTAATCTCATTCTCAATATTATAAGACTTATTGATGGCCGCACTTTGATTCTCGGCTTTATTTACAACGGAAATCATTTGTTGCAAAGCATCATCTACCAGTTGCATCATGGTATGAATATGTTCATACTGCTTTTCGGTAAAGTCGGCATTCGACTCGCGCTTTCTGTTAATGGTACGGGCTAAATTACAACAGCTATCTGCTATACTCTCTATTTCGGTCACCTCACGCAACATAGAACGTATTTGCAATTTACCTTCCGAGCTTAATCTTCCTTCCGAAACCTGGTTCAGGTAGTTTGCAATTTCAACTTCCATGTTATCGCTGATGTTCTCATACTTTTCTATCCGGCTGTACGTTTTATTAAATTCATCATCCTTGGTGGTATGCAAAAGATCCTGAACCATGGTAAACATGCGATAGGTGCGTTCGGCATACAAATGTATCTCTTTACTTGCCTGAAGAATTGAGAGTTCGGCCGTCGATAACATACCTCCTGTAATAAACCGAAGTCGGTACTCTTCTTCCTCTTCTTTCTGAGGTATCAGGAAACGAACCGTTCTCTCTATCAGTTTAACCAACCAAATCATTAAAGACACATTGCAGATATTAAATATGGTGTGGAAAGCAGAAAGTTTATAAGAAACGGCTACATCGGTAGAGCCCGGATGCATAAAGGTATCTACAAACCAAGAAATACCATTTACAAAGGGGTAGAATATCACAAGTACCCAGATTACCCCAAACACATTAAACACCAGATGGGCTAATGCTGCACGCTTAGCTTGGGTATTCCCGGTAAGGGCGGCCAGGTTTGCGGTAATGGTAGTACCTATATTTTCTCCAAGCACCAACGCTGCTCCCAACTCATAGCTTATCCAGCCGTTGGCACACATTATTAAGGTGATGGCCATGGTAGCAGCGGATGCCTGCACAATCATTGTCAGCACAGTACCAATAAGCAGGAATAACAATATCGACAGAAATCCCATATCGGTATAGTTCTGCACAAAGGCAAGCATTTCCGGGTTTTTCGCTAAATCCGGGGCATTACCTTTAAGCATGGATAGCCCCATAAAAAGAAAAGCAAACCCAAAGATGAACTCACCAATAGATTTGCGTGTACTTTTACCCGAGAATATAAGAGGAAGAGCAAAGGCCAGAAGAGGAAGAGCAAAGGCAGCCATATCTACCTTAAAACCAAAGACTGAAATAATCCAGGCGGTGACTGTTGTACCAATGTTGGCCCCCATGATTACGCTGATCGACTGGGTTAATGTCAGTAACCCTGCGTTTACAAAACTGACGACCATTACTGTGGTTGCTGATGAGGATTGGATGAGTGCGGTGATGAGACATCCGGTCAATACTCCGGTTACCCGATTGGTAGTCATAGCGGTCAGTATACCTCGCAACCTATCACCTGCCGCTTTTTGCAAGCCCTCACTCATTATTTTCATTCCGTACAGGAAAAGACCTAAGGAGCCTATGAGCTTTAAAAAATCATAAAAAGAATATTGCATCTATAATTAGTTTATTGATTTTTTGTTTTATCTGCAATTATAAATAAATTTATCCATAACAATCTAATAATTAAGAGATATGGAACAAGGATTACAAATATATTGCAAAAATAACAATAAATATAAAAACTTCCCTCCGGGCAGTACTCTTTTGGATATTTATTCGGGTTTTAATCTGAATTTGCCCTATCAGGTGGTTAGCGCCAAAGTCAATAACCGCGCCGAAGGTCTTACTTTTAGAGTCTACCACAATAAAGATATTGAATTTTTAGATATTACTTGTTCTTCGGGCATGCGTACTTATGTCCGATCTATCTGTTTTGTTCTATACAAAGCGGTAAAAGAGCTCTTCCCCAACGGGAAAATACGCATGGAGCATTCCGTATCTAAAGGATATTTCTGCGATTTACTGATTGGAAGGCCCATCACTCTCGAAGATGTAAAGAGCATTAAAAAGAGGATGCAGGAAATTATCGATGAAGATATTCGCTATCACCGCATTGAATGTCGCACGGAAGAAGCCATCAAAGTGTTCGAAGAACAGGGAATGGACGATAAAGTAAAGCTGCTTCAAACAGTAGGCTCTCTTTATACCTATTATTATACGCTGGGAGATACTATTGATTATTACTACGGAAACCTATTGCCCAGCACCGGATACATCAAACTGTTCGACATTGTAAAGTACTACGATGGCTTGCTGATACGCGTTCCGAACAAAGAAAATCCCAATGTGCTGGAAGAAGTAGTAAAGCAGCAAAAAATGCTCGATATTTTTAAAGAGAACCTTAACTGGCTCCATATTCTGGGGTTAGGTAATGTGGGCGACTGCAACATAGCTTGCAACAAAGGGCACGCCACCGGTCTTATTAATGTGGGGGAAGCACTGCAAGAGAAGAAAATTGCTCAGATAGCAGACTCTATTTATAACCGCGGCACAAATGGAGATCGGGTGAAGTTGGTGCTTATATCGGGACCGTCTTCGTCGGGGAAAACAACGTTCAGCAAGCGATTATCTATTCAGTTAATGACAAATGGCTTAAAACCATACTCCATTTCTTTAGATGATTACTTTGTAGACCGCGAGCAAACCCCTCTCGACGAACATGGCAACTATGATTTTGAATCTCTTTATGCATTAGATCTCAAACTATTTAATGAGCATTTAGAGGCACTACTGAGAGGTGAAGAGATAGAGATTCCACGCTTTAACTTCAGCACCGGCAAAAAAGAGTATGTAGGAAAGAAGCTTAAACTGGAAGCTCACACCATACTTATTCTGGAAGGCATACATGCTTTAAATCCGGAGCTCACCCAACATATAAGCGATAAGAACAAGTATAAAATATATGTCTCTGCCTTAACCTCCATCTCTATAGACGATCATAACTGGATTCCCACAACAGACAACCGTTTGCTTCGTCGTATTATACGCGACTTCAACTACCGAGGGTATTCTGCCCAAGATACCATTTCGCGTTGGCCAAGTGTTCGAGCCGGTGAAGATAAGTGGATCTTCCCTCATCAGGAAAATGCAGATGTAATGTTCAACTCCGCTTTGCTCTTCGAGTTTGCCGTATTAAGAAGGTATGCAGAACCTATCTTAATGACTGTTCCACGTAATTGCCCTGAATATGCAGAGGCTTACCGATTGCTGAAGTTTATTAAGTACTTTACACCGATACAGGATAAGGAAATTCCGCCGACTTCGTTGTTGAGGGAGTTCTTGGGGGGAAGTAGTTTTAAGTATTAAATTTATAAGGTAGTTATATACTTTACAAAAGAGCACTTCATTCATAGCGAAAGAAGTGCTCTTTTTAATTTCAAAAAGTATGCTGAGTTTATTTCACCTCCCACGTTTCGCCTGCCAAAAGCATTTCTTCCAACGTACGAGCTTTCTTTCTTGCACGCACCTCTTCAATCTGTGCATATATGCAGTCATTGTATGTAGGGGCTTCCACATCACGAATTACACCGAGTGCAATTGGATAATCGGGACCTTCCATCAACGCAAGTTTCAAATGCAATGTGCAATCTTGGCAATGAGCATCATGAACAAGTAGGTCTTTTTCTGTGATTCCGTTCTCTCCCAACTTCACCACTTTAATACCGAAGCCTTCCTGCATCAAACCAAGTTCATTGTTTTCGCCAAAGATCATTGGTTCGCCATGCTTCAGGTAAATGGCATTCTTAGCACGATCTGTTTTAGTAGCCACCATACTTTGAGAACCTTCATTGAATATTACACAGTTCTGCAATACCTCAACCACCGAAGTTCCTTTATGTTTGGCAGAAGCTGTAAGCACTTCCACAGATGAAGCCCCATCTACATCTACACAACGACCAAAGAAACGACCGCGCGCTCCAAATACAAGCTCTGCCGGACGGAACGGATCTTCTATCGTTCCATAAGGAGAAGATTTAGTAACCATACCACGGGGAGAAGTTGGAGAATACTGTCCTTTCGTTAATCCGTAAATACGATTATTCAATAATACGATGTTCATATCTACGTTACGACGAAGCGCATGAATGAAGTGATTACCACCAATAGCCAGTCCATCACCATCGCCCGAAATTTGCCATACGCTTAACTGAGGATTAGCTACTTTCACACCGGTAGCAATGGCTGCGGCACGCCCATGAATGGTATGAAAGCCATACGTATTCATATAATAAGGTAAACGAGATGAGCATCCGATACCCGAGATCACTGCAATATTATGAGGTTCCACATTCAATTCGGCCATTGCCTTATGCAATGAATTGAGCAATGCATGGTCACCACAACCCGGACACCAACGTACGCTCTGATCGTTTTTATAATCCTTAGCTGTATATTTCATTTCATCCATTTTATTTCTCCTCCAATATTTTAGTGAATTCTTCTACAAGTCTTAACACATTAAACGGTTGCCCCTTCACACGGTTGAACGGATACAAGTTCACTCCCGGCACTTTAGCACGTAAAATAGTGGCAAACTGACCCATATTCTGTTCGGCTACTACAATCTTCTTGTACTTTCTCAGTATATCAGCCGTATTCTTAGGAAGAGGGTTTATATATTCAAAATGTGCCAATGCTACTTTCTTTCCTTCTGCCTGCATCATTTCAAATGCAGAGTACAGATGTCCATACGTACCACCCCAACCTACAATCAGTAAATCAGCATCCTGATCTCCTTGTACTTCCTGATTAGGAATAGAGTCTGCAATACGATCAATTTTTGATTGACGGGTTTCCGTCATCTTCTGGTGATTGCCCGGCTGAGTAGAAATAACACTGGTATCATAATCTTTCTCAAGACCACCAATGCGGTGTTGGAATCCTTCTGTTCCGGGAACTGCCCAATAACGCACCAGATTATCTAAATTCCGTTTGTATGGTTTCCAACCTTCCTTCATTTCAGGAGTAACGAAAGGAGGCTTAATCTCCGGATAGTCTTTCAATGAAGGAATACGCCAGGCGGCTGATCCGTTGGCGATATAGCCATCTGTAAGTAAAATAACCGGAGTCATGTGTTCCAAAGCTATTTTAGAAGCCATATAGGCAGCATCAAAACAGTTGGTTGGAGAGGTTGCTGCTATTACAGGCAGTGGACTTTCTCCATTACGTCCCCACATAGCTTGCAACAAGTCAGTCTGTTCGCTCTTGGTTGGCATTCCGGTAGAAGGGCCTCCGCGTTGCACATTTACAATCACCAAAGGAAGTTCTGCAATAACAGCCAGGTTAATTGCTTCGCTCTTCAAGCACACCCCTGGTCCGGAAGTAGTAGTCACAGCTAAATTACCTGCAAAAGAAGCACCTACAGCACTACAGCAGCCGGAGATTTCATCTTCGCACTGAACAGTCACTACGCCAAGTTCTTTATATTTAGCCAGATAATGTAGAATATCTGTTGCAGGAGTTATAGGATATGAGCCTAAGAAAAGCTGCAAGCCTGCTTTCTCTGCGGCAGCTACTAACCCGTAAGCTGTTGCAAGGTTTCCGTTTACATCGGTATAAAAACCTTTCTCTTTCTTTCTTTTAGACTCTACACGATAAGTAGAGATAGAAGCATGTGTATTATGTCCGTAATTATATCCGTCTGCCAGAACCTTTATATTGGCTTCGGCAATAGTTGGTTTCTTTGCAAACTTATCTTGCAACATGTGCATAGCATATTCCAATGGACGATTAATCAGCCAACAAACCAGCCCTAAGGCAAACATGTTTTTACAACGCAAAATAGATTTGTTATCTAAGCCACTGTCTTTCAGGCTCTCTTTACACATCGTTGCAATTGGAGCATCAACCACTTGATTGTGGATGCCCAACTCGGCAAAAGGATCGTCTGTTTCGAATAATGCTTTCTCAAGATCTCTCTTGGCAAAAGAATCGGAATCGATAATAATCACCGATTGTGGAGTCAAAAATTTAGCATTTGTTTTTAATGCAGCCGGATTCATCGCTACCAAAACATCGCATTTATCACCCGAAGTAAATACCTTATCTGCTCCAATATGCACCTGAAACCCAGACACACCACTAAGACTTCCTTGCGGAGCACGAATCTCTGCCGGATAATCGGGAAAAGTAGAAATATCATTTCCCAATACTGCCGACAAATTAGAAAAGATACTACCGGCCAACTGCATCCCATCACCGGAATCACCTGAAAAGCGTACCACTACTCTATCCAGGTTTTTAACTGCTAATTCATCTGCCATAATTTTACTGTTTATATGAATTTAGATTACTATTTCTACTATTTACTGTATATTTATAACTTATTGTCACGATTTACCTCAAAATCAGTACAATATCGCATACAACTCACAAAGTTCGTAAACTTATGCGACTTAGCAAAATCTTTTAGCATATATCTGTCTTATTTCAACGGAATAGTTTATCTTTGCAACACTTTTGGGGCCTTGTAGTTCAACGGATAGAATAGAAGTTTCCTAAACTTTAGATAGGGGTTCGATTCCCCTCGAGGCTACTCCAGACACCTTATGATCGGTTGATTATAAGGTGTTTTTGCTTAAATGTTCTACAAATAAGCTACAAAACCAAACACAGTAGAATTATAATTTTAGAAAACTAAACAATAATGGAATTACAAGTAATACAAAGAAAAATATATGAGATTAGAGGCTACGATAAATAATCTTTTTCTCTCTTTTCTGTTAGCTTATTCCACTCCAAACCCCTATTTTTGTCTTTTCACAATGAACCTTATCTCTTTAAAAAGAAGAAAATGAAGCGAATAACAACTATCATCATCTTGCTATTGCATGGCATCTTTATAGCAGCTCAGCAAGAGATAACCATCACAGGACAAATAGTAGACCGGGAAACAGAAGAAATATTACCCTTTACCAATGTATATATAAAGGAGAAAGGAGGAACGATCTCTAATTTCGAAGGACACTTTTCCATAAAGGAAGCACTCAACGATACACTATTCTTCTCTTATGTAGGATACGAACCTCAGAGCATAGTTGCTTCAAAAGTATCTAAGATTGTTACTTTGGCTCCCATGTCCTATCAGTTGCAAGAGGTAGAGATTACTCCTACTGATATTTATGACTTTGTAAAAAAGCTATTTGCAAATACAAAGAAAACGTACAACCTAAAAAAGAATAGAAGAGCCGCCTTCTTCTATCGTCAGATTACTCAAACAAATGGAGAAGCCAATGAAATTCTGGAGGCATTCTTTAATGCCAACTCAGCGCTTTTTCTTAGAGACATGGGACTCGTAACAGGCAGATATGGAGCTGTGGTAGAAGAAGATAACACCAATCCATACACCACTTATATTAACTTTTTCAACTTCTCTCAGGCCTCTCCTATTCTGCCTTTAGATAAAATTGAGAATAAAAACATCATTGTTCCGCTAAACGTTGACTTTGAACGATACTACCAACTATCATACGATATCTTATTTGATAAAGGAGGGAATAGACTCTACAAAATCAGATTCAAACCGCGCGAAGAAGTGAAAAGAGGCATCATCGACGGATTTCTTTATGTAGACCCAAGCAACTTATCCATCAAACGCATGGATGGCAGGCTTATCAATATAAGAATTGAGCATAAAGAGGAGCACCAATTTGTTTCGGAATATGATTGCAGCTTCTCCATGAATTTTAAGTACATCAATAAGTTTCCCGAGGTCGAATCTGTTCATGTAAAGCTGGATGTAGAGGGCAAACTGTCGTCACAAGTTAATTCCATATTGTATAATGTAGGGAAGGTACGGAAAACCGGCAAGAAAAAGATCACGCGCTTTATGAACCTATTGAGTTTGATTGCCCAAACAAAGTATTCGCCCAAATTCTGGGAAGAGAATGAAGTCATCAAACGTACTCCTTTGGAAGAAGAAACGATACAAGCTTTTGAGAAGAAACAGATTTTCGGAACTTATTCGTTGCAATAAGTAAGAGGCGTTTTATATCAGTTTAAGCGCTTCCATCACCTCATTCCTCCGTTGCCTTGAGATGCTAACGGAGGAGCCATCATTCATTAAAAGATATCCGCCATCACTTTTCACAAAGCTACGAATTTCATCCGGATTGATGAGGTGCGACTGATGCACTCGTAAGAATCCGTAAGGAGTAAGAAGCTCATCGTATTCTTTCAGTGTTCTCGACACAATTAGCTTTTCGCCCGAAACCAGGTAGAAGGTAGTATAGTTACTTTCTGCTTCGCAACGAATAACAGTGCTTACTTCTACAAACTCTATTTTATCGGCAACAGAAAGAGCAATTTTTTTCTTCTTATCTTGTCGCAAAGAATTTAGCAGCAGGTTTTGTATTCGCAGGTTTTGTTGCTTCAGGCGAATGGTTTGAACAGCCTTATCGACTGCCCTGATCAGCTCGCCGAAGTCGATAGGTTTAAGCAGATAATCGAGTGCACTAAAACGAATGGCTTGAATTGCATATTGATCAAAGGCAGTCACAAAGATTACTTCGGGAGAAACCTCCCGAAGATTTTCAAGTAGTGTAAACCCGGTTCCGTCGGGCAGACAAATATCCAGGAAGATTAGATCGGGTTTGTACTTCACGATGCTTAAAGAGGCTTCTTTCACCGAGGCACATTCACCCAGCAATGTTACTTGCGGACAGTGGTGTTCGAGCATCCGCCGGAGGTTTTCCCGATTACCAGCTTCATCGTCAATGATTAATGCATAGATCTTTTCTTCCATTCTTATTCTTTATCCTATGGGAATATATAAAGTGACTTTGCAGCCTGTAACAGATTCCTTCTCTTGTCTGTTTTCAATATCAACTCCTATTTCCCGGTGATGTAGTGTTTTTAAGATTTCAATCTCTTCCGTAATGGCTTTTACAGCAAATCCGTTACCTTTATCTACTATTATTCCGGAGCCATCATCGGTTATTGTTACCACCAGTTTATCGTCCAGCAGTTTCATAGAAATCACAATCTCACCTTCGCCACGAGGAGCAATGGCGTGCTTTACCGCATTCTCTATGAAGGGTTGTATTAACATTCCGGGTATTTCTACCAAGTCGGTTTCTATCTGTTCATCCACTTCAATCCGGTATTGAAAGGGAACCCTAAGCTGTTCAATATCCAAATATAAGTATAACTGCTCTATTTCTTCGGAAAGGGGAACTAATTTCTTTTCGGAGTTATTCAGCACCATTCGCAGCAAACGAGAAAAACGAACCAGGTATTCATCGGCTTCCTTATTGCCTCCACGGTTAATCAAGTTTTGAATAGAACTCATGGCGTTAAAGATGAAATGGGGATTCATTTGAGAGCGAATGGCTTTTAGTTCGAGTTCTTTGATTTGGCGTTCTCGTTTTTCGCGTTTGCGTTTAGAACTTAAACGAACCGATATAATAAAGATGGCAACTAAGCTGAAAGCAATTGTTATTAACAAACCGTTTCGGAAACCCGTCCAGAAGTCAGATCGAGTACGATTTAAATCGCGCTCAATGATATCAATAAACAGATCTTCATCCATAAGCAGGTTACCACCTAAACGATAGAGAATTGTTCCATCCTTTCTCATAAGGATTGTGTATCTATTCACATTACCAAACATGGATAATTCGCGTTCAATTTCACCAAGTGAGAGAATAGTAGTAATACTCTCACGAAGCTTTGTCCAATATTCATTCGTATTATCATAATGTTTAAGTTCAACCTCTTCTGAGACATAAGAGTGTAATGTAACTTTATCTTTCAGACTTCCATTTTTAAGTTTCTCACACATTTCAAGACCAATATCATAATCACTAAACTTAACTCCTACTTGTAGTAATAAATACTCTCGTGTATTCTTATCTTGTGCCAGTTTGGCTAACCGAAGATCTGTCTGTTGTATTTTCTTTCCTTTCTCTAACTTGTTTAATTTTTGGTAAGTTCTTTCGAGACGATTGGTTAAAACAGTATCAGGGCAAGTGGCTATAAAATCATTATATTCTTGCTGTATATCCATAAGCATATTGTCCATCATCAATCTTTCCACAATCGCTACATTGTAATTACGTAAAGGTTGCCCTGCAAGAAATAATTTATTTTGATAATACTCTTCCTTTAATAATTTAGGCCGAAAATTTATAGAGTTAAGTGTTTCGGAAGATATTTGTACTTTTTTATACTTAATATAACTATTAAGAAAGGAGAAATGCCCTGACATAAAGTATGAAGCGTCTGTTAATGGAATCAAAGAAGTAAAGTATGGAGCCTCCCAATCTATTTCTGCGAATTCCGGTTGCGTGTATATTTTAGAGCTTGCATATTGAGATAACTTATTGCTACTTTCTAAATACATTTTATCTAAATTAAAGAGACGGTTCCAATAAGAAGGCAGATCGTTATTATATTGATTCAGAATATCCTGATACTCTTTTCGCCAATCATCCTCTATACTCTTAAAATAAATTTTCTCCACACAAAGATTGAAGAATTCATTCTGTATACTCCCTCGTCCACTATATTGAATTGTTCCATCTTCGTTCTTAATACGTACAATAGAGTCGCCGGGAGATATTAACCATACATTCGTTTTCGGCCTCCTTAGATCACTATCAATCATGTAATACTGAGGAGCAGGAATAAATAACTCTTGTTGTTCTACTTTCGTATTATCAGCCCAACGGGCAAGTTTTGTATAAGTCAGTTTCACATTAGGCGGAAGAGAGAAAGATGCAGCAACCACTCTTATTTGACGGGATAGGAGATTATGAGATATATCTTTAGGAAGATCTAACAAAAACTTACTGGAGTATACCCTATTACTACTTTTCTCTGCTGCTTTTTGTACTGGAGTAGTAATACTCTTTCCACCAGTTTGACTCCGAAGTAATTGAGGTATATCTTCAAATACAGTTCGATGAATATTCACCATCCCAGTATCCGTTTTCCTTCGGTATGACTTTACTTCTTCGCGAAGTCCTAAAGGAAGCCAAACTCTCTGATACCTGCAATAAAGATCTTTATATCTTAAATGAGAATCAATAACAGTTCCATCTTTTATGTTATAGGTAAGTGATGCTATGATATCTTTGTTAGATACCTCCCCCATAGGTAGTAGCCATAGTTTATCGTTATCTAAAACCGAAAGAAAATCCTTTATATACCTCGAATCATAATAAACCATGCTATCTTTCTCCGCATAGTTCCTGCAATCATAAATAGATTCAATCGAGAAACCAAGGGTTACAGTCTCATTCTGTTTGTATAACACCGTAGCCTTCAATACCACCCTCCGAATATTCTCTGCCCTCCACGGCACCTCCTTCTCCATACCCGGAGCCTGATATGGATAATACTCGGCCGATTCAATCATCAGCCAGTCTCCTTTTTCAAGAGAATGAATATTCTTATATTCTTTCGGCGTTGCAGAAAGCAATAAAGGAACAAAAACGAATAAGAATAGAATAATGTGTCTCATTGCTGTAAAATTAAGAGGTTTAATTGATTTATACAGCAAAAATAGAAGAGAAATCGGAACCTCATCCAGAGAATGAGCAACCGCACACTCCGAATGAGTATTCCGCTAAGTTTTATTGAATCAGGTATATAATCCTCCGTTTATAGAAATTACATCTCCTGTGATATAAGCTGCATCATCCGATGCAAGGAAGCCCACTGCGGCAGCTACTTCCTCCGGCTGACCGAAACGTCCAACGGGAATCATCTTCTTTAAGGTAGATTCGTCCAGATCTTGTGTCATATCGGTAGCTATGTATCCGGGGGCTACAGCATTTACAGTTACTTTACGAGGTCCCACTTCCTGCGCCAATGCCTTGGTGGCACCTATTACGGCAGCTTTGGCAGCCGAGTAATTGGTTTGCCCCGGAAGTCCCTTCAAACCGGAAAGAGAAACCATGTTAATGATGCGCCCGAAGCGTTTGCTTAGCATGTATTTTAATAACTTACGGGTAACGTAGAAGAAACCGTTTAAGCTGGTATTCAATACGTTATCCCACTGACTGTCTTCCATAAACACCATCATGGCGTCTTGACGAATGCCTGCATTATTTACCAATACAGCGATATAGTCATCGGGGTGAGCGTCTTGCCAACCATCCAGTGCTTTCTCTACCGCTTCTGCCGAGGTTACATCAAAAGGCAGTAGTTCGGCTGTTACTCCTTTTTCCTCTACAAGCTTTTGGGTTTCCAGCGCGGCATCTTTGTTGGAAGCATAGTTTATAATGATGGGGTAGCCCATATCGGCCAGCTTCAGGCAAACGGAACGGCCAATGCCTCTGCTACCTCCTGTTACAAGTGCGTATTTCATATTGTTTCAAATAATTAGTTTTGGTATATAGAATCAGCTATGGGCTGATTGAATTTCTTGTTTGTAAGTTCGTAAATGGTGTAGCTGTCGTCTGCCTCTATGGTTTTTAGTATCGAGAGAGTCAATGTAGACTTATCATAGCTTAATACCACTTCAACGATGTCGCTTTTGTTGGATGCCGGGTTGATAGCCGCCGTTACCACATAGTACTTCGTTGTTTCTTTGCAGGTAATTTTACTTGCGCCTACTTTCTTCACATCGCCTTCTAAACAAGCAGACAGAATGGTCTTCATGCCTTGCATCTTTGCATTGGATTGTGCAGAAACCTCTCTGCGTGTTCCCATAGCTACCATTACCAGCTTGTCGCCGTTTATCAACATTACTTCGCCTTCGGGATCGTCATATCGCATGGCCAGCTTATCGGGTTTTGTGTAATAGAGTTTACCCTCAGAGTCGATATCTTCTCCAAGCATCTCAAGGTGTTTTACTTGCTTAAAGTGACAGGTCATTGTGTTATACTTGATATTTTCTTGTTTGATTTTCTCAAGCACCTGAGCATCTGCATGGTTTATGGTTTGCGCAGTGGCAAGTAGGCTACTAAGGAGTATTGCTGTAAGAAAACTGATTCTTTTCATTTCTGCATCATTTTATTGGTTTGTACTATTCAGGTTAAATCGCTTATCAGTTCGTCCATCCCCACAATCTTGGCACAGGTAAAGAAGGAAGTCATGGATACTCCCAGAATGCCGTGCAAGTTCAAATTCTGTCCGGTTAGCAACAAATTGGGGATGGGAGTTTGAGGGGTTAATATGGTTTGCAGCACACTATTACAATCTTTACGTATACCAAATGCCGATCCCTGCCACGTACCTGTGTAGTCGCGATAGGTAAGCGGAGTACTAGTATGAACGCTCTCGATAGCATTCCTCAGTCCGGGAATACGTTCGGAAGCGATATTGATGCATGCTGCTATTTTCTGTTCTTTGAAGGCTACATAATCTTCGCCTCTATGCCCAATGGCGGTATCGCTCCATTGGGCCACCTCCTGCCAGTGCATTGGGGTTAGTATATCTATATTCCGGGTAAAAGTTCCTCCGTTCCCGTTCTCCGGCACCTGATAACTTAATAAAACAGAAGAAACCGGAGCCCCCGAACGATAGCTACAATCCCACAAATCTTCTCCTTTATGAATAAACACATTTCGGTTCAGATAAGGAATCATGCCTTCTTTTAGTTTCAGATGGGTGGTAAACATGCCATAAGTATTGGGCAGGGCAGTTATTCTTTTGCGGTATATATTGCGTATCAGTTTGCTGTCCGGTATCAATGATAAGGTTAAAGCCGGGTGCAAATTAGAAATAACATGCGTGGCACTCACCTGTTCTTCGTTATTATATTCAACAGATGTTATCTTTTCTCCTTCTTCTATCAGGCGGGTTACTTTGGCTTTGGTAAGAAGGGTGCCACCCATCTTCCGGATATCCTGTACCAGTTTATCAGTAATCAATACCCCACCACCATTCAGGCGCCAGGCCGATTGTATAAACGAGCTGTTTATCTGGGCAAAGGTGTAAAGAGGAAGTTGTTCTTTGCAAAGTTCCATTGTTAGGGAACCTCCGGAAAGCACCTTCCTGAGTAAAGGGTCGCTGATATTCTCTTGTAGATAGTTATAGGCCGATTGTTGAAACAATGAAAGATTGGTTCCTTCGGCACTAAAGCTGTTGGCTATATTTGTTCCTACTTGTTTCAGGAATGAAGTGTATGCCGCCAACTGTTGCTGCTGATGCGGGAAGTCCTTACCCAGCGTATCGGCAAAACGCTCATAGCCGGAGGCAAACATATAGGTTCGATCATCTACCACCACCTCGGCAAAGGCATCTTCGTTCATGCGTACCCAAGGTAAGTTCAGCAGGTCGAAGTAGCGAAACAAGCGGTTCAGGAATTGCCCATCATCTAAGCCTCCTACATAATGAAAGCCGGTATCAAAGGTGATGCCTCCCCGCTTAAATATCTGCATACAGCCCCCCAACTGACTGTTTTGTTCGAGAATACAAACACTATATCCTTTCTTCGACAGTATATAGCCGCACTCCAATCCTCCCAAACCACTTCCTATTATAATTACATCGTAGTGTTTCATATCCAATTGGGTTTATAGCGCTTCACCAAAGAGAACAAGAAAGGTAGTAAGGAGTATGCTATCAGAATAGTGGCTCCCATACCTATCAGCGTGGCCACCCCAATGGAGGCAATGGCAGGATGAACGGCAAACAGCAACGAAGTGGTTACAATTATCAGAATAACAGCCGAGAAGAAGATAGCCGTTTTATGATAAACAAGTAAGTCGGCGCGCGAGTTGCGGTAAGGAGCCAGCAGTCCATCCATAATAAAGATGCTGTAATCAACCCCTATACCAAAAACAAAGGTAGATATCACAATATTAATCAGATTGAATTGCATGCCGAACATTGCCATACAACCCAACACAATATACCAGCTAAGGCTCATCGGTAAGAAGGCAATTAGCGCCAGAACCACATTGCGGTAAGACACCAGCAACACAATCAGCACAAATATAGAAGAGATGGCAAGGGTAGTGCTGAAATCATTGTGCATTCCTTTCACCATATCGTTGGTATAGTACATCGGATCAATTACAATAAAGTTCGGGTTGCACGCCACCAGATCATTGCCTACTTCCATCAGGTTATCGCGACTCATCTGTACGGGAGTAAAAACCAGGTAGCGATTATCTGTATATTCAATGATGTTCTCCATAATCTCGGCAGGAATTACCTCTGCCTCGTACAAAGAAACCGGTGTGTATTCCTTTTCTATCATTCCGAAGAAAGGAGTAAACGTTTTAGAGTTGAACTTATGCTTTTCGCCCATTTCGGTAACCACTTGGTGCACATCGGTTTGCTTTTCGGTGGTCCAGTATACATTCCAGCGTTCAATACGCTTTTGCTGTTCGCCAACAGGAATAAACAAAGAGGCCGAAGCAGAATAGCTGTTAATAAGATTGCGATCGGCCAATTTATCCAGTTCCATGCACAACTCTTTATTATAGATCAAGGCAGAATCTAAAGAAGTGGCCGCAGAAGCAAAGTAGATGGTAGAATGACTGTCGGTGGTTTTCGACTCAAGCAAAGCGCGCGAACGCATCACCCGGGCATCATTATAACCGATATTACGAAGATCGGAATCGAACCGGACTTTATCTGAGGCAATAAAGCAAATGATACTTGCAACAACAATCAGCCCAAGCAGCCACTTCTGCTTTTCGAACGGAAAGGAGTTTATCTTTTCGAGCAAAGCAAAGGCTTTTTCCGAACGACGGTTATTCTCGGGTTTAAAGAACTGAGGCAGAAATAAGAGACAAAAAACAGTAGTGCCCACCAACCCCAAGGAGGCAAACAAACCAAAATCTTGCAGCAATTCCGACTTTGTGAGCAATAGCCCCATAAAAGCCCCTATCGTGGTTAGTGCTCCCAGAATAACAGGAACGGTTTGATCTTTCAGCACCTCTTCCGGATCGCTCACATATTTATAATGTGTTATTACGTGCATGCAATAGCTAAAAGCCACTCCCATCACAATAGCCCCGATGCCCATAGCCATTAAAGACATGCTTCCCTTTATCAAGTAAATTACAGCTAAGGCAAAAAGCACTCCGTAGCCCACGGGAAGCAGCAGGTAAACCAACGTCGACTTGTTTTTAAAGCAAACCAGCAGAATAACACAAATAAGTATCAGCGAAATAGAGATGGTTACCAGCAAATCTTTCTTTATCTGACGCGAGTTGTACACACTTTGCACAGGTGCCCCATGATAGAGGATTTCAATATCCGGATATTGTTGCTGAAAGGAAGATATCTCTTGTTCTATCATCTCTGCCAAACGAATGCCTTGCTTAGAATCGAAAGCTTTGAAGTTAGGAGAAAGAAAAGCCACCACCACCGTAGTGTCCGCAGTAAAGATATGACTATTGTAGAAGGCGTAGTTCCCTCCAAAACCTCCTCCCATGCTTCCGGCATCGTTCAGGAAGATTTTACGCAAAGCTATTGGGTCGTGCTTGATTATATCGCGGTAAACAATGCCGGCAGCAGATCGCAACAGCTTGTAGTTTTCTGCCATCTGCTTTTCTACACACTCTGCTGCCAGTAGCGAATCTAATTGCCGGTAATGAGATTCTTCGAGAAAAACAGGCGCATGTTCGTACAGAAACTTAATACCATGCTGCAACACATCGGCATCTACCCGGTGCAGCATACTGCCTATAGCCCGGTGAACCGTATCTTTTGCCAGCAGCGTTTGCGCAAACTCATCACAAACGCTTGCCAACTTATCGGTAGACACCGTATCCGCTTGGGGATTGAAGAGAATAAAGATCTTATCTTTTACTTTCAAATTGGAGAAGACCAGTTCTTCGGCTCCCCCTTCTTCGGTAGATGGCAACAGCTTCGATATATCTTCTTCAAAGTAAATCTTCGAAGCAAAATAGCCGAAGAGTAAGGTAGTAAGAATCAAAACACTATAGAATAGTGCTTTGTGGGTTTTGAAGAAACGATATATGTTGATAGTAAGTTTTCCCATAATTGCGCCTTCCGGCAGTGGTGATAATGATTAATTCAATCTTTCGTGAATGAAGTCGTACAGTGAGTCGAATGTCAGAATGGTACCTACTTCGTTGCTTTTGATTTTTACACCAAAAGTGCTTTCTATCAGTGCTACCATGTCTACAAGACTCAGGCTGTCGAGTTCCAGTGTTTCTTTGATATTTCCTTCGGGGATAATATCGGTTACTTCTACTTCAAACTCTTCGGCCAGTACTTCGTTTACTTTTTCAATTAGTTCTTGTTTTCCCATTTTTTTAGTTATTGTGATTAATAATAGTATGTTATATAAGCCCTTTATAAATCCTTTATAATAAGCGTAGAATTCGTTCCCCCAAACCCAAATGAATTGGAAAGGAATAAGTCAAAATGCTTATCTACACGCACTGCCGGGATATTTAGCTTAGCCGAATCTTCGTCCGGATTCTCGAAGTTGATATTCGGAGCTATAAAATTATTCTTCATCATCAGCATGGAGTAGATAACCTCACTGGCTCCTGCCATCCACATTTCATGACCGGTCATCGACTTGGTAGAGGTTACCTCGGGCTTATAGTCGCCAAATACATGTGCAATGGCTTTGGCCTCATTCCTGTCGCCCACCGGTGTTGAAGTAGCATGTGCATTTACATAACCTATTTGACGAATATCAATTCCTGCCTCTCTGATAGCTATCTCCAACGAACGGCTCGGACCATCTACATTCGGAACCGAGATATGATCGCCATTCGAAGAAAAGCCATAACCACATACCTCTGCAAGAATGGGTGCGCCACGTTTCACTGCCGACTCATAACTCTCTATAATTACCGTAGCAGCGCCTCCTCCGGGAACGAGTCCGTCGCGGTCGCGATCGAAAGGACGGGAAGCTTTGGTAGGCTCATCTTCGCGAATGGAAAAAGCACTGATACCATCGAAACTGCCTATGGAATAAGGATTTACCTCCTGTGCGCCACCGCAAACGATGCAATCTTGTAGCCCCCATTGAATAAGCAAACTACCCAAACCTATGGCATGAGAACCACTTGCACACGCACCCGACACCGTAAGGTTAATACCTTTCAGCTTAAACAAACAAGCCAGATTCATGCTTACAGTAGAGTTCATAGACTGAAAAATACCGCCTGAGCCTATTAAGGTTGTATCTTTCTTCTCGCGCATGGTGTCGATACTGCGCATTACGGCATCGGCCGAGCTGTCGTTTCCGTAAAGTATGCCCACTTCGTTGCTGTCCAGGTAATCTTGGTCGATACCGGCATTCTTCAGCGCCTCAACCGTGGCAAGATAGGCGTAATTACCCTGCTCGGGAATATATACGCGTTGATTACGGCTGAGTATGCCTTTCAGGTTAGGTACTTCAAGGTGCGCGGTAAGTCCGGAACGGAATCCGAGTTCTTTACGAGCGGGGGCTAATATAATACCCGATCTCCCGTGATAAAGGGAGTCTTTTACTTCTTCGAGGTTTTTTCCTAAACAGGAATAAATACCCATTCCTGTAATTACAACTCTTCTTTTCATTGATACAAACCTATTTTAATAATCGATCTAACGATTGGAATATTTGCTTCCTTAGCATTATTAAGTCTTTCAGTTTTCCTTTGTTAAACAGGGAGTTAAACCGCCATTCGCCTAACAAATTCAGCAGATGTTTCCGATAATACCAAGCAAAAATACCTAAAAACGGAATACAAATCAAATATGCCAATGCAATAAGAACTGAATTTGCAAATATCCAAATCAATGCAAATGTTAAACTATAGAATACCGGAATAGAGATGAGTATGTAGAATCCGAAGTTTATACTACTGTAAAACATAATATCATTCAACTTCCGGGTAAGAATACGTGGTGAGAGGAATATAAAAAGATTGGGCACGCAGGATACTAAGAAAACAGGTAATAGCAGTAACAGCAACAATCCCTTTACAAACAAGCTAAAAGCTTTGGGTGGATTCTCAAAGCAATAATCTTTTATGCGGAACTGTTCGGTTTCTTTCTTCAACCGACGTATGTCTTCATAGAGCGTCTGTATTTGCTCCGGTTGTTCGCCTTTCAGAGTTTCGAGTGCGATAAACAGTTGCTGGTCTGCCAATAGTTTTTCGGGCAATATATCCGAATTGTATCCTTTTGTTTCGGCATACTTAATGCCATACGTTTCACGCAGATAATCAATGGGTTCATAGTTGTCCAGATCGGTGATATTCAGCATCATTCCGGATATCTGTTCGCGTACCAATGCATTTACCTGCCGCTGTGCTGTGCGAGGTTTTGTTTTATAAAGTTCGTAGAAAGGAGCAATAGAGATAGGCGTACCAAATTTTATCAGTACATCCTCCTGCATATCCAAATATCCGGAGTAGTGATTGCATGAAGGAAGAATAAAAAAGTCTTTCTCGAAGTTACTCTTCTCTGCAGCATTAAACAGCAAACGGGTGTAACCGTAAGAGAAAGTGCCCAACCAACGCTTATCCTGATGCCCGGCCTCGGGGTAAATGATAAGTGTACCATTCTGCAAGAGTTCCTCTTCGGCCTCATTAAAAGTACCGGCATTATTGGCAAGGGTTTCTACCCCATCATACTCCATACGGAAAGCAGGCAGCGCCCCTATCCATCGCAATGCTTTTTGAAAAGCAGGTTTAAACACACTTGCACGGGTAAGGATGCGGTGTTGTCTTTTCCTTCGGGTAGGATAAATAGCCATCAAAAGTGCCAAAGCATCCGACAGACAGTTCTGATGATCCGACACAATCATCAATGGATTATCTTCCGGAATATTCTCGGTATTCAGCCAATAAACCTTTCGATAATATATTTTATTGTGAAAGAAACGCAAGTATTTACTAAAGAGCCTAAATCCTAAACCTGGTTTTGCTGGCTTTGTACCGTTCTCCTTTATCATACATCCCTACTAAATTATTAGACACTATTTCAGCGCTGCAAAGATTAGTATTTTTTGCCAAAAAACAAGCTAAACACCTCATAAATAAAACGTATTTAACTAAAATAGTTTTCGGCGTATATAGTAAGTGGGTATGTTAGTGGGAGCATCTTTTCGAAAGCTGTTTTGAAGTCATTAAAGTAAACTATCCACCGTCAGGACACACAACAAAGTATACGGTAAGAAAAATAGGGCTGGAAGTTGACCTATCAATAATATCTGGAGAAACCCATGGATAGAAAACTAATTGAGGTAGGCTTTGATAAAAAGCAACTTACCATTACCTGTATTTTAAATGAGGCCGAACTCTGTAAGGAGATCCATTTGCTTCCAGACAATTCGAAACTGTTGGAATCATTTCTATCTTATTTGAAAGAAACATATAAGTATGATTTCATTCAGAAAAGATGGACCGTGTCAGGTGGATTTGCCAGAGTGTTAAAAATGAAAAATCCGTATGAAATATATCTGATCTTTTATCACTTTTAGGAGTTTTAGCCACGGATGACACAGATTACGCGGATTCTAAAACGCGGATGAAATACATGAAAAATAATCCGTGATTTTAATCCGCGCAATCTGTGTCATCCGCGGCTAAATAATAAAAATGATAGTTTACTCCCCAAAAGTTTTTTCTTCAAAAAAGTCCCATAAGTCCCATAAAGATCATAATAAATTGATAATTAGTTACTTAAAACATGGTACCTTCCCATAAAAAGTTCCATAAAGTATCATAGAAGTCCCATATTTTTTTATATCATTACATAGAATATCCTTTAGTTAGCTATTTCATTCCTTTGTTTTATCTATTTATTTGCTTATCTTTGCTAATAGAATAAAGGATTGTACACCCGGATGTACAGCTCCGATAGATCTGGATGTATTCACTCCGTACACCCGGGTGTACAGAGCGAGAACATCCGGGTGTATAAACACCAGAGAAAACAGGATAAAAAACGAACAAAACAGCTAATTTAAACAAATGCCTATATCATGCAACAATTATATGTAGTACGCTCTAAAGTAGATAAATCTGGTCTTGAAGAGAAAAAACGTTATTACGGAGTTCCCGTAGTATCCGGGCAAGTAACCGAAGAAGAACTTGCCACCGAAATATGCGAACGCTGCTCCCTGACGCGAGGCGACGTGTTGGCAGCCATCAGCGCATTGAGCGATTCCATGCAAAACCATCTTTCGAATGGGTATAATGTAAAGCTTAAAGGCATCGGGTTATTCTCCGTTTCCGGTAGCAGCGAAGGAGTCGATAACCCCGAAGAATGCACCCCTGCTAAAATGAAGGCTCAACGCATTTGCTTTAAAGCAGACAATGTTTTGCGTGGCGTGCTCGAAAGACTCAAATACAAATTAGTACACCGAAACAAGACCAAATGAAAATAACAACTTATCGGCAGACTTCGAATGGGCATACGCAACGTATCATAGAACTGGAAGTTGCCTTGGAGGGCATGCGCGGCGAAATAAAATCCAAACCGGTAACTACGCTCCGCCAAAACCTGGCGTACATTTCCTCCGGAAAACGAAATGATTATGCGGAAAAACTGCCGGTATTGGTATTCGGCGGCGTATTCAATAAAAAGGAAAGCAAACAGGAACTCAGTGCCTACACTGGGCTGATTCTGCTGGAAATCAATAAACTGGCCAACTTCCATGAAGCTGCTACACTTCGTAATTTAGCATCCGGGTTGCCGCAAACCCTTGCTGCCTTTATCGGCTCAAGTGGCAAAAGTGTAAAAATTATCGTTCCTTTCACTTTGTCCGACGGGAGTCTGCCACAAAGCCGGCCACTCATTGATTGGTTTCATGTACAGGCCTACCGGGATGCCGTGAAATGGTATCAACCCCAATTGAAACGGGAGATAGAACTGAAAAAGCCAATCGTAGAGAGAGGATGTCGCTTATCACTTGATCCGGATTTATATTACAATCCTAACGCGGCAGCTATCCGAATTGAACAGCCTCTACGTATGCCCGCGGAAACTACTTTTGAGGAGGCTCGGCAAGCCATTAATGATCCATTGCAGAGACTGATTCCGGGGTATGAGCGCAACCGGATCATATCCACCCTCTTTGATACTTGCCTGGTGAATGCGCTTAATGCCATAGGAGGAGTCGACTGGGAAGGAGATGAATTGAAACCTTTCTTCACCCATTTGGCCGATAACTGTTACCGCTCCGGGATTCCGGAAGAAGAGGCCGTGAAATGGACACTCCTGCATCGCGACCTGAAGAATTACGAGATTCAAATACGTGCCAATTTCCGAAGTACCTATTCTACTGCCCGGAAGTTTGGCAAGAAACCTTGTATAACCTCTTCCATGACGCTGGTAGCGCAATTGGAGGAATTTATGCAAAGGCGGTATCAATTTCGATACAATACCATTAAAGCAACAGTGGAATACCGGGAACTGAAATCGTTCTACTTCGACTTTCGTCCGCTAACCAAGCAGGCGATGAATAGCATTTCGCTCAATGCCACCTCGGAGGGCATTAATGCCTGGGACGCAGACGTAAAACGTTACTTGTATTCCGACAGGATACCCATATACGATCCCATTGAAAATTATCTTTTCTCTCTTCCGCATTGGGACGGAAGAGATCGTATCAGGAGCCTGGCTCGTTGCATTACCTGTAATAATCCCCGTTGGCCGGATTTATTTTATACTTGGTTCCTGTCTATGGTAGCGCATTGGCAACAGATAGACCGTCGGCATGCCAACAGCACTTTGCCTTTATTGGTAGGTAATCAGGGATGCGGTAAATCTACCTTCTGCCTGAACCTGCTCCCTCCCGAACTGCGCGATTATTATACAGATAGCATTGATTTCAGTAATCGCCGCAATGTGGAGTTGGCATTAGGTCGCTTCGCCCTGATCAATATGGATGAATTCGATTCTATCAGTCCCTCGTATCAGGGCTTTATGAAACACATTCTTCAGAAAGCAGTGATACAGACTCGTTTGCCGTATGCCGGTACAACGGATGCGATTCGTCGGTATGCCACCTTTATTGCTACAAGTAATAACTTCGATTTATTATCAGATCCTACCGGCAATCGCCGTTTTATTTGCGTAGAAGTGGAGGGCATTATCGATTACAGTCAACCAATTGATTATCAACAATTGTATGCGCAGGCTGTACATGCCATCCGAAACAGTGAAAGGTATTGGTTCAGCCATGAAGAAGAGGCCTACATTACCACCTGCAATCAGCGATTCCTGCGCATCTTGCCCGAAGAGGAAATGGTGCACGCGTATTTTCATGTACCTGCGGAAGGAGAACCTTTCAAGGAGCTTACTTGTACGGAAATGTTGGAACACATTCGTGCCAAACGTTCAGGTTTCAGGTATAGTCGAACGGCGGCTATGTCGCTGGGGCGTTCGCTAAAGAATGTGTTTGAGTCCAGAAAGGTGACGAGGGGGACGGTTTATAAGGTGGCGGAGGGACATTTATGAGATCCCTTATTCTACTATACTTGGCTACTTTCATTGTTTATCCATTAGTAGCCATATTTTTATCTAAGCATATTGTTTTTCGTCGGGATAAGTATTGGTTGTTGGGGGTTCTTCTGTTACCTTTTATTTCTTTTTGGGCAAGTGCCAACAGCTATTCCTGGGTAGGAAATTTCTTTAACTACTTCTGGATTTCATTGGGCTATTTCTTTTTCTGTCTATATTCTTATGCGCTGGCAAGAAGTAAAAAGCTTGTTTTTAAGATTCCGGGTATTCTTGGGAGTATTGCTACAGTTGTCGGCTTTATACAACTTTTCTTTACTTTCTTTGCCGTTTGCATGATGACGATTGGTTCAGATTCTGATAAAGAATATAAGATTCATCATCAAGGAGAAGAGTATATAGTAAGACAATATATTCTAAGCTTTGTAACGCTGATGAATGAAACCCATACTTTTGTAACTTATAAACAATGCAAGAATCTTCCTTTTGAGAAGCGAGTAGACAAGGCTTCATTTAGATCACAAGACGATCCACCTGTTGATTTTAGAGATCCTTATTTTCGAATCGAAATAGGAGGGGATCAAGGCAGTGAATGGATTAAATTCTCTTCGCTAAATGGCTTTTGTACTAAGCAATTAGGGGAAGAGCGGGTATTTGCCAATTCGACTCCCTCCACGAAAAAAGAAAAAACAATCCGGCGACCAGAGTTTCCCAGATCCGGCATTGTTCCTTCGTGGTAGATATGCTAATGTATGCTCCTTATGTCATCACTTCCAGCATCCGTCTTTCCCTCAACTTCTGTTCCAACACACTCTTGAAACCATATTTGCTAAAAGCAGCTTTTACCTCGTCATCACTTAAAGAGCCACCCCATTCCTCTAATTCCTTCAGTAATTCCGCTCTTCTGTTTTTCAGTGTCCGATGATTCAGATTGAAGACCTCAACAGTTTTAATCACTTTTTGCTTATCCTGGTCTGATAATGTATACAAAGGAATAATGCTCCCATCCCCATTATAATAAAAGAAATTCTCCACATCATCAGCCACCGGATCAAAAATTTCATTATAAATCATAGGATTATTTACTACTTTATCTTTATGGCAAGCTCCATAATATGTATCCCGTGAATCAACAACAAAATTATTCCAATCGAACATTGTTACGGATATCTGAAACGATATGAGGCGAATGGGTGGTTAGGAAGAATTGGCAGTTCGGAAATGTATTCCGTAATTTCGGAACCACCTCCAATTGCCAAGAAGGATGAAGGTGAAGATCTACCTCATCAATCATAATAATACCTTCGCCACTGAGCGGATTTTCTAATCCCGGATTTGCCATAGCCAACCTTCTTGCTATGTCAGCAATCAAAGTAAGATAACATTTCTCTCCGTCAGACAGCTGGTCTATTTTAAATATATTGCCGTTTTTATTTAGGACGATTGCTCTTGGACTTCTTTGAATACGAAGTTCGCCATATCCGGGCAAAACATTGCTGATGGCATTTCTTACTGCCTGCAACTGCTTGTCCAGTTCAATGTCTTTTTCGTACCGCATTTTTTCGTTCTCGATATCCTCTCTTTCGCGAAACCATGCAAAGAAAGAACGAAAGTTCGCGCCATTCATCAACTGAATATCATATATAGACATTGGATTCAATTCATGTTTTAGCCTTATGCGGATAGGAATGTCAATCACCGATCGGTTAACGCTATAACTCGCGATTAGTGGTAATGAAGTATCTTTTGGGCTAGCCTCGAACGTCTCCACCAACTCATTTACATAATGAGTCATGCTGCTCAGATCAGTTTTAGCAATAGGTTTTTGCCGGTTGCTAGGTTTCTGTTTATATATAGACCAGTGCACATTATTATTCAATTCAATTTCCAGAAGAGTTTCACCTGCGTGAATATTTATATCCTGAGCACCAATTCCAATTCCTTTGCCATTTACACTTTTCATTCTGGCCGTATACCAAGAAAAAAGATGATTCAAGGCCTGCAATACTGTCGATTTTCCGGCACCGTTTACCCCCACAATAACATTGATCTTATCGTGAGCCTTTATTTCCAGGTTCTCGACACCTTTGAAATTTCTAATTTTTAAACTCTTTACTTTCATTTCTCTCGAAAAAGTTTGTTATGATACAAAAGTAATGTTTTTGTTGGTATAATAGTTTAATTATTTGCAATCATTCACCATGCCTTTCCCCATCAAAGATGTGGCTCGGGCTAAACTTGCCTTGTGGTACAACAAAATTGAAAAACTGGGATACGGATGTTTTAGGTCTGTGATGAACACCATGTAGAATCATTATGAAACAATACTTAACTTCTTCGTCAATCGAGAAACTAAGAGAGCAGCAAATAAGTATCTAAAAGAAAAAAGACCGCAAATCAATGATTTACAGTCCTTTTTTCTTTTTTGGAAGTGGGCCAACCTGGGCTTGAACCAGGGACCTCCAGATTATGAGTCTGTTGCTCTAACCAACTGAGCTATAAGCCCGTGCAATTCTGTTTTTTGAATGCGGTACAAAAGTAATCGTTTTCTTCGAATTATGCAAGAGATGAACGAAAGATTTGCAATTTAGAATTTGTATTTTCTTTTGGGGTTCTTGGGAAACCAACCTTTTTTTACCCGTTCTTCTTGTTCAAATACCTCTTTGATAGTCCAAAAAGAAGAGAATGCAAAGACACCGCAGATGGAGGAAATTAATACATCGCTGAAATAGACAGAGGCAGCTACCCCTATTAAGCCCAGAATCAGGAAGATCCACCAACACCGAGTGCCCCAATAGTATTCGGCCTTTACCACCACAGGATGGAAAAGGCCGATTATAAGGAATGTACAAATACCAATAACAAGTCCTGATAATCGGTATTCGCTTAAAAAATCGATCATTTATTGTTATTCAAACGGATGGGAATTTCTTTTTTGATGCTTTGTTCCAGAGAAATCAACGTTTCTGTTGACACTACACCCGGTATTTCTTGCATTTTGTTATTCAGCAATTCCATCAAGTGTTCATTGTCACAGGCGTATACTTTGGTCAGCATTGTGTAAGGACCAGTAGTAAAATGACATTCTACAACTTCGGGAATTTTCTGCAATTCGGCAACTACGCCTTTGTACATAGAACCTTTTTCCAGTGTGATTCCGATATATGTGCAAGTTCTGTATCCTAATGATTTGGGGTTTACGTGATAGCCTGATCCCACAATCACACCCATGTCTATAAGTCTTTGTACGCGTTGATGAATGGCTGCACGAGATACACCACATTCAGCTGCTACATCCTTAAAAGGTATGCGAGCATTCTGAGAAATGATCTCTAAAATTTGCCGGTCGAGATTGTCGATTTTTTCCATGATATACGAATTAATATGTTCTTTTTTATCAAATAGTAAGCAAATATAGGGCTTTTTTTTATTTTACTATCTTAAATGAAAGAAAAAACGAGAAATATATAAAAAAATGTTGGAATGCTGAATCCATTGTTCAGCACCCCAACATTCTTATTTTTTATATTTCTAACCGTTTCTTACTTAACGATTTCAAGCAATTCTACTTCGAAAACCAAAGTTGAGAAAGGTTTGATTTGACGTTGCTCTCTTGAGCCGTAAGCCAAATCTTGAGGAATATAAAGTTCCCATTTAGAACCTACAGGCATCATAGTTAATGCTTCTGTCCATCCTTTAATTACTTGGTTGGCAGCGAAAGTAGCAGGTTCGTTGCGGCTGTAAGAGCTATCAAACTCTGTTCCGTCAATCAAAGTACCTTTGTAGTTTACTTTCACTCTGTCGGTAGCAGCAGGAACTTCGCCTTTACCTTCGGTGATAACTTTGTATTGCAAACCGCTTTCAGTAGTTACAACACCTTCTTTATCTTTGTTTTCGGCAAGGAATTTTTCTCCGGCTTCTTTGTTTTCACCGTGTGTTTCAAGAAGAGCTTTTTCTTTTACTTTTTCCATAGCAGCTTGAGTGTAAGCTTGAGCATCTGCTGTATTCATCACACCTTTATTTTTCAATCCATCGATGAAACCTGCTAACATATTATCTCTGTTAGTAGAACTGAATTTAGAAGAGTCTCCTGAAAATACTTCATTCGAGAATCCGTCTACCCAATATTTACTTACCATGAAACCTATTTTCTTACCTTCCAAACGAGCCATTTCTTCTTCGCTACAATTAACTCCTTCGCTGAATCCTGCAATGAATGCGCTCATAAAGGCAGTGTCAACACCTTGTTGAAGAAGATGCTGTTCTATTCCTTCGGTACGAGACATACCAAATGCATAGAATAGTGTGTCAACATCATTTTTTAAGTTTGCTTTAGGCTGAGCAGTACATGCCGCCATTCCTATTGCAACAGCAATAACCAATAAAATACTTAACTTTTTCATTTTGCTTTTAATTTTATTTATAAGACTTCGATTAATTCAACTTCGAATATCAATGTGCTGTGTGGAGGGATCATTTCTCCGGCCCCTTGTGCACCATATCCCAATTCCGAAGGAATATATAGTTTCCATTTGGAACCTTCGGTCATTAGTTGCAGTGCTTCTACCCATCCCTGAATTACCTGATTTACACCAAATACGGCTGGCTCTCCACGTTTAATAGAGCTATCAAAAAGAGTACCATCAATTAATGTTCCCTCATAATGGCATCTTACTTGGTCGGTAGCTTGGGGCTTTTTACCGTTACCTTCGGTGATCACTTCGTACTGAAGTCCGCTCGGAAGAGTTGTTATAGCCGGATTGTTTTTATTTTCTTCGAGGAATTTCTTTCCTTTTTCAATATTTTCTGCGTTTATTTCTTGCTCTAACTTAGCAAAATAATCATTTACTATTTCACGGGCTTCCTGATGTGAAATGGCTGTCGGATTGCCTTTCATGATATCATTAATTGCTTGTGCGAAATCCTCTATTGAGAGATTTTGCGCTCCCATGCTCAACAAGTTTTGCCCTATTCCAAGGCCAATAGCATAACTAAATTTATCCATATTAATATTTTAGGTAGCAAAAGTACATGTTTTATTTGAATGCTCGCCACATACTCTTTTAAAATTTCTTATTTTTGTTAAGAATAAGGGCTTTTATTATAAATAAGTTGTTATTCATTCTGATTTAAGTAAATATATGTATATGAAAAAGTTAGTAGTATTATCCGGTGCGGGAATGAGTGAGCTACTGACCCGGCTTCGTAAGTAAGCGAAAAACAAATCCGATGTGGCGGAGTATAGTGCCGGGCAATCCGTAGTACTTTGCCATGATTCGGAATCTTTCTTTCAGGGAGGCTTTCCTGTTTTGGGTAGTCATGCCTTCTTCCAGATAGTCGATGAGAGTTAAGTGAGTGTTATATAATACTTCCGACTTCTTCATGATTCGGATGCACCAATCAAAGTCGGCAGAGAAGCGATATTGCAAATTATATGGTTCTGCCAACGAACGTTTGGCAAAGAAAGCCTGATGGCATACTAACATCCCTTGCTTGAAACTTTTCCATGTCAGCGCTTCCGGTGCGGAGAGGCGACGCATACGCAGAAAGTTTCTGTTTACATCTACAAGGGCCGTTTCTCCATAAATAACATCCGGCAATTCATTTTCCCGGATGGAATCTACTACATTCTGCAATGTATCAGTTTCTCGCAAGCTATCTCCGGCATTCAGAAAACAGAGATAATCGCCTGTTGCCAAGACAATTCCTTTATTCATGGCATCATAAATACCTTTGTCGGGTTCGCTGATCCATTTGTCAATGCGCGAATCGAATCTTTGGATGATTTCTTTTGTTCCGTCTTTGGAAGCACCATCCACAATAATATACTCTATATGAGGATATGTTTGTGAAGTCACACTTTGAATAGTAGCCTCCAATACCTTTTCAGCATTGTAAGTAACGGTAATAATTGAGAATGTTGGCGTAAATAGATCAGGCATGAGATCCGGTTAGCTTATTGTAGATATCAATATACTTTTTGGCTATAATCCTTTCCGAATAGCTGCTTACTACTTTCCGGGAGGCTTGTTCGGAGAGCACCGGGTAATTCCCTTCGCTCAAAATCCAGTATATGCCATTGGCAAAATCTTCTGCAGATTTATATTTTGCTACATAACCATTATGAAGGTGATCGATCATTTCAGGAATACCTCCCACATTAAAACCAACACAAGGCACACCACATGCCATGGCTTCCATAATTGTATTAGGAAGATTATCTTCCAGAGAAGGAGTTACGTACATATCCACCGAATTATAAATGTCCACTAACTTGTGTTCATTACTAACATAATCCATAGAATATACTTTGAATGGAATGTACTTTTCCAGATATTTAGATTGATGCCCTAAAACTACCACCCCCAAATTATCCTTTAACTCGGGATATTTCTTTATCAATATCTCGCAGGCTTCTGCCAGGTATTTAGCGCCCTTTCTTTTATCTTTGATTTTTACGGAGCCAAAGAGAATCAAAGACTTATCTGTAGGCAAATTGCATTTGCTACGCGCTTCCTGTTTGTTTCGAGGCTTAAAAAGATTGGTATTAATAGGGTTGGGAATATTACAAACACTTTGATCTATAAGCAATGCACTCTTTTTGGCTTGTTCCTCCAGCCATCGACTACACGCCACAAAGCTGATGGATGAACCTTGCAGCATCTTTTGCTTCTTTAGAAACCTCCTGTACGACAAGTCTTTTTTATATCCTCCATTAATCAGATAGGAGCAATGCCCGCAACTGTTTTGGTATTCGGTGCATTCGCCCGCATAATGACAAATCCCCGTGCAAGGCCACATGTCATGCATGGTCCATACCACGGGCTTTCCCGATTTAAGTATTTTCCGGATACCTTTAAGGGATAACATTCCCTGATTAATCCAATGTAAGTGTATTATATCGGCTTCCTTAAATTCGGGTAGTGAGGTAATATCTTTTCCGGCATTGGCTATGTCTACCTCGAACAAGTTATGTCGTTTAAAACGGTTGGCAGCCCAGATAACCACCCGCTCCCAAAGGAAATACCATAATTGCATCTTACTTTTATCGAGTGCTATTACGCTAATCCGATCTGTCTGTTTGTCACGCACTAACATTTTGGCTTTTATGCCATTATTCTTCAGCGCTTCCAGTAAACGGCCAGCTGCAACAGCTGCTCCACCAGTACGTTCGGAGGTATTGATCAGGAGTACTCTCATATAATAAATTGGAAGTTTCTACAAAAGTACAAAATAAAATAATCGTTTTTGTTACCTGATAAGTATTTTGTAAAAGAAGCGTGTAATTTTACCAAAGAGATTATATTTCATTCCATGATCTTTCAAAGCTTTGGCATACATGGCTTCTATCTCCGGAGTTTCTTCAATAGGAATATCTTCCAATACTACCTTTTGAGTTCTGAAAGGCCGATCATAATCATACCAGCCGAAAATCCGGTTACTTTTAAAATGAGTTCCGCTTCCTATACCTATATTCTTAATAAGTGTATGGGTAGGAGTCAGACATAACCCTTTTCTTTTATGAATAAGTATTTCCCAACAGATATCCCAGGGAATAGGGTTTTTATTCAATGATTTCAAACAACTGAATGCCCCACCGTATTCTATCTTTAAGAGATCGGCAGTAGTCATACCGGCCAAAGCCTCTTCCCGACTGTTATAATGAGTAAATAGTTGCCACCTCCCCTTCCAGGTAGCCCACCCCCACCCCGACATGTGCGGCGTGAAGTAAGTATCTCCAAATGTAGGAATATCAAGATTAGTAAATCCGGATATATGCATTACCTTGGGTTCATCTTTGTATTTGTTTAATGCCTCATTAATATAATCGAGGTATATTGGCGAAGTACAGATATCATCTTCCAGCACAATAATTGTTTCGTGCCTGGAGAGTACATACGAAATACCTTCTATAATGTTCCTTTCCAGGTAAAAGTTTTCAGCCCGCTCTATGAGGTGTATCTCTTTAAATCCGCTGATGGAGTGGAGGTACTGTCTGACATGATTTACAGCTGTCCATGATTTTTCATCTTTTCCTCCATCACTGAATACATAGAGAATGCTTTCCGAAGCAAGTCTATTTCTTTGTAAGTGCTCAATTGTTTTCTTGGTATTCTGTAAACGATCATAAACAAATAGAGCAACAGGCGCCAGGGTTCTTACTGTTGAATTCACTTTATACTATTTAAAGAATTCTATTTTATTAAAATGAGGTGTGATTTTATCTAAATCGGGCAGATTCATATAATCCCCATAAATCCGTTTTAAATAACTATATGTATCATGTGGAGCAGGAAAGAGCTTTCCTTCAAATTCAATCTCAGCCAAAGGGAATATCTCTTCCTTATAGCGAGGAGAGAAATAAGCAGTACCTAAAGAGTGTCTGATTTCCTTTACAGGAAAGAGCCGGGAGAAAAAACGAAGAACCGGCATACTGATGTGATGATTAAAAGAATAAATACGGTTCACACGCTTGAGCAACGTTTTCTTATCTATATTCTTTTTCTTTAGCTGTTTGTATATTTGTCCATGCAGATGCCCTCCAAGCCAAGCAACACTTTTGGTGAGGTGCTCCATAGGAAATATATCAATGTAAATACCCCGGTATTTGAATATCCGGTCATAATCATTTGTTTCTGACAAGAAAGAGTTTTTATCTCTCAGTTTCCCGAAGATAAAGATGTAATTTTCATCTGTCTCATGAGTCTGAAGAGCATATTGATCCGGAAGTTCGGTAGGGAGCACTTTTAGTAAGCGAAGGTAATCTTTACGCATCATCTCTATGTCAAGGTCGTCGTCCCAGGGAATAAAACCTTTATGCCGTACTGCTCCAATCAAAGTACCTGAGCTCAACCAATAAGGAATATTGTGCTTTTTACATACACCATCTACGAAATCTAATAATTCCAACATTCGTAATTGCTGCATTCTCAACACAGAACCATCGGGGTTAAAACGTGCTCTTAACTCTTTCTCCGTATTCATCATTGGCTATTGGATGTGATTATTTCTTTTAATACCTCAGGAGAAACATATCCTGTATCCGAAAGATTTTCCCGAATAAGTTCTCCTTGCTCATTCAGGTAAGTCTTGTTCAATATCATTTGCCCCCAATATAAAATACTGTCGATGTGTGGTGTTTTAACAGCTACCGCCTCGGCTACAGACTTCAGAATTAATAGTCCAAAGAGAAAATCTTCTGTAAAGTACCTGTTATTAAAATCTAATACAAACCCAACTTCCGTCTTCTTCATGGGCACTTTTATATTGGCAAAAGCAGGAATAGATCTGAGTTTTTGAGTAAGAGACTCAACACCACTGCTTTCGTAATGGGCGAGTATAGTCGGTATTTTGTTTTTATCTACAGGAAGCTTATCCAACACCCGATAGAATTCCTTATCACATGCTATGAGCATTTCGGAAGCCTCATTATCCCAGTCGGAATAGAATCCGGGTTGGGTATCGTAAACTCTTCCTTTTTCATCTTGCCCGAATAAAGTATATAGCCTGCTTGGGTGCAATAACGGATTGCTGTTTGTGAAAGAAACTTCCAGGAAACTATCTAATAGTACTACAGGAGTATCAAACATGTTTTCTATCCGAAGTGCCAATTGCTGAGTATCCGCTACTCTGAGAGTGGCAAGTTGCAGTTGCTTTTTATACCCTAAAAGGTTGGCAGAGGTTCCATAGCTATCTACACGACATATAAAAGGAGTTCGTTGAAAGCCAAATAAGGGAATACTTCCTTCCAGAACTCTGTGAGCAATAAAGAAAAATCCGGTACTGGAAACCACACTACCCACCATTATTGAGCTGTTTAACCAAGGCTTAATTTTCGATAAAACATTCTCAATAGCATATCCGGGCAAACAAAGCAATACGATATTACTTCCGGGTATTACCGTTTCCGGATCGGAGGATATGAGATGTATATCTCCCCGGAATTGTTTTCCCTCACAATCATTAACTAATAAGGTATTTGACCATTGCTCAGGTCTGCTTGTCAAAACATGAACCTTATAACCTGGTTTACTACCCAGATAACCGGCTATAACATGCCCTAAGGCCCCACCACCACATATACAGACTTGCACACTCATGTATTATTCTGATTCTTTTAATGCCCTGATTAGTAAATCATTATCTGCTTGATTGCGAATGGCTATACGAATATAATTCTCAGTACTGAACCCCGCTTTCTTTCCACAGTCTTTAACTAAGATATTATACTTCTTCAGCAATGTGGTAGTTAATTCTCCGGAAGAATAACCGGATCGTATTTCACATAAGAAATAGTTGGCCTGAGAAGGAATAACACGCAGAAAACGAATCTCCTTCAATTTGGTAAAGAAACGTTCGCGCTCAGCAATGAACTGTTTGCAAGCATTCTTATAATCAACATCGTACTTGCTGTATATTTGCATATAAAATTCGGCAAAGGAGTTGATGTTCCAAATAGATATATCTTTTCTTATTTTAGCTATTCGCCGGGTACAGGAGTTTGCTACCAACCCTAATCTTAATCCGGGCACTCCATAAGATTTGGAGATACTTTTTATTATTACTAATTCCGGATATGTTTCTAATATCTGATTGGTAATCATTGTATTATGGTAACTTTCCGTAGAGAAGTCAACAAAAGATTCGTCAAGAATCAGCAAGACACTCTTTCTCTGTGCCCAATTGGCGAGTGTGATAAGATCTGCTTTGGATATAAAATTCCCCGAAGGATTATCCGGGTTAATCAGTATCAAAACTTCAAGTTCCTTGTCATTAAAGTAATCGATAAGATCCTGTGCGGTATAAGAAAAATCGGGGTTTGCAGGCTGGTACGAAATGATTCTTTCCTTATGAATACGATTTGGATACTCCTCGAAAGTTGGATAAATAGCTCCGATGTTACCATCAATCGACTCCATTAAACTTTTAATGAGCTCTGCCGCACCATTTCCTACAGCTACATAGTCTGGTTTAATATTAAAATTTCTGGCCATCAATAAGCTGTTGACAGACATTCCCGAAGGGTATTCACTTAAAAGAGTATCGAAGTTCGATTTAATTTCCTCCTTCATCCTTTGCGGTGGGAAGTAAGGGTTCACCAAGTAGCAGAAATCTTTCAGAAGTGGAAATCGCCAATATCCACCGAATCTTTTGTGGTATAATTCCAACCCATTTTCTTCGGCAAAAAGGGTTTCTGCTATGTCAAGATCCAATATATCATCAATCTCATACCAGCGTTCTCCTTTTAGGGTAAGACCTTTAAGTTCGCAATTCTCCAACAAGGTGATAACTCGTAGAACCTGTTCGTAATATTCGTTGTTGCCTAATGCTTTACTGTAAGCTTCAAGAAAAGGCACATAATTCTGGCACGAAAACTCTTTGCTAAACTTATAAATGTTGACGGTTTTATAGTAAGTATCTATCTCTTTATAGCTAAAAGCCTTCTTCGAAATAAAGTTAACAATATCGTTATCTTCATTCATCTGAACCATAGTTCCATCCATCCACGATTCATATTTTGCCACTAACACGAGGTTAGGATAAGGGTTGTCCATTACCTTATGAAATATGGAATCTTCGAAAATAAGATCCGATTCAATCAGCAAAGTATCATCCTCTTGCAATTGATCTTTGGCTAAATAAAGAGAATAGATATTGTTGGTTTTATCATAGATAGGATTCTCTACATACTGAATGGGTATGTTGCTAAAAGAAGAACCTACATGCGCTTTCAACTTGTCGGCCTTGAACCCAACTACGATAATGATACGCTGAAGGTTTAAATCGGATAGTTGGCGCAGCAAACGGTCTATCAGGTAAACACCGTTTACTTTAATCATGCATTTGGTGTTTTCCTTTGTCAGTTCACCTAATCGCTTTCCCATTCCTGCTGCCAAGATAATTGCTTGCATCCTTACAGTTGTTATATATTATATCGCAAAGATATATCTTTTTGGGTTCTTTGAGGTCTATTGCCCGCAATGATTCATATATTGTGTCGATAACTTGCTTCTTATCGCAATAGGAGCAGCAATGATCTTTGATATATCTTCCACCGAACAATCTACAGGATATGCATGAGGATGTATTCTCAACAGAAACAAGCTGGGTCCTGTGGTAATACTTCCTACAAAAAAAGATGCATCTATAAGAATTTGCATGGAAGAGAGAAAACGCATCATCTGCATTTCCTTCTTTTGACTGTTTGTTTTGGTAAATTCGCTATTAACATACCCTTGCTCATTAGCAGCACAAAGTGTAAACCAATTTATTTCCGGCCACGACTTTTGCAGGTGCTGAAAGATCCGGTAATCGTCTGTAAGAACAAAAACCGTTCTTTCTTCCGATTTTTCTTTAATTATCCGGATGTAATAATCCGATGGTATAAGTTCTGTTTCTGTTATTTTATCTCCTCCACGTATCTGACAGCCCGCATAATGGAGAGGAAGTTGAAGGTCTTCAATCAGCTTCCGGCATTTAATCGCTGTATTTTGGTTAAAGCGCCAAACAATCTCTGTTATCTTACTAAAAGCATGCATATAATCTCCATCAATGCCTAACTCAGAGATATAAAAATGTTGGTTTGGATTGAATTTGATATGATGATTCAACCTTACCTTTTCTTTATAAGTAACAATGGCCAGAATTGTTCCGATGAAAGTGCGATAGACATGTTTAAATTTCCACTTCAACAAGGCACAATTCTTCTGTTTGAAGCTCCTCCTTATTATTTCCTTCCACGATGGAATGGCATGTGTATTGTATGTATGATGAAAAGCCTCGTTCACTTCTTCACAAAAAGGAATGAAATAGTCGTTCCACCCTTTATCGTATCCAAAATTAGCATCGGCAGAATAGAGTTTGAATTGAATTTTATGTTGCAGGCAATAAAGTATCGCACTAACCATATAGCTGTACTCGGCAAAGAAGCCGGCGTCTATTCCTACATGATAAATTAATACCTTGCGAAAAGACTGATTAAGTACCTTGTATGATTCTGTGATATCTTTCATTTCTGTTGATTCATTCTTTTGTAGTATGCATCATGATTCACATCTCCTCTTATCCCCTGAAATACCCCTGTGACCCATGCTCTTAGTTTCTGCCACTTTCTTTTCTCCATAAACAGAATATAGAAAGGTCTTTTCCAGATAAGCGTCCAAATAAGATCTTTTCGTTTAAACTCCGGATAGTTCTTCCGCAGATAGAGGAAATTGCGAGCAATGTAATATGTTCGAATAGGTGGATAATTCAGTGATACAGGGCGCCAACAAAAGAACTGTTTACAAAGCGGATGCCCCAGTTCGTGTTTTAAACTTGCTATTGGTACCTGCATAACTTTCCCTTTCTGCCGATGGATACGAAGTAGATACTCAGTATCAATTGCATCTATGACAAATTCTTCATTAAACCATCCAACTTGCTTGATGGCTTTAATGGGGAAGACACTTCCTGAAATAATCATCCCCTGTACCTCCTTCATACCTTCTTCGGCAAGAGGGGTTCCATTGATGAGTGGCACATAAGCATAATGAGAAGTATCCCGGTCTTTACTAATTACCCGGATATACGAATTAAACATGTCAGGAAGGAACCTACTATCCTGATCCATAGTTAGCAGGTGGGTATAATCTTTCTCCAATGCTATGGAAGCAGCATAGTTAAGTGCTTTGCCAATTCCTACATTATCCCCCTGCCTGTATGTGATTATTTTTTCTTTGATTTCTTCCGGAAATTGTACCGGCACCGATTGGGGAGTATTATCCCAAACGACCAACCCATCCATCCCGTCGATATAAGATTGGATATTCTCTACCACATTCTTGGGAGGATAATAAAGTGTAACCACACCTAATACTTTCATGATTTCCTCCTTTTAGTCAGGTATTCTAAACTTTCTTTGAATGTGGCCGACTTACTTGCCCACATAACGAATATATATAATGCAGCCGCAATAACTATCTTGCCAGCAAAACAAAAGTAGATATTGGTAATGAAGGAAGTGATGTAATAAGTAACCGCCATCACCCCGGCAGCAATAAATGCATAAGGAAGAATGTCTTTCAGGGCATGAAACAGACTTAATCCAATAGCTCTTTGCACAAAGAAATGCCAGACAAAGAACCAACTTATATTGATAGATACATAGACAACGAGCATTGTCTGAATTCCATAAGGATATGTACAGAGCGCGCTTGCAAGTAAAATTACTCCCAAAGCCATGATATTCCACATAAACACCCGAGACATTCCTTTACTGATAATCAATTGTTGATAGAGATTGATAATAGGCACAAAGGCACCTCCTATGCAAAGTAATTGTATCATGGGTACACTTGGTAACCATTTATCCGTAACGGCTATAACAATCAACTCTTCCGAAACCAACCCAAGCCCCAGCATGGCAGGGAAAGAGGTAAAAGCCGCGAAGCGAAGCATCTTCCGAAAGATTCTTTTTTGCCGTTCAGCATCATCTGATGCACTGGCAAAGATCGGTTGCGCCACTCCGTTTATCATTCCAAGAATCATCTGCTGCCCCATACCGCACCATTTATTGGCTTGGTTGTAATATCCTACTTCTGTTTCTGAATAGAATTTCCCTAATATAACAGAAAGCAGGTTGTGGTTAATGTGATTAAAAATATTGGTAATGAGTAGTTTATAACTGAAGCCAACCATGCTTCTTAAAGGTGCGAAACTAATTTGGAAAGTAGGCCTCCACGAAGAGAAGCACCAAAGGCACACAGTCATTGTACCAATGTAAACCAGATTTTGAGTAGCAATCCCCCAGTACGAATAGCCAAGGTAAGCCAACGTAACTCCTACAATACCCGAAAGGGTGAGTGCAATAACCGAAGAAATTGCTTTCTGCTTAATCTTTAGATTGCGAGACAGATAAGCACTGTGTGCAATCCCCAAACTGGATAAAAAGAATCCAAGAAAGGAATAGCGTGCCAAGTCCGTCAATACAGGTGTTTCGTAGAATTGAGCAATGAGGGGGGCAGCCATAAATAACAAAAAATACAGAAATGCGCTAAACAAGGCACTAAACCAAAATACGGCATTGTAATCTTTGTGGGTTACTTCTTTCTTATTAATAAGAGCAGCCGTAAAACCACTTTCCTGTAGAGTGGAGGCTATAAGCGAAAAGATGGTAAGCATACCTACCATCCCGTAATCATCGGCATCAAGAACACGGGCCAAAAAGATGCCGAAGCCAAGATTTAGTAACTGTTGGAGTCCATTACTTAATCCGCCCCAGAATAATCCTTTGGCTGTTTTCTCTTTTAATGATTCCAATTTTAGTTATTTACGATTAGACGATTTACTATTTACGATTGAAGTAACTTTTTCTTCGTTACTATTTAGACAATTTACTATTTACACAAACTAATTCCAATCGTAAATAGTAAATCGTCCAATCGTAAATCACTTCACTTCGCTTCCCGGCTTCACCTCCTTCTGTGGCATCACAACAGCCAGACTTCCGTCGCTATTCTCTGCACTGAGAATCATTCCTTCCGAAACAATTCCTTTCAGTTTTCTGGGTGCCAGATTGGCAATAAAGCAAACCTGCTTTCCTACAAGTTCCTCAGGTTGATAGTGTTTGGCAATGCCCGATACGATGGTACGTGTTTCCAGTCCATCATCTATTTTGAATTGCAATAGCTTGTCTGCTTTAGGCACTTTCTGGCATTCAAGTACGGTTCCTACGCGGATGTCTAACTTAGTAAAGTCTTCAAAGTCAATGTTTTCGCGAATTGGGTTTGCCTTATAATTGGCCTCTTCGTTTGCTTTTTTAGTGTCGAGTAGTTTCTGTACCTGTGCTTCAATTACATCATCTTCAAGTTTCTCGAACAAAAGTTCGGCTTTATTCAGTTGATGTCCGGCAGACAGAAGATCCGTTTGTCCCAGTTGTGTCCATTCAAAGCTACTCATGTTCAGCATATCGCGAAGCTTTTGCGAGCTGAATGGTAGGAAGGGTTCAAAAGCAATAGCTAAGTTGGCCACCAACTGCAAGCTGATGTTGAGAATAGTGCCTACGCGTTCCATATCTGTTTTTGCCAACTTCCAAGGTTCGGTATCTGCCAGATACTTATTACCAATACGGGCTAAGTTCATAGCTTCCTTTTGTGCATCGCGGAACTTGAAGATATTCAAAAGCTTTTCTACTTCGGTTTTTACGTCGGCAAACTCTTTCAGTGTTTCTTTATCGTAATCGGTAAGCGCTCCGGCATTAGGCACTTTTCCGTCGAAGTATTTATTAGTCAGCACCAAAGCACGATTCACGAAGTTACCATACACAGCTACCAACTCATTGTTATTGCGTGCCTGAAAGTCTTTCCAGGTAAAGTCATTATCCTTCGTTTCGGGTGCATTGGCGGTAAGTACATAGCGCAACACGTCTTGCTTGCCGGGGAAATCTTCCAAGTATTCGTGCAACCATACCGCCCAGTTGCGCGAAGTGGAGATTTTATCTCCTTCCAGATTCAAAAACTCATTGCCCGGCACATTGTCGGGAAGAATGTAACTTCCTTCTGCCTTGAGCATGGCAGGAAACACAATGCAATGGAATACGATATTGTCTTTACCAATGAAATGAACCAAACGGCTTTTGGGATCTTTCCACCACTTTTCCCAACTGTCGGGAAATAGTTCTTTGGTGTTAGAAATATATCCGATAGGAGCATCAAACCAAACGTAAAGCACTTTACCATCGGCTCCTTCTACAGGAACGGGGATACCCCAATCGAGGTCGCGACTTACAGCGCGGGGTTGTAACCCCATATCCAACCAGCTCTTACATTGTCCGTATACGTTGGGACGCCATTCTTTATGCTCTTCCAGAATCCATTGACGCAACCAAGCTTCGTGCTGGTCGAGTGGCAGATACCAGTGCTTGGTTTCTTTCATCACAGGAGCCGTTCCGCTGATGGTGCTTTTAGGATTAATCAAGTCGGTAGGAGAAAGAGATGTACCGCACTTCTCGCATTGGTCGCCGTAAGCGCCTTCCGAATGGCAATGAGGGCATTCGCCTGTAATATAGCGGTCGGCAAGGAACTGATGCGCCTCTTCGTCATAATATTGCTCGGATGTTTGTTCAATAAAACCGCTTTTATCATATATGGTACGGAAGATTTGCGATGCCAACTCTTTATGTGTCTGCGAGGTAGTGCGCGAGTAGATATCGAAAGAGATACCAAACTTCTCAAAAGAATCTTTTATCAGGTAGTGATAACGATCTACGATGTCTTGCGGAGTAACACCTTCTTTCTTTGCACGGATGGTGATGGGCACGCCATGCTCATCTGAGCCTCCAATAAATACTACTTCTTCTTTTTTAAGGCGAAGATATCGTGCGTAGATATCTGCCGGTACGTATACTCCGGCCAGGTGACCGATATGCACGGGTCCATTGGCGTATGGCAGAGCCGAAGTAATAGTGGTTCTTTTGAATTTCTTTTCCATATATTGAGTTTTTATTTATCTGTTAGAGCTTTATAACAGGTGATAATCTGCGAATTTGCAAAGGTAATTGTTTTCTCTCAAAAAGAGGTGTTCTTTGGAACTGAAAGTGCTGGTAGCATTTGCTCTAACTGCCAGTAGCAATTTGCTTGATTGCCAGTAGCATTTTATTCAATTGCCAGTAGCAACTTATATAACAAAAGAATCCCCCCACTTCTTTCTTACCGGAAGCAGAGGGATTCGAGAGAATACTAATACCTAACAGAGAACTTTATTGTATAGCTATTGTAGTGCTTTCCACCCATTTATAAGTTCCATCCGGACCTTTTAGTGTTGCAGTATGGCGACCTGTAAGATCGGGAATTATTGTTCCTGTAGGCTGTGAGCCAAGTACTTCAAAATCCCAGGCGGCAACCAGATTCGGATCATTGGGGTCTACATCCGTTTCGCCTAAGGAAGACAGACGGATTTCATCGCGGCTTCTAACACTCTTCCAGATGCGAATGTATTTGAGGTATCCGGAGAAATACTCTTCGCGGGTTACCTGATCGGAACCTAAGCGGCAGAATCCGGTTAGAGGCATTTTTTTATCTACACAGCCATCTTCCAAGTATGTTCTCCAGGCTTCGCCTACACGGATTACGTCTCCGGTTTGAGTACCATTCACAAATACACAGGCTTTGGAGTGCGATTGTGGAGGAGAGAATCCCGGTACACCATCATCGGATACGGCAAAGGCAAAGTGCGTCCAGTTATTCCGTGGGTTGGGTACGGAGGCACGTGGTTCCCACCATTCCGGGTCTTTAGGACCTTCGTTTTGCCAGTGCGCCATGGTACCTCTCATGTAATCTTTTCCACTCGATTTTCTGTACTGAACACGCCATCCGCTACGCGGAGAACTTACATACGATGCTAAGAAAGTACTGTTATCTTCTCCGGATTTACTACAGAATTCTTTGACGTTTACCCAAAGTTCAATGGTAAAGCTTTGATGGTTGTCGGCTCCGAATCTAACATAGTCTTCGTTATACCCAAAGTCAATGTAACCACCTTTGTTGCCATCTACAAAGAGGTTCCAGGTGATGTGATCTTCTTCCCATTTGGTTGCTTCGAGCTTTTGTTTTTGTTCTTCGGCAGAGGCCATAGCATCATCAAATAGTTCTTGTGTAAAGTTGGTGATAGCACCCGACTGGGCACGTTCCGACACTGCATACAAATCATCAATGGCTTTTTGAAGAATCGTTTTGCTGTCTATCGGATACTGTCCTTTGTGGTCGCCCCATACCGTATTATCTTCCAACAGGGTTTCATATTCGGCCGCTTTGGCGTTGAGTTTCCTGATAAGCTCACGAGCTGTTTCGGAAAGATTATACAAACGACTATTTTTAAAGGAATCAATGGCTTGATTGGTTTTGGCCACGAGAGATTCCAAAGCACTGTCGGTAATACCCTCTCCGTTTTTCAGTTTGGCGATGTGCGTATCCAGTTCATTAATCGCCGTGTTCAGAATCTGTTTGCTGCTTTCGGGGAAAGTGCCCGGAGCAGTGCCATAAGCAGAGCTGCTTAACAGATATTCTAAAGAAGCACGGTTTTCCTGAAGAATACTTAATGAAGTATCTGTGATGAATTCCACATCGTTATCATCCGAACACCCGCTCCATAGACAGGCCATGCATACTATCAATGCTAAAGATAGTAGATGCCGGGCGGCTGTTTTATTTATAAGTTGTTTCATATTTCAAATTATTAGGTGTAAAAAGATTATTTAATACGTTCCCATTTGTAAGTACCGATCAGTTTGGCGGTATGTTTGCCGGTTAGGTCGAGTACCTCGTTATCTGCTCCGGTGGGCTTGGAAGTGAAATCCCAGGCGGCTACCAGGTTGGTTTCTTTACCGGTGATGTTTGTTTCTTCTTTGGAAGAGGCTATCACATACTCTTCGGATTTTGCTTCTTTCCAGATGCGGATTTTCTTCATGTAGCCGGAGAAACCTTCTTCCATTCTCTCGTTGTTTACCCAACGGCAGAAGCCCGTCATTGGTTTGTCGTAGTTATCATAATCGGTAGAGTTATATACCTCACTTGCGTTGCTGTTGGTTTGAGTGGCTTTCAGTTCGCCGTTCAGGTAAAGTTTTGCACGCAGGTTCGGATCGCCGTCCAATCCTTTATCGCTTTGAATAAACACATAGTGCTGCCATACTTTGTCGGCAGGTGCAGTGTAAGAGGGTTCCCACAAGCCTCTGCGACCGCTTGCTGTGATGCCTGCCCAGGTAGCACGGAAGATTCCACCATTGGAAATACGCCGGTAAAGCATCCAACCATTACGCCACTGACTGTTCGACATATAAGTGCAAAGGAATATGTCATTGTCATGTGGTCCGTGCTCCATGATCTTCACCCAGAACTCGATGGTAAATGCCTGATTTCCTGTTTCGCCAAATACTGTGTAGTCTTTACTGCGTCCGTAGTTTATGTAAGATTCGTTTGTCTTACCATCTACGAATAGCTCGGCCGGAATGGTTTCGGCATCTTCTGTGCGAATTGTTTCTTTAAATCTGCCGATGGCATCATTGGCATTCTTCAGGTACCTTTCTTTCTCACTTGCCGATGGAGCAGGGTTTTGATACTTAATCAGCAATACAGCCCGGTTGGCATCATCAATTGCATTGCTCAGGATGGCGCGGCTTTCTGCCGGATACTGCCCGGTTTTGTTTCCATAATCGGAGTTCTGCTGCAAGTCCGTCATGGCAACGATTACTGCATCCAGCTTATCAATATAGGTATCTTTAATTTCCGGAGCCGTAGCAAAATCATGCTTCTCTTCCGAACAGGCGGAGAATTGTACGATCAGTACCATGCAGAAAGCATAGGTCCATACGCTCCATAATCTATTTTTAGTATTCATTCTTTTTCAGATTTAATTTCTATTATTGTTTAGAACACAGAGACGCAAAGTCACAGAGATTTTAAATTAAGGCAAGAGGCATTACTTGCAAAAACTTTGTGCCTCTGTGTCTCTGTGTTCCATTAGCTTCTTTATTTATCAGTCGGCAATACAAGCATTAACGCGGGTACTCCCGAAGCATCGTAGCAGGAAACATCTTTTCCGGGCACCTTACTGTAATCTTTGTTAGTCAGGTTACGCTCGTTCCGGTATTTCCATCCGTAATTAATGGTGCGTTCCAACCAGGGACGGAATTGAGTTTGTCCGCAATCGTAAACCAGCATCTCCATGTATTGCGCAAAGATGGCTGTGTAGATGCCTTGCTCTTCTCCATCTTTGAATGGGAGGATGTACAACGGTTCCGACATGGTATCCATGGTATATTTGGTAGCCATGATGGCATTGTCCAGATATTCCTGTTCGCCGGTGAGTTTGTATAGCATACAAGATGCGCCAATGAATGTACCTTGGTTGTAAACGGTTGCTTTCCAGGCCACATCGTTTCCGTGACGACTATCGGCTACATTACCTGTATTCTTGTCGAAGAGGTTTTTCACTCCCCAATCATAGATTTCCTTTGCATTGGCAAGGTATGTATCGCGGCTGTGCCATCTTGGGTAGTTTGAGTTTCCGCCAAATCCGGTTTCATCATCCTTCTTGTGTTGTTCGTCTGATGGGGAAATGCTGTTGTACAACGTCATAGCAGCAATAACCGTCGGGAAGTTGATACATGCCATCTTACCTTTGCCACTGGTATCGGGCGGATTGCTTTGGTTCCATTGCCAGAACATACCACCGTCTACTTTATCGTAAGAGCCTCTGTCTTTTACAATGTACGAGCCATGCCATACGCGGCAAAAGCTTTCGTCGGCCAGCTTCAGGTACTTCTCATCTTTGAATAACTCGTAGGCACGTGCGTGAGAGATAGTCCACCACATGATGTCGTCGTAGATAAACCAACCGGTTTCGCCATTGGGGTCGTGCCAGTTGAAGTCTACGTAATGTGCTTTGTTACCTTCGAATATTTCGTCTACCAGCGCTTTGTATTTTGTTTGCTTAGCTGCATCATTCTCTTTTACGGCGCGCTTGTAGGCGTTCATCGACATATCCCAATAAATGGCTTGTGTCCAGATGGCACCTACAGTCTTTTTGGTATTGGCACCGTTGGGCACACTGCTGTCTTTCTTATAGATATGTGTCTCTTTGTCCAACAGGTATTCGTTGAATGCATCGTAAGCCACCCATGTGTCGGCATTGGTATAAGGGGTTACTATTTCGTAGTCGAGCACATAAACCGAATCGTCGTCGTCGCTGCAAGCAGATATAAAACAGGCTCCGCAAAACAAGGATATGGCCGATATAATATATTGTTTGATCATAATCGTAATAAGTTAAATTGATTAATATCCGGGGTTTTGAACTAAGTTCTTATCTACGTCTATCTCTCCCTGAGGAATGGGGAAGAAGTACTGACGATCGAATTTGCGTTCCACCACTTGCGAGCGTATGAAGAAGTCTTCACCATCTCCGTTAATATTCATACCATGAATCGGTCTGTTGAAGTACTCATTGGCCAATCCCCAACGACGAACATCAAAGTAGCGACAATTCTCGAAAGATAGTTCTACACGTTTCTCTTTGCGTATCAACTCCATTATATCGTCTTTATTACTTGGGCGTGGTAAGGCATTGGTACCTTCGCCATACATAGGGATGCCTGCACGTTTACGAATTTGATTCATGTATTTCCAAATATCGCTGTGTGTAGGATCTGTATGGCAAAGCGCTTCCATATAGTTGAAGTAGATATTGGGTAAACGTAGTAAAATACATACTAAGCTTTGACTCCGGTTGCCGGCTCCCATACATTTACGTACTAAGTAGCCGGTGCTGGTATAGTCGTTTACACCGCCTTTCTTACCACAGTCTCCGCTGTAATAGAAATCGGAAACGTTGCCGCCGTTGGTTCCTTCAAACCACTTTTGCCCGTTGAAGGTAATATCGGCATAGAAGCGTGGTTCGCGGTTTACATACATCATTCGTGTACCCAGCGGAGCATACACCTGCCCGGTGGAAGATTTATAGGCTTCTTTGCTCATTCCATCTTCTACATAACCGGCTTCTTCGTTATAAATTGGGGTCACGCCGTCGGCTTTATATCCGAGGATGGGCGACATACCGTTAGCCATGAAATAAGCATCTACCTGCTCTTGTGTGGCACCCAGCAGGCTACCGCCTTTGTAATTGGTATCGCTGATGCGGCGGTCGTTAGGCATGCGGTCGTACTGCATAGTTCCGGCAGAGTTGTCGATACGATAGAATATCATTTCCCGGTTGTTGTTAATTTCACTGCGGGGAGTTCTAACCGCGCGGCGATAGGATTCATACGGATCATATCCGCTTGCATCGGTGTCTGTTACATCTTTACCGTCTTTGTTGGTATACATCAGCTGGTAGCGGCTTCCGTAAGTAGTAAGGAATGCCTGGCATTCTGTAACTACCTTCTGCCAGTTTGTTTTGATGGTTTGCTGATCGGGAACAGCGGGAAACAACTTCGTTCCGTCCTCATTGGCTAAGTTTGCATAGTAATTGCACTCTCCGTTGAATAACCAACTGGCACGGTAGGTAAGTGCCTCGATAATAAAGGCTTGGGCAATGGCTTTATCAATACGTCCCAACCCACTAACGGCATCGGATGAGGCATTGTCCAGCAATCCTTCTTTTTGCGCTTCCTTTAATTGGGCTACAATGTAGTTGAAACACTCATCTACAGTGCTGCGAGGCAACTGCAACTCATCAGTTGGTGTACCTTGTTCATATTCTTTTTGCAGTAAAGGTACAGGGCCGTACGTGCGTACCAGGTAGAAAAAGTAGATGGCGCGCAAAGCTTTTGCTTCTGCTTTCCATTGCTGCTTTTCGGATGGGTTTACCTGGTCGGTTGGTGTTTGGTCAATGTATCTGGTGAATACAAACGACTCGCGAACGCCCGAGAACCAGCTCTTCCAACGTGTTTTTACCATCGTTTCTTCGGTAGCACTCATGGTGTTGTTGTTAATCAACTTGGCTTTATTGCCGGATGAAACATACTCTGCCTCGTCGGAAGCAGCCGTCCACGGGCCGGGTGTACGATATAACGATGTTTCGTGCACTTGTCTCTGATTAAATTCATCGGGGAGGTAGGTATACACACCTGCCAGATATCCCAGTGCTCCGTCTCTGGTTTTGAAAACCTCATTCATAGATAAGCGGTCATCCGGCACCTGATCGAAATAGTCTGAGCAAGAAGTCGTTACCAGTACGAGTGATAAAATACCTGCTAATATATATTTGTTCATAATCGTATGTTTTAGAAAGTGAAATTAACTCCAATGGAATAAGAGGTCGTATTGGGATAAGAAGAACCATTATCGGTATTCAACTCGGGATCCCACAATTTAAATTTGCTTAGTGTAAACAGGTTGTTACCCATTACGTATACAGCGGCATTCTTTAACGAAACTTTGCGCACCCAGTCTTTGGGTAAGTTATAAGAGATCTGCAACGTTTTCAGACGCAGAAAGCTTACATCGCGTAGCCACCAAGTGCTTGGCTGGAAGTTATTCTGGTTACTGCCGGTTTCGGCTCCGTAAGATAAACGTGGGTAGAAAACATTTTGGTTTGGGTTTTCTTCCGTCCAGCGATCTTCTATATTATGGTATAGATTACCTGCACCACCGCCACTGTTAAATGGCTGAATACTGTTGCCACTTAAAAGACGTTCGGCATTGTGTACTCCCTGAAAGAGCATTCCTACAGACAGTTCCTTCCATCCTACAGTGAAACCGAAACCGTATACGAATTTAGGAACATCTCCCCGGCAAATATAGCTTTTATCGTAAGCATCGATTTTGCCGTCGTTATTCAGGTCTTTGTATTTAATATCTCCGGCTTTTATCGTGCCGAACTGTGTAGCAAAAGGTCTGGGCGTTATGGCCTTATTCTCGGGCGAGAGTGCTTCCCAGCGAGATATATCATCAATCTCGGCTTGGGTAAATAAGCCTTCGGCAATGTATCCGGTTTTTGCATTGATATTGTTGCCATTCTGGTTCATCCACGAATATTTTTGATCGGGCAATTCGCCTTTTATCCACTTATCTTCATTGTAGGTTACATTTCCCCGAAGAGAAAGAGTCCAGTCTCTATTCAATCGTTTGTTGTATTCGATGGTTCCATCGAAACCTTTATTCTCTACAATACCTACGTTGCCGTAAGGAGCAGCCGTGTTGTATCCCAGGAATGACGGAATTGAGTTGGAACGTTTTAACAAAATGTTCTCGCGTCTTTCTTTAAATACATCGAATATAATAGACAGGTCATCATTAAACAGCTTTATATCAATACCCAAATCTTGTTTTCGGGCTTCTTCCCAAACAAGGTCTACTGCATTGTTCACTATTTCGTATCCTCCGAATTTGGTTCCGTTAGGACCCAGAATGTAGCCATAACTTCCACTTCCTTTTAACTGGTCGAGGTACATGAAACGTCTGTCGTTTACATTACTGTTACCAATTTTACCATCGGTATAGCGTATTTTAAGGAAAGAAACAGTGCCCGAAATGGGTTCCCAGAACTTCTCATTAGAAACTACCCATCCTAAACCGAAAGCCGGGAATGTACCGTAGCGTTTTTTAGGAGAGAAGTTTTCCGAACCATTGTAACCTACATTGAATTCGCCGAAATAACGGTCTTTCCACGAATAAGTAACACGGCCGGCAATCCCCCTCATTCTATAGGGAAGCGAGTTTTCGAGGGTGATGTCTTTTTGTTGTATCAACTTTTGTTCCTGGTTGAATAAGAAAAGCCCGCTTACCCGATGATCGCCGAATGTACGATCGTAGTTGAGTGATGCCTCCAGGTAAGTTTTCTTGTTACCGCTTGATGTTTGAGAGAAACCGAGAACGTCTGATCCGGTGTATGTTTTCGACAGTATCGGATAGCCATCCATATCATAAGGCACATTCGTGTTCTGGAAGTAATAAGTAGATTCTCTACGATCTTGTTTAAGTTTTACTTCATTATATACATCGAATGCATACATAGCGGTTAACTTCAGTCCTTTGGTTATCATGTCCAAGTCTTGCGTAATACGCAGGTTAGAGTAAATTTGGTTTTTGGTAAGATTCTCATAACCGCGACGCGTAGCATCGGCATACGGATTGCGGAAACCACCATTGGGATTGATACCAGGAACAAAAGCCTCTCCGTTAATGTAGAACATCTTCGGATAATCTACCGGAGAGATAGACATGGCCGATCCGTATATAGTACCCGATGAAATGGCCGGGTAATTACCCTCACCCAAATATCCTTGCGCACCAATTTCTACTTTGGTGGTGGAAGTAGCGTTAATAGCGATATTAGTGGTAAAGTTATAACGATCGTACTTCATCTTTGAATCGTATCCTTTGATGCTATTGTCGGTGGCCGTCATACCGGTTTCGTTGTAGTAGCTAACAGAAGCATAATAAGTGGCTCTTTCGCTACCCCCGCGTATGTTTACGTTTACACGACGATTGTGCCCCCAGTCTTCGAAACATTCTTTGATCCAGTCTACATTCGGGTATAGATAGGGGTCGAACCCTGCTTGCGTGTTTTTGATATGTTCTTCGGAATATTTAGGTGCCAAGCCATCGTTTTTTAACGCCTCATTAGCGGCATGCATATAGCTAACGCCATCGGCAAGATCCACCTTCTTGGTGAAACGGGTAAACGATTCGTAATAATCGGCACTGATGGTGGGCTTACCTACCTTACCGGGTTTTGTTTTGATAATGATTACACCATTTGCACCGCGAACCCCGTAAACGGCTGTTGCAGAAGCATCTTTCAGGGTAGTGAGTGATTCCACATCTTCCGGGTCGATGTCGTTAAAAGCACGTTCTACTCCATCTACCAATATTAAAGGGCGGGAGTTATTTGGTGTGGAGATACCACGAATCCAGATGTCGGCTGCGTCTTTTCCGGGTTCTCCGGTTCGCTGAACGGCTACTACCCCTGCCAAACGTCCGGATAACACACTGGTTAAACTGGCCGATGGCGCTTTGATGTCTGCCACGCTAAGTGTAGATTGCGCACCGATGTTACTGATTTTACGTTGGGTACCGAAACCTACGATTACGGTTTCTTCCAGCTCGTTTACTTGTTCTTCCAATATAATGTCGTAGATATTGGTAGAACCTGTAACTTTTACTTCGGCTACTTTAAACCCTACATAAGAGGCTTTTACGATGGCGTTCTTTTTGTTAACGCGTAATTCGTACAAACCGTCTACATTGGTTATCACGCCATTGGTTGAGCCTTCTTCGGCTACGTTCACCCCAATCAGAGGTTCTCCTTTGATGTCGGTGATACGCCCTGATATCTTGCGCCCGTTTTGCTGTTGTGCGTCGGCACTACTTGTACCTTTGCCGGAGATAAATACCTGGCGGTCGGCAACCTGATACTTGCAGGATGTACCTTCCAGGAGTTTGTTGAGTATATCTTCTATCTTTTCTCCTTTGATGTTGAAAGAGACTTTGCGTTCCAAGTCGATGTCATCATCTAAATAGAAGAATACAAATTGACTGTTTTTCTCGATTTCTTTGAAAGCTTCCCTCAATGTTCTGTTCTCTACATGGATGGAAAGGGTTTTCATTTGTGAGTAATGGAAGTTACTACTGGCTAAGGCCGGACTTGTTCCTGCAAACAGGAAACAAATGAATAGTCCCAGTACTTTATCCTTCCATTTGTTTGTTGCATTTCTCATTGTTGATAAAGTTGATGTTTCACATAAGTATTATAAAAAACTCTTGTTTTTTAGAGACAAAGCGCCTCCCGGACGATGCTGCAGCATCATCCACTATTGAAATAATACGTCATAAATTAGAATTTGATTTTGGTTAACTACTCTTTATGTTTTTACTCGCTGTTTTTCACAATTTGGTAAGTGGCTTTTTGTTCATCATACGTATATTTTATGGGTGCGACAAAGGTTAATCCGTTGAGTACTACCTCGAAATCATCTTTTAGATCGATCTTTCCCGAACATTTAATCTGACTGAAAGAGGGTTCTGACTCTATATTGATTCCATAATAAATGGAGAGTCTGTTCAGTACATGGCTCAATGGTGCGCTCTTAAATCTGTAAAGTCCATATATCCAGGAGGTGTACTGATCTACATCTACATAGTCTGTTTCTACGCTGCCGTTGACCATGCTAAACATCTGATTGGGGCTTAATATTGTTTTGGGGCTATGTTCGGATTCTACTTGAACCGATCCTTCTACCAGCACCACGCTGTATGCCGAGTCTGCCTCGTAGGCTGTTACATTGAACTTGGTTCCTAACACACGCACGTTCATCTCTTTGGTGCGCACATAGAAGGGGCGGTTTTCGTCTTTGGCCACTTCAATGTAAATCTCTCCATCTACATAAATCTCGCGCTTTTTATCTTCAAATTCGGCCGGATATATCACCCGCGTGCCCGAATTGATCCATACTTTGGAACCATCGGAGAAGGTGAGCACCGAACGCTTGCCACGAGGAATTACCAACTGATTGTAGGTAGCCGTTTTTTCTTTCACAATGCTTTCCTCATCGGCTTTAATATCTTGTTTGTTATAGGTAATTTCCGATTCTTTTTTGTTGATGCTTACAGTCTTCTCTTCGGAGAGGATCAGCAGGGTTTCGGTGGTTTCGGGCAGGTCGATCTTTGTTTGCATGGCAAAGTTGGTGATATCGGGGGTGCCATGCTTGCCGTAGTTCTCTATCAGGAGGAAACTACCCAGAATAAGGAGGATGCTTGCCGCAGCACTCCACCCAATGTAGCGCAGCTTTCTGCGTTTGCTGCCTGCTGTATGTGCGTTGGTGGTGTCGATGCGCGCCCATAGACCGGTCATTTCATTATCGGAGAGTGTATCTTCGCTTACTGATAAAGCTGCCAGATATTCTTTGGCTGCCGTAAACTCGTTTATATTAGATGGGGCGGAAAGCTCGAATTGTTTCCAGAAGTTTATAGTTTCTTCCGTGGGATGCTTCATGGAAGATATAAAGAAATCATTTTGAAGAAAGTCTTCAAAAGTATATAGTGTAAAGTCTGTATTTGTTGCTTTAAGATTCATTTTATTTATCATAACTATTCATATAACAGAGCTGATTGTGTTTTATACTCATGTTTTTCGGAGTTTTTTCTTTGAGTATCTTTTCTTTGTAGCAGAGAGATTTCTGCAACATCGCAATTGTCAATTGTTAGCTGTCAATTAATTATTTCCCCTTTCTCCTAAACTTCCCCTTCACCTTATTCAGTGCCCGTTGTATGGAGTTTAACACAGATTGGTAATTCATATCCGTTATCTCGGCAATTTCCTGAATACTCATATCTTGCATATAGCGGTAGTAGATTATTTCGCGTTGCCGTTCGGGTAGTGCAGCCATGATGGTGCGAACGGTTTGCTTGGTTTGTTGTTCCTCTTCTTCTTTTATATAGGCGGTTTCCGGAGTAGAGTGGTCGGTAGCTGTTTCTTTTTCGGGGGCGGGTTCGCCGGTGGTGGGGTGGTTGGCGTTTTTTTGCAGGGCGTTGAGCAGTGTATTTTTTAGGGCAACGATGAGGTAGCCCATAATGTTGTTGGTAACATTCAGGTTGGCACGATTGGCATAGATCTTCACAAAGACATCGTGAATGCAATCTTTAATCAGTTCTCTGTCTGTAGTATACAATAAGCCGTACTGAAATAGATCCTTTACCGTTTGTTGGTATATCTGAGAATAGGCCTCCGAATCCCCTTTGAGGAACCTCTTCCATAAAAGAACATCGGAATTAAACTCAGTGTGCATGGATGGTGTACTTAAAGATTTATCTGCAAAAATAGTATAATAAATTAAAGTTTAGACACAGATGCCACAGATTGCACGGATTTTAATTTAATGAATATTTGTCCGTGTTTCAGAGTCGATCTAATTTTCTTTTCCATGGAAAAAGTATTTCATGTACTTACATCTGTGAGAATAGCTGCAAAAAACAAAGCTTTGGTTGCAGCGGAAAATAACTGTTTGGTGCTTTAACTGCTTATTTGTTTGCGTTAAAAACACCCGGATGTTTCAATGGAAAAGATCCGGGTGTTTTGGTAGGAAAGACCCGGGTCTTTTTTATCTTTTTGCCTTGCCCTAAAATGGCCAGACTTATACAGGTATAAACCAAATGCGGTATCTGATGCTGCCTGAGAGCTGTGTTTTTATGGCGCGCGTTAGGTGCGTGATTGGTGCGTTAGGTATTTTCGACCACCTAACGCACCTCAAACCCTTTACTGCAAGTCGTTTCAACCCCAAGTGCGTGAGGTGCGTTAGGTTTTGGCGAAAAATTCCCTGTACAAACAGAAATATGAGCATCTTTAACATCAACCTAAAATAACTGATTAAAGAGTTTATGCAACCACATATTTTCTATAAGTTTGCACAAATTTTTAAATGATATGATTACAATAGAACAACTTAAAGACGTGAAAGAGCGCGTAGATGCGCTGAGGAGGTATCTTTGACATCGACGGGAAGAAAATTCAAGTCGAAGAAGAACAATTAAGAACACAAGCTCCGGGATTTTGGGACGACCAAAAGAAAGCCGAAGCACAAATGAAGTTAGTAAAAGGACTCCAAAAATGGATTGAGGGCTATACAGAAGTAAAGACTATGGCTGATGAGCTGGAGTTGGCTTTCGATTTCTGTAAGGACGAATTGGTGACCGAGGAAGAGGTAGACCAAGCTTATGCTCTTGCACTGGAAACAGTGGAGAACCTCGAACTTAAAAATATGCTTCGCGAAGAAGCCGACCAACTGGGCTGTGTACTTAAAATCAACTCGGGAGCCGGTGGAACCGAAAGCCAGGACTGGGCATCTATGCTGATGCGTATGTATCTGCGCTGGATAGAAGACAACGGCTACAAAGGAACAGTAACCAACCTTCAGGAAGGTGACGAAGCAGGTATCAAAACCTGTACCATTCAGGTAGAAGGTGATTATGCCTATGGATATCTGAAAGGCGAGAATGGGGTACATCGTTTGGTACGTGTATCTCCTTACAATGCGCAGGGAAAACGAATGACTTCGTTTGCATCGGTATTTGTTACTCCTTTGGTAGATGATACGATTGAGGTACAAATCAATCCGGCGGCTATTACCTGGGATTTATTCCGTTCGGGTGGTGCCGGAGGTCAGAACGTAAATAAGGTGGAAACCGGTGTTCGTCTTCGTTATAAATACAAAGACCCTGATACCGGAGAAGAGAAAGAAATTCTTATCGAGAATACCGAAACCCGTTCTCAATTAGATAACCGCGAAAATGCCATGCGTTTGCTTCGCTCTCAACTCTATGACATGGAGTTGCAGAAGAGACTGGCAGAACAACGGAAGATAGAAGCCAACAAACAAAAAATTGAGTGGGGATCGCAAATACGCAGCTATGTGTTTGACGACCGTCGTGTGAAAGACCATCGTACCAACTACCAAACATCTGATGTGAATGGGGTAATGGACGGAAAGATCGATGGGTTTGTTAAGGCATATCTGATGGAGTTTGCAGGGGCAGAAAACGAATAAAGTGTTTCACCACAGAGTACACAGAGGGCACAGAGGTTTTAATTTTCCTGCGGCATCGCAACTTATCCTCTGTGTCCTCTGTGTACTTTGTGGTGAGATATTAAATCTTTTTTATACTGCAATCCTTGCACCTCATTATTTTTCTTCCTATTTTTGGGTAATTCATGAACAACCAGTTCATAACACTTATAAAACTAATACAATCTGATCATGGGAAAGAATAATAAAAAGAAAAAAGGAAGCAAAAAGAACGAAGAAGCTCAAGGACAAAAGGTGATAAAGATACTTTTTGTATCATTAATCATATTGGGCCTTTTAATGATGATTGGCTTTTCACTGCTTAATAAATAAATGGAGATAGAACGGAAGTTTCTTGTAACAGGCGAGTTTAAATCACAAGCTTATAAACAAATAAGAATCACCCAAGGCTATATAAGTTCTGCCCGGGGACGAACGGTTCGTGTGCGCATAGCCGGTGATAAAGGATACCTAACCATAAAAGGAGCCTCCAACGAAGCAGGAACCACTCGCTACGAATGGGAAAAAGAAATATCCTTGCCCGATGCCGAAGACCTGATGAAGCTATGCGAACCGGGTGTGATCGATAAAACCCGTTATCTGGTGCGCAGCGGCAAGCATACGTTCGAGGTAGACGAGTTCTATGGCGAGAATCAAGGCTTGGTTATGGCCGAAGTAGAACTCAACTTTGAAGAGGAGGAATATGTGAAGCCTCACTTCATTGGCGAAGAAGTTACGGGAGATGTGCGGTATTACAACTCGCAATTAATGAAACATCCCTTCACAAAATGGTAATTAACTGATGGATAAAATATACGAATATTTGCCTCAAGAGTTGGTGTCATTTCTTTTAGTGACACTTTTCTCTTTATTTATAGGACTCTCACAGCGGCGCATCAGCCTGAAGAGAGAAGGAGAAACGACGCTCTTTGGCACCGATCGTACATTTACTTTCATCGGTATTCTGGGATACATTTTATATATACTCGATCCGCAAAGTATGAAACTCTTCATGGGTGGCGGATTGATATTGGGCATCCTGTTGGGCATTAACTATTATGTAAAGCAGGCGCAGTTTCATGTGTTCGGGGTTACTACCATTATTATTGCACTTATCACGTACTGTCTGGCACCTATCGTAATGACACAACCCTCGTGGTTTTACCTCACCATTGTGGTGGTAGTTTTATTGCTCACCGAGCTGAAACACACCTTCACCGAGATAGCCCAGCGTATGCAGAACGATGAGATGGTGACGCTGGCTAAGTTCTTGGCTATCAGTGGCATCATTCTCCCGATGGTTCCCAAAGAGAACATAATTCCGGAGATTAATCTGACGCCGTACACCATTTGGTTGACAACGGTAGTGGTTTCGGGAATCTCTTACTTATCTTATCTGCTGAAACGCTACGTTTTTCATGAGTCCGGCGTATTAGTGTCCGGTATCATTGGAGGAATGTATAGCAGTACGGCTACCATTTCGGTGCTTGCCCGTAAATGTAAAACCGCACGTCCCGGTGAACTGCCCGATTATGTGGCTGCTATGCTTGCCGCCGTCAGCGTAATGTTTATACGTTTTCTGATCCTGATATCTATCTTTAGCAAAGAGGTACTTGCTACTATCTACCCTTTCCTGTTGATTATGTCTTTAGCCAGTGCATTGGTGGCTCTGTTTATTCATATTCGTCAGCCCGACAAACATAAGGACAAGAGCGAAGCACCGGCAGAGGAAGATAATAGCAACCCGCTGGAGTTTAAAGTGGCCTTAATCTTTGCCGGCCTCTTTGTGGTGTTCACCGTAGTTACGCATTATACTATTGAATATGCCGGAACGGGTGGGTTAACTTTACTGTCTTTTCTGGCCGGCCTTAGCGATACGACTCCTTTTATATTGAACTTGCTGCAAAGCACAGAAACGGTTACTGTAGCCATCATAGCCGCAGGGGTTATGCAGGCCATCATTAGCAGCATTCTGGTGAATCTGGGGTATGCTTTCTTCTTTTCCGGTAAACGGAAGGAGCTCAGAAAGTGGCTGTTCGGTGGCTTTGGAGCAGTTATTGCTCTGAATTTTGTATTGCTGCTTTTCTTCTATTTCCTGATGTAAGGTAGGGGGAAAGGGGTGGTTTGTTCGCTTTAGTTTAATTTATTCCTTTGGATTTTCCCGATTTTAGACTGATTATTTGTTTGGATAATTATTTTTGCATAGCTTTGGTACATAAATGACTTAGGATGTATTACGCAAGAATTATCGACAATTATTTATCAGAGTGGGCGTCACGCGATACTCATAAGCCTGTTTTGCTACGTGGTGCACGCCAAGTAGGAAAGTCAACTGCAGTACGTCACCTTAGTGAGCAGTTTGAAAGTTATGTAGAGGTAAACTTCGAGAAACAACCAGAGTACAAAACCTTATTTCAAGGGAATCTTGAGGTTACACGGATAATTCCTCAAATGGCTGCAATGTGTGGTAAGTTCATTAAGGCAGGCAAAACACTCCTGTTTCTCGATGAGATACAGGCATGCCCTGAAGCGATCATGTCACTTCGTTTCTTTAAGGAAGATATGCCCGACCTTCATGTTATTGCTGCAGGTTCACTCTTAGAGTTTGCATTAGAAGAGTTACCTACTTTCGGCGTAGGACGCATTCATTCCATGTTTATGTCTCCTATGACATTTGATGAATTTCTTGAGGCTAATGGTGAACATTTACTCATGGAAGCTCGCAATCAGGCTTCACCTGACGTGCCAATACCAGAACCCCTCCATAACAAATTAGTGGATTTACTTCGTACTTATATGCTTATTGGAGGTATGCCTGAAGTTGTAAGCAAATGGGTTGATACACATGATTTTCTACAGTGTCAGGAAGTACAGGATGATATTATTGTAAGTTATGAAGATGATTTCCCCAAATACAAGAAAAGGGTTGATCCTACAGTTCTTCGTTTGACAATGCGTAGTGCCGCAGTTCAGGCAACAAAGAAATTTGTCTATTCTCAAGTTGGTGGAGGATATAAGACTGACGAGGTGAAAAAGGCTCTTGAAATGCTGATACTTGCAGGCATTCTCATTCCTGTCACACACACTGGTGCAAATGGACTTCCTCTTGGTGGTGAGGCTGACAATTCTTACCGGAAGATTTTACTCATTGATACCGGTTTGATGCTTCGCTTGCTTAATATGACAATTGGTGATGTCACACAAATCACGACACACATTCTCACAGCCAATGCTGCAGATTTAGTAAACAAAGGTCCAATGGCTGAACAGATAGCCGGCCTTGAGATACTACGTTATCAGAGTCCGAATATTCGTCATGATCTGTTCTATTGGCTACGCCAAGCCAAAAATTCGCAAGCTGAAATAGACTATCTTACAAGCCATAAGCAGAGTGTGGTACCTGTAGAAGTAAAGGCAGGGACACAAGGTGGAATGAAAAGTTTATGGTTGTTTATGCGTGAAAAGAAGCTCATGAAAGGCATTCGATGCTCATTAGAGAATTTTGGTGCTTTTGATTATATTGATAATGAAGCCAATGGTGCTGTTCGTCATGTATGTATCTGCCCGTTATATGCAATTTCGATGATGCATTCTTTTCTATAAAAATCACTACCTTTGTATCACTAACTATTAAATACTTATTTCTAAATGAAACAAAAAACTCTTTGGGCAGTTCTCTTATCTTCTGCTATGACCACCACAATGTGGGCGCAACAAGCCAATGGAGGAATCACTCCCGGTATGCTGAAACAAATTAAAGAATCGTATAAAGAAACTCCGGCCGATAAAGCCATCCGTAATGCTCTCAGCGGCACTACTATTAACAAATTGGCCACCAATGCCGATAATAAGAATAATGCGGATACTTACTTCTCTCACAAAGTGCCAAGCAAAGGTATTACCGACCAGAAATCTTCCGGCCGTTGTTGGTTGTTTACCGGGTTGAACGTATTCCGTGCCAAAGCAATTGCTAAGTATAACATGGGTGATTTTAAGTTCTCGGTAAATTACTCTTCTTTCTGGGATCAGTTGGAGAAATCAAACCTCTTCCTACAAGGAATCATCGACACCAAAGATAAACCGCTGGACGACCGGAAAGTAGAATGGCTGTTTAAAAATGCGCTGGGCGATGGCGGACAATTTACGGGAGTATTTGATATCCTAACCAAATATGGTGTTGTTCCTGCCGACGTAATGGTAGAAACTACCAGCAGCGAAAACACAGCCCGTATGTCTAACCTCCTAAGCCTCAAACTGAAAGAGTATGCCTTGCAATTGCGCGACGAAGCTGCCAAAGGAGCCAAAACAGCCGCTTTGGAAAAGAGCAAAACAGAAATGCTGTCTACCATTTACCGTATCTTGGTACTCAACCTTGGCGAACCTCCCACATCATTTACATGGACACGCAAAGATGCTAAAGGTAAGCCGGTAGAAACTAAGGAGTACACTCCTCAAAGCTTCTTCAAAGAATTTGTTGGCGGAGATATAGCTAATGACTATGTAATGCTGATGAACGACCCTGCGCGTGAGTTCTATAAATTATATGAGATTGATTTCGACCGTCACCGCTATGACGGAAAGAACTGGACATACGTTAATCTGCCGATAGAAGATATCAAAGCAATGGCCATTGCTTCCATCAAAGACAGCACTATGATGTATTTCTCTTGTGATGTAGGTAAGTTCTACGATGGTGAAAGAGGTCTGCTCGACTTGAACAACTACGATTACGAATCGCTGTTAGGAACCACCTTCGGCATGGATAAAAAACAACGCATTCAAACCTTTGCCAGCGGCTCCTCTCATGCCATGACTCTAATGGCTGTTGACCTCGACGCCAATGGAAAGCCTAAAAAGTGGATGGTAGAAAACAGTTGGGGTCCGGGAGCTAACAATGGTCACCTTATCATGACCGACGAATGGTTTAATGAATATATGTTCCGCTTAGTAGTAGACAAGAAGTATATCACCGAAAAAGTGAAGAGCGTACTCAAACAGAAACCTACTCAGCTACCGGCTTGGGACCCGATGTTTGCGAATGAGGAGTAAATTGTGACTTTCCTCCCCCTCACCACTACCTTCTTTCCCTCCGCCAGTGTGGTACCGAACAGGTAGCAATCTCCGCCATCTCCCAGTTTCAGGCGTTTGCGGATTTCGGCAGGGGATAGAGGAAAGTTACGTGTAGCTATATTGGCTTTCGTTATCCCCTCTTTCAGGGTCTTGTCTTTTAATGAGAAGCAACCTGTTACTTCGAAGCATCTGCCGGGGAAGTTTTCCTGGAGTGTGTCCGATGTATAAAGATGACTGTTGGGATGCAACTTCTTCAACTCATAAGCCGAAGCAATACTCTTGAAGGCTCCTGCCTTTAACAGAGAAGCATTAGGCTCATATAAGTAAATACCTACTTCGTTGGTATAAGTGCATGGCGCTGTCGATTCATTGTGTTGCGAAAAACTAAACTTCTGCATCTCGTTGTGGACGAAGTTGATGCAATGAATCGGCACGTTGTCTACTTTATCTCTCCGCACTATCAGCAGCAATTCTTTGCATTCGTTTTGCACGGAAACAATATGTACTTCGGCAGTATGGGGCAGACTTTGTAAGGCCAATGAGAGATCGAGCATGGGCGAAAGCTTAATCATCACTGTGTGTGCTTTCTCCAATAAAAGCTCTTCCAAGGCAGCTACATCCGGCTCGCAATCCGATACGGCAATGGTTTTACCACCATGTTCATTGCGGCGTGCAGGGTCTATAAAGATGTAATCTACCACCGGCATCTGCTTGAGGTAATCTACACTATCTTTATTATATACACGGATGTGGTTGAGGCCCAGAAGCGGAAAGTTATGTCCGGCTATATCGCATAGCTGCTCTTGCCTTTCGATATAAGAAACCTCTTTGAAGTGTACAGATAAGAATGCGCAATCGATACCAAAGCCCCCGGTAAGGTCTGCCAAAGAGTGCCCTTGCACAAGCGTGGATTTATAGCGTGCACTAATTTCCGACGAACACTGCTCTAACGAGAGGTGAACCGGATAAAGCAACCCTTCTATCCCATGCCACGAGGGTACTTTTTGCGCCATTGTTTGCTTGCCTGCTATCTGGGTGATGGCCATCGGCATATCTACTTCGGGATATTTCCTGGCTTGGAGTGCCAGCAGGCGAACATCCTCATGGGCATGTTCGCAGATGAAGCGTCGGGTTTCGGGAGAAATAGCAATCATCAGTCAATCACTTTAAAACGTTTTTTGGCTTCATCGCGGCTATACTTGTTGAAGTGCCACCATTCGCTGTTCAGTGCGCGGTATCCGGCTTTTCTCATTACCCGGCGCAGAAGCTCTCTGTTCTTTTTCTCTTCCGGGGTAATTATCTTGTTTCGTACCAACACATCTTCTTGGGTAATATGCGATTCGTAGCCCAAATGGTCGAATTCGGTACCCATTGGCAATGGCAGCCCCAGCGAATCGAGTATACTGACATCTACCGCCAAACCGTAGTTGTGAAGCCCTCCGCCACGTGCCGGGTTAGATACATAGATGCTTTTGGATGTTCCTTTTACCAGATTCCACATCTTGCGTTGGGCGCTCATGGGGCGTGTGGCATCATAAATCACCAGGTTGAAAGCCGGGTATTGTTCTTTCAGAAAACGTTGGGCAGCAACAAGGGCCTCTGCCGCATCGGGGTGCAGGTAGGCTTCTGTTAAGTCATCGTACAAAACCTCGCCGGTGAAGTTGTTGGCTGTGGCATATATAAGTTGTATGGCGATGGTACTGTCCAATTCGGCCACATTTACCAATCCCAACGAATCAAACCGAAGAGCAGTGTCGCTTTTCGGTTTGACGGGTTTTATATATGTGTTCTGCGCAAAACATACAGAACTAAACAAAGTTAATAGGGCTATGATGATACGCATACGTAAAGATTAGGGAATTGATTTCCTTATTTTTCATTTACTCTTCTAAATCTGGTGCTAAATTACAGAATAAAAGAGGAATAAAGGGTATGAAAAGGAGAATTATTACTGTATGATATAGGCATTTATTAAAACCATCTATCTCATTTGCTTTTTGTCGTGATTTCTTCAAACCTTTATTCTATGTAGCAATGATAAGCAAAAGAGTGGATAAAAAAGATTACTTCGAATAAAGTTTCCCTGTCTGAATCACCTTCTGTATAGTTCCATCCGGATTAAAATATAACTTATCCACACAAATAGATCTTAAATTTCCTCTACCCGATAAAACTGAATTATGATAGAAAGCATACCATTGTCCTTTGTACTCAACAACCGATCCATGACTGGTATCACAGCCGGTAGGATCTAAGTAAACACCCTGATATTTCCACGGTCCCAACGGACTTTTAGAAGTAGCATAATTCATACGATTGGCTCCTTTATCCCCTTCCCTATGGTTATCAGAGTAAGTGAGGTAATAAATTCCGTTTCTTTTAAATACCCAGGTAGCCTCATGGAAGTCTTTTAAGCTTTCCATAAAAGTGAGAGGTTCTGCCAATTCTATCATATTCTTTTTTAATTTGGCTCCGGCACATCTGCCGCCACCGCCATAATAGAAGTAGGCTTGTCCGTCATCATCCACAAATACACAAGGATCAATCATGGCATAATTGTCTTCTCCTAAATTCAGATAGCCTTGCACAGTAAAGTCACTGGCAGGTTTCTTGCTGGTGGCTATTCCTACTTTCCAGGTTTTGTTCCATTCGGTTCCGCTGGGATGGGGGAAGTAAAAGTAATAGGTACAAAAGAAAGAAGAAGCTACGGATACCCATCAGCAAAGGCCTTGGTTAAATACGAATTTACCGGTAGAAGAAAGAGTAGAACTCCTCCTGAGTGCTATGACCACCGAAGATAAAATGGAAATCATCCGCGAAGGTTGGGGCATGCCGGGATTGCCTCGTTTGGGAATTCCTCCGGTATTTAAGGTAGAAGCCATTCATGGTTTCTCTTACGGAGAAGGTGCCACCATGTTTCCACAGTCCATCGGTTTAGGAGCTACCTGGAATAAAGAACTGATAGAAAAGGTAGGCGAAGTGATAGCCGATGAAACCAAAGCAGCCAATGCGCAACAAGCCTGGTCGCCTGTACTGGATGTTGCCCAAGACCCCAGATGGGGACGCTGCGAAGAGACTTACGGAGAAGACCCGGTATTGGTCAGCCTGATAGGAGGTGCATGGATCAAAGGATATCAATCTAAAGGTTTATGGACAACTCCCAAACATTTTGGTATACACGGTGCGCCCCTGGGAGGTCGCGATTCTCATGATATCGGACTATCGGAACGCGAAATGCGAGAAATACATTTGGTTCCTTTCCGCGATGTGATTAAGAAGTACGATTGCCAATCCATCATGATGTCATACAATGACTATAAAGGAGTGCCTGTTGCCAAAAGCAAAGAACTTCTCTACAATATTTTGCGAGAAGAATGGGGATTCAGAGGTTTCATCGTAAGTGACTGCGGCGCTTTAGGAAACCTGACTGCCAAAAAGCATTATACTGCCAAAGATGCGATCGAAGCTGCCGAACAAGGGCTTGCAGCAGGTATTGCAACCAACTGCGGAAACACCTATAATAATAAGGATGTGATTAAAGCCGCTAAAGAAGGCAGACTGAATATTGAAGATATAGATAATGTATGCCGCAGCGTATTAAGTACACTATTCAGAGACGGTTCATTTGAACACAGTATTTCCAAACCGTTGGATTGGAAGAAAAAATATCCGGGGTGGGAAAGCCCCGAACATCTGGCTGTAGCCCGTAAAGCAGCAGAAGAGTCCATCGTATTGCTCGAAAATAAGAACAACATACTTCCTTTATCTAAATCTACGAGAACGATTGCCGTAATAGGCCCGGGAGCCGATAATCTTCAAGTAGGTGACTACTCGCAGAAAAAAGCAGGAGAACGCTCTACTTCTGTATTGAAAGGAATTCAAACAACAGCCGGAAAAAGCACACGCGTAGTTTACGAAAAGGGATGCGAGTTCTTTAATAAGGACTATTTCAACAAGGATGCTGCCATAAAAGCAGCCAAAAGCTCGGATGTAGTAGTGATGGTATTAGGAGATTGCTCCAATAGCGACGGCGCCAGCAAAGAAAATGTACAAACATCGGGAGAGAACCACGATCTTGCCACTTTAATATTGCCCGGATATCAGCAAGAATTATTAGAAGCGGTGTGTGCTACCGGAAAGCCTGTTGTATTAGTATTACAGGCGGGACGTCCTTATAACTTATCTTTCGCTTCGGAAAACTGTAAAGCCATTCTTGTGAATTGGTTACCCGGACAAGAGGGAGGAACTGCAACCGCCAACGTACTATTTGGAGATTATAACCCAGCAGGAAGATTACCTATGACTTTCCCACGCCACGTTGGACAAGTTCCGTTCTACTATAATTTCAAAACATCCGGTCGCCGCTATGAATATGTAGATATGGAATTCAAACCTCTTTATTCTTTCGGATACGGATTGAGCTATACTACTTTTGAATATTCCAACCTGAAAACCGATGTATTGAACAATGGCAATATCCAAATACAAGCCACAGTTAAGAATACCGGTACTCGCGCAGGAGATGAAGTTGCTCAGCTTTATGTAACCGATATGTATGCCAGCGTAAAAACACGTGTGATGGAATTAAAGAACTTCCAACGGATTCACCTGAAACCGGGAGAAGCAAAAACTGTTTCTTTCACCCTAACTCCTTATGAGATTTCCTTACTCAACGACAATATGGATCGGGTAGTAGAACCAGGTGAATTTAAAATCATGGTGGGAGGACAAAGCCCTTTATATGTTCCCAAAGATCGAATTAAAGACAGTGTAGGTTTTCTTGAAGCAAGCCAAGGGGTAAACGGAAAAATTAATTATGAACGTTCTTATAAAGCCAATTTTGAATTAGCTTATAAAGGCATGGCCGATAATTTGAAATACAACAAAAGAAAGATATTAGTTGAGGTTAAGAATACAGGATCAATAAATGACATAGGTAAAATCAACTTGTATGTAAATGGTGAAAAACAGGATATAGCTCATCATTTCGAACTGGATCCGGGACAATCAAAAACAATTGCTTTCGATGTCAACAAGGATCTTGATATCAAGAAGATTGTTTTCACGACTAAATACAGAAGCATTGAAAAAGAATTCTGATTATTTAGATAGGTAGAGTTTTTCAATAGGCCTCAAAAGGGTACGAATATATAGTATCTGTATAGGAGTACCCTTTTCTTTTTTAGTATATTGCAAAACAGAGTGAAGAAATTACAATAAACAAAATATTAATATACAGCACCATGAAAACAAAAAGACTTATCGGATGGGTTTTATGCTTCTATGCATTATCTGGTATAGCGCAAGAAGCATATAAAAATCCAAACCTGACCCCAGATGAAAGAGCCCGGGACTTATTAAACAGACTGACTTTGGAAGAGAAAGTCGGACAAATGTCGAATAATACCAGTGGCGTAAAACGTTTAGATATACGACCTTATGACTGGTGGAACGAAGCGTTGCACGGAGTGGCCAGAGCGGGAAAAGCCACTGTTTTTCCCCAAGCTATCGGATTGGCAGCCACTTTCGATGAGGAGGCTGTACACGAAACGTTTGATATGGTTTCGGATGAAGCACGTGCCAAATACCACGACTTTCAGCGAAAAGGAATGTATAATGGTTACAAGGGATTAACCTTCTGGACACCTAATGTGAATATTTTCAGAGATCCACGATGGGGAAGAGGGATGGAAACTTACGGAGAAGACCCTTATCTGACTACCCGAATGGGATTAGCCGTCGTAAAGGGCTTACAGGGAGACGGTACGCAGAAATATGATAAAACACATGCATGTGCCAAACATTATGCCGTACACAGTGGTCCGGAGTGGAACAGACACAGCTTTGATGCCAAGAATATTTCCGAAAGAGATTTATGGGAAACCTATTTACCTGCCTTTAAAGCACTGGTTCAGGAAGGAAAAGTAAAAGAAGTAATGTGTGCCTATAACCGCTTTGAAGGAGAACCGTGCTGCTCCAGCAAAGAATTACTAATCAGTATTCTTCGCGAAGAGTGGGGTTTCGACGATATTGTCGTTTCAGATTGTGGCGCTATCGGAGATTTTTACGGAAAAGATAAACATGAAACCCATATATCCGCAGCCTCGGCTTCGGCAGATGCTGTAATATCAAGTACGGATTTAGAGTGTGGAGGTTCTTATCGTTCGCTGCTCAATGCTGTTAAATTGGGAATGATTAGTGAAGAGCAAATCAATAAATCAGTATTCCGCTTGCTTCGGGCTCGCTTTCAATTGGGTATGTTCGATGAGGATAATCTGGTATCCTGGGCTTCTATTCCTTATTCGGTAGTAGAATCTCAAAAGCATAAGGACAAAGCACTTGAGATGGCTCGCAAAAGTATGGTTCTTTTAAGTAATAAACAACATACTTTGCCGCTTACAAAAAGCATCCGGAAAGTAGCCGTCATGGGTCCCAATGCAAATGATTCCGTCATGCTCTGGGCAAACTATAACGGCACACCTACCAAATCCGTCACGATACTGGAGGGCATACGCAATAAGCTACCCAAAGGAAGTGTGATTTATGAAAAAGGATGTGATTTCATTGATACACAGGTAGATTATAAAAGTATCGCCGAAAAGGTGAAAGATGCAGATGCCATTATATTTGTAGGAGGCATCAATGCTACCCTGGAAGGTGAAGAAATGGGTGTTAATTATCCCGGCTTCCGAAACGGAGACCGCACAGATATTGAACTTCCTCAAGTACAAAAGAATATGCTGAAAGCTTTACATGAAACCGGAAAGCCTGTTATTTTCGTACTATGCTCCGGCAGTTCCATGGCATTAACACAGGAGAATGAGTATGCAGATGCTATACTGGCAGCCTGGTATCCTGGTCAAGAGGGTGGTACAGCGGTAGCGGATGTGCTGTGGGGAGATTATAATCCAGCGGGACGATTGCCTATTACCTTTTATGCGTCTTCTTCGGACTTACCGGACTTTGAGGATTATAACATGCAGGAAGGTCGTACTTATCGGTATTTTAAAGGAAAGCCTCTTTATCCTTTCGGTCATGGGTTGAGCTATACGAATTTTGTTTATTCGAATGCTAAGCTAAGTCAAAAGAAGATCAAAGCGCATGATTCCGTATCGCTTCATTTCGATATTAAAAATGCAGGTAAAATGGAGGGAGACGAGGTTGTGCAGGTTTATATAAAGAATCTACAAAACCCGGAAGGACCGGTTAAATCACTTCGTCAATTTAAGCGTATCCATGCTAAAGCTGGGGAGAAAATTCCTGTAACTATAGAATTGCCTGCTTCTGCTTTTGAGTTCTTTAATCCGGAGATGCAACAGATGAATATCTGCCCCGGGAAATACGAGATCTTATATGGGGGAACATCAGAAGATAGTAAATTGAAGTCTGTTACATTGATAATTCAGACAAACTAATAGTTCATGGTTTTCCACGGCCGCAGCAAAGTTTTGTCACGGCCGTGGAAAAATCTTATTGCGGCCGCGTCAGAATCTCGTTACGGCCGTGGGAAAATCTTGTTACGGCCTCGACAAGATCTTGGCAGTAAAGCAATTACTGCTTCACTTCTTCACCAAATTATTAAACTCCTCTTTATAATCCTCATTCAGTAAATTCTTATAATCTTCGCTGAATTTATTATAGCATTGTAATGCTTTTCCCTTTTTATTTGAGTGATAAAGCCCGTAACACTTCAATCGGATTCCATCCTCGTCAAGCGTATCGTAAAGCAGGATGACATCTCCTATCTGAATCAATAATTCATAATCATTCTGTACTTCCGGTCTTTGAGATACTTTCAACAGAAACTCAATTAATGCACTGGAATATTCTGATTTATAGCTATCCAGCCACTCTGTATGTGTATTGGGCAAGAATAAGCCATGAGATACAATGCGAAGGAATTCACCAAAGAGTTTTTTATTAAAAACCGGCTCCGAATTGATCTTTGAGGAGATAGCAAGCATCACCTGATAATCGCAATACACATCTTTTCCTATGGATATAGACCAATATCTGCTATCGTCTATTATTTCAATATCCCCGATGGTTTGTAAGAGAGGGCGCAACCGACTTAAATTTACATTTCGGTTATTGCGTGCGCTGCTGTCATCTTTGTCGAACCAAAGAATATCTCTCAAACCCGCTGCGGTTATTCCCTTACCGTTTTTCAATGTAGAAAGTAACAGCAAGAGGAATAATGATTTTACAGTAGGAGAAAACTGCCGGGTGATGTCTTTTCCCTCTTTATTAATAACCTGAAAACCTCCTAATAAAATAATAGAAGAGGGAATTGTTTCTACAGAAACATCTTCATTCCAATCTATATCCAAAGGAAGTTGCCCGCGTTTATCTTCTTTTGTTTTACTCTCGTCTTCTTTTACCAACGAAACAGTATTGTGTTTCTTCCTCCTTATCACATAAATAGTTCCGCCCAGTATCAATAGTAGTACAAGAATGCCTGCTATTATCATTACACTATCACTCCCGGATGATTCTATTTGGGCTAAAATGTCTTCTTCTGCAAAAGGGCGATAAGCAATGGTATAAATATTAATATCGCTCAAACCTTCTGTTTCTTTGGTATGAGTGGTTACAGCCAGCAATTTCCCCAACTTAGGGCAAAGGAATAAATTACAGTATGATCTGACATCACTGAAAGTATAGGGAATAGTGGTTCCCACCAATCTCTCTTTGGGAGAATCCAGAGAAAACTCTCTGATTTGTATCCGGGTGTTATATAGCTTATTAATATAAGATAAAACATAGAATGCACCTCGTTCTTTATCAATGATCATTGAGTTGGAGTTGGTAAAATGTTCCTCTCCCGGTTCAAGCTTCTTTTCCCATCGTTTTTTTATTTCATTTGTATGAATATCAATCTCGTACAAATCATAATAGTTGTGGGGAGACTCTTCTTGTTTGCCCGATTCACTGCCATATCCTCCAAAGTAGAGTAGTTTACCATTTCCAAGGTATCCTGCACTACCCAAGTATCGGGGAGAGATGGATTTCGAAATATCTACCTCTTCCCATGTATGAGATATGAATGAGTATTTCATCATCACTCCTTTATATTGATGATAGCCATACCCTCCAAGAGTTACAATGACAGAATCCTCCGGTATATAAACTTTACTATGATGCCCAAATTCAAGTCTTTGGTTCTCATGGGTGAGACTGCTCCATGTTTTACTTTCCAGGTTAAAGTACAAAGGTTTATCATAACCAACGATATATGATACAAGCTGATTACGTTTCGGTTCATAGATCATTTGATCGCCCGAGTCAAAGGAAAAATCTCCCGGAATATCATTCATCTGTTTCAGTTCATCCGAATTCACATCATAAACAACTATTTTATTAGCTTGAACAATATAAAGTTTTTCCGAAATACTATCGAAAGCCAATTACGGATAGACCTCGAAAGTAAGCGTTTGCTTCTTTTCCCAGCAATAATGCCCATCTATCTCCCATTTAGGATGCTGCGCTAATGCTGCTAACTTTCTGTGAGCATCATAAGTTGTGTCTCCTGCATGTTTGTCTAAAGGCCAGAAAGCAGTCTCTTGCTCATCTTTATTAAAAATGCGAACATTCTTAATAGTCATCGGAGGAACATCGGTTGTAAAATAGTTAGCATCCTGATTGGTTCCGAAATAAAGATGTTGGGGAATAAACTTTCCGGTGGGGATATTCGTTGTTTTACTCAGCTCATTTAGGGATAAAGATATTGTACCGGAAGAGATTGAAACCCGAGCTTGATTCCAGGTATCAAAATCTAAACCAAGCATACCATCACTTTCATCTATTTGCAAAATTGATTTAGCCGAATAAATCAATGATAGTTTCTTTGTTTCTTTCAATTCGGAAATAACAAGATCCAGTGTAGTTCCTTTTTCTCCTAAAAGCCTGAATATGTATCCAAAATTATGATTCCCTTCTCGTATTTTAAAATCAAAACTCAAAGAAAAATTATTCGCAATTCCTTTTATTTTAGAAATTGGAATATGCAAAGAGGTTCTGTTCTCTTTATCTTGTTCGTAAGAGTAAAAATAAAGCCCTGAATTATAGCTTATTACCCCTTCTGCCTTGATAGTTATCGGATAAAAAGGAAGAAGATAATTAAAAGAAAGAAATGTATGTTGTTTTTCAATGGTTCAGAAGAATATGGGGTTCATCAGATTAAGTTTATAACAAAACGAATCAAATATGTTGATATTGCATTTCTCATACAATATTCGGAAAATTTCGGCAGATACACAAATTATTCAAAGAACATTTAGTGTTATATTTCTCATTACAATGAGGGTTATTGTCTTATTACATTAAAAATATTACCTTTGTCGCGAATCACTTTTTCATGAATATGACACGATACTGCCTTTGCTTATTCTTCCTATTCATTACAAAAAGCTTGTTTGCACAAGAGAATGTTTCTAACACATTCTTTTACTCGCAGGCTCAAACCGAGTTTTATCTTCCGCAATTCGACTTTTGTCTGCCTCTTCCTGCTCATGCCGGATATGAAGTTCCTCTGACCACAGGCAGAAACATCGCTCTCGAACAAGAAGAGAATACCTTCTATTATTTCGATCTTTCTTATTTATGGAAAGAGGCATTTGCATTTAAGTTCAGCTTATCAAAAGAGGATGAAAGCCATTGTTTGCAAATGTATATACTGCCCGGCGGCAGAGAAAGAGTACAGCAGGAAATTGATTACAACATCCGGAAGAAACCAGCAGAGAAATATAAACTTCTTCCTTCGTTTACCACCTCCTTTGGGAGATTTACCAATTATGAGGTATCTCTTGCCGATGGGCGCACGTTTCATTATTATATCGTTTCGCAAGGTGAAATCTCCTATCTTTTCTTATTACAGGGCAACATAAGTATAGAAGAGCAAGAAGCCTACAGACGTTTGATTAGGAATGCTAAAAGAAAAGCACAATCGTACAGAAAAGTAAGATACAACACTAAGGTTGAAAGCGGCAATTTTATCACTGCTTCTGCCACGCAGACAGCGCCAATCAAGTTGACAGATAAGTATGGTATATTATCTCAAAGTATGCTGTTCAACTGGGTTTCGTTAGGATTTAGTGTACAGATTCCGGCCGGGTTTCAATATCAGATAGCCGGGAAAATTACTTCGCAAGCCGATCATTCTATCAAAATACAGACAGAAGATAAGGCGGGTAATATTATGGGAAGCTACAATTCTTTCGGTAATGAGAGAATTACTGTGATGATTAATACGTATGGCAGAGACACTCACCTTGCCGAAGAATACATCCAGTCGCAAGTAGAAATAGCCAAACATTCCAAAGAAACGCAGATAGTAGTTGATGGAGTATTAACCCCGGCTACTTACTTCGGCAGTAAAGATACAGGTACATTGAGCTTCATCTTAACTCATAAAGGGTTGCAACATCTTTTCTCTATTCAGGGAATAAATAGTAAAAGTCTGCCTCTGGCGGAACAAATTATATCCGGCATTAAGCAAGATAATAATATACCGAGTTATGCCAAAAGGAGTTTTGTGCCCATCGCCCCTCTTTTAAATCTGGAGGATATAGAACCTGTGGAGTTGGATGCGCCATTGCTCTTCTCCGATGCTTTTCCCACCAAATGGTTCGAATGTAATCTGGTTGATTTAGGAATGAGGCTTCAACTACCGGGAGCACACACTGATTATCGCTATTATTTCCGTGGAGGAGCAGAGAACAAGATTCAACCAAACGGAGTCATTTCCGGTAGACCGGCAGATAATCTTCCTAATCAATTATCCATCTATCGTTATCAAACTCCGGCTTATACTTCTTGTCATATCATTGCCAAGAAGAGTCCGGTATCTTTAGTTGAATATACCAAAGAGCTGAAAAGGAATTATCTGAACTACACCAAAATGGAGGTTGTGTATGCCGGCATCAATCGGATGAATGGAATTGATTGGTCTGTATTATTCTACAAAACGGGGCAGAATCAATACATTGGTACTTTGAGCGCGTTCAGGGGAGATTATGAGATACAGTTAAGTATCAACCATGAAGGTACGGAAGAAGCTGCATTAAAAAAGGCAGCATTTATGAAAACTGTTTGGTTTAAACTTCTTCCGAATCTTCTTCATATTTCCAAAACTCAAAACGCCAATGCAGTCCGGTTCCCTCCGGAATAACAGTAGTACACCGATTTGCTCTTAGAGGAGGTGGATTTAATGGATCTGGTGCCGGATCGACGAACAAAATGTTCGCATACATATTCCATCCTTTTTTAAAGTCGGCTGAATAAGTATAAGATTTGTTACTGCCTGACAACGTAAATCCTCGATCAGCATAGTGATAATATATGTATATCTTTTCACCCACACTAAAATCTTGCCAATCGGTAAGATAGATTCTACCTACAGCAAAGTCATCTTTATAAGCTATAATATCTCCTAATTCGGCTACTCTTGCATCTGGATTGCTTGCAAGAGAAGAAATAGGCCAACAAGCACAGTAGTCACTATCGGAAGAACGCAACACTCTCATTAATTTACTTGAAGAGGGAGCTGAAAGCAATAAAGTAATGGGCTCCCCTTGTATGTATGGAGCTTCTACTACATCTATTACATCCCAGCAATCTCCCTTAATTTCCACTCTCACTTTATTAAAGGATACATAATCCGGTATACCTACAATATCTGCTATTTGTATTTCGGTAACTCCAGTTTCTTCCTCTTGCGGATCCGGAAGCCTTTTATCATCATCTTTACATCCAGATAGCATCAAAAAACTCGCCATCAGTAAAGTAGATAATAAAGACTTCATAAAAATGACTCTGCGTTGAATCATACCTACGCTATTTAAAGGTTTTAACTCTTATTCGCCCGCTTGCGTTCATTTTCATCCAACAGGATTTTACGCATACGCATGTTTTTGGGTGTCACCTCTACATATTCATCTTCTTTAATATATTCCAAAGCCTCCTCTAAAGAGAACTGTACGGGAGGTATCAAGCGTGCTTTATCATCGGCACCGGAAGCGCGCATATTGGTTAGCTTCTTCGATTTGGTTACATTCACTACCAAGTCTTTATCGTGCGAATGTTCTCCTACTACCTGGCCGGCATATACTTCATCTTGCGGGAAGATAAAGAAGCGTCCGCGATCCTGCAATTTATCAATGGCATACGCATAAGCCGTACCGGATTCCATGGCTATAATAGATCCGTTTACACGGCGTTCTATCTCACCCTTATAAGGTTGATATTCTTTAAAACGATGTGCCATAATAGCTTCACCGGCAGAGGCAGTCAATACGTTGGTACGTAGACCGATGATACCACGAGAAGGAATCATAAATTCCATATTAATACGCTCACCTGTATTCTCCATCATCATCATCTCTCCCTTGCGACGGGTTACCATGTCGATAATTTTACTCGAATATTCTTCGGGCACGTTGATGGTGAGTTCTTCAACCGGCTCGCACTTTGTGCCATCTATTTCTTTGTAGATTACCTGAGGCTGGCCTACTTGCAATTCATACCCTTCGCGTCTCATGGTTTCGATCAATACAGACAAGTGCAATACACCACGTCCGTAAACCAGCCATTTATCATCATCATCGTTCTTAACCACTCGAAGTGCCAAATTCTTATCCAGCTCTTTCGTTAAGCGATCATGTATGTGGCGGGAAGTAACAAATTTACCATCCTTGCCAAAGAAAGGCGAATCATTGATGGCAAAAAGCATACTCATGGTAGGCTCGTCGATAGCTATGGTAGGCAATGGTTCGGGATTCTCAAAATCACAGATGGTATCTCCGATTTCAAATCCTTCAATACCAATTAAGGCACAGATATCTCCCGAAGAAACTTCGGCTGTCTTCACGCGACCCAAGCCTTCGAATACATCTACTTCTTTTATTTTAGATTTTACGATGCTGCCATCTCTCTTGGCAAGAGAAACATTCATTCCTTCTTTCAAACTGCCGCGATGTACACGCCCCACAGCAATACGCCCTGTATAAGAAGAATAATCCAGCGAAGTAATCAGCATTTGAGGAGTACCCTCCAAGTGTTCGGGGGCGGGAATGTTTTCGACGATGCAATCCAACAGAGGTGCTATGCTGTCGGTTGGTTGTTTCCAGTCGGTGCTCATCCAGCCATTCTTGGCAGAACCGTAAATAGCGGGAAAGTCGAGCTGTTCTTCGGTAGCATCCAGGCTGAACATTAAATCGAATACCATTTCATGTACTTCGTCCGGACGGCAGTTGGGTTTATCTACTTTATTCACCACAACAATGGGTTTCAGTCCTATTTCCAGTGCCTTTTGCAATACGAAACGGGTTTGAGGCATGGGACCTTCAAAAGCATCTACCAAGAGGATACATCCGTCGGCCATGTTCAATACGCGTTCTACTTCACCTCCAAAGTCGCTGTGCCCCGGAGTATCTATAATATTGATTTTAGTTCCTTTGTAATTAATGGAAACGTTTTTAGAGAGAATTGTAATTCCTCGCTCACGTTCCAAGTCATTGTTATCCAGAATTAATTCACTGCCGGCTTGATTCTCACGAAACAAATGTCCGGCTAAAAGCATTTTATCTACAAGAGTTGTTTTCCCATGGTCAACATGGGCAATAATTGCAATGTTTCTAATATTTTGCATATAATACCTATTAAATTGGGGGCAAAGGTACGCATAAGTTGAGAGTTGAGAGTTGAGAGTTGAAAGTTTAAATGCACTCGCTTGTTAATAAAAGCTAAATAACTCACAATTTAAGGAAATAACTCTCAACTCTCAACTCTCAACTCTCAACTATTATCTATCTTTGCAGCCTCAAATAGACATTATTTTATTTATTTAAACAGCTAAGAATTATGTATTTAGATTCAGCTAAGAAAAAAGAAATCTTTGAAAAGTACGGAAAGTCTAACACTGATACTGGCTCACCAGAAGCGCAGATAGCATTGTTTTCATACCGTATTTCTCACCTGACTGAGCACCTTAAGCTCAACAGAAAAGATTATAGCACTGAAAGATCTTTAACTATGTTGGTAGGTAAACGTCGTCGTTTATTGAACTACCTGAAAGACAATGATATCACAAGATATCGTGCCATCATTAAAGAACTTGGATTAAGAAAGTAAGCAATTACTTTTTAGCGAAAGAAATGAAGAGGAGGTGTTCAATTGAATATCTCCTTTTTTTTATCTATTTTTGTTTCTATGAAAACACATCTCATTGGCATAAGCCTCATTTTTATCTTTATATCCGGGGCATCTGCTTCCGGCAAGGATATTTACAAGGATTTAGACGAAGCATTAAACAAACAAGAGATCTTTCTTCATGCCAAACAAACAGCCATCAACGATTTAAAAGATAAACTAACTAATCATACCACCCATGAGGAACGATTTGCAATCTACAGCCAATTGCATGAAGAATATCAATCTTTCATTTTAGATTCTGCGTTTACCTATATCACCCACTGTGTGGACCTGGCAGAGCAGTTGAAAGACTCGACCAAGATAATCAGTTCCTATATTCATCTGGGCAATCTTTATACTTTCTCGGGGTTATATACGGAAGCATTGCAAATATTTAACCTTCTTACTCCCCAAAAAATGGATGCTCCCGAAAGATTGCGTTATTACCACCTCGCTATGACGCTTTATGAGCATCTTAGCAGATTCTCTTTCAATCAGGAAATTGCTGCCAACTATATGGAAAAGCGGAATAGCTGGAGAGACAGCATCCTCATTTATTCGGAAGATAAAATGCTGCTCGCCGATCAATTTGTAGAGAAGGGAGACTACAATTCCGGTATCAAACTCATGGAAGGACTAATCCCCGAAGGCTCGTTGAAACGGGAGTCAGCTCTTCACTATCACAAGCTTTCGCAGATTTACAAGAAGCAGAACAATCAGCAACAAGAGAAAAAATACCTGATACTGTCTGCCACCACCGATATAACTAACTCTATCAAAGAATATATTGCCCTGTATGAGCTTGCCTTTCTTTCGTATGAGGAGGGAGATATCGACCGCGCCTACCGCTACATTCACCAATGCATTGATGATGCTAATTTCTGTAATGCTCAATTGCGCACCTTAGAAATCTCCAGAATGTTACCACTAATTGATGCTGCTTACAAAGAAAAAGAGAACAGACACAGGGAACAGATTAAATACTCCTTATGGTTTATCACCCTATTATCTATCTTGTTATTACTCAGTTTAATCTATGTATATAAACAAGTAAAGAAATTACGGGCATCTCGCCAAAAACAACATGAGATTAATGCCCGCCTCAAGGAGATGAACTACGAACAACAAAAGCTAAATGATGAACTAAAGGTTTTAAATGATAGTCTGAAAACTTCTCACTCGAAGCAACTGAGCCTTAACCAAAATCTTTCGGAGGCAAACCGGGTGAAGGAGGAATACATTACCCGCTTCCTAAACCTGTGTGCTACCTATCTCACCAAAATGGAAAATTACCGCAAGCAATTAAACCAAATTGCAGCAACCCATAAAGTAGAAGATTTGTATAAAGAACTTAAATCAAAGCGTTTCATTCAGGAGGAAATTGATAACTTCTATAAAACATTCGATAATTCTTTTCTTCATCTCTACCCTAACTTTGTGGAGAAATTCAACGAATTACTTTACCCCGACGAACGAGTAAGCCTAAAACCGGATGAACGATTAAATACCGAACTCAGGGTGTATGCTTTATTACGTCTGGGCATTACCGATAGCGGATGCATGGCGGACTTTCTACGTTATTCGGCTTCAACCATTTATAATTGCCGAACCAAGATGAGAAACAAAGCCATTAATCGAGATTCGTTTGAGTATGATGTAATGAGGATTGGGTAACACCACGCAGTGGCAGTTTGCAAAAACTCCCATCTCCGTTACATCTACTATTTAGCTCATTTCAACCAGCCTTATCTACTTATTAATCAACGCATTTCCGTTTTTAACAATCTACTATTCACCTATTTCCCTTTGGCTTCCTTTTTAAAAGACTCTTAATTTGCAATATCTCACTTTGAAGAAAAAGATTAAACATTTTAAGAGCCATGAAAAAACATTTTATCCCATTCATCTTATTGGTTTGCTTGCCTATATGGATAAATGCGCAAGAGCTATTATCTCCCGACGGCAACTTTCGAATGAAGTTCTATCTGGACACTCACGGTGCACCTGTATACGAACTATCCTATAAAGGAAAAGAAGTTATTAAACCGAGTAAGCTCGGACTGGAACTCAAAAAAGAAGATGCTGATGCGGCAGTCGACTTCGAATTTAAGAAAAGAAAAGATATTGAAAGTCTCGATAAAAAGACGAACCTATACAATGGGTTTCGTATAGAAAAAACGATTCCTTCTTCTTTTGATGAAACCTGGACACCCGTATGGGGAGAAGAAAGCGCCATACGCAATCATTATAATGAACTAAAGGTTGTATTGAACCAACCCACAAACGAGCGGAGCATCACCATCGCTTTCCGTCTTTTCGATTCCGGGCTCGCCTTTCGTTATGAATTTCCGGCACAACCAAACTTAAACTACTTTGTGATCAAAGAAGAACGCTCTCAATTTGCCATGGCTGGAGATCATACTACTTTCTGGTTACCGGGTGATTACGATACACAGGAGTACGATTACACCACCTCGCGCCTAACAGAAATCAGAGGATTGATGAAGCAAGCTGTAACCCCTAACTCCTCGCAAACCCCTTTCTCCATGACAGGCGTACAAACTGCTTTAATGATGAAATCGGACGACGGTTTATACATCAACCTACATGAAGCAGCACTGGTAGATTACTCCTGCATGAGTCTCAACTTAGACGATAAGAACCTCATCTTTGAATCTTGGTTAACCCCCGATGCAAAAGGAGATAAAGGATATATGCAAACCCCTTGTACTTCTCCTTGGCGTACCATTATGGCAAGCGATGATGCACGAGACATCCTTGCATCCAGAATGACTTTAAACCTGAACGAACCTTGCAAAATAGAAGATACCTCTTGGATTAAACCCGTAAAATACATCGGTGTATGGTGGGATATGATTACCAACAAAGGAAGCTGGGCATATACCGACGAGGTAAGCAGCGTAAAGCTGGGTATTACAGATTATACCCAAACCAAGCCTAACGGGAAACATTCTGCCAACACCGCCAACGTAAAACGCTACATTGACTTTGCCGCTGCCAACGGATTCGACGCCGTATTGGTTGAAGGATGGAACGAAGGTTGGGAAGATTGGTTCGGAAAAAGCAAAGATTATGTATTCGACTTTGTAACTCCTTACCCCGACTTCGACGTAAAAGAACTGAATGCTTACGCTACAAGCAAAAATGTAAAATTGATGATGCACCATGAAACTTCTGCCTCCGTTCGCAACTACGAACGTCATATAGATAAGGCTTATCAGTTTATGGTAGACAATGGTTACAACTCGGTAAAGAGTGGCTATGTAGGAGATATCATTCCCAGAGGCGAACACCATTACGGACAGTGGATGGTAGATCATTACCTTTATGCCGTAAAGAAAGCAGCCGACTATAAAATCATGGTCAATGCACACGAAGCCGTTCGCCCTACAGGTATATGCCGTACTTACCCGAACCTGATTGGTAACGAATCAGCCAGAGGTACAGAATACGAATCTTTTGGAGGAAACAATGTAAACCATACTACCATCCTACCCTTTACACGCTTAATTGGTGGACCGATGGATTACACACCGGGTATCTTCGAAACACATATCAGCAAGATGAATCCGAATAACCATTCGCAAGTTCGCTCCACACTGGCACGTCAGTTGGCTTTGTATGTAACGATGTATAGTCCGCTACAAATGGCTGCTGATATTCCCGAACATTATGAGCAATTCCCCGATGCCTTCCAATTCATCAAAGATGTAGCATTAGATTGGGATAAATCTATCTACCTCGAAGCAGAACCGGGAGATTACCTTACCATTGCCCGCAAAGAAAAAGGAACGGATAATTGGTTCATCGGTTGCACAGCCGACGAGAACGGGCACACATCCAAACTTACATTTGACTTCCTTACCCCGGGTAAGAAATACGAAGCCGATATTTATGCCGATGCCAAAGACGCTGATTGGAAAAATAACCCACAAGCCTATACCATCACACATAAAAAGATAACAAATAAAAGTAAGCTTACGCTTCAGGCAGCGAGTGGCGGAGGATACGCCATTACTATCAAAGAAATTAAATAAAGGATTAGTTTTTATAAGGTAAAAAGATTGCAGGATATTTTCATTCATTAAAAAGATCGTTAACTTTAATAATTATAAAGGTATGAAAAAGAACACTCATGTAATAAAAAGCAGAAGCCTTTTATGCTGGTTGGTAGGAATGCTCTTACCGTTACAGCTTTTTGCACAACAAAATTTAGTGCAGGGCATCGTTAAAGATGCTACCGGCGAAGCAGTAATTGGCGCCAACGTACTGGTAAAGAACACTACCCGGGGTACAATTACCGATTTCGACGGAAAATTCAAGTTGGAGGCTAAAGAAGGAGAAATACTCGAAATCTCTTTTATTGGTTATAAAACAATTGAAATTCCTGCCACCCGCCAAATGAACATCACTCTGAAAGATGATACTCAATTACTGGATGATGTAGTAATTATTGGCTATGGATCGGTTAAAAAAGAAGACCTTAGCGGTTCGGTAGTAGCTATCAAAGCCGAGGAGATGAACCGAGGAGCTGTTACTTCGCCACAGGAGTTGATACAAGGAAAAATACCCGGACTACATATACAGGCAGGTGATGGTCAGCCGGGAGCCGGAGCAACTATTCGTATTCGTGGAGGTGCTTCTTTAAGAGCTACCAATGATCCGCTTATTGTGATAGACGGTATCCCTATTTCTAATGATGCCGCACCGGGTACTCCCAATGCATTGGCTACCATCAACCCCAATGATATTGAAACCTTCACTGTATTGAAAGATGCTTCGGCAACAGCTATTTATGGTTCGAGGGCATCGAATGGGGTGATTATTATTACCACTAAAAAAGGTACAAATACAGGGGTAAAGGTTAGTTATACAGGTACATTTACCATGAAAGACCCTTATAAACGCATCGAAACATTATCTGCCAATCAATTTAGAGAGGTTATCAATAACCAATACTCCGACGGATCGGCGGCCGGTGATGCCGCGCTTGCCATCGTAAACCAATACCCCGATCAATCTACAGATTGGCAAGATGCTATCTATCAGACAGGATTAAGCACCGACCAAAACATCAGTGTATCCGGCAAAGCAGGTGTCCTTCCTTTCCGTGTATCATTAGGATATAACAACGAAAAAGGTACAATAAAGACATCTAAATATAACAGATATACCGCTTCGGTGAATCTTAATCCTAAATTCTTCGACAATCATTTAGCTGTCGATATCAATGTAAAAGGTACCATCAACAAAACAAGGTACACAGATGATAATGTAGCAAATACCGCCGCATTCTTCGATCCTACCAAACCAATTTACGATGAAGAAACCGGGTTTAATGGTTATTGGAACTGGGTTACAGGTGGGCTACCGAGTACCTTGTCGGCAGTGAATCCGCTCTCAATGTTATACGATAAAAACAATAAAGGTACTACCAAAAGAAGTTTGGGAAATATTCAGCTAAACTACAAAATCCACGGATTGGAAGACCTGAATGTTAACCTGAACGTAGGTTACGATGTTTCGAAAGCAACGGGAAGCGATTTTGCAAATCTCGGCTCCTTCCAAGCTGCTAAAGATAGCGACTTCAAAGATTTGGGTCAAGGCAAAACATGGAATAACCTGCGTCGCAATCATCTTCTCGACTTTTATCTTAACTACGAGAAAGAATTGCCAACTATTAAAAGTAGAATCAATGTAATGGGAGGTTATTCCTGGCAGCATTTCTACTTTAGCGACTTTGATTATTACACATCCAATAGCACTGATGGAGGACTCTCTGTGAAGGAAGACACATGGGAATATATCGAAGACGAACATCATTATGCCAAAGTAAATCAGCAAACTAAGCTAAAAGAAAAGTACTTGGTTTCTTTCTTCGGACGTTTGAATTATCATTTTATGGAGCGCTATTTACTGACTGCTACCATTCGTCGGGATGGATCATCCAACTTCACAAAAGATAATCGTTGGGGGATGTTCCCATCGGTTGCAGCGGCATGGACGCTTCTTAATGAATCATTTATGGAGAGTACAAAAGAAGTTCTTTCCAATCTGAAATTACGGGTAGGATATGGAATCACCGGACAACAAGAATTTGACGATTATTACTTGCACCTTACCACCTATTCATTAGGAAATAATCCGAATGGGCAATATTTAGGAACCTACTTATTAAAACCAAACAAGTATAATCAGGATCTTAAATGGGAAGAAACAGCTACTTATAATATAGGTTTAGATTACGGTTTCCTCAATAACCGTATTTCCGGTAGCGTTGAATACTATTGGAAGCATACCAAAGATTTACTCAGTTCTGTTAGCACTGCCGCAGGTACTAATTTCTCCAACATCTATACAGCTAACATTGGAGAGATGAAAAACAAAGGTCTTGAGTTCAATGTAGAAGCTACTGCCATACAAAGCAAAAACTTTACCTGGAAAGTTGGTTACAATGTTACCTTCAACGATAGCGAAATTACCAAACTTACCGCGAGCTATAATCCGGATTATCCGGGTCTTGGTGCCGGAAGCGCCAACTACGGAAGTAACGCAACTACAATTCAAAAGCATCAGGTGGGCGAACTACCAAGTACATTCTGGCTCTATCAACAAGTATATGATGCTAATGGAAAGCCCATTCAGAATGCATTTGTAGATCGCAATAATGACGGAGTTATTACCGAAGCAGACCGTTACTTCACCGGCAAAAACCCGATGGCCAAAACCTTTATGGGATTCAGTTCTCAACTAATCTATAAGAATTGGGATTTAGGTTTTAACCTACGCGCCAGCCTCGGTAATTATGTGTACAATGCACTGGAAGCGGATAACTGTACGACCGACAGTTTTGGTAATCAAGGTATTATCAGCAATTACTACAAAGGTATTTACAGAACCGGATTTACCAAAAGCAGTCGTACCGAACAAAGAGCCAGCGACTTGTTTCTCGAAAATGCATCTTTCCTGAAGATGGATAATATCACTCTGGGGTATTCATTCGATAAACTGTTCTCGCAAAAGATTTCAGGAAGAATCAGCGCCTCTGTACAGAATGTATTTACAATCACCAATTATTCAGGACTCGACCCGGAATGTTCGGCTATCGACCAGAACACCTATCCACGTCCTCGTATTTTTACACTTGGATTAAATCTGAACTTCTAAAACCGAATCATTATGAATACCATAAAATATATACTTATCTCAGCAGTAATCTGCATGACGGGGTTAACCGGATGCTTAAACGACTTAAACGTAGCTCCCATAAGCGAAAGCGATATGTTTGCCGAACAGGCTTATTCCGATGCACTAAGCTATACGCAAGGGCTCAATAAAATCTACTCTGTATGGGCGCTCTCGGGTCAGGCCGGCGCCGGAGAGTCTGATATATCAGACCTCGACCCGGGAAATACTGTGCTCCTGCGCAGTTGGTGGACCTTGCAGGAACAAACCACCGATGAATGTAAAAATGCCTGGGGAGATGCCTGGTGTAATGAGATTAACGGACAAATTTGGGGTACAAACAAAGTAGAACCTATTGAGGGTGTGTACCAACGCTGCATGTTTGTGGTAGCCCTTACCAACGAATTTATGCTCAACATCGGCAATGCTCCGGAAGAAGTAAACAAGGTTCATTACGCAGCAGAAGCCAGGTTTAACCGTGCTTTGGCTTACTATACACTGTTGGATATGTTTGCCATTCCCCCGTTCATTACCGAAAACAATTACTCTACTCATCCTGCTCAGTTATCACGTGAGGAATTATTTAATTGGATTGAAAGTGAACTGACTACTATAGAATCTGATCTTCCTGAGCCTCGTACTACATACGGACGCGCAGATAAAGCAGCCCTAAACGCATTACTGGCACGTATGTATTTGAATGCGGAAGTATATACCGGCAAAGAACGCTATACAGACTGTATTACTGCCTGTAAGAAAGTCATCGCAAGCGGATACTTACTCGCAGACAGCTATGCCAACTTATTCAAAGCTGATAACGGTGAGAACGGCGATTCACGCAAAGAAATCATCTTCCCAATTTGCTTTGATGGCAATACCACCCAATCGTATGCCATGGCTGCCATCATTCTGGGTTCTCGCGGAAGTAGTGAATTCAGTCTGGAAGAAGATGGAGTAGGTGACGGATGGGACGGTTTCCGCGGCACACAAAACCTGGTTAACCTCTTCGATTTTGAAGATAATGACGATAAAACAGCGGCTACCATTTTAGACAAAAGAGGTATCTTCTACGATAAAGGACGTAACATCAACATCATCACCAGCGTGAAAGGCACATTTACCACCGAGGGTTGGGCGGTTTACAAATACAAAAATATAACCTCCGCAGGAGTAGCAGGTAGCAACCAAACATTCCCCGATACAGATTTTGCATTATTCCGTCTGGGCGACATATACTTAATGTATGCCGAAGCCGTAGCTCGCGGTGGTCAGGGAGGCGATATCAATACAGCCGTTGGGTATGTAAATCAATTGCGTGAACGTGCATTTGGCAACGCTGACCATGCGATTAACACAGCTTGGTTGAGCGCCAATAACTTCCGCAATATTCTGGATGAACGAGGACGCGAACTTTACTGGGAAGGAGTACGTCGCACCGACTTGATTCGCTACGGTCTATTTACCTCCAACTCCTATCTATGGCCATACAAAGGAGGAGTCATTACAGGAGTAGGTATTGAATCTCACTACAACGTGTTCCCCATACCGGCTACGGATTTAAGTGTCAACCAAAACTTGCATCAAAACGAAGGTTATAAATAAAAGTCAGATCATTATGAAACGAATCAAATATATCTATATACTCGCCCTTTCCGTTGTATTATTCACCGCTTGCGACAGCGATCTGGATGAAGTAACCTACAACGAACAAACAGCCCAAGCCGCTGTATTGAAAGCCATCGGAAGCAGTTACGTCCTGGAAGCCAACAAAGCGGATGACATTGTATTCGATTTAAATTGGAGCACTCCCAACATGGGATATCAGGCAGAAGTTACCAATACCATCGAAATAGATTTGAAAGGAAAAGACTTTGCCAACAGCATTATCATTGCATCTTCCAAAACAGAAAACACCTATCAGGTAATAGCCAATGAGCTGAATGGAAAGATATTATCCTTATTGGAGAAATACGAAATGGATTTAACGGCCATCGACTTAGACATCCGAATAGCCTCTTCCATCTCTGATGCCATAAATTCCATCTACTCGAATGTAGTTACGAGCAACATCACTCCTTATTCCGGAGAACCGGAATATCCGAAGGTTTGGGTGATTGGCGATTACTGCGGATGGTCGCATGATGCTTCTCAACATCTATTTAGCTTTGCCAACAACGAATCGTATGAAGCCATCGTCGATTTTGGCGAGAAAGCCGCCAACGGATTTAAAGTAACCGGCGAAGCCGGATGGACAGCCGCCTATAACTGGGGATTGGCAGAAGGCATCACTCCCGAAACCGAAGCAACCTCCATTCAATTAATAGCCGACGGCAGTTCAGGAAACATCACTGCTTATTCCAAACGTTTTTATCGACTGAAGATGAATACCAATACGCTGTTATTAACCAACGTACAATCATTCACCACCTTAAGCATTATAGGAAATGCCGTTAACAATGATGAAACCTGGAGTACGGATATTGAGATGAACTTCGACTCCTCCAAACAACGTTTCTGGGTAGATGCGGAACTAACAAATGGAAACATGAAATTCCGCTTAGATAAGAGCTGGAATGTGAGTTATGGTATTGATGGCAAAGAGGGTATATTAAATGGCTCCGACAACATTCCTGTGGTGGCCGGAAACTACCGCGTGTACGTCAACCTGAATAACTCAAATAAAATAACTTACGAGTTAAACAGTAAAGATTACGGGAAAGAATAAGAGAACGATAACATAATTTCAACTAAAAAGCGGATAACCTTTCATTTTGTTATCCGCTTTTTATTTGCAATTTAATTAAAGATTTCGTTATTTTACGCACAATTAGTTTAAATTCAAATTAAAGACAGATGGATACGAGTAAAATTGTTGGGGAGAAAATTAAAAGCCTTCGCGAAAGCAAATCAATTACTATTGCAGAACTTGCCGAACGCTCCGGGTTGGCAGTAGAACAGGTTGAACGTATTGAAAACAATATAGACCTTCCTTCGCTGGCACCGCTTATTAAAATAGCCCGTGTACTGGGAGTGCGTTTGGGTACTTTCCTCGACGACAATGATGAAACAGGTCCGGCTATCTGTCGGAAAGCTGAGTCTTCGGATACCATTAGCTTTTCCAATAATGCTACCCAATCCAGAAAACACATGTCGTACCATTCGTTGGCCAAGTCGAAAGCAGATCGACACATGGAGCCATTCATTATTGATGTGGATGCCAACCAGAATACCGACTTCGTACTTTCTTCGCACGAAGGTGAAGAGTTTATCTTAGTTATGGAAGGCGTAATGGAAATAAGCTACGGCAAAAACAAGTATATACTCGAAGAAGGAGACAGCATTTATTATGACTCGATTGTACCTCACCACGTACATGCCTTCGAAGGACAGGCTGCGAAAATATTAGCAGTAATCTACACTCCGGTATAGAATTGAAAGTTGAAAATTGAAAATTGAAAGTTAACTATGCAGTATTGTAACTTTCAATTTTCAACTTTCAATTTTCAATTAATGAAGTCATTTTCAATTTTCAACTTTCAATTTTCAACTAATGAAGTTATTCGACAGAACTTTAGGTCAGTGGCTTGAGCACTGGGCTAAAGAAATACCTCATAAGGAAGCCATCGTATATTCCGATCGTAACTTACGCTTCACTTGGGAGCAGCTAAACAAACGTGTAGATGATATGGCCAAGGGGCTGATTTCCATTGGCGTAGGCAAAGGCACCCATGTAGGAATCTGGGCGGCTAACGTGCCCGACTGGCTGACTCTACTGTATGCCTGTGCCAAAATAGGTGCGGTGTATGTAACCGTTAACACCAATTATAAGCAATCTGAGTTGGAATATCTTTGCGAGAACTCCGACATGCATACCTTATGTATTGTTAATGGCGAAAAGGACAGCGACTTTGTGCAAATGACTTACACCATGCTGCCTGAGCTAAGAGACTGCCAACGCGGTCACCTCAACAGCACGCGTTTCCCTAAGATGAAGAACGTAGTGTATGTAGGGCAAGAAAAGCATCGTGGTATGTACAACACCTCCGAACTTCTTTTACTGGGAGACAATATCGAAGATCGCTGCCTGGAAGAGCTGAAAAGCCAGGTTAGCTGCCACGATATTGTGAATATGCAATATACATCGGGCACCACAGGTTTCCCCAAAGGGGTGATGTTATCTCATCATAACATTGCCAACAACGGTTACCTGACGGGCGAACACATGAAGTTTACTTCGGAAGATAAGCTTTGCTGCTGTGTGCCTCTTTTCCACTGCTTTGGCGTAGTGCTGGCCACCATGAATACGCTTACGCACGGATGCACCCAGGTAATGGTAGAACGCTTCGATCCGTTGGTGGTATTGGCATCTATTCATAAAGAGCGTTGCACGGCATTGTACGGGGTACCTACTATGTTCATTGCCGAGCTCAATCATCCGATGTTCGATATGTTCGATATGTCGAGCCTTCGCACAGGTATCATGGCCGGTTCTCTCTGCCCCATCGAATTGATGAAGCAGGTGCAAGAGAAGATGTTTATGAGCATCACCAGTGTGTATGGCCTCACCGAAACCTCTCCGGGTATGACGCAAACGCGCATAGACGATTCATTCGAAGTGCGCTGCACCACCGTAGGAAGCGATTTTGAGTTTACGGAAGTAAAGGTACTCGACCCGGAAACGGGAGAAGAATGTCCCGTAGGTGTACAAGGCGAAATGTGTTGTCGCGGTTATAACGTTATGAAGGGATACTACAAGAACCCACAGGCCACGGCAGAAGTTATCGATAAAAACGGTTTCCTGCACTCCGGAGATTTAGGGGTGAAAGATGAAGATGGTAATTACCGCATCACGGGGCGCATTAAGGATATGATTATCCGTGGTGGCGAAAACATCTATCCACGAGAAATCGAAGAATTCCTATATAAGCTGGAAGGCGTGAAGGATGTTCAGGTAGCAGGTATCCCCTCGCCGAAGTATGGGGAGGCTGTAGGTGCTTTCATCATCCTAAAGGAAGGCGCTCAATTGCAGGAATCGGATGTGGCAGACTTTTGCCGGAATAAGATTTCGAGGTACAAGATTCCTAAATATATCTTCTTAATCGACGAATTTCCAATGACGGGAAGCGGTAAGATTCAGAAGTTTAAGCTGAAAGAGCTTGGCGTGAAGCTTTGTAAGGAACGGGGGATAGAGATTATATAAGAAAGATAAATATATTTATTGATACGCGGAAAAAACGGAATGAGCGGAAGAACGCGGAAGTATAATATTCTTTCCGCGTTTATCCGCTCATTCTGCTTTTTCCGCGTACCCATCTCTATACTGCATAGACAGACATCGATTAGCTACTCCATAATTTCCCCCTTTTACGCCGACGGATCAATAAACTCATCTCCGCCGCCACCGGAATCATTTCCTCCGGGGTTAACACCTGCATCGGTGGTGGTTGTTTCGCCTTTGATTGCAAACCTCACATTATTATCTGCTCCGCGTGTTGTGGCGGTACTTTCGTTTACCAAACGAAGAGTGGGGTCTGCTTTAAAACGAATGTTTACTTTGTGGATGTTGCGAACGGTGCAATCCTTTTCTTCCTCCGTGCCTTTGCAGTTGAAGGTGATGTAGAAAGTGCCAAGTCCATCCATCTTCACCTTGTCGCCGTCGGTAAGTATGGCTTTGATGCGGCGGGTGGCGGCATGGATTACATGGTTTACATCCTCCCGACTCAAAGCACCGGTCAGCTCAATATCTTTACTGATATCACTCAGCGTACGGATGCGGAAACTACCCGGTTCGGGTTTTAAGTAATAAAGCAACGGCGAAGTTGAATCGCCCAGAAACTTGTTGCGCAAGCAACGTTTTAATAATACTGTCATGTTGTGTTGTGTTTAAAAATTAAATCATTAAATACTCTTTCTCTCTCCAATCGGTTTGCTAAGAACGGGCCCTGTACTTTGTGCTTTCCGATTATGATGTAAAGGTACAAAGAAGAAAATAAAGGGTATCTGCAAGTTGCGTCAAACGAAAGCGAATTGCGAGTTATTGCGAGTTAAGGTTCTTCGAATGTATCGAAGATGTATTGTACTTGCTGTGGACTGAACCGACGGGTGCGGTCGGTAGCTCCCGATTCCGATAACTTTTCCTGCAATTCATTGTTGGTTTTCAGCCACAGGTTAAAGTGCTTTAATGCCACCGATTTGCTTAAATGCGGCAGATACATGGCCGCCAGTTCGGTACGGGTAAAACTACGGATTCCCTTTTTTAAGTTCGCCATAGCCTGTTTTCTTATTTCTTTTGTTTCCATAATTAAGTAGTTATTGCTTGAGGTTAAATCCAACTCCCGTTATCATACACCACGCCCTTACCGGGAAGACAGGGCGTGTATCTTCCATTTGTTAGGTTGTACACAAATGTGCTGACCCCTCCTTGTCCCAAATGACGAAACTTCACCTTCTTGGCATCTACGTAGGTGACGCCTGCTTCGCGATCGCGATCGACGATCAACCCGAAATCGCATTTGTTGTAAAAGTTGGCAGAGCCGTTAACGTCGTACAAAGTGGGCTTAGTTTCCTTCTTCTGTCCTTGCTCCCGATTCATTTTACGGGGATGGGCCACCAGTATAATGAGGCAATTGTGTCGTTGGGCAAAATTGGTCATGCTATCCAGTTGCGCACTGATGTACTGCGTTTCTGTGGTGTTAGGTGGAATTTGATGCTCCAACCGATTGTACGGGTCGATAACCAACAAGCGGATGCCTTTACGAACAACGAGCGATTCGGCAGTTGCCAAAATATTGTCCAGCGTATAATTATTGGGCGGAAGAATGGAAGTAATATTCTCGGTCAGGTAATTGCATACGCTGCCATAAAGGTTTTCCGGGAGGCTGCTTGGTTCGAATTTGCACCCCGAAACCTTTTCCGCCAGTTTACGCAGATGGTAAGCCAGGGGCATGTTCTCGGGACTGAAATAGGCTGCTTTCCATCCATGTTTCAGGTTGAGGCGCAATACCAATTCATCTACAAATTCGGATTTTCCGCAACCGGGCACGCCTGTAACCACACAAAGCCGCCCTGTTTCGAAGGTACAACATTCATCAAAGTTAGTCCAACCGGTTTCTGCTCCGCGTTCCAGTCCGTTCTCGAATATGGCACGCATCTCATCGGCAATGTCCTGAAAAGTAAAGGCACCTTCCAAGGGTGGCTCCAAGGCTAATCCAATCAAGAGTTTCAGGCTGTCTGCTCCGTGTTTAAGCAGATTCTCGTTGGCATCTTTACAGCCCTCGGCATACGAAACAATGCGGCAGCGCCCTGCACCCAAACGGCGAATCAGTTCGTTTCGGAGCTCAATCCCTTTGCGATCATAATCGGCGGCTATGTAGATGGTCTTTTTGTTATCAAAGTGAGTAGGCAGAAACCTTTCCAGCCAGTTCAGGTTGGTATTGGCACCGCTCGGAACGGATATTACGGAGTCGAATCCGGCAGTAACGAACGACAGGGCATCTATTTCGCCTTCGCAAATGATGCATGTTTCCGCATCTCGTATAGCATCTATGTTGTACGGAATGAGTTCGGCTCCTTGCTGCATCTTAAACTTTTTGTCGGGTGTGCGAAACTTGGTATTCACCAACACCCCGTTCTCGTAATAATTAAAGCAGATGCAAGATTCCTTGGTGCGACTTTGCGGCATGTATTCCACGGCAGAGGTCAGCCTAAGGGCATCCATCGCCTCGTTAGAAATGCCACGCTGCGCATGTAGCCATTCGCGATGCATGGCCACCAAAGGCACACGGGTAGTAGTGGAGGTGGCAACCGGAGGAACAGGGGTATAAACGGAAGCGGTTCGAGTAGCCTTTTCTTTGGCCGTTCCACCCTCTCCGCAGTAGTGGCAATAATAAACTCCGGTGTCGATGTTCACACTCAGTGGCTTGTCGGCCTTGTTTTTGCGGGTAGGTCTGCATTTGGGGCAGTAGGTTTTAATATGGCCGCTTGTACGGCCGTGGGTGTCGATCCCTAATTTACTAAAGTTAATCATATTATGTCTGTTTGTGATTATTAAATCGCTCTTTTGTGTTGAATAAAATATCTTTTTGTGTGCAATGAAAGGTTCCTTCTCCTTAAAAGAAGTGTTGTTTTCCTGTTTCTACGCCCACTTCTTCAGTGATGGCACCCAAGTTACATTGTCGTTTGGTCGCGGCGGGGCATCGGCAGGGATTACAATACCCTGAAAAGTTCGTTGCCCCGTTTCAGGATCAATAAATTCGAATCGATAAGGATTCTCTTCCTCCTGGTTCTTACAGAGTGCCTCAAGTTCTTCGGCTATTCGCTTGCAGGTAGGGGTACCTTGCCGAATGAAGTTGGCGAAGTAGTACTTTACCTCGGCTACGGAATTTAATTCATATTCTTTGCCGTGAGTAGTTACATGCTTGGCAAATAAGTCGATAATGTGCCTCTGGTATTGCAAGAAGCGTGTTCCCAACCCCGAATGCATGCCTTGACATTCCAGCCATGAATCATCATTAAGCGCCTCTTCCAAATAATTCCTCCAAGAATTTATACCCAAGAAAGGAACATCATCAACAACAGCAACTTTCTTTATTTCTTTTGTTGTTGTTTTCTTTTCTTTTATGTTCTTTTCTTTTGTTGCAACGGATTTCAACGGACGTTGAGTTTGAGCCTTGCGTTTTTCGGCACTCTTTTTACCGGCAATACTGCATTTGGCTACCTTCTCGTTGTAGTTTCGCATCACTCTGCTTACGTAATCCGAAGACACCAATACACAGTCATCCGGCATTCTATCTACAACGAACAACTCATAGTTATACAACACTTGCTCCATCATTTTGCGTCGAATGCCATACTTTCTGGCAATTACCTTCAATGTTTCGGAGTCGACAACGTAATCTTCTCTGTTGCGTATTTCAACGAGAAGAATCATGTAGATACCATAACCAACAGGCCCCATATCGTTAATTAAGGCGCTCATGCGGTTGTTGTCAAAGATATCACATTCAATAGGGATAAAGGTTTTCATACGAATTCTTTTAAATTTTGAATTAATTTCTTATATTTGCAATTGACTTTGCAAAAGTATTGTTAAATATTCAATTGCACAACACTCAATATTGCAAATTCGGCTAATAGGCTATATTTATACAAATTCTAAATAACAAGAAAATGAAAACAACTGTCGTTGAGCGAATTAAAACTCTACTCGAATATAAACAGCTGACTAACAGAGAGTTTTGCGCAAAGGTAGGTTTTAACTATTCTACTTTTCATAACTACCTGAATGGAAGGAGAAAAGCAGTAGACCTTGGGTTGATTAGCAAAATTATAGAAACTTTCGACGACATTTCGCCGGAATGGTTAATAGCAGGAGAAGGCGATATGGTGAAAGCACCCGCCCTTTCGGCAACTCATGCAAACGATGATACAGAAAAACCGTTTCTCGTTACCAAATCGGGCAATAAGTATTTTGAGACAGATGGCGATCATTTCATAATGAGAGTTCCATTAGTGCCCTATAATGCATACGCGCGTTACCTAAGTGACACCGGCGATTATTCTGCACAATACGAACCCTGGAGCGAGGTCGATTTTATAGTAGACCGCATTGCTCATGGTCGCTATGTGGCTTTCGAAATTAAAGGAGACAGCATGGATGACGACACAAAAAACAGCATCTCACAAGGCGACCTTGTATTGGCACGCGAGCTAAGTCGCGATTTATGGACAAGTAAATTAAGATATCGCGATTACCCTTACTGGATTGTAGTAACCCAAAACGGCATTTTGTGCAAACAAATGGTAGATCATGATGTGGAAACAGGAATGATTACGTTTCACTCACTGAACCCGTCGCCCGAATACAGAGACTTCCAATTGCACGTAAACGAAATCAGACAGTTATACAACATTATTAAGAAAACGACATCGGCGATGTAGGTTAGTAAAAAGTGACTCTGTGTTCATTAATTATTTCTTATTCAACTCGTTTATAAATCGCAATTTTTATGTAAGTTTGCGATGTTTATACAATAATATATTAATATGTCCACACAATTATTCTCTACGCTGCCCTATAAAGTGGCAGACATTACGCTTGCCGACTTCGGTCGCAAGGAAATCGACTTGGCAGAACAAGAAATGCCCGGCCTTATGGCTCTTCGCGAAAAGTATGGAGAATCCAAACCCCTGCAAGGAGCACGCATCATGGGATCTCTTCACATGACCATTCAAACAGCCGTGCTTATAGAAACACTGGTTGCCTTAGGCGCAGAAGTGCGCTGGTGCTCGTGCAATATTTACTCTACGCAAGATCATGCTGCCGCTGCCATTGCTGCATCGGGAGTAGCCGTGTATGCCTGGAAAGGCGAAACACTGGAAGACTACTGGTGGTGCACGCTGCAAGCCCTGAACTTTGCCGGCGGTAAAGGCCCCAACGTTATTGTAGACGACGGAGGCGATGCAACCATGATGATTCACGTAGGATACGAAGCCGAAAAAGACGCTTCCATTTTAGACAAAATCGTTACAGCCGAAGATGAAGTTGAACTCTATAAGATTCTAAAAAAAGTTCTAAATGAAGATGAAAATCGATGGCATCGCATAGCACCCGAAGTACGCGGAGTTTCGGAAGAAACCACCACCGGAGTGCATCGCTTGTATCAGATGCAGGAAGAAGGAAAGTTGCTTTTCCCGGCCTATAATGTAAACGATTCGGTAACAAAGTCTAAATTCGACAACCTATACGGCTGCCGCGAATCATTGGCAGATGGCATTAAACGCGCCACCGACGTGATGATTGCCGGAAAAGTAGTAGTAGTATGTGGATATGGCGACGTAGGTAAAGGTTGCGCCCACTCCATGAGATCTTACGGAGCACGCGTTCTGGTAACAGAAATAGACCCCATCTGTGCCCTGCAAGCCGCCATGGAAGGCTTCGAAGTAGTAACCATGGAAGATGCCTGCGCCGAAGGAAACATATTTGTGACCACCACCGGCAATATCGACGTAATCCGCATAGACCATATAGAGAAGATGAAAGACCAAGCCATCGTGTGCAACATCGGTCACTTCGATAACGAAATACAGGTAGATGCGTTGAAACATTACCCCGGCATCAAAGCCGTTAACATCAAACCGCAGGTAGATCGTTATTTCTTCCCCGACGGGCATTCTATCATCCTCTTGGCCGATGGCCGTTTGGTAAATCTGGGTTGTGCCACAGGGCATCCCTCGTTCGTGATGAGCAACTCATTCACCAACCAAACACTGGCGCAAATAGAACTCTATAACAAAGAACACGCCATCAACGTATACCGCCTGCCTAAATATCTGGACGAAGAAGTAGCACGCCTACACCTCGAAAAGATTGGAGCCAAACTCTCTAAACTAACCCCCGAACAAGCTGCCTACATCGGCGTTCAGGTGGATGGGCCTTATAAGGCGGAGCATTATAGATATTAATTGATTTAGTTACGAGTTACAAGTTACGAGTTACGAGTTACGAATAGAAAGTAGAACACTTCATAACTCGTAACTTGTAACCCGTAACTCGTAACCCGTAACTCGTAACTTGTAACTTGTAACTCCTAACTCGTAACTCCTAACTCCTATGAAGAAGTACCTCCCCGACCTAATCGTCATCCTTGCCTTTGTAATCATCTCCATTGCCTATTTCTTCCCGGCTGTGATAGAGGGACGAACCTTATTTCACCACGACACTGTGGCAGGTGCAGGTGCAGGGCATGAAGCCAAAGAATATTATGAACGCACCGGAGAGCGTACTCGTTGGACTAACTCCCTCTTCGGAGGTATGCCCACCTATCAGATATCGCCCAGTTACGACTCAACAAACACGCTAAGAAGCGTAGAAAAGGCTTATCACCTCTTCTTGCCGGGTAGTGCTTGGTTGGTGTTTATCATGATGTTAGGATTCTTCATCCTGTTGAGGGCGTTTGGGGTTTCGGCCTGGCTCTCGGCCATAGGAGGCATTTTTTGGGGATTTTCGTCATACTTCTTTATATTGATATTTGCCGGACACCTTTGGAAGTTCATCACACTGGCCTATATTCCGCCCACCATTGCCGGCATTGTATTGGCATATAGGGGCAAATATCTGGCGGGAGGACTGCTTGCTGCTCTGTTTGCCGCCTTGCAGGTGCTTTCCAACCATGTGCAAATGACTTATTACTTCTTGTTCGTTATCCTCTTTATGGTGATTGCCTACTTTGTGGAGGCTTACAAAAGTAAAACGCTCCCCCATTTTTTCAAAGCAAGTGGTGTGTTGATAATAGCCGCTTTGGTGGGTGTAGCCATCAATCTCCCTAACCTTTACCATACCTACGAGTATAGTAAAGAAACCATGAGAGGCAAGAATGAACTGGTAGAAACAGGAAAGAGCGATCAGGCAAGTGGTGGCTTAGATAAAGGCTACATCACGGCATGGAGCTACGGCATAGGCGAAACCTTTACGCTGCTTGTGCCCAACACCAAAGGGGGTGCTTCTATTCCATTGATTAAGAGCAAAAAGGCTATGGAAAAAGGCAAACCCATGTACGTGGATTTGTATAAGCAACTGACACAATATTGGGGAGAGCAACCCGGCACACAGGGTCCTGTATATGTAGGAGCCTTTGTATTGATGCTCTTCGTTCTGGGGCTTTTCATTGTAAAAGGTCCTATGAAATGGGCACTCTTGGCAGCTACCGTATTCTCCATTCTGCTATCGTGGGGGCACAACTTCATGGGGTTCACCGATTTCTTTATCGATTATGTTCCCTTCTATAATAAGTTCCGTGCGGTTTCTTCTATTCTGGTGATTGCCGAATTTACCATACCCTTGCTGGCTATTCTGGCATTGAAAGAGGTATTCGACCGTCCGCAGATACTAAAAGAACAGCGTAAATACTTTTATATCAGTTTGGGGTTGACAGCAGGCTTGGCTTTACTCTTTGCCATTGCTCCGCGATTCTTCTTTTCATCTTACATCTCTTCGCAAGAGATGGCAGCTTTGCAAAACGGCATCCCCGGCAATCAGCTCGGACAGGTTTTGAGCAATCTGGAGGAAATGCGTATTCACCTCTTCACTTCCGATGCATGGCGTAGTTTCTTTATCATCGCTATCGGTTGCGCCCTGTTATTTGCCTATACTTCTAAAAAGTTGAAAGGAGCTTATGTGCTGGCAGGTATAGCCATACTGTGTTTGGTAGATATGTGGGGAGTAAACAAACGCTACCTGAACGATGAAAAGTTTAAGCCGGCCAAAGTAAAAACCGAAACCTTTAGCCAAACATCTTCCGACAAATTTATTTTGCAAGATGAATCAAAAGACTATCGCGTGTTGAATCTTGCTTCCAATACCTTCAACGAGAATAATACCTCTTACTGGCATAAGAGTGTAGGAGGATATCATGCCGCCAAACTTTTGCGCTATCAGCAGATGATTGAACGCCACATCTCCAAAGAGATTCAAACAATTTACAGCGAAGTAAGCAAAGCCGGTGGCGATATGGAGTTGGTTAATCCGGCTTCCTTCCGGGTTTTAAATATGCTGAATACGAAATACTTCATCTTTGCAGCAGGTAAAGAAGGAGAAACTTTCCCCCTCGAAAATCCACACGCCTACGGCAATGCATGGTTTGTAGATAACATTAAGTATGTGGATAATGCCAATGAGGAAATAGATGCACTAAACACCATTCAGCCTTTAGAAACCGCTGTGGTAGACGTGCGCTTCAAAGAGGCATTGAAAGGAGCTACGGAAAGTTATAAGGATTCTCTTTCTTCCATCACACTGAAAAGCTACGAGCCCAATCAGTTGGTATACGAAACGAACTCGGCCAAAGATGCCATCGCCGTATTCTCCGAAATATACTACCCGGGATGGAAAGTCACCATCGACGGACAGCCGGCAGAAATAGGCCGGGCAGATTATATTCTTCGTGCAGTCAACATCCCTGCCGGAAAGCATACCGTAGAAATGACGTTTAAACCAACAAGCCTGAAGGTAACGGAAACCATTGCGTATATTGGGTTGGGGCTGTTGCTGGTTGGGGTGATTGTGTTGTTGGTGAGGGTAAGGAAGAGTGTTGTTCCACATAATAAATAACAGTCATACCTGCCACAAAAAAGGCTAAAAGCCTGTTCGACTTAGCCCGAGAAGGCTGAAAGCCTGTTTCGACTTAGCCCGGCACAAGCGTAGTGCAGTGCCGGGTATCAACGGTATAAGACAAAGGAGTTCTGAAAGAACGACCGACAAACGGCAATACATAAAACAACCATGACGCAATCATTATCACAACTATATATACACATCATCTTTCATGCCAAAAAGCACTGTTACATTCATGAACAAGATTCAGAAAGAATCTATTCATATATAGGTGGTATTATTACTGAAAGAAATTCAGTTCCTATTTGTATCAATGGAACAAAAAACCATATTCATATCTTTTGCATTTTATCTAAAAACTACTCACTGGCTAAGTTTGTGCAGGAAATAAAAGCCTCAAGCAGCAAATGGATTAAATCAATAGGACCTCACTTTCGGGATTTTGAATGGCAAAAAGGATATGCAGCCTTTTCGGTTAGCCCATCCATTAAAGAAAAAACCATTAAATATGTATTGAATCAACAGGAGCATCATCGGAAACAGACTTTTCAAGAAGAATACATAATGTTCTTAAAGGAATACAATGTAGAGTATAATGAAAAGTACTTATGGGAAGATTGAGATAGAAGTCGGTCGTTCTTTCAGAACTTTACTGCCTTGCCCCATTGACACCCGGCACTGCACTGCGCTTGTGCCGGGCTAAATCGAAACAGGCTTTCAGCCCTTATCAGAGAGTTACTTATAACAAGTAAGGAAAAACTCTAAACTCAGAAAGGCCTGATCCCATCGAAAATACGAAACAGTTCCTCCACCGACTCCGTGCGCAGCATCGCAATGCGTGTTTCCCTGAAATTGGAGATACCTTTAAATAGCGGTGTGGCGGCCAGATGCCTACGGATATGAATAATCCCTCTGCGTTCGTCCAGTCTTTCCACACTGTTCATTACCTGCTCTCTCAGCACTTGCATCTTCCACTCAAAGGATAGAGGGGGCAATTCTTCTCCGGTTTCCAGGAAGTGCTTCATCTCTTTAAATATCCACGGGCGGCCGATGCTTCCGCGCCCCACCATAATGGCATCTACTCCATAACGCTCAAAGCACTCTTTGGCACGTTCGGGGGTGGTTACGTCGCCGTTGCCTATGATAGGGATGTGCATACGTGGGTTATTCTTTACTTCGCCTATCAGTGTCCAGTCTGCTTCGCCCGTATACATTTGCGAGCGAGTGCGGCCGTGAATGGCAAGTGCTGCTATTCCACAATCCTGCAATTGCTCGGCCAGTTCTACAATAATCTTATGATCGGCATCCCACCCTAAACGGGTTTTCACGGTGACGGGTATTTTCACGGCATCTACTACCGAACGGGTGATTTCCAGCATCTTAGGAATATTCTGTAGCATACCTGCTCCGGCTCCTTTGCCTGCCACCTTCTTTACGGGACAACCAAAATTGATGTCGAGGATATCGGGTTGTGCTTCTTCCACAATGCGTGCGGCTTCGGTCATGGCATCTACTTCTTTGCCGTAAATCTGTATTGCCACCGGGCGTTCTTCGTTGCTGATGGTTAGTTTCTGCCTGGTTTTATTCACTGCACGGATTAGCGCGTCACTCGATACAAATTCCGTGTACACCATATCCGCACCGAAGCGTTTGCACATCAGGCGGAAAGCAGGGTCGGTAACATCCTCCATAGGAGCTAAGAAGATGGGGTACTTATCAAAATTCAGGGAGCCTATTTTCATTGTTTATCATTTTAAGACCACAAAAATACATAAAAAGAATCAATTTGAATTCTGATGCGCAACAAACACGAAACAATCAAAAAATAGGAGGTTATTATCAATTCCTACACATGCTTACACCATTTTCTCAACATATTTGCAAAATTGTTATCGATAACTTATGTTGTAATACAACAATTGTTTTTTTACTAATACCATTACACAATGAAGAACAAAACTTATGCATTATTGGCGCTTGCCATATCGCTATCCACATCATGTAGTCGAGAAGAGATCGACAATAACTTATCAGGACAAACCATCACCTTTGCTTCCGGAGTAAACAAATACGATACTCGCATTAACGAAAGTGGTGACCAATGGCTTAAAGATGATGAAGTTGGTATATACATGCTTCCCGAAACGGGCGACACACCTTTAAAGAGTAACATTAAATATACCACTGTATCAGCAGGTACATCTACCACCTTCCAAACAACAGATGCCATGTATTATCCTACCGACGGCTCATCTGTTAACTTTATGGCCTACCATCCTTACTCGGCATCGGTAAGTACCGAATATCCTATTAATCTGGCTTCGCAAGCTAATCAAACCAGTCTCGATTTGATGTATGCCCGAAGCACTCAAAGCTACAACCAATCATTGGGAACGGCTGTCAGCCTGACATTTAACCATGTACTAACAAAGGTTATCCTGAACATAACTGCCGACGAAACTGTAGGCGATATCAGCGAAGCACAGGTAACCGTAAAAGGCATGAATACCACTGCCAAATTCAACTTATCGGCCAAAGCCATTGAAAACGAAGGCGACGCAGGCGATATCAAAGCATACAAAAGCGCTACTGCCAACAGGTATGAGTTTATCTTATTGCCGGTAGCCGAATTAACCGACGCTCATACTGTTGAGTTCGAAGTAAATGGTTCTACATACACATGGACCATCAGCAAGAATGATGGAAACATCACTCAATTCAAAGCAGGCTATAAATACACATTCAAGATTAACCTGACCGATACAGGCGTTGATAGCGAAGTAGAATCCGAACAAGGTGGTTCTGTTAATCCTTGGAATCCGGAAGAAGGCAATGGAACAGCTAACCCCGATCCTGACACTGAACCTACCGATCCTACCGATCCTACACCGGGAGATGCCGTAACTACCACCGAAGAGCTTTTAGCAGCTATCGAAGCAGCGGCAGACGGAGGAACTGTGTATCTTAATGCTGGATCAAAATTCTATATAAATGCAGAAAATACAGTAACAAGAGCTACCAGCCTTACAGTGTCTTCTATTGACATTCAAAAGAGTATTACACTTGAAGGTACCAGCGCAACAGAGTTAGCACGTATAAATGCTAAACTCATCGCTATTAAAGGCAGCAATATTAATTTCACAATCAAGAATATAGAATTTAGCGGTTTCACGGTTAATAGCGAAACTGGTGTTCCTACCGAAGATGTTGTGTCAGGATCTTACTTCCTCGATATCAACGGTGGTACTGTTAATAATCTGACTATTGATAACTGCTTTATTTATGGTATTGCCAATGGCATAGTAAGAGCTAACAGAGCCAGCGATTCTCTTAACGGAAACGTTACAATCACCAACAACCGTTGCTATAACATTGGTGGCAATAATGGCGGACTGATAACTGCTCATGCCAGTGCTGCAAAAGGCGGAACCTGGACTATTCAGAATAATACAGTAGCCGGTATCGGTCAAGGATTTTATGGCACTACTGCCGATAAAAAAGTTATTGTTGTACCAAAAGCAGCAGTTGGGCTTACTGCAACAATCAGCAATAATACATTCTTTGGAATTGCAAGCACCAATAACTTCATCGATTCGGGAGATGGTAGTTCAAGCGCAGGAACTTTCCTTATTGAGAAAAACATTGTTATTTTCACTGCTGCTACCAAAGGGCCACGTCTTGGCTTAGGAACTGTTAGTATAAAAGATAACGCAGTATATCCTGCACTTTGGACAGGTATTGGAAAAACATATACCGAATCTAACACAGTAGCTATAACCGCCAATCCGTTTACAGGAGTAGAAGTTACCGGTCTTATCAGCCTCAACGCCAACTTCACCCCCGACGCTACTCTTAAAGCAAACGGATGGGGAGACTCACGTTGGTTGAAGTAACCGTACAGAAAACAATATCAAAGAATAATCTACTATTAGTATAAAATGAAAACAAGAACTTTTGGCCTATTACTCATCGCTGCTACCTTGGCACTGCCTTCGTGCAGCGATGATAATGCGGACGATCTACAAAATAGAAAAGGGATTGCCACCTTTGTTTCGGGCATCAACGAATATGCCACTCGCGTAAATGATGAAGGCGATAAATGGGTATCCGGAGACAGCATCGGTATATACATGCTGAAAAATGCTACATCTGCCACCCTGCCTATTGCCCAAAACGCAAAGTATTATGCTACCACCGAAGGGGTGAGCACCTCTTTCAGTTCCCAATCGCCTTTCTTTTATCCTACAGACGGAACGGCGGTAGACTTCATTGCCTACCATCCGCACTCGGGCAAATTAGTGGGAGCGAAATATGCTATCAATCTGGAGAACCAAAGCAAACAGTCGGCACTCGACCTGATGTATGCCAACAGTAACGCTGCAAAAGCCGAGGGGTATACGCAGGATAATCAATCTGCCGTAGAGTTAACTTTCAGCCATGTACTAACTAAATTGATATTGAAGGTAACTGCCGAAGAAGATATCAGCAATATGAGTGCAACCATCAAAGGAATGAACAAAACCGGCGAGTTCGATCTGCTTGCAGGAAAAATCTCTTCTTCTTCCTCTACCGGCGATATTATACCGAATAAAACACCGGACGGACACTTCGAAAGCATTCTGCTGCCCATTGCAACGCTTTCTGCTTCGCATATTGTAGAGTTCAATATAAATGGTAAAGTCTACAAATGGGTGATGAACAAAAACTCGGCCTCTGCCGGAGGAAGCATCGAAAAGCTCGAGAAAGGATATAAGTATACATTCCACATTACTCTCTCCGAATCGGGGATAAATGCCGAAGCTGTAAGCAGTTCGGGGTCAGCATCGCCTTGGGAAGATGGTGGATCGGGCAATGGGTCGGCATCTAAAGATAAGGATGAAGAAATAATAGATGCGCCGGTAGTAGGCAAAGTAGATCCTACTTTACTGTCGGGCTACGGAGAGAAAGCTACAGGAGGTCAGGGAGCTACTGCGGAGAATATTCTTCACTTTAATGATGGCTATGCCTTTGCCGAATGGCTGAAGCTACGTGAGAAGAACAAATCGATGGTGCCTGCCATCGTTTGGCTAAGTGGCGAATTTACTGCCGAACAAGGACGTTCGGGTATGTTCGATGTAAAACGTACCAGCAACATCTCTTTCATCGGAACAGATGACTTTGTGATGAACAAAGTAGGAATCTTTGCCAATGAGGCACAGAATATTATATTCAGAAACCTTCATATCAAGCTTCCTGCTTATTCTGCCGACGGACTTTCTATGCAAGAGTCGAACACCATTTGGGTGGACCATTGTACGTTCGAATCTCTGAATCAAACCAAAGATGCCGAAGATGGCTCTTGCGACATCACACACGGTACTTACAACGTAACTGTATCTTGGTGTAAGTTCGTTAAAACACAAAAATCATGCTTGGTAGGACACTCTAACTCGAATGGTTCGGAAGATCAGAATATCAGTGTAACTTTCCATCACAACCATTTTGATAACTCGGGCTCTCGCCATCCGAGACTTCGTTTTGGTAAAGCACACGTGTACAACAACTTCTACGATAATGTAACTACCTACGGTGCAGGAAGTGCTTACGGAGGCAAACTATTGCTCGAAGAAAACTACTTCGACAATGTAAAACTACCTACAGATATCTGTACGTTCCCTGCCAAGAAGAGCGGAAGCAATTGGGTATCGAACCTTACAGGTAGTGTAGCCGGTTATCTTTATGAGCGTAATAATACGTATGCCAACAAGCCAAGCGATGCCGGCGAAGTGTATCCGCTTGTCAACACCGAATATACAGCTTATGGAAATGAATCGACCAAATTAAGTACACCACTTACTTATGACGACTTCAAACCTACTTACACCTATGTTGTAGATGACTTGGCAGAGCTTCCCGAGATTGTTCGTACCAATGCAGGGGTGGGCAAAATGAGTGGTTATGCCACTGCACCCATCGAAGTGAACAATGGCGGCATCACTCCGGGCGAAACTCCGGGTAGTGGTGGAGAAGATGAAGGCACAAGCGACCCCGTTATTACTCTCGAAAACGACTGGTATGTAGTGGGTTATAACTCGGCCAAAGCTACCACTACTTTAAGTGCAGAAGGCGCGCTTTCCCTTACAGGAACCGGCAAGTTTGAAAGTGGCAAACAAAGTATGGCGTATGTGTATCGGGCTATTGAAGGTAATTTTACGATAACAACCAAACTTGCTAACCCAACCTTTAATGTAAGCAAGAATCAGAAGCAAGCACATCTTGGATTGATGTTAGTGCCGGATCTTTCAAAGTCGACCAATGAGTTTCTTTTTAGCACTGCTTCTTATGCAGCCGATAGCAACTACTATTCTTGCTACAGAGCTACCTCAGGTTCCAATTGTAGCAACAAGGCGATGTCGGGCGCTACCGGCACAGGCGATGTTTACCTGAAACTGCAAAGAAATGGCTCTACAGTTTCAGCCTCTTACTCGCTGGACGGCGGCCTTACCTACTCGAAAACGGTGGATAGTGCATATACTAACCTTCCCAACAAAGTTTGTGTAGGGTTAGTAGCATCGAGTGGAGATTCAAGTGCTACAGCAACAGGTACATTCAGTAATATTCAGATCAACGGAGCAGATGCTCCTGCATTTACCGAATAAGGCTTATCGGTAAAGGCAAGATATTGATTTGCACAACAAAAGAAAATCCCCGGAAATCTTTACTCTGTATTATAGGAGGAAGGATTCCGGGGATGTTTTATTGTTTATGTCACCCAAATAAAGGAATGAGGAACTCCAAAAAAGTATAACGCACTTCATTGTTTGGGAAGCCTAATTTATACAGTCTGAATTCTTTATCATAATCTTTAATGGTGAGGTAACCAGTCTGATAGAACACCGGAATGGGGTCATCAGACTCCACACGATATTGCATAAAGATGTCTGAAGTGGCTTCTACGCCTTCTATCAATTCCCGCAAATCATAATCGCTTCGTTTAAGCAGTTCAACAAGGAAGGTGGGCGTACCAGTACGAAACCAGTAGTTTTCAAATTCTTGTTTATAAAACGAATTGAGCACACTGAATGGATTAAACATCCCCGGGGAGTTTCTACTGAAGTGATACCCATCATATTCTTCTTTCATATAGGCAACAGTTTCATCGAAAGAGAGATCGTTGCTCTTACTCATTTGTTCTATCTCGGGAGTGAAAGTTGCGATAAGTTCCTCTTCAGTAATACCACACACAGCACTATATTGCACATCCATAGTGATATCATTCAACTGATTGAGGTCGCTGAATAAACTTACATGAGAGAACTTGGTAACCCCTGTCAGCAACACAAAACGCAAGTAACGATCAGAGCTTTTCAACACAGCATAGAAGGCTTTCAGAGCATTGCGGTACTCCTCTGACAACGGTTCGTTGAACATGGCTTGAAGCAGAGGCTTATCATATTCATCAATTAATACCACAACGCCACGACCGGTCTGCTCGTAAGCCCGACGGATAACACCTGCAAAACGGGTGGCAAGAGAATCTTCGCCTTCACTGCGCCCATATTTATTTTCCCATTGAGCCAGATAACTGTTAATGATTATGCCAAGCCGCTCGGGTGCATCATACTTCTCTGCATTCAGGTCAAGATGTAAAACCGGATATTGAATCCAATCCTTTTCCAACTCTGCTATGGCGAGTCCTTCGAAAAGGTCTTTCCGTCCTTCAAAGTAAGACTCAAAGGTAGACAGCAGCAAACTCTTGCCAAACCGACGGGGACGGCTCAGGAAGTAAACCCTTCCTCTGTTGGCTATCTGCCATATAAGGGCGCTTTTATCTACATAAAGGAAACCTTCCTTACGAATAATTTCAAAGGTTTGCACCCCAATAGGAAGTTTGCGGTTTAGGTCTATCGAATATCTGTCCATAATGCTTTGAGTTTTATAGTAAAAACAAAAATAAGCATAATTGCTGATACTATCTCCCCTTTTTTCCATAACTTGCACCAGTTTTTCAAATAACAACAGGATGATACAAGATTTTGAAATAATGGCTCCCGTTGGTTCTCGCGAATCATTGGCAGCTGCTATACAAGGAGGAGCCGATTCTATCTACTTCGGCATAGAGAATCTAAACATGAGGGCACGTTCCTCCAATAGCTTCACCATCAACGACCTACGCGAAATAGCCCAGATTTGCGATGAGAACAATATAAAGAGCTATCTGACTATAAACACCATTATATATGATCATGACTTGGCACTGATGCGCACCATTGTGGATGCCGCTAAAGAAGCCGGAATATCGGCTATCATTGCTGCCGATGTAGCCGTGATGAGCTATGCCAGACAGATCGGTCAGGAGATACACCTCTCTACCCAATTAAACATATCGAATGTAGAAGCATTGAAGTTTTATGCACAGTTTGCCGACGTAGTGGTGCTGGCACGCGAACTGAATCTTGATCAGGTAGCAGAAATCTACAAATGCATTAAAGAAGAAAACATCTGCGGCCCGGGTGGAGAGCAAATACGTATCGAGATGTTCTGCCACGGAGCGCTTTGCATGGCTGTATCGGGTAAGTGTTACCTTTCTCTACATGAAATGAACCATTCTGCCAATCGCGGAGCCTGTATGCAAGTATGTCGTCGGGGATACATCGTGCGCGACAAGGAAACGGATGTAGAACTTGAGATAGACAACCAGTATATCATGTCGCCCAAAGACCTGAAGACCATTCACTTTATGAACAAGATGATTGATGCCGGAGTACGTGTTTTCAAGATCGAAGGAAGAGCCCGTGGACCTGAATATGTACGCACCGTTTGCGAATGCTACAAACAGGCCATTCAATCTTACTTGAACAACACCTTCACCGACGAAAAAATAGAAGGCTGGAATGAGCGCTTAAAAACCGTATTCAACCGCGGCTTCTGGGATGGCTATTATCTGGGACAACGCTTGGGCGAGTGGAGCAAAAACTACGGATCGGAAGCCACCGAGCGTAAAGTATACGTAGGGAAAGGTATCAAATACTTTAACAACATAGGCGTGGCAGAGTTTCTGGTAGAGGCTGCCGAGCTATCGGTAGGCGATAAGCTACTTATCACAGGACCTACCACCGGAGCCGTATTTGCCACACTGGAAGAAGCAAGGGTAGACTTAAAACCCGTAGAAACCGTTAAACAAGGCAAGCGCTTCTCTATGAAGCTGGAAGATAAAATCCGCCCAAGCGATAAACTCTTTAAATTAGTATCAAAGCCATGAGCAAGAAATACGTTTTCGAACTGGAGTTCAAAGTACGCGACTATGAATGCGACTTGCAAGGAATTGTAAACAATGCAAATTACATGCATTACCTGGAGCATACCCGGCATGAATACCTGCTCACTTTCGGTATAAACTTTGCAGCACTTCACGAACAAGGCATCGACCCGGTATTAGCCCGTGTAAACATGGCATTCAAAACTTCGTTAAGAAGCCGCGACGAATTTATTTCTAAACTATATGTGCAGAAAGAGGGGATCAGGTACGTATTCCACCAAGATCTTTTTCGGAAAGGCGATGATAAAATTATCCTGAAAGCAACTACCGATGTTGTTTTCCTGATTAACGGAAGGCTTTCCGAGTACGAAGTATTCAATCAATTATTTGATTCTGTCTCTTCTCAATGAACGAAGAAGAAATTATTTATTCCATTGCTCTGACGCAAGTTCCGGGCATTGGTAGTGTGTGGGGTAAAAACCTCTTAACCACCATAGGAAACGCGACTACAGTATTCAGAGAACGAGAAAATTTGCAGAAATTGATGCCCGGAATCACTCCCAGACTCATTGATCTGCTTAATTGTCCCGATGCCATCAAACGGGCGGAACAAGAATACAAGTTCATTGAAAAGAATCATATTCAATGCCTGACTTTAAATAGCGAGCAATATCCCTCCCGCCTATGCGAATGTGATGATGCTCCCATTGTATTATATTATAAAGGAAATGCCGATTTAAACAGCTCCCACATTATTAATATGGTAGGAACCCGCCATGCAACTGATTACGGGAAGCAGTTATGTATAGACTTCCTCAAAGAATTGCGCAATACCTGTCCCGATACCATCGTGGTAAGCGGGCTGGCGTATGGCATTGATATTCATGCACATCGGTCTGCTTTAACTCATGGCTTTTCTACCATTGGCGTACTGGCGCATGGGTTGGATCGCATTTATCCATCTGCACATCGAGACACAGCTATAAAAATGTTAGATCAGGGAGGCCTCCTCACCGAATACATCAGTGGTACCAACCCCGACAAGTATAATTTTGTAAGTCGCAACCGAATTGTAGCAGGCATAAGCGATGCAACCATCGTAGTAGAATCTGCCGAAAAGGGTGGTTCACTCATCACTGCCTCCATTGCCGAAAGTTACAATCGAGATTGTTTTGCCTTTCCGGGACGCTCCACCGATGAAGTTTCCAAAGGGTGCAATCAACTTATTCGCGACAATAAAGCCTCTCTTATACAATCGGCCGAAGATTTTATTCAATTTATGCAGTGGAACTCTTCGAATAAAGCAAGCCGGCATATACAGTTTGAAATCTTCCCCGATCTTTCTGAAGAAGAACAAGCCATTATTGATATTCTAAAGAAGAATGAAAGCACACAAATTAACACGCTATCAGTGGAAAGCAATATCCCAATTCACCGAATCAACGCCCTATTGCTCGATTTAGAGATAAAAGGAATGATCCAAATCTTTGCAGGAGGCAAAATACAAGCGAAAACGCGTTTTTGAAAGAAGCCACCCCCAACCTGTTGAGATATGAAAAAGACTTTATTTATTGCAATCATTATTTACAGCATACTACAAATTGCTACCTCCTGTTCTTCGAAAGAGTTCAAACATCTTTCCAAGGCAGAAAGCATTATGAATGAATACCCGGATAGCGCACTGAAAATCTTGCGTGCCATTGAATATCCGGGAGAGCTTGAAGGTAAAGAATTAGCAGACTATTGTTTATTGATAACTCAAGCAATGGATAAGAGTTATGTTGATTTGGATTCCGACTCACTGATTAACATTGCAATTAAGTATTATGAGCACCAAAACGACGAAGGGAAAAAAGCCTTAAGTTATTTCTATAAAGGAAGATACAATTTCATTAAGGAAGCATATACAGATGCTACATTCTATTTCAAAAAAGCAGAGGAAGGAGCATTAAAAACCAACAATGATGATTTAGCAGGTTTGATTTACAATAGTCTGGGACAAATTTACTATATACAACACTTATATGATGCCTCAATTACTTACTTTCAAAAAGCTTTGAAATATGCTTTATCAACAGGTAATGATAGGAGAGTTATAAATAACCTTTTAAAGATAGGTAAGAGTTTCCAAATATCAAGAAATGCAGATAGTGCCTCTTACTATATTCATAAATGCATTGATTACGTATCCAACACTGATTCTAAGATACAAGGATCTGCATTACATAATATTGGAACATTCTATTTCGAAACAGGAAATGATGATGAGGCATTAAAGTATCTCAATGAGGCTCTAAAAAACCAAACTAATAAAACTGAGAAAGCACGAACATACACAGCCTTAGCACACCTCTATTATAACAGAGGGGATGTCAAGTTATCTGAAGACTATTGTCAAAAAGGATTAAACACAGCCGATACACATCTTAAAGCTTACATCTACCGCTTTCTTTTACAGAAAGCTATAACAGAAAGAAATATTGATAAAATTACACCTCATACAGACAGCCTCATGTTATACAATGACTCTATTTATCGAGACAAACTATCCGGGAAAATAGTAGAAATCGAAGAAAAGTATGACAATGAAAACCTGCGCAACAAACAACTAAAAGCAGAGTTAGGACTAAATCGCCTTGCTGCATTATTACTTTTCATTATTTTATTTTCAATCGCTATCGCATTTATATACCAACGAAATAAGAAGAGGCAGCAAGAAAAACTTAGAAACATTATTCACTCTAAAGAGACCGAAATTGTTCTATATAAAGAACGCCTAAAAGAAATTGAGTGGAAATTAGAACAAAAAAGACAAAAAGAGGAAGAGAAAAGGATTATAGAAGACACTCTACCTCAAGTCAATGAAGAAATTCCAGAAGACAAAGACCTTTTAAAAGAACGCAATAGTTTAATTGATGCCATTAAGAAAGGCGAAGACGACATCAAGAAATATAAAAAGTCGATTAATGAACCGATCAATGGCAACGAACAAATAAGTTTTTATGAATCTATGCTTAGAGGAACAAAACTCTGCCATGAAACAATTCTTAAAAAAGAAAGAGTAAGACCTTTGACAACCTCTGACATTACAGATATAATTTGCTATTATGAAAACGAAAATAAAGAATTTATGGAGTTATTGAGGAAAGAAGAATATCACCTTTCCACCACAGATATTATAATATGTATTCTCCTTAGATTAGGACATACCAACAGCCGGATAGCAGAGTGTCTCAATAACACATCGAATACTGTAGCAACATCAAAGTTACGGATTAAGAAAAACAAATTCAAGATAGAAGATGACCGTAGATTAGAAGAAATCCTGCAATCTTTGTAGTCTTTTTAAGAGCAAAAATGCATTTGTCTATCACACCCCTCGCCACAAGCCTCCTGGGCGCGATTTTGACTTTCATTTGTCTATCCGACTTTCATTGTGGTTCTACTAAAAAGCACTACTTTTACGTCGACATTAACAAACAGAAAAGCATTATGAGAACATTATTTTATTTATTATTATGTATAACTCTGGTAGGGGGAGCATCTTTAAAGGCAGGGATTGAGAATAATGGAAGACCTAAAACAATTTCAATGACTGGTATATATAGTAAAGGAAATGTAGACAGAGACGAGATTCCTACAGATCATCCTTTCTTTGCAGAATTAGAAGATCCGGCTATCTATATACAATCTGCTGAGACTGTAACCGACCTTACTGTTTCTATTGTACAAGATGGTGCCTTAGTTGAAGAACAAACATTCTCTTCTATCACAGAATACGATTTGGCGGTAACTGATCTATCAACTCTTGATAATGGAGATTACACTTTAGTAATAACCACACCACAAGGAACATATTTAGAAGGCGATTTTACCCTTGAATAAGGATGAAAGACCTTTTTCCTAATGTGGTTTTTTAATTACTTGTTTTGTAGAGTTCTATTGTGGAAAGGCGGAAAGCAAACTCTTTTATCCTCTCTGCCAATAGATAGTGAGACTTTGTTTATTGCAATATTCACTTTATCTCTTCTACAAGCATTAAATATATCTTCGATTATTGGCTGGGCAGCCATCTTCATGGGGTATATTGAATACTTAAGAAGAATAAGTATTGTAATTTTAGCATCTTTCGCCTTTACATTTATTATAAACGCGATTTTATATTATAAGAATAATAAATACGAAATTGCAATTGAAAAAGTAAACTGCTACTCTGCTACTTTAGCTGCAAAATGCAAGTGGTTACTTGTCTTCTATTTGATTGCAACCTTGATTTTAGCTTTTAGCTTGTTCTACGTAGTAGATAACAAGTTTTAAATGGAGCTAATTTCATTATAACGAAGAAATCCTTGTCATTGGTTAGGTTGACAAGGATTTTTTTTATTTAGGGTTGGTAGAATATTGGCACGGCCGTGGCAGTGTACTCGTACGGCCGTGGTAAGGGTGTAGTTGCGGCCGTGCCAAGTTACTGCAACGGCCGCAACTAATTAGTGGAGCGGCCGTGCGAGTTTTTGGACTACCTATTCTCACGTTCTAAAAGTGCCAACCGGGCTAACATCTCCACCAAAGCACCTTGATGAAGAATTTCCCAACTACTTTTACTTGTTCCACCTCTCAAATCGTCATCATTTAGTAAGTTATTGGCTTGGTGACAGCTACTACTCCAGGCATGAAGCATTGTTTTTTCGATATCATTTACATATTTGCGGTTGTTATCTATCGAATAGAGTTCGAAGAAGCCTCTGGACATGATTGCATAGAACCATGCATGACCCGGAGAGAGGATATTGAAAGATGTTTTCAATTCTGCCGATTTGTAAGGCATAAACCATTTGGCATGAATAGCTTTCGCTATCTCATAAGCATCATCCAAGTACTTCTGATCATTGGTAATTTTATAGAGCAAACAAGCTGCCTGTAAAGGTTGTCCTGAATTATAAGAATACTTATTCTTCTCAATATCTCCTACGGTATTCGGATCAGAGGAACCAGGTCTGGCATTGTCCCAGAAGAGGTGATCGGTGGGGTCTTGCATGTACGTCATGAGCCAGTTGTAGCACTTCAAAGCACCATCTAAATATTCTTGCTGACCGGTTGCGAGGTAAAGTTTACAGCCCAATACGGCAGCCGGAGCTGTGGAGCAGGTGTGTTTGGATTTACTTGGTTCGTTTAGCTCCTTCCAGTGGATACCGCCTGCACAGGTTTCATCCCAGCCGTAATCCATCAGATAGGTCCAGATGGCTTTGGCTTGGGTCATGTAACGTAGTTCGTTAGTCATGGTGAACCAGTCCAACATGTCGAGGGCAATCCATACATTATCGTCGTAGAAGCGTTCATTGCCGGAGGCTGGGTAACAAGAATAGGCCGTTTTACCTCTATCCGTACAATAGAAGTTTTGTATTCCTTTAAACATCATATTGTCCATAGCGGCATAAATGTTTTCAACCTCGGTTTCCATGGCAGCTTTTCGCATGGCTACAAATGCAGACAATCCACCGCCTTGACCCCATACCACTGCATCACCATCCCAATAACCACCCCCTTTGGGATACTGACTTTGCCAGCAGCTTCGGGAAGTTTTTCCGAAGTAATAACCAATTACGGTAGTCATCAGGGAGTGTGCGTTACCCAACATTTCGGGTAACTGCACTTCTTCTTCGTCTTTCTTTTCGGTAAAGGGGGCAACGGTTTTACTTTCGGGCACCGAACGTTTACCGGCTTTATTGATGGCTACCACAGTTACTTCATAAAAAGCGTAGTAGGGAACTGTCAGCAGGTATTCTACTTCCGTATCACGGGTAGCTTCGAATATGATATGGCCGGGGTCAAAAGTAGCCCGGGTGTCTATGGTTCCGGCTTCGCGATAAGAGAGTTCTACCATAGCCAGATCGGCGTTGGCAGGGTTCTTCCATCTCACCATCAGTTCATTCTCATTGTGCGTAGCTTCTACAGAGAACGAGCCTACGGGGGCAATGTTAGAACGAACAGGATCATTGTAGCCTACGGTGTCTTTGTCGTCATCGCTACAGGATGAATATACAACTACGGCCAGTAAGCATAGTATAAACAGATTTATTTTTGTTTTCATACGTTGTACATTTAAGATTAACTTATCGGAATGGCACTACTACAGGAACTTCCTCGAAACGATCTAATGGGAAATTAACTGTGGTAAATTTACCTCCGTTATCAGTTTTAGATATGTTCATCGGCAACTCATAATCTGCGCCGTTTACATCTTCAATATAAGATGTTTCCGCTCCGGCAGAGAAGTCCCAACGGGTTAATAGCCCTGTGGAAACTGTTTCGCCGAACGTCCACATATTCGCTTTGATTTGTTCCGGTGTACGGCAAACAGACCAGATGCGGGCTTCCAGAATAGAGCCGTTCAGGCAACGCCTGTGATCATTGGATGCACGACCTATTTCGATGGTTCCATTGTCATTTCCGGCAGTCAGGTTTATTTCGGAGAAATCCAAATCGTTTTTATTCACCTGCCATTCCTGCAATTCTCCATTGAGATACAATTTATATTTTTTACCTGGCTCACTCTGTGGTTGTTCACAATCTACTACTAAAGCCAAATGCATCCATTTATCTAACTCAAAGCTACCTTTTGTTTGCAGTTTCAGTTTATCACCAGTTCCTATCAAATCTATTTTCCGGGCTTTGTTATCGTTATCGCCGCTTCCACGAAGAATGAAGTAACCTTCTTTGCCCATAAAGGTTTGCAGCCAATTGGTGCCGGTAATCTTACAAGTAAGTTCCCAGGTCATCTTCTTTAGCTTGAAGTTGTTGGTTTCCTGTTTCAGTGCTGCTACGCCTTCGCCTTTCATATCGTTGAAATGTGCCCATACGAAATAGTCTTTTCCCAGCGTCATTCCCCAACGTTTGTCAGGTGCTATCTTCACGTTGATGCGTTCGGAAATCTGCTTCTTCGAGTCTATCAATGTAAAGTAGGTTTCTCCGGCTTTTCTGCCTGTTACGGTGATGGTGGTTTGCCAAATCTCTACATTGACAATCTTAGGATCACCCACTTCATAGATTTTGTAATCTCCATTTCCGGTCAGAATTTTTACTTGTTCTTTACCTTGGTTGGCTTCAATCAATACACCGCTTTCATCGGCATTGGTGGTAATTCGGATTGGGGCAATCACCTTCAAGGTTACATAAGTTTCTTTGCCTTTTTGATCAGTTACTTTCACCTGGGCATCTCCTTCGGCAATACCTTTAATGGTAAATGATTCGGTTTCTTCCAATGTACTTTGGTCTACCCGGATACATTGATCTTCGTCGATGACCTCTAAGTTATAACCGCCGTTTCCGGTATAGATCTTAATGGTTATTTCGTCGGCATCTTCTACCTCCGAATAGAGTGTGGCAATGTTCTTGCTTAGTTTTAAGTCGAACTCTGCCGCCGTATTCACTTTTATATAGCCGCGCTGGTAATATTTATCACTTACCACAACAACTCCTTGGGCACTATTCGCATTTGCGACAGCGGTTAATGTTATTACATTATCTTGAATGGTAGCCGTTACTACCTCTTCGTTGACGGATGTTACCGCATATTCGCCATTGCCTGCCGTAATTTTTACAGTACGGCTGTCTCCTTGAGCTATGTTAATTTCGCGGGTGTCCAGTTGCAATTCTACCAAGTTATCCGGTAGCGTATTCTCTGTGTTTTTATCATCATCACTACATGCGCACAAGCAAAAAGGCAATGCAGCTACTATGTATTTCAATACTTTCATCTGTATCAAATTTTAATTAGTCTTCTACTTCTACATTCGGGTATTCTACTCTCAATACGTCTCTGGCCATAGAGAAGGTACCATCAAAAGACATTTTCAAGCTCTCTCTACCGGTAGTGTCTATATATTCATAAGCCAGTTTAATGGTAGTAATTTCGGTATAATAGCGCTGGTCGTTGTAGTTCTTTGTGTACTTGCGTTCCAGGCTTGCACTATAAGGTTTAAACTCCAGACCGGGCACAGTGCTGTTTAGAGTCACTTCGCCATGTTCATCTTTAGTTATTTCGGCTACATAGTTCAAATAATCACTGGTATTGGAGCGTGTTTTATCTCCTACAAAGAAGTAGCAGGTGTTGTTATTGATAGCAAACAATTCCGTGCTGGTTACTTCTGTTGTATAAGAAGTTCCGATTTGAGTGACTATTCCTTTTCCACTATAGTTTTCGGAAAAATCGTTTTTAAAACCGATGTGTGCCAATACTTTGGTGTATTTATTCGGCCCCATCGTTACTCCGGATGAAGAAGAGATGCGCAACGGCAATACATAATCATTGTAAAGGCTTCCCATCTTCTTTAAGTCGATTTTGATATGAGCCACTGTCTTTAGTTCTCCCCGGGGAATGGTATATGCATCTTCGACGAATGTATAAGAACCTGCGGGTAACTCTTTGTAGTAAAGATTGGTTTGATTCTTATACTTATCTTTATTGTACCATTCCAATGTATCGGGATCTATTTCTAACTGCAACGTGATGTCCTGGTTATTGTTCGATGTGCCATTCACTCCAAAATAGATGGGGAGTATGGCCGTATTATCTTCATCTACACTTAGTTTATAGTCTTGCCAGCCGTTATTGGTGATGTAGGAGAATTTATGAAACAATTCATCCTCCAATGCATCATCGCATGCCATATTCAGGGTCATTACCGAGAGCAGACATCCTATATATAAATAATTGATCTTTTTCATTATTTCTTCGTTTTAAATATTACCATCCGGGGTTCTGTGTCATATTCACATTCCGTTTCAGTTCGTAGGTTGGGAAAGGCCACAAATACATGCGTTGCTCAAACGCTTTATGCACAGAGGTAATGATGGTTGGCTCATAAAATTCCTGAATACGTGTGGCATCATCGCTGATATTGATGTTGCAGCCCTGAAGCAGTTGGTTTTCTTCTATAAGTGCATCTTTCCATCTTCTTAAATCGAAATAGCGCATGCAGTTTTCGCCAAGCAGTTCAATTTGCCGTTCGCGCTTAATGCGAATGCGGAAATTGTTCTGATTCTGATAAATAGCTTCTGTATAATCGGGCAGCCCGGCACGCATACGAATGGGTTTAATGCCTTTCTGCATCTCTCTCCAATCGCGCTGAACGGTGATAACTTCGCCGTTGTATTTCTCGATTTCATACGTAACACCGTCTGATAGTTCGTTTAAAGCTTCGGCATAAATCAGCAGCACCTCGGCATAACGAATGGTAGGCTCGGTTTTATTAATGAGATATCCGCCGGTAGTTTTGGAGTCTTCCGCATTGTAGTATTTCTTTAAGGAGATACCGGTAAGCGGACAATCTTCTTTAAATCCTTGTTTACCATCGTTCAAACCACGATAATAGAAAATCTGTCGGTTACGGTATTCCAATTCGGAGGAACTGGATGCTTCCCAAACCGACCCATTATAGGCAATGGAAGCATAAAAGCGAGGCTCTCTACGGTTATACATGAGGGATACCTGGCTGGGTAGGAACGGATTCTCAGGAGTATATTCGGACGTAGTAAAGCCTTCGGTCTGATAATACCCGCTACTTGTTGCTTCATCAATAGTTTGTCCATTGTCCATATAATAAGCATTTACCTGTTTTTGTGTAACAGCCAATCGGTTGTCTCCCTTCATGGATTTGGGCAATAACTTATGAACCCAGTCGTTAATGTGTCCGGTACCCTCTTTGGTACGGGTAAAGATCAGTTCGGGATTCTTGGAGCCAAGTATGGTACCATCGAAGTTTGCTTTATAAGACCAATAGGGATCTACATCTTTCCAGCCATCGGGAAATTCCAGTTCCGAATATTCTTCGTGATAAGGCGGGCGCTGTTCCGGCAATGTGGTGGCCTTAGGCGCTACCGTATATAATTTGAATACACCCAAATCCATTACGTCTTTAGCGGCGGCAGCGGCACGTGCCCATTTGCTTTCATCTCTTTCCTGGGCTACCAATTGGTTTCCTTCATTGTCTTTTACATTGAAGAAATCGGTATTTCCGTTATACAAAGGGCTCGCTGCAAAAAGTAACACTCTGGCACGCAAAGCCAGTGCTGCTCCACGGGTGGGATGCCCCAGGTTATTTGTTGTCCGGAAATTGGGTAGGGAACGTGCCGACTCGGCAAGTTCTTTATCAATGAAATCAACAATCTCATCAAAGTGCGTACGGGGCAGTGAGAGTTCTTCGTACGAAAGGTTTACGTCTAATCCTTCCAACGGAATGAGTGGAACGGGACCATAACTACGTATCAACGCCCAATAGCAATATGCCCGTATGAAGCGTGCCTGAGATTTCATATCGCTGATCTCATCTAACGTCAGTTCGGGGCATTTATCCACATTCAATACAAAAGTGGTGGCTTTTCTAATTCCTTCGTATAGCTTCCATAGGCGGCTTTCGCTCTCTTTATCGTCGCTCAATGGGTTATTAGCACTGTAATTTCCTTCCTGATAATCTTTGAAATCGGGATGATAAAGGTCATCACTTGCAAAGCGGAATGGATCGTGGTATTCGCCGGCGTGTTCTACCACATTAAAGGCACTGGACAACCACCCTTCTACATAGATGCGCTTGGAAAAAGCAGAGTCGACCGTCACCTGATCGTAGAAGTATTTATCTACATCCAGATAATCTGTACACGAACTTAGCGATGTACAAATAACGCCCAGTATGATATATAATATCTTTCTCATAAATCGTTGTTTTAATATTAGAAGCTGATTTGAAGATAGCACGAATAGGTTTTATTGATCGGGTATTTGGAACCTCGCTCGTCGGTACCTTCCGGATCCCACCAGTCGAACTTCGCCCAGGTAAACAGGTTTTGTCCGATAAAACCAATGCGCAGATTATTCATATAGAACTTACGTATCCATTGTTGCGGAACGTCGTAAGAGAGTTCTACGTTTCTCAGTCTCAGGTATTGCCTGTCCTTCCGCCAGAAAGTAGATTTTTTATTGTTGTTATTGTTGTTCTCATACGTCAGTCGGGGCCAGTCGGCGTTCGGGTCTTCCGTATCGGGGGTGCCGGATATTTCGCGGGGAATCCAGCGATTACCGTCTACCATTACCTGCAAGATGTTCCCTGTTCTTCCGTAACGGAATGCGTGAGGACCACTACCGCCCACAAAGAAGTCGCACTTGCCCGTTCCCTGAAAAAGCACACTGAGATTAAAGTTCTTCCAACGGGCGCTTAAGCCTGCTCCATATTGTAAACCCGGTTTCTCGCGGTAGCCTAAAGGTACCTCGTCGTCTCCATCAATCTTGCCGTCTCCGTTTACATCTTTATATTTAATATCTCCGGGCAGCACCGTTTTACCACCAAACGTTTGTGTAGGACTACTGTCTATATCGTCTTGGTCTTTAAACAAGCCCAGTGCAATGAGTCCTCTACTCTGATCGAGCTGAAAGCCTTTCTGCATTTTATACCATAGTTCATTGGCAGCTTCATCTTTATCGATGATTTCTGTTTTCTGATAGGTGAAGTTCCCTCGTAAAGTAAGATCGACTTCTCCAATCCGGTGATTCAATGTGAGACTACCATCCCAACCATGAGACTTCATCTTACCCACGTTGGCCATAGGTGTTTGGTCGGCAAGTCCGGTGGTAAGCGGCATGTGGTTGCGTTTCATAAAGATGTCGTCGCGCTTATCTAAGAAGTAGTCTACTGTACCTGTAATTTTTCCATCAAAGAAACCAAAGTCGACACCTACGTCGTATTTCTGCGCCACCTCCCAAGTTAGGTTGGGGGTGCCAATGGTTCTGATACGATAGGCCTGTGCTTTGTTGGTACCAAACTCTCCCCAATAATAGGTACCACCGTCATCGGTGTCTACTAATGAGATATACGGGAAGCGTCTTCCATCTAATTCATCGTTTCCTACTTCTCCGTAGGAACCTCTTACTTTGAGATAACTTAAGAACGGAAGTGTCCTTTGTACAAATGCTTCTTCGGAGATGACCCATCCGGCAGATACCGCCGGGAAGAAACCGAATTGTTTACCTCGTTCAAAGTTTTCCGAGCCGGTGTATCCCCAGTTCATTTCTGCCAGGTATTTATCTTTATAGGCGTATGTAAAGCGACCGGAGTAGGCGAGGTTTCGACGAGGAATAGAACCTATCAGGTCTTCGCTTTTAAAGTTCACATCCGATTTTTCTTCCTGATAAACCATAGCAAATACACCTACCCGATGTTTGGCGGCAAACAACCGGGAATAGTCCAGTGAGGCCTGAAGGAAATAACGTTTATCTCCTTCCGTTGCTTTATCCTGTTTCATGGATTGTATCTCTTTCACTCTCTTCAATACAAGGTTCCCATTCTCGTCGCGGTAGTGCTCAGCTTCCCACAATTCGGGATTTTTGGAACGGGATATGGTGTTCTTATTATAGGTATCGAAGGCAAATACGCCACTGAACTTTAACCCGGGGGTAATAAACTTCAGGTCTTGTTCTATTCCTACATTGGTTTCCATTTTGTTTTCCCAGATGGTTCGGTAGCCGGTTTGCGTCATGTGATATTCCGGTGTTTGCTTTCCATTTACCTGCGGCCATTGTCCGGTAGACCACTTGCGGGGAGACGAAACCGGGGTATAGTCGGCAAAGGCTCCCCAGATGTCATCGGCCGAACTGTGCGGAGAAGTGCGGTTTACCAACCATCCGCCCACACTTACTTTCAGGAGCGTGGTCTTTGTGATGTTCATATCTACATTGGCACGGTAGTTAAAACGTTCGTAGGTAGTATTGGTATTGTACTTATTTTCGGAACTGGCTGTTCTGTACCGACCTTGTTCGTTGGTGTAACCACCCGAAACATAATAGCGTACATTGTCTCCCCCACCCGAAAAGTTCACATTGGCGTAATAACGGGGAGCGCCATCTTTCAGCATCAAGTCTCTCCAGTCTATATTGGGGTATAAATCGGGGTCGAGGCCTCTTTCTATAATTGCCAGTTCCTCATTGGTATAAAGCGGAGCTTCATAACGACCCACACGCGATTCATTAGCCAACCGTGCCCAGTCGTAGGCGTCGGCATACTCAGGTACTTTTACAGGTGTATTCCAGTCGAAGCCGGTTTTTACATTGATCTTTACTTTTCCTTTCTCACCACGTTTGGTGGTAATTAATACTACCCCGTTGGCACCACGTTGCCCGTAAATAGCTGTGGCCGATGCATCTTTCAATACGGAAAAGGTTTCGATGTCTTCTACCGGTATCTCGTTAAAACTGCGTTCTACTCCGTCTACAAGTACCAATGCGCCCGATTTAGCACCAAAGGTACTCATACCCCGAATCCAGAACTCCGACATATTCTCTCCGGGTTCTCCACTCGATTGCATGGCAATAATACCGGGTACTACCCCCGCCAATGAGTTCGACAGATTACTGCCCGGGGCATTTAATTGTTTTATGTCCACATTAGTAATAGCACCCGTCAGAGTTTTCTTTTTCTGCACCCCGCTGGCAGTTACTACTACCTCTTCTACAGTCTGGCTGTCTTCTTCGAGGCGCACTTTCAGGTTACTTTTATTGGTAATCTTTAGTACCGGTATTTCTACCGATTTATAACCTATGTATGAAATCTTCAGCACATCATACTGCCCTACCTTTAAACTGAATGCTCCGTCCATATTGGTAATGGCTCCTACCCCCGGCTGGTTAATGGCTATAATCGATGCTCCGATAATAGGGCCTGATGCATCTTCCACCATACCTTGAATGGTGATGGTGCTTTGTCCTTCCGATTGTGCCCACACACTATTGGGTGCCAGCATCAACCCGAAGAAGAACAAAAGCATATATTTTTGTATATTCTTCATGAGAAATTGTTTTGTATTTGATTGTTATTCTATCGTTACACGCCTGATTACATGATTATCACGATCGGCCACATATACCGAGTTATCCGGATATACGGTCACTGCCTCCGGTTTATTAAACTTGGCTTCATCGGGTAATCCGTCGCCAAAGCCACTCTTATCAGGAATACCTGCATACAGGGATACTTCGCCCGAAGGTGTTATCTTTCGGATGATATGCTTGCCTTTATCGGGTACAAACATGTTTCCGTCTTCGTCGAAAGAGGGTTGCCCCGGAGTATCGAAACGGGCAGTTGCTCCGGTTCCGTTCATATAGCCGGACTCGTCCCAAGCGCCGGCAAACAATTCGGGCATGCCGAATGTACGGCTTTCTGCATTATAAGATACCTTGTAAATGCAATGCCTGTTTTGTACCACCATATAGAGGATAGTGCCTTCGGGGTTAAACATCATACGCATTTTGGTGTTATCGGCGTTGTTAACTTTAAACAAAGGCGTATAATCTTCGTATCCCGGTCCTGTAAACCGATAGATATAGCCGGTTCCCATGTTATTAAAGAAAAGTTCGCCTGTTTTAGGATGCACGGCAATTCCTTGGGTTCCTCCTTTCACAAACTTACACAATCCGCGGATGTCCATAAATCCTCCATCGCGGGTTACGTAGATAATGTTGAAGTCGGTTTTTACATCTGTAGCTTCGCTGGTAAAGGAATAGTTAGAGATGTACAATGTATCCTGCTTCGGGCTTAAAGCCAGGCAGGTAGGCGATTGGAAAGGTCCATCGGAACACTGCACAAGGGTTTCGATAATTCCTTCTTTGGCACGACGCAAAGCACCGTTTTGTTTTTGCCCACGTCCTTCGTCGATAAAGAATAAGGTTCCATCTCTGTCTGTTAGCAATGCCCAGGGTCTTTGCAATTTGGAAGAGGTGTATCCGCCATCATCGCGACCAGGTTCGCCATGTTTACCCATGAGGGTAGTTACATTCCGTTTAAACTGATAGCGGAATTTAGTTGTAGAAGCATATTCCTCTACACAGTTATCTCTGCCCACATATAGACGCACATAACCCATATCGGCACGGGCAGGTACGATGGCGTAGATAATATCATCTTCTGCTTTAATGATTGTTGCCTTTTTATTATTGACGGTTACTTTTAAATAACTGGTATCCGAACCAAAATTCTGACCTCGTATAATCAGTTGTGTACCGATGCCTCCACTATCGGGAGAGAAGCTTTCAAAAACAGATTCCCGGTTTAAATCCGGTGGGAAGGTTTCTGCCTGAGAGATGGGTGCCAGTTTGTTGTCGCATCCCCAGAAGATCCATGAACCCAAAAGCCCAATGAAGGCAAGGCTTTTAATAAGATTTAGTTTCATGTATTTTTTATAGATTTAGTTAACTTACATGTAAAATTCATTAGTGATAAGATCTTTTTTTGTCTCAAAAGGGTCTAAAGGAGGAGGGTGTTTCTTGTTCATAAATTCACTTTTTTAGTTTAACAAAGCATTTTCTTGTAGTTTCCCGGCTATTTAGCCAGAAGCGAAATTAGACAGTTAATCCTGTTCAAACACACTAAAACTGCTATTATTTTGCTTCGTGGCACGGATATTTACTACTTTGGCACAGATATTTAATCCACCCACGAAGCAATCTGAAAATTCTGCCTAAGGCAACGGATCGGCAGGAGCCGGAGTTGCCGGATTATAGATGGCAGTGGCCACCCGAGAGTCGGCACAACCGTAATATAAATACCATTTTTTCTTAAAGAAAACAAGTCCTTCTATAAATACAGTACCATCCGGATATTGACCACTCTTCTCAAAAGCATCCATCGGGCGCAAGAAAGGATTGTCTAATCTGCCAATCAATTTGGTCGGATCGTTTAAGTCGAAAAGGGCTTGCCCGGCGGCATATACATTGGCGGTATATCGTTTGTCTCCTTTATCTCCGGATTTATTTTTTCCATTATATAATAACAGGATGCCCTTATCTGTATAGATAGCCGGAGGTCCGCATTCGGTTAAATCGCTATCGAAATAGCCTTCGCGCGGAGAAAACAGGCGTTTCAGGTTTCCTTTACCATCTAATAAAGGTGCCCAATTCACTAAATCGGTAGAGGTGGCGGCATATACATGCTGTTCTCCCCAATACATAAAGTATTTACCGTTGATTTTCTTAATGACTTGTTCTCCATTCACCAATTCTGTAATCAGAGAGGCCGATTTGCTGCCTTCATTAATAAATTGACCATTGTAAGCCTTCGCAAATGCAGGGCCGTGCTTTTCCCAGTTGCGTAAATCACGAGAGGTGGCCACCGCCAAACGAGGTACATGGCGGTTCCATTGGGTATACATCATCACAAATAACCCATCGGAAGTAACGGCTACGCGAGGGTCTTCGCAACCTCCGGGCCATTCGTATTCTTTCTGATTATCATTGCCCGGATAAAAAACAGGAGCTTTTTCGGTTTTAAATTTCACACCGTCCGACGAGGAAGCATAACCTAAACGAGAGGTACGCTTGCCGATTCCCACGCCGGATTTATCTTCGGCACGATACAATACTACAACCTTGCCATTGTACACAGTGGCAGCCGGGTTAAAGGTATCATTGGATTCCCAAGCTACTTCTGCCTGATTCATGGGGCAGAAGAAGGTGGTTTTCTCGTTGGGAGAGATTACGGGATTGGCTTTTTTAGGGCGTTCAAAGCCGCCGAATGCCCAGTCGGGAAGCTTATTTTCGGTTGTATGAGTGGTACTTTGCGCCGCTACTGATAGAGAGATTAGTAATTGGATGGCTATAAATTGATATTTCATAATTGTATAATTAGTTGTTTAAAAAGGACGATCTTCCATAGCCGCCCCAAACTCCTTATTGGGTTGGCTACCCATGAAGTATTTAAGGGTTCCCCCCTTTGCAATATCTTCATGTGTAATATAGCTTTTTGTATAAGGAACTCCATTCAGTTCGATCCGTTGGATGTAAATGTTCTCTTTACTATTATCGACAGCTTCTACTGTAAACTCCTTGTTGTTTTGTAGGTTTACTGTTGCTTTATCCATATAAGGACTTCCAAACACATATATTCCCTGAGAAGGATTTACCGGATAAAAGCCTAAAGCAGACATGATATACCAGGCAGACATTTGTCCGCAGTCCTCATTGCCAATGATGCCGTCTTGTTTATCGGTATAAAAGTTGTCCATGATAAAGCGTACTTTCTCGGCTGTTTTCCATTGCTCGCCCACATAAGCATACAGATAAATAATGTGGTGACTGGGTTCATTTCCATGTACATATTGTCCAACCAGCCCGGTCATATCGGCAGAAGCATGTTCGCCCAAATCTCCTTCGGCTTGGAAGAGTTTGTCCAGTTCCTGAATGAAGTTTTGTTCTCCTTTAAAGATATCAATCAGTCCTTTTACATCATGTGGTACCAGCCAGGTGTATTGCCATGCATTTCCTTCCACATAATCACCTTCCCGGTGTATGGAAGTGAAAGGATTAAAGTTAGGACGGAAGGTACCATCGGCTGCCAACCCTCTCACAAAATTGGTTTCTTTATCGAAATAGTACTGATAGGTTTTGCTTCTTTTCAGGAAGTAAGCGTGATCGTCTTCTTTGCCCATCTTCTTGGCAACGGCTGCTACCGCCCAATCGGCAATAGCGTACTCCATGGCTTTGGATAAAGCCTCGTGCTCCTTGTCATAAGGTATATAACCTAAGTCGCGGTAATGTTTCAATCCGCGTTCATCCAGCATCATGGAGTTCTTCATGGCTTCGTAAGCCAATTCCTTATCAAATCCATCATAGCCTTTTAGTAAGGCATCGGCCACAACAATGACTCCCGGATTACCTACCATGCAATGCGTTTCGTATCCCTGTAAGTGCCATACGGGCAGTTTACCTTGTTGTTGGTAAATGGCAAGCATGGAGTTGATAATATCCCGTTGCTTTTCCGGATGTATAATGGTCATCAACGGATGAGCAGTGCGGTAGGTATCCCACAAAGAGAAAGTAGAATAATTTTTCGCATCAGTTGTATATACTTTATCATCCTGCAAGCGAAACTCTCCGTTAGAATCGCTGTAAAGGCTGGGTGCAACCATGGTGTGATAAAGGGCTGTATAGAAGGTACGTTTCACAGCTTCATCGGAGGTTTCGATCCGGATTTTATTTAGTTCCCGGTTCCACTTCTTACTGCTTTCCGCAACGATTTTATCAAAGTTCCAATGCGTTATTTCCGACTCGATATTGGCTGCTGCATTCTCGCAACTCACGGATGAAAGGCTTACTTTTAGCATTACCTCTCCTGCACGATCGCCCCAAGTAAGTACCCCTTTTACTGCCGGGCCTTTCAATTCTTTACCTTCTTTGGGGGTGGTGTCATAGAATACATGGAAATCTTTCAAAGCTACGTTTGTTTTTAACGTAAAGAAGACTTTATGTGTGCTCCAACCTCTCGAAAAGCGATATCCCTCCAATGTGTATTCATCAATCTGTTTGATATAAGTATCATAAGAAGTATCTCCGTTACCCTCTTTAAGGTCAATAATGATACGTGCCTGCTCTCCATCGGGAAATGTGTATCTATGAAAGCCCACACGATCGGATGCAGTAAGTTCTGCCTTCACATTATACCTATCCAGCAAAACGGAGTAATATTCGGGGCGGGCTATCTCATTTTGATGTTGATAGAAAGAAGCATAACCATTGCTGATATCATGTTGATTGCCTCTGATCGTACATATATCTCCTGTATAGGGCATCAGCAAAATATCGCCCAAATCGGTACAGCCTGTACCACTTAGATGTGTATGGGCAAAACCAATCATTATGCTATCTGAATAGTGATAGCCCGAAGACCAATCCCACCCCTTATAAATGTTACTGGGTCCCAACTGTACCATACCAAAAGGAGTACTCGTACCCACAAAAACATGTCCGTGATAACCAGACCCTATATAGGGATCGACATATTGCAACAGACCTTCACTCTTTGCATAATTCTTCTCCTTTGCACAAAACGAGCAAGAAGAAAGGAATAACAAAGAGAGTATAATAAAAGAATAAAATATGTTTCTCATGATGTTTAAATATTATTCAGTAAATCCAACTTTCCTTCATCCACCAGTTTAATAATCAACTCACCAAACAGTGTGTTCTGCCAAGCAAACCAAGAACGGGTAAAGTTCTTCGGATTATTCTTATGGAAAGATTCGTGCATAAAACCTGTATCTGCATCGGTATCCATCAACATCTTTATACAGGTTTTTATCTCCTGATCGTTAGAACTTGTAAAGGCTTTCATCATAATGCTCATCGGCCAGATCATATCGTATCCGATGTGGGGACCTCCGATGCCTTCGCCGGCTGTGCCTTTAAAAAAGTAAGGATTGTCTTCGCTCCATACAAATTTGCGAGTGTTTTGGTAGATTTTATCCTTTACATTCATGTCGCCCAGATAGGGCATGGCCAGCAAACTTGGCACGTTGGCATCATCCATAAGCAGTTGATTGCCAAATCCGTCTACCTCGAATGCATAGATCTTTCCATACTTGGGATGTTTATGTATGGCATATTTCTTTAATGCGGTTTCTACTTCATCAGCCAAGTTTTTGCATTCCGTGGCCAGCGTTTGGTTTTTATTTACTTCCGATAATATTTCCGCTGCTTTACGCAAAGACGTTACGGCAAAGAAGTTAGAGGGAACCAAGAACTGAAAAGTAGTTGCATCATCCGACGGACGAAAGGCAGAAGCTATCAATCCTACAGGTTTCACAGGGTTTCCTTTTCCATCGTTCGACATGGTATCCAACTGCCGTTCGGTTTTTCTTTGAAAGGTGTATGGCCCGTGTCCGTTTTTCTTTTGTTGCTCTTTGAATGTTTGCAATACCAATGCAATGGCTTTATTCCATTCATCGCCAAAAATGCTGCTGTCGCCTGTTACCTGCCAGTATTGATAAGCCAAACGAATTACATAACAAAGTGAATCAATCTCCCACTTACGTTCATGAAGTTCGAGTTTCATGGTTGTTCTGTCGGACATCCAATGATGGTCAGGATTGGGATCGTGCGGATCGAGGAAAGCATTTGCATACGGATCGAGAATAATACATTTGAATTGACGCAAAATGACACCGCGCAACATTCTTTTCAACTTGGGGTCTTCGTTGGCCAACTGAATATACGGCCATACTTGTGCACCCGAATCACGCAACCACATGGCGTGTATATCGCCGGTATATACCACTGCATCGTCTTCTTTATCAGTAGGATAGTAGCGTACGGTGGTATCGAGGGTATTAGGGAAACAGTTTTCGAACATCCAAGCCAGTTTCTGGTTGGTAAGCAGGTTCTTTACTTCTGCTATTTTTCTCTCTACCGCATCGGATACAAATAAACGTTTCTCAGGCCGATTACTTTTGTATGCTTCCACACGTGTGTTGTCTTGCAACATAGGAGAGGTAGCATTCCATTCCGATGCCTGAAGGTTAGAAACTCCACCCAGGGCAATGCCTAAACAGATAGTTTTAAATAGTGTATTCATAAATTAAACGGGTTAAATTTGTTTTAATAGTGACTTCATTGTTATTTCATTAAAATCTAAAATCGTTCTTTGACATGCCTAAAATTCGACAATAAGGTTTCTGCAAACGGATGAGTTTGAAATGCCGGTTACATTTGCTTCAAATGTCAGTAGCATTTGACTCGAATGCCTGTTTCATTTATTCCGAATGCCGGTTGCTTCATTTCTGATAGCAAAGAACTATGTAATTTTAACTAAGTTGATTTGTTATTTGGGTATGCGTTATTTCTTGATAAATTCCAATTCTACTTTCACCGGATAGTGATCGGACGGAAGGCGTGCCTCATAAGATTGTACCTTAATCTCTCCGGGAGCATCTTTTACTTCGGCTAAGGATGGGTTCTTACTTCGGGGCATCCAATAGAAATCGGTTAGTACACCGTACTTCTTCACCTTGAATTGAGGGGATAAAAAGATGTGGTCTATCCGGCTTTCTGTAAAGTTATTCGGATTAAAACTATTGAATGTTCCGTTCTTTATATACTTGAAATCAGCTGCTTCGTAAGAGTCTTTCAATTTACCTTCGCTTACAAAAGCCTGATAGGATTGATGCGTTTGATCTACATTAAAATCTCCTGTCAGGATAACGGGCAGTCCTTTTCCGAGTTCTTCCATCTTACGTTGTACGAGGAATGCACTTTCTACCCGTGCCTTTTTGCCTATATGATCCATGTGGAGGTTGAAGAACAAGAACTCAAAACCTGTGTCCTTACATTTAAAATGCCCCCAACTGCATATACGTAAGCACACAGCATCCCAACCGATGCTTGGTTTATCAGGAGTTTCGGAAAGCCAGAAGTCTCCTTTATCTATCAGTTTAAACTTATCGGTACGGAAGAAGATGGCAGAATGTTCTCCTTTCTCTTTCCCGTCGTCACGACCCACACCGATGTATTCGTAGCCGGGCAGGGTTTCTTTTAAGTCTTTAAGTTGTGGAGCAAACCCTTCTTGTGTTCCGAAGATTTCAAACTCGTGAAATTGCACCATGCCGGCAATAACCGGGCAACGTTGAGCCCAGCCATTTCCGTTCGAGGCATCCGAATTGTTGGCATTCCTTATGTTATAAGAAGCCACTGAGAATTTTGCAGGATCGGCAGTCCTACAACTACATACTACAACTACTATTAAAAGAAGCCATATACTTTTTGCTTTCATAGATTCAATGTATATTATTTTTTGTTTACCAATTATTTCTCATTCGAGAACGAATAAGGAGCATCCTGAGAGCGGATGCCTTTCTTCTTGTTAGGCACCGGGCTCATGATAAACTCTATGTTTGCTCCATTCATCAGCTGCTCGTGCGTCAGATAGTTCTTGGTATAGGTACTTCCGTTCAACTTCATATCCTGAACATAACGTTTGTCCGCGTCATTATTGGGCGCTTTAATGGTTACGGTTTTGCCATTCTCAAGGTGCAGCTTCATATTCTTAAACAGCGGAGTGCCCAATATATACTCATCTGTTCCGGGACAAACGGTATAAAAGCCTAATGCAGAGAATACATACCAGGCTGAGGTCTGACCATTATCTTCGTCGCCGCAATAACCATCGGGATTCGGATTATATAGTTTATTCATGATTTCGCGTACCCAATATTGTGCTTTCCAAGGCTCACCCGAATAGTTATACATATACACCATGTGCTGTATAGGCTGATTTCCGTGAGCATACTGCCCCATATTCATTACTTGCATTTCGCGCATTTCGTGAATCACTCCGCGGCTTTTCATTCCTAAATGACCGGGCAATACAAATACGGAATCCATCATTTGGTTGAATTCTTTCTTTCCTCCCATCAGGTCAATTAATCCTTGTGGGTCATGGAATACACAGAAACTCCAGTGCCAACTGTTCCCTTCGCAGAAATCGCCACTCCAATCGGCCGGATCGAACTTCGGGTTGAACTCTCCTTCTTTGCTTTTGCCCACCATTAGCTTACGCTCCGGATGATAGATGTTTTTATAGTTTAAGGCACGTTGCTTGTAGATGCCGGTTTCGCTATCGGGCTTACCCAATTTTTTGCCTAATGTATATATAGTCCAGTCATTATAAGCATATTCCAGCGTACGCGCAGCATTTTGCCCGATGCCTACATTATTAGGCACATAGCCTAAGTCATTGTAATGTTCGAAACCCTTACGACCGGAAGCTGTTCCTTTCAGGTAATCATTGGCTCCATGTTTCAATGCTTCCCAAAGCGTTTCGATATCATACCCACGGAGTCCTTTTATATAAGCATCGGCCACTACGGATGCCGAGTTATTGCCCACCATACAGTCTCTGTGCCCGGGAGTTGCCCATTCGGGTAGAAATCCGCTTTCTTTATAGGCATTCACTAAACCTTCTTGCATTTGCTGATTCATAGAAGGATACATCAGGTTGAGGAATGGAAACAGACAACGGAAAGTATCCCAGAATCCGGTATCGGTAAACATATATCCGGGCAACACTTCGCCATTATAAGGGCTGTAATGCATCACTTTGCCTTTGGCATCTATCTCATGAAACTTCCGGGGGAATAATAAAGACCGATACAAACATGAATAGAAGGTACGCAGGTTGTCGATATTATCGTCTTGCACTTCTATTTTACCCAATTCTTTGTTCCAAGTGCTTTTACCTTTTTCCACCAGTTTATCGAAAGAATCACGACCCAACTCCTTCAGGTTCAGCTCAGCCTGCTCATGGCTGATAAAGGAGGAAGCTACTCGCGCATGAACTACCTCTCCACGCTTTGTTTTGAAACCGATAATGGCTCCTACATGGTTGCCTGTATTTTCTGTTTCATTCTGATCAATTGTATTGTCCTTCACAGTAGAAGTAAAAGTAAAAGGTTTATCAAACTTCACAACAAAGTAATTCTTGAAGTTGCTTGGCACTCCACCCGAATTTTTCGTTGAATAGCCTATTATTTTATTCTCACCGGGTACTACCTTTATATAAGAGCCACGATCAAAAGCATCTACAACTACATAAGATTTATCCGAATCGGGGAAGGTAAACCGAAACATAGCTGCACGATCGGTAGGAACTATTTCCGTAGTCACATCCGTATCGGCTAAGTACACCTTATAATAATAAGGCTTGGCTACTTCTGCTTTATGCGAGAACCAGCTTGCTCGTTCATCCTGATCGAAAACCACTTTACCTACTACCGGCATAATAGCAAATTGGCCATAATCGTTCATCCATGGGCTGGGTTGGTGAGTTTGCTTGAATCCTCTGATTTTATCTGCCGTATAAGTATAAGCCCAGCCGTCGCCGATTCTTCCGGTCTGAGGTGTCCAGAAATTCATTCCCCACGGCATGGCTATAGCGGGATAGGTATTTCCGGTAGATAGTTCAAACTTCGATTGGGTACCTACTAATGTACTCACATAATCGACAGGGTTTTCGACTGCCCATCCTTGCAAACGCCCTAAAAAGGAAAGAACGACAATCCATAAAAAGATACTTTGTTTCTTCATGATAATATAGTTATTATAATAGTTAATTTGTGGATTCTTAAACACACAACGAAAATAAGATAGAATTTCTTCACTACACATATTAATTAAGAATTAAATTAGCTCTTGGCACGCAGGTTTAATACTTTGGCACGCAGATTTACTTTTAAGTGCCAATACTCGGAGAATATTCAGTTCCTTTTAAATACCTTTGTTGAACGCTAAAACAAACAGATCTTGCATTATGAACAGAATACTTGGAATTGGATTTACCTATTTATTGTTGGCACTCTCTTTTACTGCCAATGCTTACAATTTAAAGCAATTAGCCAATAAAGAGTACATGTCGAATACATCTATTACATCTCTTTGCCAAGATGAACAAGGTGTGATGTGGATAGGAACTTGCGATGGTTTGAATCTGTATGATGGCAAACAGATTCAATCGCCGCAAGCAGAAGGAGTCTCTAATTACTTATCGGGCAATCTCATCGACAAAATAGTTTACACCAACAAAAACACTTATTGGATTCAAACTTATTATGGCTTGAATATGCTTAATAACGAAACGGGAGTCATTACTCCATACAACCAGTTTAATAAGTTATTCTTTATGGAGAAAGATAAAGATGGCACACTATTCATTATTAATAAGAGCAACAGCATTCATTATTATCACAAAGAAAGCCAGTCGTTTCGCGAACTCAATTTATCGGGGATACCTTACTCGGATATTCTTTCGTTCTTCATAGATAAGAATAATTATATGTGGATTATCATGAAATCGTATGGCAGTTGCTACGAAATAAAAAACCAACCCAACGGAGATATAACACTTATACCACAGAGCCAGGAAAGTATTCCATTCAACTTAAACTTATCATATTGCTTTTATGATAACAATTGTATTAACTATATCAACTCCGAACATGATTTCTATTCCTACAATACAGACAACAAACAGCGCACATATATCTGTAATATGAAGAAGGAAATACTGAAACGTGGAAAAATATCTTCCATCATCAAGCATCACGACGATTTCTTTGTTGGTTTTGTAATGGACGGAGTTATTCGTTTGGAAAAAGAAACCAAAAGCCAAATATACAAGCCTCAATACATCGACATTAATTGCGGAGTGTTTTGCCTGAAGAGGGATCAATCGCAAGACATTGTATGGATTGGAACAGATGGGCAGGGAGTATACATCTACTCGGATCCGCTTTACTCCATAAAGCCTGTGGTGCTTGATATGCAGAAAGCCAAACGCCCCGTCAGAGCTTTATTCTGGGATGATGAACGAACACTCTGGGTAGGAACCAAAGGAAATGGCATCTTAAAGTTTCGCAATTATCACCCTGATAACAATATTACCGACAGCCCATTGGAACATCTTACCATCGGCAATGGGCTTGGCAGTAATGCCGTATATTGTTTTGCAGAAAGCAAACAGCATATTTTGTGGATTGGAGACGAGGAAGGATTGAACTATTACTCTTTTCGCGATCATAAAATAAGAAGAATACAGTTGATGGTTGATGGTCGGCCTTTCAAGTACATTCATGATATTCATGAAACCGGGAATTCGGAATTATGGCTGGCAAGCGTCGGGATGGGAATTATAAAGGCAAAGATTAAATCGGTAGGGTCAACCATTGTACTGGAAGATATCCGGCACTATGTCATTAATAATAAAGATTTTGAATCGAATTACTTCTTTTCCATCTTTGCCGAGAACGATTCAACCATCTTCTTTGCCAATAAAGGATATGGAGTATTTACTTATCGTGCTGATGCCAACGGACTTATTCCTTTCTTTAGCAACAGTTATCAAAATGCTTCTTTAAATAATGTATTAGCGATGGATAAAGATAGTCTGGGAAATTACCTTTTCGGAACTACCGCAGGATTGATTAAATACAAATCCGAAAACTCTTACGAGCTATTTGATGCACAAGAGGGTTTCCCCAATAATACCATTCATGATATTATAAAAACAAAAGGATGCTCTTTCTGGCTAAGTACCAACCTCGGACTTATCAACTTCGATACCCAACGAAAGATCTTTCGCTCTTACGGATACAATGACGGACTTTCGGTAACGGAGTTCAGCGATGGGGCTTCCTATCTGGACGAGAAAAACAATACATTATTCTTTGGCGGAGTTAATGGCTTTGTTTCCATACAGGCCAACGGCAAACCCGAAGAGGTGTACTTGCCTCCTGTTTATTTCAGTCAGCTTTCTATTCTTGGAGAACAGCATAACATTCAGAAATACCTAATCAAAGAGAAAAACAAAAATGTATTGTCTCTTCAATATGACCAGAACTTTTTCTCTATTTCTTTCATTGCCGTTGATTATCTGAACGGGAACAATAATATGTATTCCTACCGTCTGGAAGGCATCAATAACCAGTGGATTAATAATGGAAAAGAGAATCTTATTTCTTTCACCAACATGGCTCCGGGCAAGTACACCCTGCAAGTGAAGTATTACAACAGTGCCTACGAAATGGAAAGCGAAGTATATTCCATCCCCATACACATCAGAGATCCTTGGTATACCACCACTTGGGCTTACATTATTTACACACTTCTTTTATTGGGGTTGATAGCCGTTCTGATTCGCTCGTATACAGCATACACCAATCGCAAAAAGCAAGAAAAGCTAAATGAGATAGAGAAACTGCATCAACGAAATGTATTTGAATCTAAACTTCGTTTCTTCACCAACATCGCACATGAGTTTTGTACACCACTTACTTTAATATATGGCCCTTGCGAACGAATATTGACTACTAAAAACCTCGATAAGTCGGTAGTTAAATACGTGCAGATGATTCAAACCAATGCAGAACGTCTTAATAACCTGATTAACGAATTAATAGAATTCCGCAAGATAGAAACAGGTAACCGGGAGTTGCGAATTGAATCTCTTCCTATTACGACACTTGCCAACAACGTAGCCGATACATTTGCCGATATGGCTAAGTCCAGAAACATCAATTTCCTGAAAAAGATACCCAACTCTGTTACTTGGAACTCGGATAAGGTTTTCTTGTCGACTATCCTCATCAATTTGCTATCCAATGCATTTAAGTACACCCCCGACGGGATGTGCATCAGGATTGAGATTGAGAATGATGATCCGGAAAATCTTATTGTACGAGTTGCCAATGAAGGAAGTTTCATCCGGGAAGAGAACTTCAAGCATGTATTCAATCGCTACACAGTTCTCGACAACTTCGAGAACCAGAACGGACGAGATGTTTCAAGGAAAGGACTGGGAATGGCTATCTCTTATAACATGGCCAAACTGCTGAAAGGAACGATTCGAATTGAAAACATTCCTGATTACGGAGTACTTTTCACGCTTGTTCTACCTGCTATGGAGTTACCCTCTACCCCTCCTGCCAAAGTAATAGCCACCGAATATATACCCAAGATAGAAGTTCAACCGGCTTTTAATCTGCCTGTTTACGAATTCAATAAAGCCAAACCGACTATTCTTGTGATAGACGACGAAATAGAAATATTGTGGTTTATCGGCGATCTTTTTATCAAAGATTTCAACGTAATCACCTTAAAAGAACCCAGAAAGCTGAATGAGATATTGAATGAGGTGTACCCCAATATAATCATCTGCGATCAGATGATGAATGAAGTAAACGGTATTGAGTTGATTCATCAACTGAAATCCGATAAAGAAACAGCACATATCCCTATCATCATGGTGTCGGGAAATTATGAGATGGACGCGCAAATATCAGCCTTATCGGCAGGTGCAGAGATGTATATTACCAAGCCGTTTAATGCTGAATACCTCCGGATTTCTGTATTACAGATGATGGAACGAAAGGAAATTCTGAAAGATTATTTTAACTCTCCCATAAGTTCGCTCGAAAAAAATGCGGGTAAGATTACTCACAAAGATCATAAGAAGTTTATGGCTGCCTTATTCAAAGTAATCAATGACAATATATCCGATAAAAATCTTACTCCTCGTGTATTAGCCAAACAACTCGACATAAGTACCCGAAGCTTGTATCGGAAACTGGAAGAAATAGGCGAAGAGAGCCCGACAACCATTATTAAAGAGAGTCGCCTCCATTTAACCCAAAATATGCTGATTACTTCAAAGAAAACCATCGACGAGGTGTTTGTTTACTCAGGCTTTAGCAATAAAGCCTCTTTCTTTAAAGCCTTTAAAGAGAAGTATGGATGTACGCCGGGAGAGTTTAGGGTGAAGCATACGAAGGCACTATAGCAAACTATCTTCTACAACAGGATATATTCGTATGTTAGTAGATACCGTCCTATTTCAATTCCTTTTTTAATAATTCGTATATTTCCTGCCACGATTTTTTATACAGATTGGTCATTGCATCGGAAAGCTGTGTAAATGTTTTGGAAGAATAAAATATATCTGTTGCCTTTTCCTCGTCAATATTAAAGTCTATTACTAATTGCTCCAATAATGGTTCACCAATATCAGCAATTTCATATTCTATACTTCTTGTTTTTTCAAACCCTCATATTGCACCTCCGTTTTTATGGCAAATTTCATACATGCTTCTAACTGCCCAAAACGGATTGTCGGTGTGCAATGCCCACCAATGTTTATTTAGATAATCAATACCACCATACTTTTTCAAATATTGATATGCCTTTTGTACATTCATTTTATAAGCAAGAGCAAATTCAGGAATAATAAAACTGATAAAACTAATTTTATCGCTCGTTTCTTTATCTAATTTTCCGATTGCCATAAGTTCATATCTAATTGGTTACCATTACAAATGTACATAAAAATAAGGATTTATAAGCGAGTCGAATAAAATAATATTGAACACAGAGACACGGAGATACAGAGATTATATCAAAACCTCTGTGTCTTCGTGTCTCTGTGTTCAATTTATTTATAGAGGAAAGATACATTTTTAAAGTATAGTTCATACAGAAAAGATTGCACCAAACTGCTATCATTGCCATCATAAACACCGTAATCACCTCTATATCACCAGCTTGCACCTATGATAGCACTATGATTTAAGAAAAATATCTACCATTTATCTATCATATTTCCCTTTAAGCAAGAATCTCCACTACCTTATAAACAGTTCCTTTAGTCATTCTTCGGGAATCAAATGCACTTTTCAGTGAACGCCCCAAGGTTATAGCCACTGTGCGGGTGTACTTAAATCCCGGATGTTTCATTCGGATACGTTCCAGCATTTGTGCACAGGTAAGTTCCTCACAGCTCTCGCCATTTGCCGGAGCACGGAAATAGGTATGAATCATTTCTTCCTCGGGCATCGTGCGCAAGAACCGCTGATTGCAAGAAGTTATATAAGCCTCCTCCTCGTGAGTGAACCAATATCTTTCATTATTGCGAATGGCATGTATCGCCTGTGCATAGAGTTGCGAATAATCTATCGGCTGAGTATAGTCGATAATTCCTTCTACTTCCACACAAATAAAACGACGGTTTCCGGTGGGGTCGGACAGCAAATCAAAATTATTGCTGGTAGCAATGAAGGTGGCATACCGACGAATAGCTTCGGTAGTACCCGCATAAGGTAAGCGGGTTTGTACCACTGCTTTCTGAAGGATATGTTTCATAAAACCCTGGTAAGAAGGGCTGATAGAATCGAACTCATCCATATTTATTAAGGCAAATCGTCCCAATGCCAGTTCTACATTCCGGCGATTACTAAAATCAATACTGTCGGTATAATAATCGCGCAGTTCGGGAGGAAGCAGGTTCAGGCAAAAAGTAGACTTACCACATCCCTGATTACCAACTAACAATGGCAGTGTGCTGTTGGCATGGCGATGGTCTATCTGTTGCCAGTGTGCTACCATCGAAAGAAACCAGGTATAAAATAAATCGCCCCATCGGTCATTCTTACATTTTATGCAAGAGGCCAGTTTCCTGATCCGGTCTTTACCATCCCAGACAGGCAATGAGAAGAGATAATCTTCAATGGGATTATGTACCGGCACTCTATCCGAATAGAGGTAGCGTTTTATGTCTGCATCCCAGGCATTTATTCCTTCGGCCGTTGCATTCAGGGAGATACTGTTCATGGCCTGTTTGGTAAGCGGACGAAAATCAAAGTAAAAAGATTTCAGTTCCCGGTACTCCACCGTTGCTTTGATGGTGTTGTACCGGAGTTGGTACCTTCGTTGCATAAATTCATCTAATTGCGCTACCAATGTCATAGAGGAGGAAATGCAGGGTTTTCCTCCCAACTTTTTACCCAGCGAATAGGTGCTTCTGAAATTAGCCCGTACCTGAATATCATATTTCTTCAAGCCGCGGTGCAAGAGCGTCCACTTCACGGCTTCCTCTTCGGGTATCCCCGACTGATAACAGTTCTCGGCTAATTTAATAAAAAAGGGCTTTAATTCATCGTTCTGCCAATCTACCCCTCCTACCTTTTCCAATGCATCTACCAGGCAGGTATCAAACAGGGTAGAAATAATTCGGTTACGCTCGTATCCAGGCAATAATCTTTGCAGAGGATCACTAATAGTCTGCTGAGCCTCTTCGTAAGTAGTTTCGGCAGGCATCCGCAAAGGCTGTTCCAGATGAATGGCTGCTGCCCGAGGATTATAATATAAGTCGGGATCGAATGATAAACGGCATCCGCGCTCTACCACCGGCTTTTTAAGTTCAATTTCCCTCTTCATTTGGGGTTGATACCACTTCACAGCTTCTTTGTATGCCTGCGCGTGGAACCAACGGATCAATTCCGTTTTCTGAGGAAGGCTACCATCAGGCAATGTAAAAGGAACAATTATCTTGACGCTTCTTCCACTCGAGCCAACAAAGGCTACTAACGTTTGGGGAAGCTTGGAGGCAAGATCTCGCAACTGTTTCGCCTCTTTCGGGTGAGCCAGCTTATTTATTTCGAGCATGATTAACCCGTTGTAAGCAATCAACTCCTGCCGACCTTCTTTTTTGTTGAATACGCCACCAAACACCCATACCGGTAGTTTATTGGCAAAGTCATTCCTCCTATCAGAAGTTGTATGAGCCAAGCTATCGCGCAAGGCAGATACCGGTCGTGATTTTATTTCGGTGCGTATGGCTTCCAAAGCCGTTTCTAATTCTACTGTGCGTTGTGTTTGTGTTTCGCCAACGTTCCTATAGGTGGTTATCTTCATTGTTTGTTTTCAAATCAGTTGATTATCTTTCAATAGTTTCAGGATTTTATTTATTGGCTCATTAGCTACATTTAATGGCTCATCAACTTTGTTTTATCGGCTCATTATCAGTATTTATCGGCTCATTTAAGTGTTTAATGGCTCATTCACAGCCACAATCCCCCTCCTTTGTACACCCGGGTCTACCCATCCTGCACACCCGGATCTACCAACCATGTACACCCGGGTCTACCAATGCCGTACACCCGGGTGTACAAAGAGTGTTCAGACAAGAAGCATGATAGCATAAATGGTAGATATTTTTCTTAAAACATAATGCTATCATAGCATCAACTCGCTATTACACAGAACGTTAAACACACTATGATAGCAATGATAGCATTTTGCCACAAACTTTTCTGAGGTGAATTGGAAAATTCAGATTTTACATACAATGCTTAAAAAATCTCTTTCACCAAACGCCCTGTCCAAACCTGGGGTTGCTTTACTCCTAATATCTTGGCAAGTATGGAGGCACAATCATACTGCATCATGCTGATGTCATCAAAGCAATAGCCTTTCTTCTTTATGCTTTTGCCCGAAATTATAAAAGGGGTTTCCATCTCTAACATCGTCTTACCGCCATGTCCTTTGTTAACTCCACCGTGGTCGGCAGTAATAATAAAGATGGCATCGTCATACATCCCTGCTTGCTTTACAGCATCTACAATTTGACTGATATAGCCATCCAGCTCTTTCAGCTTAGTATAATAGTTGGGGGTATCATGACCATCGGCATGACCTACATGATCCGGATTATCGAAAATAACCGCCATGAAGTTCGGTTTCTTTTCTTTGATATACTTAACAGACATTTCGCACAAGGCAGTAGGATGCTTTTTGTAGTTGGGCGCTTGGGCATGATAGTTCAGCGACAAAGTATCTACCAAGTATTTAATACCGTCCCATTCGTACAAACAACCTATTTCTGCTTTCGGATCTGCATCACGGTAAAGCTGAAAAATCGTTGGGAAGATATTGTTCTTATAAACAACACGAGAAGGAAGTTCCGGTTTTTTGGAGCCCCATTCCGTATACCCGTGCACCTCGGGACCTGCCCCCATAAACATAGAAGCCCAGTTTACCGCACTGGAAGAAGGAAGTACCGAACGTTTTTTCAGGGTATAAGCACCCTCGGCCATAAATTGTTTAGTAACAGGCATATCTGCTTTCTCTACACTGTATGACCCCCAGCCATCCAAACCAATAAGAATAACATGTTTGGCTTTGGGTTTTGCTGCAAAAGCTGTTGTATTTGCAGTTAGAAAGAGAGAAATCAGAATAAATAATAGTTTCTTTTTTTTCATGAGATCTTTAATTTATAATTCAAATGAGCGGCAAGTTACAAAAAAAAGATAAACCCATTTATTTATTCTTCATCCTGTTATCATTCATTAAGTAATGGCCAATTAGGAGTTGGCACTCTCATGGCTTGCATTTCCTTTTCGAACTCGGCCACCTTCTCGGGATACATCTCTGCCAGGTTATTAGATTCTGTGATATCCTCTTTCAGGTTATAAAGCTCCAATGGAGCATTCCTCTTTACCGATACCACTTTCCAGTCGCCTTTCCGGGCGGCGCGTTGCTTTCCGGTAAACTCCCAGTACAGCAACCGGTTATCCGTATCTACTTCCTCCCCATAAAATAGGGGAAGTATATTGATTCCATTCATTCCCTGCGGTGTTTTAGCATCTGTCAACGCCGCCAAAGTAGGCAACACATCGGGAAAATAAATCTGATTATCCAATACCTGCTGCTTTACTTTGCCCGGCTGATTCACGATGAAAGGTACACGCAATCCACCTTCATAAAGGAGTCCCTTGCGACCTTTAAATACACCATTGCATCCCAACTCTTCCAAAGGAGCCTGAACAGCGGCGCCATTATCGGAAGCGAAGATAACCAAGGTGTTTTCGCGGATACCCAGATTATCGAGTTCATCCAGCAACCGACCGATGGCTCTATCTGCATGGGTGATGAGTGATGCATAACGTTTGGTATTCATGTCCCAGCTTTCATCATCGTACCACACGGTTTCATCAATGATATAAGGTTCGTGGGGAGCATCGTAAGCCAGATACAGGAAGAATGGATTTTCCTTGTTCCGATGGATAAACTTAATCGCATCGTCTGTAGAAAGATCGGTATTGTGTTTCACATGCTGGTCGTGTGCATTCGCTTCTATATGGATAAGCGAGTCGTTACTAAACCGGTAATAAGGATAATAGTACGGATCGTTGGAGTGCGGAGTGCTAATCAACCAGCCGTAAAACTCATCGAATCCTCTATTCAGTGGAGTTGCCTCGGGGTTGAAGCCATCCAAATGCCATTTATTTACCAAACAGGTTTGATAGCCTGCATCGCTTAAAACCGTTGCAATGGTGGTATCCGTTGGCAATATGTGCATACGCCGGATGGGGTTTCCATTCTTTAGTCCTTCCAGTCCACCTGCTACGCAGAAGTTATCGCGGATGGTGGTGTTTCCTGTATTCTTCCCGGTCATCAACGCGCAACGGGAGGGGGAGCTGATGGCAGAACCTGCGTAGCATTGCCGGAAGCGAGTTCCTGTTTCTGCCAGTTTATCGATGTTGGGGGTTTGGATGTATTTGTTTCCGTAGCAGGAAAGATCGCCGTAGCCCATGTCATCGGCGAGGATGAAGATGATGTTGGGTTTGGAAAGGGTGGCGTTTTTAGCTGTAGGGGTACCTCCGCAGGAGGAAAGGAGGGTGGTGAGGGAGCAGATTGCTGTTAACGAAAGGCTGTTAGTTGAAATCATAAGGTTATAAATGTAAAGAGAGGACGCTTCATTTAAACGCCCTCTCTGTTTTATGTAAAAAGAATTATTGTTGGAATACTAATTCGCCAACGGTATCGGCCGAGCTAAAGATGATGGAACAAAGTCCGTCTTTAACCTGAAGAACTTCCATGCCGGCAAGGATTATTTCCTGAGGAGCTTCACCCTCTTTACTACTCAAAATTTCAAGGGTAGCATTTTGTTTAATACCAACGGATAGATCGCCATCACAAGATAAAACATATTGTTTCCCTTCCAGCACATTGGTAAGGGCAATGCTGTTTTCTTCGACGGTAAGTCCCCAATTATTGGCTTTATTGAGTTCTATCATGTTACCCCAAACAAATCGCTGGGTGTCAGTATTGAGTACACTTGATATGATTACTACATCTAATTTTGCAGTATTTCCTGCCAAATCAGTGATGGTTAAAACTACTTTTCCATAGTTCTTTCCTTGTATATAGATCAGATTATCACGATACTTAGCTTCGGCATAACCTTCGGCAGAAAAAGAAAACTGGTATCCACCGCTTCCGCTTTCAATCTTTAATATGCCTTCACTTCCTTGCTTTACCTGAATAGCTGTGCGATCAAGTTTTAGTTCAGAAACTGTATTATCATCATCGCTACAGGCTATAAAAAGGTTGAACTGTAGCAACATCAGGATAAAAGAGAGTATATAAGTAAATTGTTTCATATCATTCTAAATTTATCCGGTTATTATCTTTTTATTTTCAATATAATGCTTCTCTTGATGTTACCGTCTTTATCTTCAACAGTAGCTTTCAGATTTAGGACACCAGTATAGGCTGACAGATCGGCTGTTTTATCAAAAGAATCGGTTTGATCTGTTCCATCCAGATTTACATATATCTTTGTAAATTCTTCGGCATTAGGCCCTACTACACTTGCGATAGTTCCTGCCAACACGATGGTTGGTTTCTTCAACCAGCTAAAGTCTAGTTTAGAGGCTTCGCCTGATGCAAAGCAACCCATACCCCAGTAGCGAAGTTCTGCATCCGAAGTTAGTTTCCCAAAGCTGATATCCGGTAAATCTCCATTCGATTTACGTTGCGCCATCAACTCTGTTTCGTCTAAACTAACAAAGTCGGTTTCTTTCATATCTAATCCGGCATCAAAAGAGTTATTTGTAAGTTTGCTTTTTCCTTTATTTACCCACTGTATGGCAAAGGTACTTCCTCTGGCACCAGAAAAGGACAGATTGTTTTTGATGGCATGTTCATAACCATTTACATCTACCGGAGGTAATACAAGAGGTAATTCTCTGTTCCTCATTTCAAAGTTCACTCCACTGGCAATGGCTGTATTATTGGCAAAAACAAGTCCGCCTAAATGATGATTAGCGTAAAAACCTCTTAACCGGTTATAATAAGCTAAACTGTTAGTTACCTCGTGCACAGGTATAACAGCAGGAACTTTGGGTAGTGCATCTTCGGACATGCCATATCCTCCGGCTTTAAATCCGGTACCGTCTCCGGCAGCCACACCTTTACTTCCACCGTATCCATTAAGGAAAGCCCAGCAGTTAATGATTTTCACAGCCTCGAAACAGTTAATCAAATCAAAGCCATCATCGCTATTATACCATGCGCGGCATCCTTCGAACACATTACCTGTGCCCACTCCTTCTCCTACTGAAGACGAGCTGATGTGTGCACCAAAGCCATCCACATTACCACCTTTACTTCCATCAGAAACGTTGTCATAGTTATTATAAGCATCACAATTCAGGATATGATTATTGCTTCCTCCAAGTAGGTAGAAGCCAATAGCCATACCATCGTGTACTTTCAAGTCCTCATATTTATTATTGTTAGCCCCTTTCACTATGCGAAAAGCCTCGGACTGTGTATGACCTACAATAGTAACCTGTGTTCCAATTACATCAAAACCTTTGAGGTATAGATTAGAGCCGGTTACATAGAATACTGTAACACGTTGATCTTTTGGTTTTACCAAAGAGAGGTCAAATACCGGACGAGTAGAATTTTTGGGGTTAGCTATATACGAAATCGGTTTTCCGGTTTCTCCACTTTTATTCAGGTGAAACACACAATGATAAAGGTTGCTATTGGTAGTAGTCATCGGAGCCTGATCGGGCGATATTGAGTAGGTTCCTTCATTGATATAAACAATATCTCCGGGAGCCACCACTTCTTGTACCTTAACCAATGTGGCAAAAGGCGCATCTTCTGTTCCCGAATTATTATCATTCCCTTCGGGATCTATATAGTAAACTTTCTGCGCTGCCAAGGGGACTGATAAAATCAGTCCCAGAAGCAAACATGTTATTTTAGTAATCTTTTTCATAAGTTTCTTTTTAATATAAAAAACAGATTGTTAATGAGAAGAAGCTTTGCTCTTCAGATCCCAAGGAACGAAATAAGCACCAGCCATGATTTTAGCTTTTACTTCCTCTTGTTTAGCCACATCCGGATATTTTTCACTAACGAAGCGAGCAATAATCGAATAATCGTTCCAGCGTTTAGCCACACGAATCATAAGAGGATACGTTTTTCCTTCGCAAGGAAATTCCAGAAAAGCTTCCTTCACTAATTCAATATCATTATGCTTCCTAATTTTCTGTTCGTCTGTCAATCCTTCCAAGCCTTCTTCATCTGCGTTGATATCATCCGAACTTTGCCATATATCACGTTTGCCCAAACCTAAAACTCCACGAACGCCATTATCGGCATAGGTACGGCGGAATCCGGCATGATTAGTAGTCCACAAATTCCAGTTGCTATTCAAACCTTGCCATTGTTCGCCTAACTCTACTCCCATCAAGTAGAAAATATCCACTCCCTGGTTCATCAGTACCGATGCAGGTTCATAACGCCCCATATTATTCAACGCTTCTATTGCCATAAAATAAAAGTCGGCAGTATGATAGATCATAATATATACATCATCATGAGCCACGGTATGTCCGGATTTACTGAATCCACGGTATTTCCTAACCGAATATTCTTCATCTTTCACCACCTCTCTAAAAGCGTTGGCACGGCGATCTGTTGTTTTAGTAGCTGTTCCATCTGAAGGAGGATTGAAGGTAACATCCGAGAAACGTTGTACTCCCGGCACAGAAGCACGCAACATATAACTTCCATTCTGATCAAAATGCTTCAACAACGAATTTTGCTGATTGTATTGATAGTCATACCTAATTACCGATTCTGTTTTAGAGATTACAGGATTCTGAGAATCATATTGTTCTCCAAAATTAGTTCCATAACTTCCTGAACGCATCAGTTTAACAATGGCTACATTTCCTTTATACTCATCCAGATCATAAGCTTTAGACATTTCACCAAGAAGTAACTTAGCCGCCTTTTCATAGTCTCCTTTCCAAAGCAAGATTTCTGCCTGTAGAGGAGCATAACCGGGCACCATCATATCCCATCTTTTATACTCATCGGAAGTAGAGGTGGCCCCCGATGCCGGATTCAACCACTCGCCCCATGATAAGCTGCTAAATGTACCATTTACGCCATCGAATCCTGTATTTAATAATTTATCACAAGCGTTTATAATTCCATCTAAATTCTCTGGAGTCTGATCTGCAAGATCATTCATGCTTTGTATAGGATCATCAAACCATATTGCCTGTCCGTAAATCCGTCCTAAAGTAAGGTAAATCCATGCTTTTACTCTTAATGTAGCACTGATTAGTTTTTTATAATCATCTTCATCAATCGTATTTAAATGATTATCTTTATAATCTTTTGCTTTTAGCAGATAATCGTTGCAAGCAATAATCACATCATAATATTTGGCAGGATCGGCGTATGTATTACCTGTTAAATCATCTTCATAATTATAAAGGCTAACTAATTCTGCCGGTGCACCTTCGGTGGGTTCTAATACCTCCGCACGTGTGTCAGTCAGATAAATCGACTTATCTCCAATAGCTTGCACCTTCGTTACAATTCCCAGAAACCCCGAGTAAAGTTCTCCTCCTTCTTTAATATAATCTTCACCTTTGAGGATTGTATCATTGTTTGGTTCAAAGAAGTCACTGCACGAAGAAAAAGTTATTGCCAGCAACCCTATCAATATTATTTGTATCTTAAACTTTTTCATTGTCATTAGAATTTTAAGTTAACACCCATTTTCACAGTCCGGGGTTGCATCATCTTCGCATAATCAAGCCCTTGCATATTTTCAGCATACGAATAAGAGAACTCAGGATCCATACCTAAATAATCTGTAAATGTCAACAAATTCTCGCCTGTTACATATACTGTTCCGGAACGGAAGAAGTTCCACAGTGTTTTGGAGAATGTGTAACTAACTGTCAGGTTCTTCATTTTCAGATAAGAAGCATCTTCCATCCAACGAGAAGAATAATAGCTATTACCTACCGGATCTTTCCATGCAGCTTTTGGCATATCGGTTTTCTGTCCTTCTACCGACCAGCGATTCATTACTGCTACACTTTGATTGTTGGTAGTAGATACCGATTCCAGTTGTTGTCTCACAGCATTGTATGCTTTATTTCCTTTGGAATATGAGAATTCTGCCGATACAGCGAATCCTTTATATTTCAGTTGAGTATAAAACCCTCCAAAGTAAGATGGCGAAGCACTTCCTAACAAAACACGGTCTTTATCGTTTATACGATTATCTGAATTTTGATCAACAAAACGAACATCACCGGCATTATAGCGTTCGCCGGTATGACTGGTAAGATTGGCAGCATCTGCCTCAGCTTGTGTTGAGAACACTCCATCAGCCTGATAACCATAGAACTGATATGGAGACTCTCCTACTCGGTGCACCATCTGTACACCGCCACCATAATCTAAAACAATCTGTTCTTCGCCACCCAATGATTTAATCTTATCTTTAGATTTGGAAATGTTTCCTCCTACAATCCATTCAAAGTCGCGAGTACGAATTAAAGCAGCTTGTGCAGAGAGTTCAATACCTTTATTTTCCATCTTACCCACATTTGCATAGTAAGGAATCGATCCATAAACAGACGAAAGTGGCATAGAAGAAATCATATCACTCACCTGATTATTGTAATAGTCAACAGATACATTCAAACGGCGGCGCAAAACCGAGAAATCCAATCCGATGTTCAAAGAAGCATTTTTTTCAGGCTTCAATGAAACATTTGGGATATTAGAACGTACAATGGTTGATAAATACATATAAGGAAGCGTTGAATAATAATATCCTCCCATTTGTGAAGAGAAGCGAGAATTACCTGTTAATGAATACTCTGCACGTACATTCAGCTTATCAATCCATTCTGCATTCATAAGTGGTTTCCATCCTTTTCCAAGTAAAGTTAACCCTACCGATGGATACATATAAAAACGGTTTGCATCTGTACCGGTTGAAGAAGCTGCATCCACAGCTACATTTACCGAAGCTTGCACCATTTCATTATAAGTATAATCGGCATGACCATAGAAATTCATCCAATTCCAGTTATTTACATAACCCAGAAAACGCTGTCCTATTTTTGTATCTCCCAAAGTCTGATAGAAGTCATTACCTGTATTACGTCCTTCTCCGGCATCGTATTCATTCTTAGTGGTTAACACTTGCCAACCGGCAATAGCATTCAAACGGTGAACATAATTATATGTTTTCTTATAATTTGCATTCAGGTTTGCAAAGAAGTTCACAGTTTCTGCTACTCCGTCGCTTACTGAATTCTTCCGTTCACCATACACATCTGTTATAGGTTTTATGATTGGATCGGTTTCACCCGGAACAAAAATATGCTCATTGTTATAATTATAGTATAACCCTACTGTTCCGGTTAAAGTTAACTCACGAAGCGGGTTATAAATAATACCGGCTTTCATGTTTAAATCATACTGACGATTGCGTGCATCCAGCTTATTAATTATTGCCAGTGGATTACTTACACTGTAATCGGCACTTTTGCTTGTTCCATCCAAATTTTTATTACTACCATAATAGTGTGATGCATAAGAAGATAAAGTATTTCCTTCGCTGTCTTTCTCATAAGGACTCAAAAATGGAGATCTGGCATAAGCAGCCAAAATAGGATTGGTAGTTGCATCCATTCCTTGTGGCTGATAGTGCCCTGTTAAATAAGCAAGCCCTACGGTTGCAAAAATATTCACATTCTTATTAACTAATGCATTGGCATTCAGCAAAGTATGGAAACGTTCCATACTGGTGTAATCCATCAAACCATTTTCACGGTAATATCCTAACGAAAGATCGTATTTGGCAATATTATCTCCCCCTTCAACCCTAAACAAATGATCGGTTGATATGCTGTTCTTATAAATTTTATCTTGCCAATCTGTATTGTTGTTGTACAGATAATTATAGCGTACATCATTGGGGTCTTTCATAAATGGAAAACTGTTATAGAACTTGTTTGGATCTGAGGATATAGTCATTCCTATATCTGCCAAATAATGCTTATAATCATCCAATCCCAACAAGGGCATCCGTTTATTGTTCCAGTTTACTCCAAACGTTCCATGATAACTTACTCTTGTTTCCAAATCGTTGGCAGCAGTTCCATCTGTTTCAATGAGAATCACTCCATTGGATCCCATTGAACCATACATCGCTGCTTCCGCACCTTTCAATACAGTAATATTTGCAATATCCTGTAGGTGGTAGAATTGGAAAATATCGCGAGATAAGCCTCCCAATAAGGAAGAAGTAGCTTTATCAGGCATGTGAGGAATGCCATTTATTACTATTAAAGGAGCATTGTCTCCTGTCAGCGTACGAATACCACGTAAATTATAATAACTTCCTTCGCCTGGCATACCACTACTGCGTTTCATTTGCAAACCTGCTACTTGTCCGGCTAAGGCACGGTCTATTTTAGAGGTTCCCAACATAAAATCTTTCTTGGCTATATTGGTAGCAGCTGTATAATCGTCGAGTTGCATCTCCCCTTCGCGACGAAAAGGGAGAACCATCGTTTCATTATACTTATATTCGGTCTCCGGGGTCAGTGTTATAACAATTTCTGTTCTTTCTTTAAGTAACTGTTTCACCGAGAAATAACCAGGTGCCCATACAGAAATTTCTTTCACTTCCGAAAGGTCTTTTACTTCAAACTTGAATGTGCCTTCTTTAGGAGTAGTAACATTCATTGTACCTAAAATAGTGACAATAGCCCCTTCTACCGGTTGATTATCTGTAGACAAGATTTTCCCTGTCAGTTTATGGCTTCCCTGTCCCCATAGATTAGCTGCCCCACATATAAGTAAGGCAAAAATGCTAAGTGTTTTTTGTATCTTATTCATATCCTATATATCAAGGTTAATATGTATTTGCTGTTGGTCGCAAACACCAGTGAGATGGCTCAAAGGTAGTTTGTGAGGCTTTCTTAAACTCAACAGTCACTTCCAACTCAGTAGTTTCTTCAATGGTTACCAGTCCAAGGTCAACACCACCGTCACGATCATATCTGCTATCTTTGTAAAGTTCGCTATATCCTCCTGAATTACGATCGAAGTTTGCTCCTTTCATAGTAGCTCCTGTTATAGGACCGCTCTCGCATTTAGGTATCTTCTTACCATTTATATAGAAAGTGCAGTTTACATTTGAACGAGCACCATAAACTCCTAAATAGAAGTTATATTCTCCGGGAGGTATTTTATAAAGCACAGGTGTATAACCAGTGGTAGAAGTTGCATCGGGCACCATTTTGTAGCACTTAAATTTAAATATTCCCGGTTGATCCGCATCAACAACCCATAACATCATAGCTCTGTAATGAACAGCAGGTAACCAGGCCTGCGGTTGATTAGAGTTTACATATTGCTTTACACGATTCATTTGTGCATTGGTACCAATATCTTTCAAATAAGTGCTTATGTACTTATATCCTTCAAAATACTCTGCTCTTTGAGCCTCTGTAAGGTTGTCAAAGGTGTAGAACCATTCCTTAAATCTCCAAATCAGAACTTTATTGGCTGGAATCTTTAGAGAAGTAACCTTATAAGCAATTCCATTACTCAATTCTACCGGATTATCAAGATCTACCTTATTAACTGTTGTTCTCCACTGTTGATCAAAAATAGAATAAAGATCTTGTGTAGAGTTAGGATCATTCTCATTATAAATAAAATCTTCTTTTACATACTTCTTATTAAAGAAAGCTGTTTGGAAAATCCAATTATTCAAAACAGAGTCTTCGCGTTCTACATTCCAGGAAGCCAATCTTTCTTTGGCATCTTTTAATGCATTAATCACCAATTCATTAGAAGGAACTAACAATGTAGCAGTAATGTTCTCTGAATAGATATCCAGTTTTTTATCTGCAAAATATTTGCTTTGTACAGTAAATACTGAATCATATACAGTATTACCGGTCTTATCAATTCCTATTGGTGTACTGGCTGCTTTATTGAACGTTTTCTGTGTTCTGTCAAGCACCATCTTTTTAAACATGGAGTACTCTTCCGGCAGCTCTTCCAGATATTCCATCAAGGCTTTTGGAGTTTTAACGTATTCTTCCAATTCATAGATATAAGCATCTTTTGCTTTAATCACTTTCTTTACTTTCGAACCATTAAAATAAGTTCCCGGCTGTAGAATTTCGGTTGCTTCTTCAAGTTTAGCAACTGTTACATATTTGCCATTCCACATTAACAAGCGTTGTTCATTTTTCAAGTTACTGGGCGAAAGCAGTGCATCAGTAATATGTGCTTTAGCTCGAAACTCTTTTTCTGCTTTCTCCAAATCGCTATCAGAATCGGCACGAGTAATCTTATCATTATTAACTACCATGATGGTATATAATAAATTCTTATTCTGCCATGTTTCAAGTGCTCCGGTTTCTTTAAACAACTGGTACATTGTGCTATATTCAGAAGCAGATTGTAGAAATTCGGAAGCAAATTTATCAACTGAGACAATCTCTACATTATCAATAACTTCTTCCTGTTTGGAATAGTGTGAATCCCAGTTTTCATCCGAACAGGCAAACAGCCCTATCGAACATAAAACAGCCAAAGTAATATATTTAAATGTCTTCATGGTTTATTCTATTACAGGTTCAAATAATAAATAATCAAAATACATACGGAATTGAGTATGCGAACTGGCCGCAGGGTCTTGAACTACCATTTTAAGCGTGTGAGTTTCTGTTTCTGTGAATTCCAACAATTTATTCCCGTCTGCATCATTGGCTGGTTCAACAAACAACTCTATACTTAAATAATCTTTTGCATCTCCTTTACCTCTTCCATCCGACTTTGCGTCATATACACGCTTCGCTGTCGATTTAGCACCACTGCTACCATCGAAAGAAAATTGTGTTAATCCGGCTGCACTATCTTCTGCTCTTTCGCCCATAAATTTCTGTTGTGGGTCATAAGCATAAAACAAGGTAACTTTATATTTACCTGCGATAATAGGAGGGGTATTTACAGTCAAGGCTCCATTGTACCCAATATTAACCACTAAATGGTCATTATTCATCTGTTCACCCCAAACTCCTCCTTCGCTTCCTACAGTAGCATACTCCAAATAATTCCAAGTAGTTGCTCTTGTACCATTAGGTCCTACCTCTAATTGGTAGCATGATACTTGTGGTACAATTTCTTTTCTACCTATAAACTTAGTCAAAGCTGTACTTTGTCCTTTATCTACTCGCGATAATTGTTGGAAAAGCTGTCCTTTACCTTTCGTATTTATATAAGATCCAAGCTCAGAGTAATTGCAAAAATCAAATACAAAAGGCACTGGCTCTTGTTGCTTAACAGGTAAATAGCCATCGATGGGTTGAATAATTCCATTCTTAACCAATATGTCACTATTTTCTTCATCAAATTTCACTCCATCGTTCAATCCATCTTCAGAAGCTAATATCATATCTACTCCCGAACGAGTATACCACAATTTCTGATTGGTTGAAAGTCCATCAAATGCTTGGAAAGCTGCTAACTTATGAGCTCCATCCAAAATATGATAAGCTACATAATGATTCAACTCATTACTCAAAGCTTCATATTCATCAGATGAAGCACCCACTTTTTGAGCTAATCCATTAAAAGAAGTGATACCATCCTTAGCAAAAATCTCGTCAGAAACAGCAAATACGGTAAAATGTTTCCTTAGTTCAACCTGCATCCCATACGGTCCATAGAACACAGAAGTTGTTACATTCAATGAATCTTTCCATCCGGTTTTATCAAGTGCTTCACAGAAGATTTTATAATCACCCGATTCGGACAAACGTTCATAAATTGTTTGTACTGCCGGACTTAACACATCATCTAAAACGTATATACGACCATTAATCGCACGAATGGCAAACTCGCTTACATGGGCTTCTTTGTTTACATATACTTCTCCACTTGTGTTTTCATCAAATGTTACCAATAATGCATCACCCGAAAGTGTTCTGGCCGGCAATTCGCCTCCTCTTACAAAGTCTTCTTTATCAATAGAGTCATTAATAATATGGTATTGTACCAGAGTACGCGCATATTCACGATCCAGCTCTTCGATAGAAGAAACTCCTTTTTTCTTTAGAAAGCTGTAAACGGCTTCATTAGTAGGAGCCAGTACCGTGAAAGAGTCGTCTGCCCGGTTAATAGCATTAAATAAATCGCCGTATTTAAGTACCTTCACCCATTCGGAAAAATCATCCGAACGACCTTGAAGATAAGTTGCCGCAGGTTGCAAATCATACACCTTGAATACCGTATCTTTATACGGATCATCACAGGAGTAGAAAGCAACGAATAAAATCAATAAGCAAAATCTTACAATATTCTTCATAGCAATAATCAATTTACAGTTACATCATAATAAGGGTTTTGTACCAGCAACGGATTACGTTCAATCTCATCCTGATGAATGGGTAAGTACCAAGCGTATGTATTCTTCAAAACAGAACGTATCCATTTAGCAGTTACTGAAGCATTGTTTTCTACAATCTCTTCAATAAACGCATCTTTATATTTATAATTCTTCGACTTTCCAAAACGCATTAAATCGTACCAACGTTTTCCTTCGGCAGCCAACTCCATATCACGTTCATGCAATACATATTGCAGCATCTCTTCCTGACTCACTGATGCAGGTGCTACATTTTTGCTAATCGTAGGCACTCCGGCACGGGTACGTATTCTATCAATCAGCTTCAATGCTTCTGTATAATTAGCTGTTCCTTCCTGCCAAATTAAAGCTTCTGCCTTCATTAGCAATACATCTGCCATTCTATAAAGAATCCAGTTGGCATCTTTATTATCACGTTGAGCATCTAGTTGCATACTCATACCTTGGAATTTCCAGATAAAGTAATAGTTAACATTGGTTGTTAGTTTTCCGGACAACGTATTGAAAGTTCCCAATAAGCCACGAATATTTGATTCATAAATAGCTTCGTCAAACAGTCGTTGACACATAGCCTTTGAGTATTGCACAGAATTTACACTTGATTTACCCCAAGGATAAAAAGAAGAAGGACTATTTGCATCTTGAAGCAAAGTAGTAGTCTGAAAATTAAGTTCGAAAACTGAACCATTGGAGTTACCCGGATTAAAAATAGAGAACCATTGCTCCGGATCTTCCACAAATGCCGGGCGGAAAGTAGCATCCGATTCGGTAATCAGATCAACGTATTTCACACAGTCAGCATAATCCTCATTCCACAAACAAACATCTGCCATTAAAGCATATAGTGCCCATACTGTAACACGTCCTTTGCTCATGCCCTCCCACTCATCATCATCATAGAATTCTTTTGCGGCTCCAGAGTCCAGTGCTGCTTTAATATCCGATTTTATTTGAGCTATAATTACTTCTTCTGAAGACTTAGGCACATCAATAGAATGTTCATCTGTCATATAGGGTTCCAGAATCAAAGGTACTTCTTTGAAATTACGAACCAATGTAAAATAAGCCCACGCACGCATGAAGTAAGCTTCGGCCATGTGAGAATTCATCACTGCCTCATGATAAGTTTCATCATGGTTTCTTACTTCCGGAGCAAACTTTATAACCGAATTGGCTACATTCAACACAGAGTAAAATGCTCCCCATTTTGCCTCACCGGATGAAGGTGTTAACTGAAAATTCTGCAATTGCTGCATGGAATTACCAGCATAGGCATATATTGAACCTCCACGGAGTTCTCCCCACTTAATCAATAAAGGTACAGTAGCACGCATATTGGAATACCCTTGTGCAAGCGACTCTGTTACTTGTTCTTTTGTTTTCCAATACTCGGCAGCTGTCTGTTCATTTTTAGGCAATACATCAAGCCAGTCTTGACAGCCGGATGCCAACAAACTTGCTCCGGCAATAGCCAAATATATAAATATCTTTTTCATATTATTATTGTATTAGAAACTTAAGTTTATACCAAAAGTGTATCGTCTGGAAATAGGTGTAGTAGCCGTATCTTCCGCCAATTTTGTTGGATTGGATGGTATATTTACTTCCGGGTCCTGACCTGTATAGTCAGACCAAGTAAATAAATTGTAGCCAGTAACAAAGCAGCTCAACGAGTTGACTCCCAGTTTATTACATATCTTACTTGAGAATGCATAGTTCAACGTTAATTGTTTCAGACGAATAAATGAAACATCTTCCACAAAACGGTCAGATCCTAAGTAGTTATAACCTTCACCAAATAATGCGCGTGGTATATCAGTTTTATCACCTTCATTTTTCCATCTTCTTAATACAGCTGTACTCTGATTGCTTGTACTATACATTGCCTCATTATTCATACGAGCCTTATTAACTACAGATTGACCAAAACGTCCATGAAAGAATGCATTTACAGAGAATTGTTTGTATTTGATATTTAGTCCGGCACCTCCTGTTAAAGTTGGATTAGAATTACCTAAATACACAATATCATACTGATTAATAACACCATCGTTATTTATATCTGCATATTTAGCGTCTCCCGGTTGGGCAGTGGCTGTCAGGTTCTTTGTTACAATTGGCTTTCCTTGTGCGTCATTCATCACATTTCCTTCAGCATCACGTGCGTAAGTGTCTTCTACGTTTTGATATACACCTAAATAACGATATCCATAGAATGCTCCAATTGGTTGTCCTTCTATGATACGAGCAGCATAATTCCCATTTCCCGGTGAGTAAGGTTCTTGCGACATATTACCCGGTAATTCTGTAATCTTGTTTTCATTACGGCTAAAGTTCACATAACCACTCACACGCCAATCTTTGTTTTCAAACGCAATCACATCTGTGCGGAATTCCCAACCTTTATTTTCCATTTTACCGGAGTTAAACCATTTCATTATACCAAAACTACTGGTAGATGGCAATTTATAATTTTGTTGGAGCAAATCATTAATGAACTTCTGATAGTAATCGAAAGTGAACCTCAAGCGTCCTTTAAATAAAGAAACATCTGCACCTACATTGAACTCTGTTGATGTTTCCCATTTCAAATTATCCAATTGCATACGATCTTGCTTTGTAGCAGACATATTCATATAATCATCTCCTTTTACATAGGCACCTAAGTAGATGGAAGCACCTGTGGGCGCACGTCCACTCTGTCCAACACTGGCACGGATTTTAGCTTCTTCCAACCAAGTTTCTTTTGCTTTTGCTAAGAAAGGCTCATTCTGAAGATGCCATGCGATACCGGCAGCGGGGAAATAACCTGTACGTTCATTCCGACCCATTGCAGAGTTACCCTCTATACCTAATGAGGCATGTGCTATATATCGGTCCAATAAAGTATAGTTTAATAATCCTACAAAGGAAATATTACGTGTTTCAGATTCACCGGAACCTATATTACCAATAGAGGTTCCTTTCACCGGGTCTGAAAGATCGGAAGAAGCATTTCCATAAGTAACACTATTATAGCTGGAATTCATATATTGTCCGGTACGGAATAATGCCGTAGCGATGATATTATGTTTTTCATTCCAATTTTTGAGATACATCAATTTATTTTCAGTCTGAAGGGCAAGTTGATCTGAATAACTGTCGTCGCTTCTGTTTGAATAAATATTGCTCTGTTCCAAACCTGTTACTACTTGGGGCAAAAAACGACGGGTTTTAATAGCACGCATATTAATAGATGCCCATCCTTTATAAAAGAATCCGGGTAAGATTTCATATTCGCCACGGAAAGTAATTTTACCTTCACGTTGCATGGATTTATTCATAGACTCATGCACCATAGCTACCGGATTATAGTTTTTGGCTTCTTTATAATTATCTTTCACCGAGAAGCTTCCTTCATAACTTGGATCATGATAAACAAAGTAATCACTTGTCAACGCTCCTGTCAGATTATCAACTACGAAAGGTGATTTATTGGGCATTTTACTTAATGCTTCAGAACGGGTATTATCTGCCCAATTCGCTTCTTTATCTGCTTGTGAGTAAGAGAAATCTGCACCGAATTTCAATTTGTTGGAAAATTGGTAGTTAACTGTCATAGAAGTATTAAAACGCTTCAATGAAGTACCTATAGTAGTACCATCATCACTCAGATATCCCAAAGAAAAACGGTAAGTTGCTTTCTCGCCACCGCCATTCATAGAGAAACTATTATCGGACACTAACACATCCTGACGTACATAATCCAACCAATTAGTATTTTGGTTATACTCATCATAATATCTCCAATCCGGATTATCACCAATTGCAGAAGCAGTAGATAATTTATCCAAATACTTATTTGCAGTATTATCCAATCCAATATATCTGGCAGAGTTCCAGATAGCTTCTTGCATCAGAGAAGTATATTCTTTACCATTCAACATCGGAATTGTGTTAGGTTCCTCCTTTAGTGTCCATTTAGAAGAAAAAGAGAAGCGGGTTTTACCTACAGTTCCTTGCTTTGTTTTAATCATCAAAACCCCATTAGCACCTTGTGTTCCCCAAATAGCAGTAGCCGAAGCATCTTTTAATACTTCGATAGTAGCAATATCATTTGGTGAGATATTTAAAAGAGCTCCCAGGTCTTCTTCGGTAGCTGTTGCAAAGTCAAAATCGCTGCTGATTTCCTGCGGATAAGGTACTCCGTCAATAACAATCAAAGGTTCAGCAGATGCATTCAAGGTACTGGTACCACGAATTCTGATAGCACTACGGCTACCCGGGTCACCACTCAAAACGATATCCACCCCTCCTAATTGTCCTTGAAGTGCTTCTTCTATGGATACCACCGGTGCTGCTGCAATCAGTTCTTCCATATTTACCTTCTGAGTAGCAGATACCATTTCCTTCTCTGTAATACCCAGATCATTACGAACAATTCGACGACCGGTAACTTCTACAGTTTCAATGCTATGCGCTTCCGATTCCAAAGTAACATCTAAAGTTGCTTGCCCGGTATATTTAATACGTTTGGTTTTCATACCAATATAAGAATAAACAAGCGTCAATTCCTTTCCGTCATCCGGGACCACTACATTATACTGACCATTCACATTGGTTATTCCTCCACCCAATGAACGATTTTGATTATTAACAATATTCACATTCACTCCAATCAATGGCTCCGCGGTTTTCCCGAACATCTCGGTAACCGTACCGGATATAACCTTCCGTGATTGACCTACCATATCTACTGAACAAGACAGGAAGATAACCACCAATACATAAAAGACTTTATTTGTCAAATTCATAATTTCAGATATTCAGTTAATTAAAAACAGCGTCGATAATATGGAATGCACCATCACTAAAAGTAAATGGGAAATTTTCATAAGTAGATACTACATTACACTGATTTCCTCCCTTCAAACCGATAGATAAAGAAGAACCAGTGCTCTTATATTCCATAAGTATGTTGTTACTGTTACGATATTCGCCTGTTACCCAATCTGGAGAACCCGGATAAGGAACACTTGCTACTGCGGGAGTATATGCTGAACTAAATATATAATTCATCAAGTATTCTCCTAATTCTCTCATATTGGTAACAGTACCTTCTACTGTGGGTGAATCTTGAGTTAAATCAACAGAGCCACCTTCTATACCAGGAATCTTTCCACTTTCCAAAGCCTCTTTTAAAACTTCATTTGAAGGAATAAAAGCTACTATACGAGGACCCGATAAGTTAACATTCCATGCATATCCATCATTATATGGAACAAACACTTTTGCTTTTCTCAACAATTGAGCAAAAACAAAGAAAGGATATCTTGTTTCTCCGGTTGTTGTTAACAAAGTCTTAAAGTCAGACCCTAATTCAAAATTGAAGACCCCGAAACTTGAAGATTCATACGCATATACTTTACCGTTGCTCCAATTATTACCAGCATCATTCTTAATTTCCTTTACCTCAAGGAAATAATCCGAAAGAGTAGAAGGATCTTGCCCTAATATATTATTGAAAGCATAGTTCGTAGTCAGTTTACCGTTTCTTACAAACCAATAAGTAGATGACTCTTGAGTTGGATAGATTGCCCAATCTTTAGATTCAATATCAACCAGCTGACTTACAGTATGTCCGTTAACCATTCTTCGAGCTACCGCAGTAGTAACTGCTACATCTCCATCGTCTCCGGTAGTAGCCAACATATTATTCTTATTGTCATCCGGTATCAAACGCATATCACTGGTTTCATAACTGTTATTATCAGTTATCAACATAGTATATTGAGCCGCATTAGAGCCATAAGTAGTTACCAAACCTGCATTATAAAGTGCATATAATGATAAGAGATAATCTTTATCCAGGAAAGAAGGTCCCATTACTGTTTGAAACATAGAAGGCATTTTCAACTCACTTAGTCCATAAAAACTACCATTTACACAGATATTCTTATCTTTTACAGTATATGGATCAAAATCATAACCACCTCCCAATTCATTGGTTATAGTGTTTACTTCATCCGGAAAAACAATAGAACCTCCATATACCGACTGAATAAGTAACACTCTTACAATTAAAGGGTCCAAATTTGATAAGGATGAATACCCCTTAGTTTTCCAATATTTATTAAAGAATGTATTCAGCGCTTGGTTTGATGGTGCAAACACACTATAGGCAGTAGATGCCAATGTTGCATATAAACGAGGATTCGTAACTGGCCATTCCAACGCAATATTCGGAAGTCCGTTCACATCATGCCTATGAAGGAAAAGACTATCTGTTCCTACAGATGCTCCATAATCTACCGATAAATCCTTGTCGTAAGTATAGGAACTATATTGAGTATAGAAATCAAGGAAGTCTGAGTATTCATTCTTCTTTTTCATTATATCATAGATAGTTTCCAATGGCTCCAACACCTTATCTATATTATATATATATCCATTGTTTGCAATGATCTGATATTCTTTCACACTTGCATTGGACACATTAAAGCCGGCATCACCACCCCAAGTTGCACCCGGATAAAAATATTCATAATTCTTCTTTGCATCAATGCCCTTAGATTTAAAAATATTATGAGAGAATACAGGAAGAAAACGCTCAAGGTGATACACTGTCACAGCTTTATTTGTTGCCGGATCTACTTCTTTTGTAACAGGACTCGTACTGTGTGTCCGAAACTTGTAATACATCCCAGGCTGCAAAGATGTTAGGTCATCTTCATCATCTGTGCCTAAAGCATTATCTTGCGGACGGAAATTCTCAAGGTCTGTTTTACTATACGAATAGTAAACCAAATGATAGCCAATCAGTTTCTTCAGTTCATCTGTCTGCATATCTTTTACAGCAGAGTAGCCATTTTCCTGCATATAAGCACTAAAAGCATCATTATCCGGTGCCATTACAGTTACTAAGCTTTTACCATCCAATATCGGGCGATAACCAGACAGTTCTGCAGCTTCCAAAAAGAGAGAGTATTTCCCTCCATATTCTTCAGAAAGAATCTCCCAGGCTGTACCCTTCAACCATTCGGGCTTTTCATAATGCTTGTCCATTTCATCATCACCGCAGGATAATAGTAAAAATGGAAAAAGCAACACCCAAAGCAATCGTTGTGCATTCATTACATTTTTCATATTTATTAATTTTAAAGTATCATACTATTCGTTCTCAATAGCTTTTCTCGAATCGTAAAATAGTTCTCTTTGAAGTAAAATACATGTTTCATCATAGCATCTATAATATTAGCATTTAATTAATCTATCACAAAATTAAGGAATGGAAACACTTCTAACAATAGAATATTGTACAGGTAGATGGAATCGGGTGCAATGAATGATTTTATATGCTTTTGTATGATAATCCATCGCTAAATAAAACACTACCATGTATATATTTACAGAAGTTCCGTATGTATTTACAGGCTTCTAAGGAAATACGTTTATTATATTTGTGATATGCTAATCATTCTATAAAACAACTATGCACATACAAACAAGTCTTCACTTTGCAATCAGAATTTGCCTGCTTGTACTCTGTTGCGGAGGCAGCTTAACTTCGATGGCTCAAATAACCAATGCCACACAAGATTCCATTATAAACTACTTCCGTATCTTACAAAGTACCCCACAAGAGAAACTATATCTGCACTTAGATAAGCCCTTTTATACAGCAGGAGATAACATTCACTTTAAAGGATATCTACAAAATGCCATCACTCATAAGAGCAATGCACAAAGCAACTTTATCATCACCGAATTGCTCGACCAGAAAGATTCAATCATCTACCGGAAGAAGATTCGTCGCGATTCTATCGGGTTTGTAGGTAACTTCTCGCTCCCGGCAGAGCTTCAGGAAGGCAACTATTATTTAAGGGGATACTCCAACTGGATGCTGAATGCAGACAAAGACTTTCTATATTCCCGCAATATCCGGATTGGCAACCCTATCGACGTAAGCATTACTTCCTCTATTGATTATCAGCAGGAAGATAATGGCAAATACATAGCAAGAGTGAAGTTTATGGAAGGAAACACTCAGAATTTTGTTAATATAAAGATTCTTTATAAGGTGTTAGATGGTAATAATATCCTTTCTAAAGGAAAAGCAACGACCAATGAGGAAGGTATCATACAGTTTCCACTTCCCAATCTTCAAGCAGATTATCATAAGCTAAGGGTAAATGTTCTATTTAACGATCCTACTTATAAATACGAACGGAACTTTTACATCCCCAACCTTTCCACAGATTACCATGTATCTTTCTTCCCGGAAGGAGGAGAACTGCTCGACAGTCTTCTGCAAACAGTTGCATTTAAAGCTCAGGGAGCCAATGGATATTCCAAAGAAGTTCAGGGAGCTGTCTATACGGAGCAGGGAGATACAATTGCTCACTTTCAGACCGAATATGACGGCATGGGAACGATGGGGCTTTTCCTATCTGCCAATCAAAAGTATTACGCAAAGGTAACTTCCACTGATGGAGTGCAAAAGATATTTCCACTACCGGAGGTTAAGAAAGAGGGTTTTACGATTTCCATCAACCAATCCAGAAGAGGTATAGCCTATACCATAAACAAAACAAGCAGCACTCCCCTACCCGAGAAATTGTATTTAATAGGGCATACCCGAGGAAGATTACGTATATTCAGAGAGATTACTCCGGAATCGACCAACGGTATTATCGCCAATAACCTCCCGGACGAAGGGATTCTTCATCTACTACTCGTTAATGAAAAGAATCTTCCAATCAGCGAACGCCTTTGCTTTGTTCAGCATAACGAAAAAGCACTGTGGAACATACAAACCGATAAGCCACAATACAACAAACGCAAAAAGGTAACCGTTTGGGTTACAGCCATCGATAAGAACAGCCAGCCATTGGCTGGCGATTTTTCGGTAAGCATCACCGATGCACAAAGTGTCCCTATTGATTCATTGGGAGATCATATATTAGCCAATTTATTACTTACATCGGATCTCAAAGGGCATATCGAAAACCCGGGTTATTACTTCTGTGGCAATAAAAGAATGAAATCCAGACTCTTGGACATGGTTATGCTCACCCACGGATGGAGCCGGTTCGAAACAAAAAAACTATCGGGAGAACCTCTGATTAACACACAACACTACCTCGAAAAAGGGCAGAGCATAAGCGGAAGAGTCAAAGGATTTTTCAACGGAAATGTGCGCAAGGGAACAATGACTGCTTTCACCCTCAGAGGTTTTGTGTACCAAACAGCCGAAACAAATGATAAAGGAGAGTTTGTGCTTCATGACCTGAACTGCCCCGAAAATACCCGTTTCTTAATTCAGGCACGTACAGCCAAAGGGCGGGCATCTGTCGATATCCTGATAGATTCTACTGAATATGCGTTGCCCTTCAATAAGTTTGTTTATCCCACAGAGCCTTTGCAGCTATCGAATGATTATCTTATCAACTCCCGAAACCGCTATTTTGCAGAAGGTGGCATACGTGTAGTAAATTTAAAGGAAATAGAAGTAAAAGGAGATCTCAAACAAAGCGATAAGGAACATGCAGTCATCAACACACTGACAGACAAGACATTCACTGCCAAAGACATTGAAGAACAAAGCCTACACTCTGTTTACGAAATACTTAATCGGGTATCCGGAGTAACAGCAATAGAAGGAGAAAGCATTCGTATCCGTAGCGGACAAGGTAATCCTAAAATAATACTAAATGATGTACCTTATGATGATTTGGAAGTATTAAACACTTTCCATGTAAACGACATTGAGCGTTTGGATGTTATTAAAGGGCTGAGTGCCATGGCACTGGGAACCGGTGGTCCTGATGGAGCCATTGTCATCGAACTTAAAAAAGGTGCCAGCCAGCTCGATAATAATCGTAATAAAGGAATGATATACTACACCCCACTCGGCTACAGTATCTACAAAGAATTCTATCATCCGGTATACGATACTCCGGAAAAGAAGAAAAGCTCCCGCTCTGATATTCGCACCACCCTTTATTGGAATCCATCTTTATCTTTCGACGCCGATGGAAAGGCGCAAATTGAGTATTACACCTCCGATAATTCGACCAAACAACAAATTTCGATTGAAGGGGTTGATGCTGATGGAAATCCGTACAGATATACCGGAAAAATCAATTAAATCTATTCAGATGAATAATATTAAAGGATTCTGTATTATATTACAAGTAGCAAACAAACTAAGAATTATACCTTTGAAGCATTATTAAGTTATAAGCTCTAATATCATGAGAACTTTTATTTTTTCGTTATTTATTCTTTCTTCATTCCTCTGTGGGAAAGCAACAACTCAAGAGTTGCCCGCCCGAGAAGAGATATTAAAAACAACTACATTGGTAAATAACTACTTCATGAAGAAGTATGCCGATTATGCTCAGCCCACGTATGTAAACAAGTTCCGCCCCAGCAACATCTGGACCCGCGGCGTTTATTACGAAGGATTAATGGCCTTATATGCCATCTATCCCAAAGAAGAGTATTACAAATATGCCTACGATTGGGCCACTTTCCACAAATGGGGTATGCGCAATGGCAATACTACACGCAATGCCGATGATCATTGCTGCGGACAAACCTACATCGACTTATATCGCATCTGTCCTACCTCGCCCGAAATGATTCGCAACATCAAAGCATCTATCGATATGGTGGTAAATACTCCTCAGGTAAACGATTGGACATGGATTGATGCCATACAGATGGCTATGCCTATCTTTGCCAAACTCGGAAAGATGACGGGAGAACAGAAGTATTACGATAAAATGTGGGATATGTACGCCTACTCGCGCAATACACACGGCGGCAAAGGCTTATGGAATGCCAAAGATGGCTTGTGGTGGAGAGATGCCGACTTCTGCCCTCCTTACACTGAGCCTAACGGCGAAGATTGTTACTGGTCAAGAGGAAACGGTTGGGTATATGCTGCTTATGTACGTGTATTAGATGAGATTCCTTCCGACGAGAAGCATCGTACCGATTATATCAACGACTTCATTACCATGAGCAAAGCACTCAAGAAATGCCAACGCGAAGATGGTTTCTGGAATGTAAGTCTTCACGATTCAACTCATTTTGGAGGTAAAGAAACTTCGGGAACTTCCTTATTTGTATATGGTATGGCTTGGGGCATACGCCAAGGCATCCTCGACCGAAAAGAATATCTCCCGGTTATTATAAAGGCTTGGAATGCAATGGCAACAGAAGCAGTACACAAAAATGGTTTTTTAGGTTATGTACAAGGTACCGGCAAAGAGCCTAAAGACGGGCAACCTGTGACTTACAAAAGTATTCCCGACTTCGAGGATTACGGAATAGGTTGTTTCTTACTGGCCGGAACCGAGATGTATAAATTGAATTAACTTTTCATTCTTAAATCAGTAGGTATTTATAAAGAACCTTTCTTTCCTATGAAACGAAGGTTCTTTTTTCTACTATAATAATGATAACACACTTATGAGAAAGCTATTTTTAATCTTTTGCATACTATGCCCCATAGCCCTGATTGGTCAGGTTACCGAAACCCTTTACCTCTCCGGAAAAGGTTTAGGCGATACCAAAACCTGGAAGTTCTATTGCAACGAAGGCATGAACAGTGGGAAATGGACTAAAATCGAAGTACCCTCCCAATGGGAATTACAAGGCTTTGGCGAATATTGCTACGGCAGATGGTATACAAACAAAACAATTAAAAAGCCACCCACAGAAACGGGCATTTACAAAACCACGTTCAAAGTTCCTGCTTCATGGGCAGGTAAACAAATTGACATTATCTTCGAAGGGGTAATGACCGATACCGAAGTACTGATCAACGGAGTATCTGCCGGAGCCATTCATCAGGGAGGTTTTAACCGTTTCGCCTACAACATCACCGATAAAATTAAACCGGGAAAGAACGAACTGGAAGTAAAAGTAAGCAAAGAATCCTCGGATAAGTCGGTCAATGCTGCCGAACGGAAAGCAGACTGGTGGATATTCGGAGGAATCTATCGCCCGGTATATCTGGAAGCGAAACCAGCAATGAACATTGAACGCATTGCTGTAGATGCCAAAGCAGACGGTTCTTTGTATGCCGATATTTTCACAACCATTCTTGAAGAAGGGTATAAGATAAATGCTACACTATCTCCGGTTAGTTCTATGACAAAACAGTCGGCAGATGATAAGCAGCAATCTGCTTCTCTGAAAGCAGGTACCAACCATTCGGTTCGTTTTCAATGGAATGAGATTGAAGCATGGAATACAGAAACACCTCACCTGTATACACTGAAATTAGAGTTAACCAACAAGAACAACCAAGTTGTACACATTCATCAGGAAAGAATCGGCTTCCGCACCCTCGAATTCCGTCCGAAAGATGGTATTTATGTTAATGGCACGAAAGTAGTGCTGAAAGGTATTAATCGTCACTCTTTCCATCCGGACGGAGGACGTACCACCAACAAGGAAATCAGTATCATGGATGGTCAGTTGATTAAAGAAATGAATATGAATGCAGTCCGCTTTCATTATGCTCCCGATAAGCATTTTATGGAGGTATGCGACTCGCTGGGAATCTTTGTAGTATCCGAACTGGCAGGATGGCAAAACGCATACAATACCCAAGTAGGCTCTAAATTGCTGAAAGAATTGGTGACGAGAGATGTCAACCACCCTTCGCTCATTCTGTGGAGCAGCGGTAACGAAGGTGGATTCAACTACGAATTAGATCCGTTTTATGCCAAATACGATCCTCAGAAGCGTCACGTCATTCATGCATGGGCAGACTTCAACAATCTGGATACACACCACTACCCTACTTTCCTGACAGGTGTAGGAAGATTTGTAAACGGCTATAAAGTATTTATGCCCACCGAATTCCAACACGGAATGTACGATCAGGGACATGGAGCAGGTTTGGAAGATTTCTGGGCAAACTATACTTCGCATCCTCTGTTTGCCGGCGGATTTATGTGGGATTTCTCCGATAATGCCGTAAAGCGCACTGATAAAGGCGGTATTCTCGATTCGGACGGTTCCAACGGAACAGATGGCATTCTGGGGCCTCATCGCCAGAAAGAAGGTAGCTATTATACTGTTCGCAATGTCTGGGCACCTATTCAGTTCGAGAATCTATTTATCACGCCTTCTTTTAAAGGAGAATTCATTGTGCGCAACGATTATCTGTTTTCTAATCTGAATACCTGTCAAATGGAGTATCGGGTACTTACGGCACCATCTCCATTGAAGAAGGAACAACAGAAAGTCATTGCATCCGGTGCAGTCACTCTTCCTGCCATCGATCCGCGGGAATCGGGCAAAGCACGTATGCAAGTTCCTGCCAATTTCTTTGAAGGAGATATATTAGAAATTAAAGCAAGAGATCGGCACAACAAGGAAATCTGCACTTGGACATGGCCTATTCATTATGCCAAAGAGTACACTCAACAACAATTGGCAGGCATCCCTCAGTCCGGTAAAGCATCAGTAAAACAAGAAGGAAACCATGTAATGCTTTCCTCCGGTGAAATTACTGTTACTTTTAATACTACTGATGGACTGATTACGCAGGTAAATAATCAAAGTGGCATTGTATCTATTGCCAATGGGCCTATCCCCGTAGGAATGAAAGCACGCATCAAAAATGTACAGTTCCGGCAAGAAGGAGACAATGCCGTTTTCACAGCTTACTACCACGGTGGTGTTGATTCCATTCGTTGGACGATGACTCCCGCGGGCTTGCTGCAAATGTATGCCGTTACGCTCAATAAATCTGGTCGCGGAACAGGATTCGACGAGGCTGTATTCGAAGATAACATCACCAACTTCGGATTTACCTTCTCCTACCCCGAAGAAAAGGTGAAAAGCATGAGTTGGTTAGGTCGTGGTCCTTATAGAGTTTGGAAGAATCGTCTCCGCGGTGCTAACTTCGGTGTGTGGGATAAAGAGTACAATAACACCATCACCGGAGCGGACTTCGAGAATCTGGTTTACCCGGAATTCAAAGGTTATCATGGTAATATGTATTGGAGTACGCTTCATACAACTGAATCTCCTTTATCTTTTTACAGTGCAAGCGATGGTGTATACTTAAGAGTATTTACTCCCGAAGAGCCCAAAGATAATTATACGGATTGGTCGGCAAATCCCAAGTTTCCGGAAGGTGATATCTCCTTCTTATACGAGATTCCGGGGATACGTTGCTTCAAGCCTATCTCTCAGCAGGGGCCTAAAAGCCAGCCTTCTAACATTCGTATTAAGAAAGGCGATGAAGGAGTACACATGGATATATGGTTTGATTTTAGGTAAAAAGAAGAAAGTGTCAAAATGATATTATTTATGATTTGAACACAGAGACACAAAGGCACAGAGAATTTAACTCACTAAAAATGAGAGACTCTGTGCCTTTGTGTCTCTGTGTTCAAATCGTATTTTATCATTAATTGGGACTTTTAACACCTCTTCTTTCTATTTCAACAACTCATCCACCACTCTCCTATCTACCGGGAAAGCCGTTCCATGCCTTGTGCCCCGTGGAAAGGACACCTGATCGGACACATCCTCCCAATTTATTCTATCCTTCGTACGTACTGCACCATACTTTTTCTCGCGGTATTTATCAAAATACACATAGATGTAATCGCCTACCAACAAAGGAGCGGGGCCTTCTGCCCAATAACTACCGGTGATTGGTGCCGATACTTCGATGGGAAATCCTTTCTTGATTTTCTTGGTTTTGGTCACCCTCAGATTCTTTTCGGGAGGATTGGAGTTTTCGTTCTTCACCACCATTATCAGCTCTCCGTTTTTATCTTTAACAATAGCGGCATCAATCACACTAAAGTCCGGATTAAAGAACATTTTGGTTTTGGAGAATGTATTAAAGTCTTTGGTAGTTACATAATACATACGATGGTTCAGCCCCTTTTCGCTCTCGCTGGTAGGCACTTCTTTATGTCTGCCGGGAATGGTCGTTGCCCAGAAGATATAATAAGTTTTAGAAGGTTTATCATAGAATAACTCCGGTGCCCAACAGTTATGAGCAGTCGGTTCGTGCATCATAACAGGAATGGCTTTCTGTTCCGACCAGTGAATCAGATCTTTGGATGAAGCATAACCTATGATACGGTCTGTCCAACTTGATGTCCATACCATGTGGAAAGTACCATCGGGAGCCTGACAGATACTTGGGTCGCGCATCAGCTTATCCTTTCCAACTGTGGGAGTCAGGAAAGATTTATTGTCATTCAATGCTTTCCAGGTGAGTCCGTCATAACTATATGCCAGATGCAAGCCATCGGTACTATTGCCTGTAAAGTAAGAAAAAAGATAAGCGGTGGATTGGGCAGCTACATTAGCAGCACAGCCAACCACAAAAAAGAAGAGCAAGATGTATTTTCTCATGATCTATTTTATTGAATATTTAGATAAAATCAACAGCAGTTGCATTACGTAACAAAGATAAACCGATACTTAAAAAGATGAAAGAGGCAGTTGCAGATATTCTTAGTAATTCTGTATCAAACAAATGTATTATTGTACAAAACAGCGATGGAAAGAGCATATTTACACAAAAATCTATCTTTATGTACATCTGTCTATTTAGCAGAATAGGCAAAAACTCTAATTTAGCCGAACATTAACGTATGAAACACCCATGACAAAAACTCGTCGCCAAAGGTAATGTAAATTGTGGGTTATAGCTACCTTTGTTAGGTTCACCAACAATAATAGCTATGGATAC
>NZ_QVMK01000019.1 GCF_010500995.1 Bacteroides sp. 224 | reverse complement strand
GCACCTCCCCCTTGCAGGGGAGGAATTCCTGCGGCATCGACTCCTCCCCTGCAAGGGGGAGGTGCCCAAAGGGCGGAGGGGGTATTTTATAAATTAATTTTGAATACCTACTTAGAATAAAAAAGGATAGAATTTAAAAACAATGTCAACCATACTATTTCCTGCACCAATTTTTGGTCCCGTACATTCCCGTCGTTTGGGAGTTTCATTGGGTGTTAACCTGCTTCCTGCCAATGGCAAGCTGTGTTCCTTCGATTGCATCTACTGCGAATGCGGATACAATAAAGACTTTAAAACCAAAACACCGCTTCCTACTCGCGAAGAAGTATACCATGCTTTGGAAACTAAGTTGAAGGATATGCAAATCAACGGTCCTGTGCCCGACGTTATTACCTTTGCCGGTAACGGGGAGCCTACCATACATCCTCATTTTGCCGAAATAATAGACGATACGTTGGCACTACGCAATATATATTGCCCCAAAGCCAAAGTCAGCGTATTGAGCAATGCTGCCCATATTTGTAAGCCAAAGGTTTTTGAGGCTTTAAATAAAGTAGATAATAACATACTCAAACTGGATACCATTGATGAAGGCTACATCCGTTTGGTAGACAGGCCGGTGGCATGTTACTCTTTGGAAAAGGTCATTGAATGTATGAAAGCCTTTAAGGGCAACTGTGTGATTCAGACCATGTTTCTGAAAGGAAAGCATGATAATATGGATGTGGATAATACTTCCGATAAATATGTGCTTCCCTGGATAGAAACCATCAAAGAAATAGCTCCCCGTCAGGTAATGATTTATACGATAGAGAGGGAAACTCCCAATCAAAATCTACAGAAGGCCACTCGCGAAGAACTCGACAGGATAGCAGATTTACTGACCAAAGAAGGAATATCCGTAAGTGTATCTTATTGAACAGGTTGCTTAAACATCGGAACTGCAAACCACTTCTTAAACATTTTAGTCACCAATATATAGAGTGCAAAGGCCGATAGGAATCCTGCAATGGAGTCTATCAGGTAATGCGCCTGTATATAAACAGTGGCCATGCAAAGCAGCAGATAGAAAGGCATTAACCCGATAAACAGCTTACGACTGGCACGCCAAGCCATAATCATCAGAATGGTAGAAATACCTACATGAGAGCTTGGGAAAGCAGCCGTAGGACGTTCGCCTACTTGTTGAGACGTTTTTACCAGGTTATAAAAGAAGCCTCGGTCGTATTCGGGGGCAAGGAGTACTTCACTGTTATGGTCGAAATAATCGCCGATGGCAGGAAAGATTCCTTGGGCTACATTTTCTTCTCCAATCACAGGAAAGTAGAATTGAGGTCCTGCACAGGGAACGAATATGTAGATGAAGTAATATATAAAAAAGCATCCCACCAATACAAAAGAGAGCTTTTCGAAGAGATCATATCGATGAATAAAGTAGTAAATAGCCACAATGGCCATCATTGGGTAATAAAAGAAGTATCCCATATTCAGCGGCTCACTCACCCACATCTGTGGTAAGTGATGAGAGAACATTATAGCAGGCTGGCATCCGAATAACCATTGCTCGGCCGAAGCAAATGCATGATCCAGATTTGGGAGTACTCTGTTAAACTCAAACGTATCGGGATACCAATAAGAGAGCAGACTCATTTGAATAGCTATGCGTACAAAAGCCGAGAATTTGCAAGGAGCCAGACGATAAACATACATCAAAAGAAAAGTCATACAAGCGATGGCTGCTCTATCAACAAGCATTTGCACCGGATGATCCATTCTTTGAAATAAGAACAGAATAAGTATAGTAGTTAACAGATTGTAGATCAGCGAAATCTTTTCTACAGCAAATAGTCCTTTTCGCGATTCTACTCTTTTGAATAAATTTAAAGCCATCCTTCTTTTTTATACCAGTTGATTGTTTCTTCAACACCTGCTTTCAAATCGTACATTGGTTTATAACCTAATTCTTTGATAGTAGGGGTTATGTCGCATCTCCAATTCCTTTGCTTCATAATAATATATTTATCCGCATTCAGTGTACTTGGTTTGCCTGAAACGGACGCAAAAAAACCGAGGAGCAAAGATACAGTTTTCAAAAGAAATAAAGGACACTTTATATGAATAACAAATGGATTGCCTAATTCTTTTTTTATTAAACAGGAAAAATCACGGCTATTATACACATTTCCATCGGAAAGGAAATAGGCCCTTCGCGACACTCCTTTTTCAATACTCAGGAATACAGCATTTACTATATCCTTTACATATACGAAGGTTAAATCCTGTCGTTTAAATCCGGCCGAGAAATCAATATGATTACGAATAGACTTGGCAAGCATAAAATAATCTTCTTCGCGCGGACCATATACTCCTGTAGGACGGAAGATTACATAAGGGAACCCTGGAATACTTTGTATATAAAGTTCGGCTTTGAGTTTACTTAATCCGTAACCCGTATTAGGCTCGGGGGTATCTTGTTCGCAAATGGGTTGATTATCCTTTTCGTGAATAGCACCAAAAACGCTTAATGTACTGATATAAATAAACTGCTTTGGAACCATGTTGAGTTCGCGTAGCGTGTCTACAAAATATTTGGTTTGCAGATAGTTTACTTTATCAAATTCTTTGGGGTTGGTAGTTTTGGTTAATCCTGCACAATGAATGATATAATCGAATTTATTGTAGGTTCCTTTATGTCCCGCAAGTTGGGCACGAAGCTCGTTTGGGTGAGCGAAATCTAATTCCAGAAAGTGAATTTTACGTTCGCGCAAGTATTTCTTACTACTTGTAGATCGAATCCCTGCCCAGACACCTAACTTGCGTTTCAGTGCTTCTTGTACCAGAAAACTACCAATAAATCCACTCGCACCTGTAATTAAAATGCTCATCGCCATTCTAAAATGATAAAGATTAATATGCAAATATAGGATATAAATTGATTTATTTGTTTTCTTTGTAAGACTAAAATTTTATTGATTATGGGAAAAAAAGGTGGAAAGAAAGCAGGTAAGAGAATGAAGAAGAAAGAATTGGCAGAAATAGTATTAAACTTTTTCCATGCCAAGCCTACTGAAACATTCACTTTGAAGTATATATTTTCGGAATTAAGGCTGACTACTCACCCGTTAAAGATGCTCTGTGTAGACATTCTGCACGAGCTTTTGGCAGATGATTATATTGTTGAAGTAGAAAAAGGCAAATTCCGTTTGCACAACCAGGGGAAAGAACTGACAGGTATTTTCCATCGTAAGAGCAATGGAAAGAATTCATTTATCCCCGATGATGGAGGAGAGCCTATATTTATTGCAGAGCGCAATTCGGCTCACGCCATGAATAATGATAAAGTTCGTGTTGTTTGTTTGGCCAAGCGTAAGAATAAAGAAAAAGAAGCAGAAGTGGTAGAGATTCTGGAGCGTGCCAACGATACCTTTGTAGGTACGCTGGAAGTATCCAAATCGTATGCATTTCTTGTAACAGAAAACCGTACGCTGGCCAATGATATCTTTATTCCCAAAGATAAACTTAAAGGCGGAAAAACTGGTGATAAAGCCATTGTAAAGGTGGTAGAGTGGCCCGATAAAGCCAAAAACCCTATTGGGCAGATTATTGATATTTTAGGCAAAGCAGGAGATAACACCACCGAAATGCATGCCATCTTAGCCGAATTTGGTTTACCATACGTATATCCCAAATCTGTAGAGAAGGCTGCGGATAAAATCCCTGCCGAAATATCAGAAGAAGAAATAGCCAGGCGCGAAGACTTCCGCAAAGTAACAACCTTCACCATCGACCCGAAAGATGCCAAAGACTTTGACGATGCCCTTTCTATTCGCAAACTGAAAGACGGCTTGTGGGAAGTAGGCGTACACATTGCCGATGTTACTCACTATGTAAAAGAAGGAGGAATCATCGACAAAGAAGGAGAGAAGCGAGCTACTTCCGTTTATCTGGTAGATCGAACTATCCCTATGCTTCCCGAACGTTTATCGAACTATATCTGTTCGCTTCGTCCTAATGAAGAAAAGTTAACCTTCTCTGTAGTTTTTGATATCACGGAGAAAGGAGAAGTGAAGCAATCACGTATTGTACATACAGTTATTAACTCCGACCGACGTTTTACCTACGAAGAGGCCCAACAAATTATTGAAACCAAAGAAGGCGACTACAAAGAAGAGATATTGATGCTCGACACCATGGCTAAAGCCATTCGCGAAAAGCGTTTTGCCAGTGGAGCCATTAACTTCGATCGTTATGAAGTCAGATTCGAGATAGATGAAAAAGGTAAACCTATCAGCGTTTACTTCAAAGAATCTAAAGACGCCAATAAACTGATTGAAGAATTTATGTTGCTTGCCAATAGAACTGTTGCCGAGAAGATAGGCAAAGCCCCTAAAGGTAAGAAAGCCAAAGTATTGCCTTACCGTATTCATGATTTACCCGATCCGGAGAAATTAGAGAACCTTTCTCAATTCATTGCCCGTTTCGGATATAAAATACGTACAGGTGGTTCGAAAACAGAAGTGTCTAAATCTATCAATCGCCTGTTAGATGATGTGCATGGAAAGAAGGAAGAGAACCTGGTAGAAACCGTTTCCATTCGTGCCATGCAGAAAGCCCGTTATTCGGTGCATAACATTGGTCATTACGGATTGGCTTTTGAATATTATACGCACTTTACGTCTCCCATTCGTCGCTATCCCGATATGATGGTACATCGTTTGGTTACGAAGTATGCAGATGGTGGGCGAACCGTTTCCGAAAACAAATACGAAGATATTTGCGATCACTGTTCGAATATGGAGCAAATAGCTGCCAATGCAGAAAGAGCTTCTATCAAATACAAACAGGTAGAGTTTATGATGGACAAAATAGGGCAGGTATTCGACGGAGTTATCTCGGGTGTAACCGAATGGGGTATTTATGTAGAACTGAATGACAACAAGTGCGAAGGCATGGTACCCATGCGTGACCTTGATGATGATTATTATGAGTTCGACGAAAAGAATTATTGCCTCCGCGGACGAAAAACGAACCATACATATAGCTTGGGAGATGCGATTACAGTGAAGGTAGCCCGGGCTAATCTGGAAAAGAAGCAACTGGACTTTGTGCTGGTGGATTGAGGAAAAAATAAAGGGAGTGTTTTATTCTAAAAGAGGCTATCTCAAATCAAAAAGATAGCCTCTAATAAGATAGTTCTTTGAGGGAAATTATCAAGTATTATGGGTTGATTCACCACAGATTAACACAGATTCTCACAGATTATTAACTAAAAATTTTATCATTTTTGGTCTTGTAGTGGAATAATTTAATCTGTGAGAATCTGTGTTAATCTGTGGTGAAATCTCCTCCTTTTCGAACTATTCATCATTATTTTTTTATTCAACCCATTTATAAACCGAGTATTTTTATTTAAGTTTGTGCCTTGAACAAACAATTAAGATAAGATACATGAAAACTTTTTTTAGTTCCGAAATCCTTCAGTACTGGGAAATTCTGTGTGAGTATATCAATCCCTTCTCTATATTTATGTGGGGTATTATAGGAGGTGTTATAGGCTTTTTGGTAACCATTGGTTTGATGATTTATTTTCGTAAAAAGATACTGATACCCCGAAGACACTGGACACTAAAAGTACTTGCTTACTGCTACCTGATATTCTTTCCTCTTTATATCGGTTTTTGTGCTACGCAATGGGCAGCTCTGCACAATTGCGAAAAGCAAATAGTACAGAATATACCTAAATATCTGGGAGAAACCAACGAACTGTTTAATAAGTATTTGAAAGCAGAAGTCATAAAGATTATAAGCGAAGAAAAACTTCAATCAACCGGGCACGAACTTCTTGATGAGGCTGTTGGTGGTGTTCAGAAAGCATCCGGTGTGTTGTTGAAAAGTGTAGGAATATCAGAATTGAACTCTACTAAGGAAGCAGGTGTTGGCAATGCCTTTGCTTCTTATATAACATCTATTTTGGCCGAAACGGACGTTCTTCGTAAGTACGTAGTTACTGAAGTTAAGAAGCAAGTAGGCAAAAACGTTCTGCTCATGAATGAAGAAGCTACGAATGAGTTTTTTGATATTGAGGTAGCCAAAGTCGTTGATAGCGGAATATTAAATACAGTGTTGGAGAAACATGTAAATAATCTGTTTGGAAGCTTTAAACTCAATGTGTGGTTGATGCTTTTACTGGGTATTGCTTTGCCGATAATAGAAATAGTGATTGCTTGTTATCTGTTTAAATCCGATCGCAAAGAGCAACAGTTAGCCAACAATGAACCATCAATTTAAAGGAAGTCATATATTAGCCGAATTGTATGGGGTATCTCATATAATCGGCTCTGAATCTGACCTTAAATCTTATTTGGAGAAATGCTGTAAGGAGGCAGGTGTTACCCTGCTGAAGTATGATTATGCAGCTTTTGACAATGGAGGATATACAGCCTTTACCTTGCTTGCCGAGTCTCATATATCCATACATACTTATCCGGAATATCAATCCATCTTTTTAGATGTTTTCACTTGTGGAAATGCCAATACAAGAATGATTGTGGATAGGTTATGCGATTATTATTTGCCGGAAAGAACACATATTCAGGCAATAGAAAGAGGTAATGAGGATTTCATTAAATAAACCAAGAGTGTGGAGAAAATAATTAATCCGGCAGAACAAGATTTTGCCTATTGGAGCTCCTTGTCGGTAGGTCAGAAACTGAAAATAAAAGGAGAAGAATACTACATAGCAGGCTTTGTAAAGCATAAGCAGGGTACCTTTTATTGGAAAGAATATAAACTGCGCAAGGGTATAAAAGAGAGGTGGCTATCGGTAGAGAAAACGGGTAAGAATGGTGTGTTGCTAAGTTTGTCGCACAACGTTTCGTTCGCAAAACTCTCTTTTTCTTCGGATAGTAAGCAGGTTACCTATCAGGGTACTTTATTTCACTGTATTGATACCGGAGAGGCCCGTGCCTTAGAATCGGCAGGAGATGTAGACTTTGATTACAACGAGAAATTCTCCTTTGTAGAGTATGAAGCAGATGGTGGAAAACAACTATCCATAGAGAAATGGTCGGATGAAACAGAAGCCTCTTTAGGAGAAATAATCGAGCAATCGGATATCGAAATATTAAAAGGCAAAATAAAGAAAAGTGTAAAAGGCATAGGTTGTAATTGGACGGTTCTGATGATAATCGGCTTTTTCGTATTCTTAGTATGGGAGCCTGTATCCGCCTGGTTCAGCTACCCCATTCGCGATGGAATAAAGAAAAGCTATGATTTTTCTTATGTAACCACTGTCACCTCCAACAACAAGTCGAATACCAAAAGCGGTATCTACTCTACCGTTTTATCTACTCATGCAGCTTGTCAGAAGATTATTGAAATGGCTCCCGAGGATATTAAGGATGTAATTACCTCCAATGATTCGATAGGAGATGATCAGATCTTAATTCGAACCAACAAGGAAACCGCTTTAATTTATATGAACGAAGAATATAAAACTTATATTCAGATCAGTAAGAAAGAAGAAGACCCTCAAGGATATACCTCATATAGAGCTTATCATCCACGGCGTTTGCATCGTTTTTATGTCTCCGGTTCAACCTGGTCGAAGAATAAAAATGAAAGTTCCGACGAACTCAATACCTCTAAATATAATACCTACGTATCAAGTGCACGACAAGCGAGTATCAATGCGCGGCGGTCACAGGGGGGAGGTACAAGTTTCGGTAAATGATTTGAGTTTATAGTTTTGAGTTTGGAGTTTATAGGCTTTGCTATATAAGTTAACACAGGCAATAAATTTCAATCCATATCTTAAAACTCCAAACTATAAACTTCAAACTTAAAAACTATAAACTCAAAAACTAAAATAACATGTTACAAATCTTAAGTTCGGTAGGATACGGTGTATTAGGCATTCTGCTGCTCATAGTAGGAGTCGTTATTATGGATCTGGTGATTCCTTATAAATTCACCCGCGAGATATTTGAAGAGAAAAGTACCGCTACGGGTGCACTTGTTGCCGGTATTTTTATCGGGTTGGCTATTATTATCAAGTCTGTAATTATAGGAGGATAAACAAATGAGTATAGATGGTGTACTTTCAACGTTGCAATACTGGTTGGTAGGTATTATATTATTCATTGTGGGATATTATGCAATGGTTCTTTTGTGTAAAATCATCAAAGTGAACCTGAATCAAGTAATCGACGATCATAATACGGCAGCCGGAGTTGCCATGGCTGGGTTTATTATAGCCATTGGCATTATTATAAGCGGAGCTATTCAATAAATGGAACAGAAACCATTTAACGCTACTCCCTTACTTTTTACCACCCTTTTAATCTCTATATGCTCTATTGTATACGAGCTGATTATAGGGAGTTTAAGCTCTTATTTATTGGGAAACAGCATTACGCAGTTTTCCATTACCATCGGTCTTTACCTCTTTGCTATGGGGATAGGATCGTATGTATCTAAGTATTTGAATAAGCATTTGTTCGATACATTTACGTTGGTAGAAATATTGGTGGGTATATTGGGCAGTTTCTCAAGCCTCCTGCTGTTTATCTGCCATATCTATACCAATATCTATCCATTGGTGATGTACCTGATGATTCTCTCTATCGGTTTGCTGGTGGGTGTTGAGATTCCTTTGCTGGTACGAATCATTGAGGGGCATAAACAGAATATCAAATCGAACATAGCCAATCTGTTTGCTTTCGATTATATCGGTGGACTGATTGGTTCTATTGCATTTCCTTTGCTCTTGCTTCCCCGGTTGGGCTATGTAACCACAGGTTTTGTAACCGGACTTATTAATTTGATAGCAGCCGCTATTATTGTATTCAGATACCGGGATAAGCTTCGTTACAGACATTTCTTTCAGAACATTTTATTCCTTTGTTTTGCCGGGGTGCTTACGTTTACGTTGATAGGAGATTATCTAACCGAGAACCTGGAATCGGGTTTATATCGCGATAAAATAGTCTATACCAAGCAAAGTCTTTATCAAAAGATTGTACTCACTAAGCATAAAGATGATTTGCGCCTCTTTCTGGATGGGAATGTTCAATTCTCTTCTGCCGATGAATATCGCTATCACGAGCCTTTGGTGCATGTGCCTATGGCTGTGAATCCGCAGGCTAAACAGGTGCTTTTGCTGGGTGCAGGAGACGGATTGGCCGCCAAGCAACTACTAAGATACCCAAACGTTGAATCCATCACCCTCATCGATTTAGATGAGGCGGTAGTAACGCTTTGCAGAGAGCATCCCGAAATAAGTCGTTTAAATGAGGGTGCTCTTTCTCATCCGAAGGTGAAGGTTGTTCTTGAAGATGCTTTTACCTACCTTGAGCGAGCCGAAAATAAGTACGATGTGGTGATTATTGATTTACCCGACCCTAATAATGATGCCTTAAATAAGCTCTATACCACCTCTTTTTATCGCTTGGTTAAACTGAATCTGGTAAAAGGTGGAGTAATGGTTACCCAATCGAATAGCCCGTATTTTACGAAGAATGCTTTCTGGTGCATTTATAAAACGGTGGGAGAGGAGTTTGAGTATGTTATTCCTTATCATGTAAATGTACCTTCGTTTGGCGATTGGGGCTTTAATCTGGCTACGGATATAAGAATAGATGCGGATAGCCTGCGCCTTCCTCCGAACGTGGATTATAAATATTTGAATGAGAGTAACTTTTCGTCTTTGTTTCGCTTTGCAAATGATGAGAAGGTTGATTTGGAGAAGATAAAGATTAATACCCTATTTAAGCCGGTGCTGATTGGGTATTATGAGGGGGATATAGGGAGGATGTAGAGAGAATAAAACAGATAAGCTTTCTTGTTTCTCAAAATCATAAAGCGTTATCTTTTTTATTTTGTAATAATAAGTCCAGTAGTATTTAAGAGAATTAATATAGTTTCTTTGTGCTTCTTTGTACCTATTCAAGGAAAGGGTGAGAGTACTAATATCTGCTTTCCCTACTACGAATCGTTTTTTATTGATTCTATAAGCTTCATCTGCCAAAGACAAAACTTCCTGTGTAGAAATAATCTGTTCCTTCTGATTATTAAACTTTTGAATAGCAGAAATTAGTTCCTGCTCCATGCTCTGCGTCTTTTGTTGTACAGAGAACTTAGCTACTTCCAGATTGCTCTTAGCCATGTTTATCTGTCCTCTTTTCATTCCCCAATCCAAGATGGGTATGGTCAGACTCACTGTTATTATATCTTGTTGCAAGGGTCGTCGATAAGCATCAACAAAACGATTAGCTACCTGATTAAAACCTATACTGGCAGAGAGGTCAGCTTCAAATATTGTCTTTCGTTTTCTATCTACCTCTCTTTCGGCTTCCAGAATTTCCTGATGGTAGGCTAAATAATTTGGATTATTGCCACGAGTATGTAGCAAAGCATTGTCTATAGAGATTAATATATCTTGATTCATACTCTCGGGTAACTTAAGCGAATATACTTGATTGTTATCCAGATTCAGAAATGATAAAAAAGCGAATCTGGCATCCTCCATATTCAGTTCTACTGTTTTGAGGCTATTCTGAGCATTAATCTTATCTAATTTTAAAGTGAGTACATCTGCTTCTGAAATAGCAGATATTTTTTGCCTTTCCAAAGCAATACAATAAAGAGAATCTGTGGAAAGTAGATTCTCCACTGCCAACCTATACTCTTTCTCGGCTTGTACATAATTAAAGAAATATTGTAAAGTATTCTCTGCTATCTCCTGCTGACGATATAAAAATTGCCTCTTTACCTTTTCAAACTTAAGAGGTTCTATCTTACACTCCCATTTGAAGCTATTAAAACCAAATAATGCTTGGGAGTAACCTACCCGGATTGGTATACTATTGAACTGTGTATAACTATTCTCTCCAAAATTTTTGCTATAGCCTAACTCCGAATTAATAAAGAATGTTCCTCCTGTTAAATCAAAATTCTGACTCAACGTGAAACCACCTGATGAATATAGTGACTCTTGCGTTCGATATACATCTATATTCTCCTGATAATCATAACGTTTTATAATATTCCGGTTATATTGTACCGGAGTCAACTTAAGTGAGAGGGCAGGCAGCCGAGCAGCTTTATAAGAGCGATATTCCCAATACCCGGCTTTATAATAGTTATCTGCAATAAAGGCTTGCAAAGAACTATCTGAGGCTATTTCTATGCACTGAAGCAAATCCAGTTCCCTCTCGTTTTGTGCATACAGAGAAATAGGAATAAGACTTATGATAGACATGAATAGGATACTAAATGCTTTCATCTGCTTATACTCCTTATTTAGTATTGAATTTTAGATTATCAAACAACCTTTCAATCAGCCTTCGGTCTTTTACAATAATATCGGCCTGTCCTCCAATTTCATATTTAAAATCGAGTTCGTCGCCATAGTTCGTAACCAAGCCGTCCGGCATATCCACCAGTACAAGGTAGGTATTTATCTTCCCTTGTGCCACTTCGTACTCATTCGTTATCAGTGATATAGATTTAACAATTCCTTTAATAGCACCAAATTCGGAGTAAGGATAATCATCTAATTTAATTGACACATTACTGCCTGTTTTTACTTTACCAGCGCCTACGGCAGGAAGTAATACCTGCCCCAGAATTACATTCTCTTTGGGGACGATACAAAACACATCAGTTCCGGCTTGTACAAATTGCCCATTCGCCCAGAACTTAAGGAATTCAACCTGTCCATCAAATGGGGCTTTTAAAACATAGGTTTGTTCCCACTGTTTCAGTTGATCGCTTAGGTCATGATAGGATGCAAACAAATCCAGATGAAGTTTTCTTTCTTGCTCCCGGCGCTCTACCGAAAGCTGAGACAGTCTATTCCGACTCTCTGCGATTTGCATTTCGATAGATGCCATTTCCTTTATCAAATTCTGATTGTTCTGTTTAGCAGATAAATAATCTGCTTTGCTTTTGTCTATTTCAAGTTCATAGGTGGTAATTAACTCTTTGTTGAGCGATGAATATTTGTCGAGCCACTTTCTGGATATTTCCAGATTCTCTGTGGATATATTCAAAGCATTTTTTGTTTCATCCAGGATTTTCTCCCGCCACTTGATTCCTTCCAGTAAGCTAATCTGTTGCTGTTCGTATTGGTTATCATCAGCATAGTCGGTAATACTTTTTAAAGAAGACAAGAACGAATAATATTTCATATTTAATTCTCCAAGTGACACTTTCTCGGGGAATAAGGTGCATGCTCGTTTAAATGTCTTGTACTCATTTGGGTCAAATTCATTGATCAGGGTTGCCACTTTGCGAATATCTTCTGTTTTTGCCGAGTTTTGAATGATGGCAATATAATCGCCTTCTTTAACAGTATCCTGAGAGGTTACATTCAAAAGTTCTATTTTTCCGGAAGTATGAGCCGGAAGTTTAATCGGAGCTGTATTAGAATTGATTGTAATCTGACCCGAAACAACATCCGGATATTTTATCAACCATCCGAATGTAAACAGAAGAATCGTAAAAATAATTACCGCCCGGGCTACCCATTTCCCGAACGAAGTGGGCATGCGATCTATAATATCGCTCACTTCTTCGCTACGATTCAGATTTTCTTTTTCCTCAGGCTTCAATTTCAGCAGTTTCCAGTTCATATTGGCTTTGTATTAGTTCGTAATAGTATCGCTGATTGCTCATCAGTTTTTCGTGGCTACCCATTTCTGTAATCATACCATCTTTCATTACTATAATTTGGTCTGCTTTTTTAATGGTACTCAGGCGATGGGCTATAACCACTACCGTACGGTTTTTAAATACATTATGTAAAGAAGATACAATCTTTTGTTCATTAATGGTATCTAATGCATTAGTTGCTTCATCTAAAAACAGATAATCCGGATCTTTATATAAAGCCCGGGCAATAAGAAGTCTCTGTTTTTGTCCGCCACTGAGTCCACGCCCCATTTCGCCAATTACTGTTTGATAGCCTTGCGGCATGGCCTCTATTTCTTTGGCAATGTTGGCTATTTGAGTTGCTCTTTGCAGTGCTTCATAATCTATTCTTTCTTCATTTAATACGATATTATTCTGAATCGTATCATTAAATATTTTTCCTTCCTGCATGACACTCCCGCATTTCGCTCGCCATTGACGCAAGCTTACGCTGTTTATATTCATGTCTCCAATACAGATTTCTCCGTAAGAAGGAAGATATAAACGTAAAAGCAACTTCAAAAGTGTTGATTTACCGCAACCACTATCGCCAACAATGGCAGTAACTTTTCCTTCTGGAATTTTGAGGTAAATGCTTTTCAAAACTAATGGGGAGTGGCGCGAATATTGAAATGACAGATTTTTGACAATTAAATCTTTTTGACTTGGTAATTCCAGATTATTATTAGCCACAGGAGTTAATTCGTCTTCATCAGTAAGTTGATGAATTTCATTAATCCTCATAAAGCTAATTTTAGCATATTGCGCCGACTGGATAAATCCTACAAACTGAGCCACTGGTCCATTTAACATTCCGATGATAAATTGAGTAGAAATCATTATCCCAAAAGTTATATCTCCGTTAATTACTGCTATGGCACAAAAGAAAGTAACAGCCATATTCTGCATTCCGTTAATAAACTGAGAACCTAATGTTTGTGCATTGTTGATATTCAGTATTTTGACATTCAACTTATAAAGCCGAGCCTGAATCCCTTCCCATTTCCATCGTTTGGTATCTTCGTAATTATTTATTTTTATCTCCTGAATGTTTTCAATAGTTTCTACCCAGTAGCTCCGGTCTTTAGATATAAGTTCGAAATATTCCCAATCTAACTTTTTTCTAACTTTCAGAAATACTAATATCCAGGATACATATATAATACTTCCGGCTATAAATATGAAAAAAATGATTTTGTTAAAGATAAGCAGAATGACACTGAAAATAAAAAATGTAATTGTTGAGAAAAGCATTCCCAGTGAGTTGTTCATAATAAAACTTCGGATGCGTTCATGGTCATACGCCCGTTGCAAAATGTCTCCTACCAGTTTATTCTCAAAGAATGAAACAGGTAACTTCATCAGTTTTATCAGGTAATCGGAAATTAAGGAGATATTTACCCGAGTAGTGATGTGGAGTAATACCCAATCTCGCAATACATTGGATAAGGTGATGCTTAATAATAATACAATATTAGCACTTAATACCATATATATAAAAGTAGTATCACGGGTATGGATGCCGGTATCTATTACTGCTTTGGATATGAAAGGGAGAAAGGCCTGCAATATGGTAGCAATCAGCATGATGAAGAACAAAACACCAAATGATTTCTTGTAAGGAGTGAAATAGCCGAGTAGATTCTCGAAGCTTTTCAGACGCTCTATCTTTTCATGGGCTTCAATTTGTTGAAAAGAAGCTGTTGGTTCTAAAGCCATCAGAGTGCCATAATTGGCTTCTTTTTTATACCATTTCTTTCTAAATTCTTCTGTAGTGTAAGAGGTTAATCCTTTGGCCGGATCAGATACATAAATCTTATTCTTCCTGGTTTTATAAACAACTACAAAATGATTCCCTCCCCAATGAACGATAGCGGGTAAAACGACTTTTTCAATTAAATCATTCATCGGAATATTAACGGAAATAGTCCTCAAACCTATTTTGTCCGCAGCATAGCTTATATCTAATAAAGAGACTCCTTCGCGGGTAATTCCACAAAGATCACGCAAATACTGCAAAGAGTAGTACTTGCCATAATATTTAGCAATGATTTTAAGGCAGGTAGGACCACAATCTTTTACATCCATTTGACGCTCATTAGGGAAGGGTGTTAGTAACATGTGTTTTATTTACAGGGTTTTAATTATAAGCTTATTATTTATTGGCTCTTGTTTCTTTAAGAAATGCTGCTCGCTTTAGTGTTTTTTTCCAAAAATAGTTTTCCTTCGTATACGGATAATCATCTTCAAAGCTATTGCTATTTTTTATAAAAATAAGACCATCAATATTCGCTGTTAGATTATTGTACATAAAATTCTTACTATAAATCAGTCCTTTATCTCCAATACTTCGAAGAGAGTAAATAGTGTGTTTCAATTTGGCGGTAGGGTAATAGAAGTAGGTGTTTTTTGTTTTCATACATATAGCTTCTATACTGTTTTCAATTACATCATCTAATTGTGTTTTTGTAAATTTGCGTGTACTTTGTCCCCTTGTGGTAATCTCTCCTGCTCCAACAGTAAGCCCTATGACCGAATAATTATCTTTATATTTATTAAACAAATAGTTACCCATAGTAAGAGATTCATGATTTGTGATTTTTCTTCCTCTCTTTCTTAAATGACCCAAATGAGCATAGATTATTGCCGTTTCTTTTTCTTGAAGATATGTAGATATAAAAGAATCAGCGTTTTCCCACATATAATAGTCATATGTTTCCATATTTAAGTCTTTTTTCCCTTTATCTATCTGGGCTACGTTTTTAAGTATACGGCAGAAAAATGCAAAATTATTTTTGCCTGTCAATTGCTCCAATTGGGCGGCATTTTGGGTTACCCATTCCATCGCTTTTGTTAATTGCTGCCTATGTAGATTATCTAATAAAGGAAGTAAAAGGTCTTTGTGCGCTTCATCATAAAATGCATAAATAAAATCGAATAAAGGAGATTCTATAAATATATGTACATCAACAAGTCCTAAAAAATACACTTTTCTTTCACTCGTTTTATTATATTCTCTCAACCACTCTAAGAAATCAACGAATACAGGCATTGAAAGATGCATTGATCGCATCTCTTCCCTGATATTTGATATTTCGGATTCTGGAATTTTACCTTGTATAAAGAGATTTAGTTTTAAAGAAGAAGCTGCTTCTCCTTCGTAAAGAATTAATTTGCAGTTATTGTATAATATGGCCTTTTTTGCGATTTCAAACACTGTTTCGTTGATTTCTTTGCTTCCGTGGATCGTTTCCCCTAAACCTATGATAGATTTTCTATCCATTTGAAAGTTATTTAAGACATTTGCATCTGTAGGAGAAAGGGGGTAGATATATTTTACATCCAGCTTTTCTTTTTTTACTTTATTAAAGTTGTTTATAGATGCTATTTTATTAATGTCTTTATTCGCTACTTCAATAGATATTCTATCTAAATATATTGTTGGAATTTCTTTATTTTCAGTTTCGGGTGTTCGGGTGCCTTCACCTGATAGAGAAACAACAAAGTATTCTATACCTTCCAAATGTGCTTCAAAAGAATTATATTTCCATTCCCCCTGATTATTTATATTCAACGAATCTTTATATATAGTATTTTCGTTATTGTCAATACCAACTATCATTAATTGACATTTATCCATTCCAATACATTTATTATAAATGGAAATCTTGATGTCATTTCCTTTTGTAAATAAAGAGGGGACTATAAATTGTTGATATAATGAAAAATCTAATTGATGAAAACGATACCCATAATAATCCACTTCTATAGCTCCAATAGTTATAGGATATTTTGAATTAATGAGTTCTGTACTATCTATTTTAGGTGGAGTGGATATATTTAATTTCCAGACAAAATCAATTGAATCTGAATAATTAAAATTCAGGTTGAAACGATCTTTTGCTGTGGTAGTACAAGATGATAAAAAGAATGTGTATAAAAGAAGTAAATGTAAATGTGATGTTTTATGCATATTATTTTTTCTATTTGGTAAAATTAATAGCGTTCCTTAAAAGGAATGCTATTAATAAGAGTGTGTAATGCTTATTTACTTTCATACAGCAAATTTCTACTATTATCATATACCTTGTAAGTAGGTAATAGGTCGCTAGCCGAATTTCCGTTATACATTTCTACAGTAATTGCTCCTGAATGACTTCTTTCTATTAGTTCAGCGGCTATATTTTTTGTTTCCTCCTCAATTCTATTTGTGACACTTTTAGAAACAATATTAAGACCAGGAATCAAATTAATCAATATCCCAGCTACCTTATTATACCACTCTTGTTCACCTCTTTCGCCAATGAATTCGCTTGATGAAGGATAATAGGTTGTAATTGTCTGAGTACCTCCAGAATGAGTTGTAGTTCTTGTTCCACTTACTCCATAAATTGTTGTTTCAGCTTCTACATATCCCCATCCTTCAACATATCCTCCTGACCATTGCCCATTATCAGCCAACATTTCAAAATGTGCTTGACTTACTGGGTTAACTGTGCACGCTCCATATGCATACCATGACCCTCCAAAGAATACAGAAGCACCCAAATCACTCATACTACTGCAACTATAACTGCTTGATGATGATCCGGAATTAGAATCACTGGAGCCAGAATAAGAACTGGAACTATATCCATAGCCATGCCCTCCGGAGCTGCTTGAACTGGACGAACCATCTGAAGTTCTTGTCCAATAGGAATTTCCAGCCTCATCAGTATCCCAAGTACCATGATCGTCCCAATAGTCGCCGCCTTTAGTAGCTCTTTGTTGTTGCTCATTAAGAACCATTGCAGTTTCTCTCAGAACTTTAAAACTGTCTTTTGTTAGTCTTCTCATAAATTAAATTAATTAAGAGTGAATAAATAATTATTGATTGTTTGATAATAGAGCAAACCCCAGTCCTGCTAATCCTTTTGAGAAAAAGAAATCATTGTGACATAAATTAATTTGCTTATCGTTTACAAAAGTACCTGTGTTTTCTGTTAATTGTTTTTTGAAACTATTTTCTCCAAAGTATAACTCCTCTAACCATGAAGTTCTTATAAAATATTCCATATCATCTGTCCGGCTCACTTCCGCAAATGTAAATTGTGAAATGCTTTTCCATTTATTCCTTTGTTTGAGTGGAATAGAATTTACGATTCGATTGAAAATGAATACATCGGCAGAATCATACCATTTTTGTTCAGAGATTCTTTTTAATACATCCGGGATTATAACTCTTATAGATTTTATTAAATGATTGAATTGTTTCATTTTATCTGTTTCAATAAGAAAAAACAGAATAGAATTGATGTTATTTAGAGAGATCGTGCCCTTGTATCCATTTAAACCTTTGTGACAAAAGTCCAGACATTGAGTAATATATTGTTCAAATACAGGATTATTTGCATTGTCTCTTATTCTTTCTGTCAGATAGATGGCATGCCCAAAAATAGAGATAGATGGGTCACATCTCAAATGGGAAAAAACACGTTTATCAACATCATTTAATACTTCATTGGGGTCGCCCTCTACCAGTTTATTCTTTATCAGATAGTTTACTGCCCATCCGATGCCTGTTAACCCATCTTCAAAAGTGGTAGGAATCCTTGCAGCTGAAGCCAGTATTTCATCTAATAAATCATCTGCAAAATCACTATAGTATTTGCCATTGGAATAGCGAGCATAAGAATATAAAAACAAAGCAATCCCCATTTTTCCGTCCAACAGCCCTTTATTATCTGTATGATAACTATATAATAGAACAGTGTTAGCAATTCGTTGTAAATCTCTTTTCATGATTTATATTGTTTTGATTCCTTAATAATTTCTCGGAAGAAACGAATGATATCAGGCACATGATAATCAAAAGTAAATTCCAGTCTGTGTTTTCGTACATTGGCTTCTATTTTCTTTAAAGATTCTTTGTCGTTTAATTGATTAGCCAAATCTTTATAGCTTTTATAAAAAATCCCCATTCCATGCTTTTTGACATGATTTTGCATAGCTACTATGTGTTGTGAATTATCTCTTTGAATCATAGGTATCCCCGCAGCAGCCAATGTATTTATACGGGCTGGTATATTTAAGTCAGACCATCCGGCCCTCGGCAAAGAATTTTCATTAAAGGCAATAAAAGAATGGAGCCATCCCGCATCATATTTTGAAAACTCTTTCACCCATCCGAATTGGGAGCAATGAGAATGCAGATGAAAATGGTCAGGTGCGACTTTCCGGAACCGGGAAGTAACCAACTCATCTGAAACATGATTTTCATTATAAACGTGAAGATGAATGTTATTCTCGGCTAATATTTTCATGTCAAACGGACTAATTCCAATAATTCTTCCAATTACGACTGTGTGTATTTGTCCATCTATAGCAGATAGTTTATCCGAAAACTCTCCTTGGAAGCAATCTCCTTTAGGCAAGTCTCCATCTAATATATAAGAAGGACGAGGCTTTATTTTAGCGGGAACAAACAACTCAAACCAATCTTTAATCTCTTCATTCAAATACATTCTTCCATCTGCATAGGTATAAAGATCTATTAGTTTATGCCACAATCCGGATTTCATAGCCTCATGAGGTCCTTCTTTAAAATGCCACACGAAAGGAATACCGGCATTTGCCTTTAAGACTTCATAAGCAATATTAATAGCGCCAGTACTTAATTGGGCATAAATAATATCCGGTGTTATCTCTTTTACACGTTCCTGCCAGTTCTCATAAGGAATGTATTCTACATTTCCAAAAGGAAGAGGTCCCACTGTAGAAAAACAAAAAGAAGGTTGAGCCCAAAGTCCGTAAAGTTGATGGCCATGTTCTTCAAAAGCGTATATCCGCTCAGAATTATAAGCCAATTCTCCTACAATAAGAATTTTCAGTGATTCTTTCGAATGGGCTTTTTTATCCCGATAAGGGGCGTACATTTTATTTTCATCAATCGTTTTATAGTTTGTGGCTCGCATTCTTATTGGCTTCTGAACCTGATAGTAGTGCCTGTATTTGTTTAAGCCACCTCCTAATTTCTCGCTGGCAATTTTATGCCTTTGATGAGGGTGATTATTCCACTCACAAGTGATTTTCTTTGTGGGAACAAATGCACCTTTATCTGTCAGTTTTCTCCAAAAGGTGAAAAATAAATCATCTGAGACATATTCCTCGCGTTCTATCCATCTGTCCTGAGTTTTTCTATGGGCAGTTTGTACTAATAAAAGATTATATCCGGGTCTTATTCCGAAAGATTTTCTATATACTAAGAGCCCGCTTTCCGGTGATTCATCATATCTTACTCCACTAAAAGTTAAAACAATCTCTTCTGATTCATCTAATTTTTCTTTAAGTGAAGCTAAATGATTCTCATCGTAAAAGTCATCCGAGGGTAGGTAGGCGATATAATCATATTTAGCTATTTCTAATCCTTGATTAAGAGCGTATCCCATTCCTTCGTTAGAGTGATTTTTAATGTATTTTATCTTTTTATCGGAAAGTAAATCAGAGATATAGAACTCTGTTTCATCTGTGCAACCATCATTTATAATGATAAGTTCCCATTTTTTGTGTGTTTGATTTTGTAAACTTAAAATCGCCCTTCTTATAAAAGATGCCTGATTATATGTAGGCATAATAACTGAAAACCCATTCATAACATTGATTTAAGTAATTGGTAATTTGAATTGAATTTATTTCATTGCAAAAGAATATATTTTTTATTTATTATTCGATCAATTACTGGTCAAAAATAGATAATTATTGACCAAAATTAGCTTTTTTGAATGGTTTGGTGTGTGATTGGAGTTTAATGGGATGCTTTAGAACAATGATGTTTTGTGTGATATTTATCTTTTGTAATATTGAAAAAACATTTCCATTGTTTTTTATTTAGCAACCACTGATTAGAGTTTTCATCGATCCTTTGTAAAATGTAAAAGAAGATTGTTGTATGCGATTGTTGCAAAATATCGTTCCTATGACATGAATTCATTTGTGAAGCGATTAGGCAATCGCTCATTTAACGTTTAATCCAGAATAATTAAATAACGTTTTATAGTAACTTCATGTCAGTGTGTTCCTAATCATGTGAAAGATAAAGATTAATACCCTATTTAAGCCAGTGCTGATTGGGTATTATGAGGGGGATATAGGGAGGATGTAGAGAGAAGGATGAAAGTGTGTCATGAAGTTATGCATGGTGCAAATTTAGACACACCCTCAGTGTCTTTATTCCTATTTACTGTCTTATCAACATGCAATATTGTAGCCTTGCATAGTCGCCAACATATTTGCCGTCCGGTAGTTTTGCATTATATGCAGATACCCCAAGTGCATTGATTTGATATCCCGACCAGCTACCACTGTCTACAAAAGAATAAACCCATGCATCGATTCCGGTGTTAAGATCTGTAAGACCGGTATAATAAAAGGCCGAATTGGATGTGAAGTTTCCTTTAACCGGATCTTGTATAGTCAGATAGAGATAGTGCTGTCCGTTATAGCCCAAATATTGCCCTGCATTAATGGTTAATGTACTGCTTTTCTCTTCGAAAGAAACCATAGCTTTTGCATTATATGGGGGAATTCCAACCAAAGTAAATGATTCTCCATCCTTATTACCGACGAGTGTTACATTGGCAACACTCAATTTTCCTTTCATATCATAATAGAATAGTTGCCATGAACCTACTAAATCCTGAAATGTTCCCAACTGCTTTACTTCAACGTCAACCGATTTATTGTCGTTTACTAAGGTTATCATTCCTTTTCTGGGTTTTGTAGTACTTTCCACAGTAATAGAGATAGAGTTATCATCAATTACTTTGTAATTAATCCACTCGTCTTCTGTTTCAATAGTCACAGGCAGATTCGATTTGTACTTTATGATGGTTTCTCCTCCATTATAAACCGAAAAGTTTATAGCCTCATAATTATCAATCATTAAAACGGCTCCTTGTTGTGTTACAGGAATATTTATTGATTCATAGCCGTTGCTTACTGTGATTAAGGCATTTCTTCCTTCATAAGCAATATTGGTGGTAACATCAACATGTACTACATTTCCGGATGTGCTTACAGTACACCAATCTTTATTTGATTTTGCTTCAATAGCATGGATGCTTTCGATAATGATTGACCCTTTAGCCATTTCAGCATTAAATGTAACATCCGATTCTATTATTTTAAGGCTGCCGGTAAGCGGATCATCATCGCTGCTACATCTTATGCACGATATTGCAACCAATATCATTATAGATAGATTAAATATTCTTTTCATAATATATTCTGTTATTGTTTCACCATTTTCATGTTTGAGTAGAAATGGGTTTCATCATATATATAGTATTCATCTTTATAGGCAATAAGAAAGAATCCGATATGATCAGTCCCCAGTTTGTTAGATCGAAACTCTAAGGTTAATTTACTTGCATTCGATACATTGTACCCTATATATTGATAACTTTTACCCGAATCAAAATACATATCGCCCAACCAACTATAAACATACATAGAATATCCGTTCCATTCTTCCAGAAATTGTGAAGTAATGTGTGTTAATCCGGTGGTACGATCATAATTCATTGTGTAGTCCCAGTCTCCTGCACCTTTCAGAATAAAGGTTTTATTCTCAATATCAGCAATTAATGTTACTTTTCTTGTGTGAAACACCCCGTCAAAGTCATTATATGTAAGTGTGTAAGTACCCATATAATCATTATAATAGAGATAATCATCGGGATAGAAGCCTTCAAGCGTAACAGTAGCATTATCTGTACACTGATAAATTGACTGATCGGGATTCCATTCAAAGTTCTGAATGCAGGTGCCATGAATATCTACAGGGTTATAGAACGTAAATCCTTTATCTGTGATTATAGCATTTTGTTGGGCAAAATGGTGGTTGTTGGCATCTGTAAAACTAAAAAGCCTTGTATTATAAGAGTGTGTGGCAGAGGCTACTACCGCTCCGTTTATTTTTATATGGTAAGCCGGATAGTAATTATCTTCGGCCATTTCTATGACATCATTAATATAGTCTTCCCATTTTACTTCCGGGCTTACGGCTTTCAAAACAATCCTGTTTCCATATTTTTTCCCTTTCATTTCAATTCTTTGCGGAGTAACGTCCATGATTATAAATTCATAATCACCGGCATGGCCGTCTATATCTCCGCTTCCTAAAGGCTCCGAGAAGATATGGAATAATTCATTATAGGTATCGAAGGTTAAAACCGGTCCTGTATCGGCAATCAATTTATAAAGAGAAGTAACTTTGGTTCCCGGCAGTTGAGAAGTCATTACTTCTGTTGCCATGGTTACTTTACCTTCCGTATCGAATTTGCAGAAATAAGTGAAACCTCCCATTTTAGCCGGTTCTTTTTCTGCATAATATTCCATCAACCATCCGTTTTCTGCGGAGACTAACACTTTTTGATATTCCTTCAATGCCGCAGCTATTCTTTCGGCTGCAGATACATCGAATATCTCATCTTCATCATTCGAACATGATTGCATCGAAATAAGACCGATGGAAATAAATAGTAGATATATATACTTCTTCATAGTAATCTTATTATAAGTTCTTTAAATCCAATTCGTAAATCTCTCCGGATCTTCTTTGAACGATGTTGCGCAATTCATCGAAATCAATGTCCCATGAATCTGCCAGGTATTTCTTAACGATATTGAATTTCTTGAGTATGATAGGTGCTCCTGTTTCTCCGGCAGTATCTAATATAGCATCCCATTCTGCCTGAGTACTGGTAAGATAAACAGCAAAGATCTCGGCAAAATCTTCATTATACTCTTTCATGGCATAATTGGATACAAATCCTAATTCGTGAGCTGTTTCATTTGTTTCCTGATACCAGTTCGAACTAATATAATCAGCTTCGGATATTCTCTGGAAATCAGGATCGTACTTCTTTTTCTGAGTTAATATATGGTTAAACTCATGGTGCATTGTTTTAAAGTAATACGTATTCAAGAAGTCGATGGAAACATTATCCACATCTAAATCATTCACCATGTATAAGGTTACTTTTAAGCCACCTTCGGCTGTGCCGAGAACCATTGTTTTGTTGGAGTTATAGGCAGCAGAACCAATAAGATGTATGATGCGTGGTATATAAGATCTGGTAAAGTGCACTCCTGCGGCTTCATCATATACTTCCAACCATAAGTATTTTACCAGTTTAGCTAAGGCTATGGATTTGTTATATTCGGCCGGAACTAATGTGTGAGTCTGCGAAGACTCTATATGTTCCATCCTATATTTAAAATTGATGTTATAAGGATAGGTAAAGTTCTCCAATAGCCATAAGTCGAATTCATTCCTGGCAGGAGGGTCTGTATCAAAGATACTGTTTTTGCCGGGTTCATCATCACTGCAAGATGTCCACAAGCTTGCGAAACAAATAAAAGTGAGTAGGTATATTATTTTATTCATAATTACTACGATTTAAATGAGTAAAGATTATCTGGGGTTATCGGGTAAACCCGCATCAGAGACGTCGGCAGGTAGCCGTAATACTTTACGTAAATCATCTTTCTGCATAGTATCCGTAACTACAATATTATTGCCGATTAAACGCCTGTGAATTTCTATTCCATAACGTTTAATATCAAACCATCTTAATCCTTCGTGCAGGGTTAACATACGTCTGACATGAAGAAGGCAGTAAATAAGGTTTTTCTGTTCTCCTTCTTCTACTGTGAAGTCGGGATTGATCTCCTTTTTAACCGTTGGTATAGTTGGCTCATAAAGGTCGATTCCGTTATAAAAGTCCTGTATGTCAGAACGACTGACAGCTTCTCCATCCGTAAAGGCAGTCATGAATATGTTCAAATCGCGAACGGCTTCATCGTATTGCTTCTTCATGATATAGGCTTCTGCTCTACATAATAATGTTTCATCTGTGCTGAATGCAACTTGTATATTATAGATATAGCCTGTTTGAGTTGCTGCATCTGTAACCTTGAAGTAGTAACCTATTTTCCGAACCATGAGTTTATTTACCTCGTCATTCCAAAATGTTCCATAATGGGCGTTGTCACTTCCCCACGGAGTAGTGGATTGAATGGTTTCGGAAGAGCTTATTAGCTGATTGTGAGTGTATTTAGCTCCTATTCCGGCAAAAGGTCCATTTACTGCTCCCCAAGAAGAGATTGCTGATACATTTAATAATACCGCCGGATCGTTTACATCAATATATGCATTCGGTTGGAGGTTTCCATTGGTAGATAAAGCACCGATTGCACTCCAGTTTCGTACGGCAGATGCGGCGGCATCTCCTTTACCCAATACTTTATTTGCGTATTCTATAACCTTGTCGTAGTTTCGGTAATATAAATAAAAGCGTGCAGCGAAAGCATGAGCAGCATCCTTATTAAAATGGTATTTTTTTACCGAATAACTGCCGTCGTCTATCAGAGAGATGCCCTCCAGTAAGTCCTTTTCTATCTTTTTATATACTTCTGCTACTGTTCCTCTGTTATAGGTAGGCTTTACAGTAGTCTCCGGTTTGGTAACATAAGGAATTCCCATGTCCGATTCACTGGTAGAACAGTAATGCTTACTGAATATATTAACCAATAGAAAATGCGCATAAGCACGACATACCAAGGCTTCTCCCTTTTGAGGATTTAATTCTTTGCCATTGCCCAGTTTTTCTATAGCCTCCAATGCTACATTGGCTGTAGCAATAGCTAAATAGCATTTCTCCCAATAATCGGTTGGACTGTCTGAGTACACATCGGTTATTTTCCCCCACTCATAAAGTTCTCTTTGCAGAACGTCATAACTTCGGTTACCATCCGTTTCGTCTGTATTGTCGGACATTATTTCGCCCATATACATGTACGAACTTTCCGGGTATGCTGTAATTAGTAATCGTTTTACTTTCTCTTGCGAGTCAATCTCTGTTCTGTCGTCCGGTACTTCATCTAAGAAGTCGTTGCATGATGTAACTCCAAAGAAAAGTATTCCTGATAGTATGTATATAATCTTTTTCATATTAAATCATCATTTTTAGAGTTAAAAACCTAATCTTAAAGTCATCGTAAACTGCTTGGGTACAGGGGCAGAAACTCCTCCCGAACGGAAGAATTCCGGATCTTGTCCATTCAGTTTTGAGTCTGAATATATCAGGAATAGATTGGTAGCCTGTAATTTTACGGATGCACTTTCTACATATTTCGATATGATTCTCTTGGGAAGATCATAAGTAAGAGAAATTTCCTTCATTCTGATAAAGTCTCCGTCTGCAATACGTACATCAGTGTAGTTATAAGCATTATACAATTTCGTTAAATTGGAGTTAGCGCTTAATTGCGGTTTGCTTATTATAACCGGTACATTTGTTTTGGATTCGTCTCCGGACATCATCCAACGATTCTTAAACTCTTTCGGCATGGACGATAAATCATTGTATTTGCTTTTGAATACAGGGTCGAGGCGTATCTTGTTGCCAAAGGCATAAGTTACAAAAACATTCAATCGTAGGTTTTTATACCTGAATACATTTCCTAAACCGCCATTAACCGTTGGAGTAGTAGGACCTTCGTATTTCAGGAAGCTCAAATTCTCTCTTTCCTGAAAATTAATATCCTCGGCTGTAATCGGATCTCCTTTTTCGTCTACGATAATGGGCATACCATCTTCGGTTAATCCGCCAAACCGGAAAGAGAATAATCCTCTTTGCGGATATCCTTCCATAGCAAATCCGCTACCTGTTATTAAATCTATGGCTCGTGTTCTTGTTTGCAGGTCTGTAACTTTGGTTTTGGAGTAAGAGAATGTAAGGTCTGTACTCCAGGAGAAACTCTTTTCGATGATATTTTTAGTCGAAAGCGTAAACTCAACTCCCTGAGATTTCATATCTGCTATGTTTGCAAATTTATTGATATTTCCTCCCGAACCTTGTGTGTTTATGAGCCCAATTAAATCATGATTGTTTCGGGTGTACCAATCGAATACAAGATTAATTCTGTTTTTAAGAAAGCCAAGTTCTGCTCCAATGTTAAACTCATGCTTCTTTTCGTAGGTTAGTTCACTGTTCTCTAACTCTTCAATGGCAAGCGCGTTTTCCGTTAAATCCGCATTGGGCCTGTTGGTTTTGGTGCTTTTAATAATGATCTCAGAATTAGTTACATTGCCCGGAGGGTTATCGCCGGTCAAGCTGTAAGATGCTTTAAGGGTTAAATGAGATAATACAGTGTTCATTGATTTAAAGAACTTTTCCTCGTGTACATTCCATAACCCGGAGATATTCCATGTAGGTAACCAACGGGCACTTTTAGACTTTCCAAGTCGGTTGGTGCCTTCGTAACGAACTGTGCCCGATAGCGTGTACTTTCCTTGATACGAATAAGTAGGATTTGCATAGAAAGCAGCACTGCGATTACGTTGTGTGGTTATGGAGTAATAACTATCGTTGTACTCTACTCCTTTTTTGAAGAATTCATAAATATAGAATGGAGTTACTCCCATTTCATATTCCACTCCCCAGCCATTGAAGAATGTTTGATCGCGGTCGACAGAGTTTACCTCCATCCCTCCATTGAAGTTAGTAATGTGATGCGTATTAATCACCTTGTTCCACGCAATACTGGCACGGAAATCATAACCTAACATTTTATTGTCGCGGCGTTGATATATTCCACCTTGTGGTAAAACAGATATAGGCAATGCATAAGGATTGTCCGGATCTGTATATAACAACGGATTTTTGTCTCTGATGTTTGGATCGTCCATAGCACGATAAGCCATTGCCTGATTAGATCCGTCTTTAATCCGATGTTCCTGAGAAGAAGCATTATACTTCAATGCACCAAGTACCGATACCTTTAGGGCCGGAATGATGTCCCAACTTAATTCTCCTTGGAATTTCAGGTTGGTTATATTTAACTCCATGTTATTCTGATCTAACTCGTTTTGAATATTGAATGGAGCATAATTACTTGTATAATAAGTATTGGGATCCAGCGCACGCGATGAATTTAATGCATAGCTATAAGGATTGATATCGAAATCGCGTTTAACTGTACCATTTACTGCGTCTACATCCTGGCTGAGAGTTCCCGGAGCCTTTTGTTTACGATAGGATGCATTCATTAATAAATTGGCCGTCAGGTTTTCGCGAATGCGATAAGAGGTGTTTATGTTTCCTGTAAAGCGGTTTGTTTTACTTTGCTTATACCAACCCGGATCAATCATTGCACTAAGCGAAGCATAAACAGATGCTTTCTCCGTACCCGTGGATATACTTACAGAGTGGTTATGCATTATATTGGTATTGAATAATTCATCAAACCAATTGGTGTTTCTCATTTCGGCCTGGCGTAAGTATAAGTTCTGAATTTCATCAAGATTAACTATACCAAACATGCCTGATGATGCATTATAAGAATTTGTAAGTTCGTACAATTTTCCGTAAACTCCGCTTTCTGAACTTCGTGCGGTTTCTGCAAAGTTAAGCCATCCTTTATTCCGAAGTTCCTGATAAATACCCATCTGTTCTTGTGAATTGAGGATATTAAAGTTTTGGTAGCTCGGCTTTAAACGCATGGAGTATTCTCCGGTATAGCTAATGCGGCTGATGCCTGGTCGTCCTTTTTTGGTAGTGATAACAATTACCCCGGCCATGGCACGAGCACCGTATATGGATGTAGCCGAACCGTCTTTTAATATTTGGAAATCCTCAATATCGTCGGCATTTAGTCCTGCTATGGTAGAGCTTATTAATGTGATAGCATCTCCGGATGATAATTCGTCGGCATTTATTTCAACGATATCTTCCATAATTACTCCATCAACTACCCACAGTGGCTTGGAACTTCCATAAATGGAGGTAGCACCACGCACCAGGATTTTAGGAGCTGTACCAAAAGTTCCGGATACATTCTGTACGGAAACACCTGCGGAACGCCCTTCTAAAGCGCGACTGATATCGGCCACACCATCTAATTTGATATCTTGTGCTTTTAGCTGGTCGGTGGCTCCTGTAAATAAGCGTTTGTCTACTTTGGTTAGACCTGTCACTACTACTTCATCCAATACTTCAGAGTCGGCCTTCAATACAATTTTTATAAATCCCGGCTTAATAGTTGCTTCCATAGTCTTCATTCCTACAAACGAAACCTGCAATGTTTTAGCAGAATTAGGAATATTAGAAATTGAAAACTTACCATTCATATCGGTTATGGTACCTATTGATGTACCTGTAACTAATATTGATGCGCCTATTACAGGCTCATTGTCTTCTTCGGAAATAACAATACCATTGACGGATATTGTTTGGGCAATTATTAACCCCAAACTTCCTAAAAAGCAGAATAATAATAGCACTAACTGTCTCTTCATAAATGTTTGCTTGTTTATAGAAAAAAGAACCCTGAATCGTTGTGATTAATTCACAGAAAGAAACGATAATTGAATGGTTTTTCACAAAGATAACATCAACCAACCAATTTTACCCAATCTTCATTGAACAAATTTCCCCTCTGTGGCATATTTTTGATTGCTTTAGCAAGATTTTTGCCACGGCCGTAACAGGGTTTTGCCACGGCCGCAACAAGATTTTTCCGCGGCCGCAACAAGATATAGCTACGGCCGTAACAAAACTTTGCTGCGGCCGTGGCAAAACCTGGCATAAGAAGCATCATATATGTGCTACACTCATGCGGCGAATGATTTTTAATGATATATACTTAATCTTATTGTCAGTCTATCAGCTCTTTAGCTCTCTCTAAAGCTACATTGATATTGGGACATATATTTTCTTTTCCCAGTAAATCATAGAACCCGGCTTTTTCTAATACCTGATGTACTTTAGGGTTTACTCCGGATAGCACAATGGTGATCTTTTCTTTTTTAGAAGTTTTACATAAGTTCGTCAAATTATGAATACCGGTAGAGTCGATAAAGGGAACCTTTCTCATACGAATGATGCGAACTTTAGACCGACCTCTGATCATAATCATTTGTTCTTCGAATTTGTTGGCTATACCAAAGAAATAGGGGCCGTTAATTTCGTAGACTTCTACACCTTCGGGTATTGCGAGATGCTCATCATTAATAGCCATATCTATCTCTGTGCTTGGGTCTATTTCATCTTTGATAACAGAGATCTCGGTCGTTTCTGCCACACGACGCATAAATAATAAGCAAGCAATAATCAGCCCTACTTCGATAGCGATAGTCAGGTCGAAGATTACAGTAAGAAAGAAGGTGATTAATAATACGGCAATATCCGATTTTGGGTTCTTCATTAGTGCCTTGAACGTGCGCCATTCGCTCATATTATAGGAAACGATGACTAATACCCCGGCCAAACAAGCCATGGGGATGTATTGTGCCAAAGGCATAAGGAATAATAGAATGAGCAATAGAACGATAGCATGTATGATACCTGCTACGGGGGTTTTACCACCATTATTAATGTTAGTCATGGTACGGGCAATGGCACCTGTAGCAGGAATACCTCCGAATAAGGGAGTAATGATGTTGGCCGCTCCCTGTGCTATTAATTCAGTATTTGAATCGTGTTTATCACCAATCATTCCATCGGCTACCGTAGCAGATAGAAGCGATTCGATGGCTCCTAATACGGCAATGGTTATGGCAGCCGGAATAAGGTTGTTGATTACCCCCCAGCTCATTTCCGGAATCTCTGCTGCCGGAAGTTCAGACTGTATGCTGAACCGATCGCCAATAGTAGGAATAGAAGTTATTCCGGCAAATTCTTTGAGTAAATAAACGGCTATCGTAACAAATATAATAGCTATGAGTGATCCGGGAATTTTCTTCGTTAGCTTTGGAGAGAGTGCAATAATAAGAATACTAATTATGCTGACTCCCGTATTCCACCAATTGATAGTATCAAGATGCTTAAAGTATATGATCCATTTTCCAATGAAATCGCCGGGCACTTTTTCTGCTCCGAAGTTAAGACCAAATATGTCTGCGATTTGTGTTGTAAAAATGGTTACGGCTATCCCACTGGTAAATCCTACAATAATAGGATAGGGAATAAACTTAATGATAGCGCCAAGCTTGAATACTCCAAGTAACACAAGCAATACTCCTGCCAGAATAGTGGCAACAATCAGCCCGGATTCACCGTATTGCTGAATGATTCCGTATACAATAACAATGAAGGCTCCTGTAGGTCCTCCGATTTGTACTTTACTCCCTCCTAAAAAGGAGATAATGAATCCGGCAATAATGGCTGTGATGATTCCTTTTTCAGGTGATACTCCCGATGCAATACCAAATGCAATGGCCAGTGGAAGTGCTACAATGCCGACGATAATGCCGGCCATAAGATCGGCCGTGAATGTCTCTTTAGAGTAATTCTTAAGTGTAGAGATCAATTTGGGCCTAAAGGCGAACGCTTTCATTTTGTTTATTCATTTATAAATCTAACATGTTGTTAAAAGAGGTTGCAAAAGTACATAAAAAAGGGCTTCGTTATCCTATAAACTGTTTAATTTTGTTTTTTGTTTTCGCTTCTCCTTATTTAGACGGAAAATAAATTAGCGAATAATGAAGAATTAAATGGTAATCCGCTGATCAATCTGTATATTTGTGTTGTTCTATATTTAGAATCAGAACAAACGAAACGTTTTACTTATTTATTTTAATGAAGATTATGACTAAAAGTATTAAAGGAACTCGTACAGAGAAAAACTTGCTTTGTACATTTGCTGGTGAATCACAAGCAAGAATGCGTTATACTTACTTTGCAAGTGTGGCTAAGAAAGAAGGTTACGAACAAATAGCTGCTATTTTCACCGAAACTGCCGATCAGGAAAAGGAACATGCCAAACGTATGTTTAAGTTCCTCGAAGGAGGCATGGTTGAATTTACAGGCACTTTCCCCGCAGGCGTTATTGGTACTACTGCCGAAAACCTGAAAGCTGCTGCTTCCGGCGAGCATGAAGAATGGGCTATCGACTATCCTAAATTTGCTGATATTGCAGAGGAGGAAGGTTTCCCTGCTGTTGCTGCTATGTATCGCCATATTGTTGTGGCCGAAAAAGCACACGAAGAAAGATATCTTGCTTTACTAAAAAATATAGAAGAAGGCAAAGTATTTGCTAAAGATGAGGAAACTGTTTGGCAATGCCGTAACTGCGGTTATGTGCATGTAGGCGAGGAAGCTCCTAAGGTTTGTCCTGCATGTGTGCATCCACAAGCTCATTTTGAGGTGAAGAAGAATAATTGGTAAGTTGTTGACCGGAATATAACAAATAAGGCATTACTTCATTACGAGATAATGCCTTATATTTTTTAAAGTAGGTGTTCATAATTAGTTTATATCATTGCCCCCTCCGCCCTTTGGGCACCTCCCCCTTGCAGGGGAGGAATTCCTGCGGCATCGACTCCTCCCCTGCAAGGGGGAGGTGCCCAAAGGGCGGAGGGGGTATCATGCAACTAATTGGCTATAAATAAAACAGCCCGCTTCCATGTATAAAGAAAGCAGGCTATTTGTTTGAAGGTATATAAAGGTTATAGGGTATCTTTTGTTTTCGGATGCGGATAATCAATGGTGTAATGCAATCCGCGGCTTTCTTTTCGTTCAATGGCCTGACGCATAATCAGATAACCCACATTCACCATGTTACGTAGTTCGCAAATTTCTTTCGAAGCAAAACTGCGTTTAAATAAGCTTTCTGTTTCTTCATAAATAATGTCTAATCGCTTCCAGGCACGTTCCAAACGAAGGTTAGAGCGTACAATACCTACATAGCTGCTCATAATTTGGGTAACTTCTTTGGAACTTTGGGTAATGAGTACCATCTCTTCGTTAGAGCGGGTACCTTCGTCATCCCATTCGGGAATTTCTTCGTTGAAAGCGTATTCGTTAATAACGCTGAGGCTGTGTTTGGCAGCGGCATCGGCATATACTACGGCTTCGATCAATGAATTGGAAGCTAAACGGTTTCCTCCGTGCAGACCCGTGCAGGAACATTCGCCAATGGCATACAAACGTTCAATAGACGACTGTGCATTCAAGTCCACTTTAATACCACCACAAAGATAATGGGCAGCGGGTGCCACAGGAATATAGTCTTTTGTAATATCAATGCCTAAGCTGAGGCATTTTTCGTAAATATTGGGGAAATGCTTTTTGGTTTCCTCCGGATCTTTGTGAGTAACATCCAAATAAACATGTTCATCTCCTGTGTTCTTCATTTCATTGTCGATGGCGCGGGCTACGATGTCTCTGGGTGCTAACGATAAACGGGGATCGTATTTATGCATAAATTCTTTTCCGTCCATCGTGCGTAATACCCCACCATAACCACGCATAGCTTCGGTGATAAGGAAAGAAGGGCGATCTCCCGGATTGTATAAAGCCGTGGGGTGGAACTGTACAAACTCCATGTCTTTTACGGTTCCTTTGGCGCGATAGACCATTGCAATGCCATCTCCGGTAGCCACTAAAGGATTGGTGGTGGTTTGGTAAACGGCACCTACACCGCCGGTAGCCATTAGGGTAACTTTGGCCAGGTATGTTTCTACTTTTCCCGTTTGCGGGTCGAGTATATAGGCTCCATAGCACTTAATATCCGGAGTTTGCCGGGTAACGGTTACTCCTAAATGGTGCTGAGTAAGTATTTCAACCGCAAAACGGTTCTCAAATACTTCGATATTTTTGTGCCTCTTTACGGCTTTAATCAAACTGTCTTGTATTTCGGCTCCGGTGTTGTCTTTATGATGAAGAATACGGAATTCGGAATGTCCTCCTTCGCGATGCAGGTCGAATTCTCCTTTCTCGTTCTTATCAAAGTCCACCCCCCAGCTTATTAATTCTTCAATTTGTCCGGGGGCTTCGCGAACTACCTTTTCCACAGCTTCGCGCTCGCTGAGCCAATCGCCCGCTATCATGGTATCTTCAATATGTTTCTCGAAATTGTCAACCAGATTATTGGTTACAGAGGCTATTCCCCCTTGGGCAAAATACGTGTTTGCCTCTTCTAATGATGTTTTGCAGATGAGTGCCACAGTGCCTTTACCGGCTACTTTCAGGGCGAAGCTCATACCGGCTATGCCGGATCCGATTACTAAGAAATCGAACTTTCTGACCATAGTTTATATTATTTCTTGCCGCAAAGCTACGAAATAAGTTTTTTAAGTGCTACCTTTCCAGTCAATTTATGATACAATATTTTTATGAACCATATCTTTCATACACGAATTGTCTGGCATCAATACCTTTTTCTTGTAGTGGTGGGGCTGCTTGCTTTCCATTTGCTATGGATAAGAGCCATTCTGCTTGCCGCGGTTTGCATGCTCTTACTGGTTGTTTTTATAGAACGATTTATACATACTACCTATACTGTGACTACAGAAGGAATGTTGATTCTTTATATGGGTAGATTCTCCAAATCGAAAAACATTGCTATAAAAGATATTGTTTCAGTAGAGAAACGATATCTTTTGAAGATCGGTAGCTTTTACCTGACTTCTTACTTACTGATTCATTATAGTAAAGATAAATATGTATCTGTGCTCCCTGTGAAAGAAAGGGAGTTTATAGATACTGTTGAGAAAGAACAAAAGAAATGTAACTAAATATGAGTTTTATATAGAAAAAGGCCAACGGCCTTAGAGCTTATAGCGTAGGGCATCGCCCTATGGACTGTAAATCATATTTTGTGAGGAACGAGGCTGTAAGCCTCGAAGCCTCTTTAAAATATTATAGCTCTGAGGCTTATAGCCTCATGGTTTATCCTTAAACATCTTTTCGTAGGGCGATGCCCTACGCTGGAGGCTTTAAGGCCGTTGGCCTTTTTCTTTGTCGAACTCATATAATTTAAACATAAAAATGATCTTATGAAGTATGATGTAGCCATTATCGGAGGAGGCCCCGCAGGATATACTGCTGCCGAAGCTGCCGGAAAAGCCGGATTGAGTACCGTGATTTTCGAGAAACAAAACCTGGGTGGAGTCTGTTTAAACGAAGGATGTATACCCACCAAAACATTGCTCTATTCGGCTAAGATATATGATAGTGCAAGAAATGCCTCCAAGTATGCAGTAAGTGCGAGCGAGGTATCTTTTGATCTACCTAAAATCATTGCTCGTAAGTCGAAAGTAGTACGTAAACTTGTATTGGGAGTTAAATCGAAGTTGACAGCTAACAATGTGACGATTGTTTCGGGAGAAGCTTTCATTATAGATAAGAATACCATTCGTTGTGGCGAAGAAACATATACTTGTAAGAACCTGATTATTTGTACCGGTTCCGAAACAACCATTCCTCCCATTGAAGGAGTTGACAAAGTGCCTTATTGGACACATCGCGAAGCATTGGATAACAAAGAACTCCCTTCTTCCTTAGTAATAGTAGGTGGGGGAGTTATCGGGATGGAATTTGCCTCCTTCTTCAACAGCTTGGGAGTAGAAGTAACAGTGGTAGAAATGTTGGATGAAATACTTGGCGGTATGGATAAAGAATTGTCTGCCCTGCTTCGTGCCGAATACAGCAAACGAGGCGTAACATTCTTACTGAATGCCCAAGTGGTTTCCTTCTCGGGAGACGAAGAAGTTCGTGTGAATTACAAGAATGCTGAAGGAGAAGGAGAGTTGAAAGCTGCTAAGTTACTGTTAAGTGTAGGGCGCCGACCTGTTACCAAAGGTTTTGGATTGGAGAACCTGAATCTGCAACTTACCGAAAAAGGACGGGTGAAAGTAGACGAATACATGCAAACATCTGTATCAGGAGTCTATGTATGTGGTGATTTGACAGGATTCTCTCTACTTGCACACACAGCAGTAAGCGAGGCAGAAGTAGCCGTTCACAACATACTGGGCAAAGAAGACCGGATGAGCTATCGTGCCATTCCCGGAGTAGTATACAGTAACCCGGAATTGGCCGGGGTGGGAGAGACGGAAGAGTCGTTGCAAGCTAAAGGCATATCCTATATTGTTAAGAAGTTACCCATGGCATATTCCGGTAGGTTTGTAGCCGAGAATGAAGGGGTAAACGGAGTTTGTAAGATATTGCTGGGAGAGGATGAAACCGTATTGGGTGTTCATGTACTCGGAAATCCGGCATCGGAAATTATAACCCTGGCAGGCATAGCCATTGAAATGAACTTGAAAGCAGCAGCGTGGAAAAAGATGGTTTATCCGCACCCTACTGTAGGAGAAATATTTAAAGAGACATTATAAAATTTATTTCTTTAAATAGATTTATATTGTTGTATGTTTATTTATTGAACCGCAGAGTTACGCAGATTAACGCGGAGTATAGAATTACGATGCCGCCGGAAAGTTAAAAAACTCTGCGTTAATCTGCGTAACTCTGCGGTTCAATATTCTATAAAATAAAATTATGTACCTGAAAACCTGTTTCATTCACTTATTTCTTCTATTTGGTGTGCTGCCCTCTGCTTGGGGGCAACGTTCTTTAACCGAACGCCTTGACTCATTAATTAACGCCAAACTGCCGAAAGGATCGGATGTGGGTGTATCTGTATATGACCTGACAGGAAAAGCGGAGCTGTATTCGTATCGGGCAGATAAACTTTCTCGTCCCGCTTCCAATATGAAATTGCTGACGGCTATTACAGCTTTGGCGCGTTTAAATTATAACGAACCCTTTCGTACGGAAGTATGGTATAAAGGAACTGTGAAACAAGATACATTAGCCGGTGATTTATATGTGGTAGGAGGCTTCGATCCTGAATTTGGCAATGAAGCCATGGACTCTCTGGTTAGCCGTGTGAGGGCTTTCCCCTTTTCGGTTATCGAAGGAAATATATATGGTGATATCTCCATGAAAGATTCCCTGTATTGGGGTAGCGGATGGGCATGGGATGACACCCCTTCTTCTTTTCAACCTTACATGACGCCACTGATGTTTCATAAAGGAATGGTGACCGTTACAGCTCTACCCGGAGAGAAGGGAGATACGGCTGTTATTCTCTGCGAACCGGAATCTTCTTTTTATACATTAGTCAATAAAACCAAGTCTAAGTCGTATGATGCCGGTAAGTTCGCTGTATCCAGAAACTGGTTGGAAGGAAAGGATGATATAATTGTTAGCGGAAATGTTCAGAATAGAAATACAGGGGAAGTAAACGTAAGTTCTTCGCAAAACTTTTTTATGCATGTGTTTACCGAACGCTTACGCAAGCAAGGAGTTGAAATACCCGGCACATACACATACGCGGAGTTTGCCGAAGATACCCTTTCCGCCTGTATAACCCATTGGGATACTTCCTTACAACAAGTTGTTAGGAAAGTGCTGAAGGATAGTGATAATCTGGGAGCCGAAGCGCTCTTATGCAGATTGGCCGTTCATGCTACCGGGAAAAAGAAAGTGTCTTGGGAAGAAGGATTATCAGTGGTTAAAAACCAGATTAAGCGAGTGGGACACGAGCCGGATGGCTATAGAATTGCCGATGGCTCGGGGCTGTCTAACTATAATTGCATATCGCCACAGTTATTGGTAGATTTCCTGAAGTATGCATATTCTAATACAGCCTTATTCCAAAGACTTTATAAAGCTTTGCCCATTTCCGGGATAGACGGTACACTTCAATATCGGATGAGAGGTTCAAAAGCATACAAGAAAGTACATGCAAAAACAGGTACGGTAACAGGTATTTCTTCTTTGGCGGGTTACCTGAAAACTTCCAATGGGCATGATATTGCTTTCGCCATAATGAACCAAAATCAGATGAAAGCAAAAGATGCGCGTACTTTGCAAGATTTGATCTGTGAAATGCTGTGTGAATAATGTTTTTATCCAAATATTCTATCAATATTCAGCTTTTTTATGTTTTTTCTGCTCGTATTTTTATTCTAAAGAAAAATAATGTATATATTTGTTCTCACAAGCATTTATTTAAAAAAAACTTTAGCAATGGACAGACGCAAGACTACTATTTTCATGATAGTAACAGTTCTACTATTATGTGCAGTTCCTCAGGCAAATGCGCAAAAGAGAGGACGAGTGGAGACAGTTCTGAAAAATCTATGTGACAACAAACAGAAGCAGTTTCAAAAGAAAAGAGGAAAATTGGACGAGAAAACATCTCTGGCTTTTGCCACGGAACTTGTTCTTATTGATGCATTAGATAATATCTGGAATAAAGGAGATATTTCGAGTATCCCCGTTTATTACGAATATTATGTGAAGAATACGCACACTACCTTCCACATGATGTGCCGGGAAACTAAAACATCTATGGATGATATCCGGAATAAAACGGATGAAATAATCCTTGGCTTTCTGCAAGATTCGAAACAGCCATTAACTTTTAGTCGCGAACTTATTAATAATGTACGCAGAGCAAATTATCCGCTGAAAACAGAAGATATGCAACTCTTTTTGGATACCCGCGAAACGAAGTTGCGCGAATCCATGGAAAAAGATCCTCAAATTAATACTTGCAAGCTTTACTTTGCCGAGTTTCCCGATGGAAAGTATGAACGTGAAATGAAAGTGATGCATAATGCTATTTTGTATAAAACGGTTCAGGAATTGCCTACAGAAGAGAATTTTGAAAACTACTTTGCCGAGGCTTCTTTGAATGACTATTTTGGCTCTTTGGATGATCGTATGTATTCGGAAGATGCCCGCCGCCTTTATGCTGAGTATCTCTTTAAATTCATCAGTGAGAGCAAAGACCCTTCGGTGGCAAGAAAGTTCATAGATAAGTATAATACAACTCCTTATTTAAGATCGCAGGATAAAAGAAACCCCGACAGCTTAGAGTATATTACAAACCGGGTTGACTTTGATATTCTTGCGTCGGTAGTAAAAGCGCCTTCCGATTTGATTCTTATTGCAGATTATCTGAAAACACACCGGTATAAAGAGTTTCGTGAAAAAGCCAGTGGGCTTCGCGCTTCTTTTGAAAGGGAATTGTTGTGGACTGCTCCTACTTATAAGAAGACTTACACCAACAATAGACTAACGAGGTTGGAGGAGATGGACTTGAACAAAACAACCACAAGTACTTACAAGTACAACTCGTATGGCAAAGTTATTTCTTCTACTTCTAAGGTTAAAGAAATGGGTAAAACGAATAACTATTATACAACTTACTACTATGACTCTCGCGGACGTTGTGCCGTGGAACGACAAATAGATACTAAAACCTCTAAAATGGTGTATAGACGTTCCAGAGTTTTTGGCCCTGAAGGAGAAATATATGTAGACTCTACTGCGTATGCTACCGGTCGCCTTATTTTAAGGAAGTACGATAAAGTAGGTAATCTGACTACCGAATTCGAATTTAATAAATTGGGAGAAAAGGTGAGCATGCAGTTTAATAAGTATAATGATAAAGGTGTTTTGGTTGAATCGGAACGGCAGTTTGCTGTATCTAAAGATAAGATTCTGGCAGCTACTGTGGTTTCTCAGATTGATGAGTATGAATATGATAAATATGGTTATCTAACAAAAATTACTTCTAAGAAAACGCTGGGAAGTTCGGATAAGATAACCACTGTTGCTACTTTCCAATATGATGAGTATGGTAATGAGGTAGATGATAAATCATATTATAAGTATGATCATACAGGACGTTGGATACAGAAGACAGATAAAACAAACTCTATGAATATGGAGCGTATTCAAATAACTTATAATCAGTATATGATTAGATAAGGATCTATAATAGAACGAGAAACAAAAAGAGCAGGAATCCGGATTCCTGCTCTTTTTGTATGTTAATGGGTTAAGTCTTTATTTCGTGTACTCGGCCCAATCTGTCAACTTCATATCTCCTTTGTCTAAAAGTGCGGCATGCATACCTAATGCAGCTTTCATGCAATGAGGAGTTTGTCCTTTGGATGCAATTTTCAGGTAATCCCAAAGTAGTTGTTTGTAATCCGGGTGAGCACAGTTCTCGATGATTGCTTTTGCTCTTTCCAATGGGCTTTTTCCGCGAAGATCGGCAATACCTTGTTCGGTGATGATTACATTTACAGAATGCTCGCTGTGGTCGTGGTGAGAAACCATAGGAACAATCGAGCTGATCTTTCCTCCTTTGGCCACCGATGGGCAAGAGAATATGGAAATATAAGCATTGCGGGTAAAGTCTCCCGATCCGCCCAGTCCATTCATCATCTTGGTGCCTGCAATATGGGTAGAGTTAATGTTTCCGTAGATATCGGCTTCGATGGCTGTATTCATAGAGATGATACCTAAGCGGCGAATAACTTCCGGATTGTTTGAAATCTCAGATTGGCGAAGCACTAACTTGTCGCCAAAGAAATTCATATCTCTGTAAATCTCGTCCAAACATTCATTGGTTACCGAAAGAGAGCAGGTGCTACCAAACTTGATGCGGCCTTCTTTCATCAGGTCGATAACCGAATCTTGAATAACTTCTGTGTACATTTCGAAGTTAGGGATGGTTTTATCGCGTCCTAAAGCTCCTAATACGGCATTGGCAATGTTTCCTACTCCCGATTGTAAAGGAAGGAAGGATGGCGGGATGATTCCGCGTTTCATGTCGGCCACTAAGAAGTTGGCCACGTTTATACCAATTTGATCTGTGATAGGATCGGGAGCAGTAAAGCCGCGTGCTTCGTCGGGGATGTTAACCTCAACAATACCAATAATCTTTTTAGGGTCTACCTGTACATACGTAGTTCCTATACGATCGGATGGTTTGTATATGGGAATTTCGCGACGATAAGGAGGGTCGAGTGGCTGATAAACATCATGTAAGCCGGCAATGTTCTTGTTGTGGGCACTGTTTAGCTCTATGATAATCTTATCTGCTTTTTCGCATACTGTTGGCGAAATACCACCGGCAGCAGTCAGAAATATTTTCCCGTCGGGTGTAATATCGCAGGCTTCTATAATAGCCACATCTACTTTGCCAAGGAAGCCGAAGCGTATCTCTTGGGCCATTTGCGAGAGGTGGATATCATTGTATGCAATATCTCCACAGTTTACTGCATTTCGAAAATCGGTATTGGTGGTGTAAGGGGCTCTGTATCTGATAGCTTTTGCGCGGGTTAATACTCCGTCGCAGGAATCTCCGGTGGAAGCACCACTTAAAACACTAATCTGAAAAGGGTTTCCTTTTGCATGTTCTGCTTCTGCGATTTTAGCAATTTCGGGAGCTACTGCCTTCGGAGAGCCGGCAGGCGTAAATCCACTGATGCCAACCGTATAGCCATGCTTAACAAAGCTTGCAGCCTCGGCTGCACTTAAAATGGTAAATGACATAATGCTTAGTATATTTTCGTATTAGAATAGACCTTAATATTTTCTGTTGAGTATTTCCGACCAAATAACGGCACGTCGTACTTCTTCGGTGGAGTGAATGTTAAACTCACTTTCTGTGGTTTGCTCCTGTTGAATGGAGGAGGAATTGTATTTTTCTGCCTTTAATGTGATGGCCGAATCGGGCTTCTTTTTAGTTGTTTTTTTTGAAGATGCAGGCGCATCTATCGCAAGGAAAGGAGGTGGAGTTTCGAATGAATCACTTTGCGAGGATCTGTCTTCGTAATCGTGTCCCCCAGCACTGGTTTTAATAAAAGAAGTGCTTATTTTGTATATTGCATAAATAACTAAACCTATAATGATTAGAATATTCATAATATTATTTTTGTTTGACAGCCAAAGATAGAGATTTAATCTGATAGAAACCAACTATTTAAGATGAAAAAAGGGCAGCTTCACAGCTCCCCTTAATTTTTTTAACCTAAACCTTAACTATGAAAAAATCTAATGTTTCTTTCACTGCACAAATATGTGAAATATAATTAAACGAGCAAAATGGTAGCAAATAAATGTTTAAAGGATTAACAAACATTAATATTTTATGCCATGTAATGTTCTGAATGTCTTGTGTGTTGTTCCGAGATCCCGATATTTTTCTCTGTTTTCATATTTCTACTACTTGATATACCATTCCATGTCTGCTTTTACGGCTGTTCAGGCTCTTTCTCAGAATTCTGCCTAATCGCATAGAAACGGAGCGACTGCACTCAAATGTGGGGCGGCGTTGGTGTACGCGTTCCAGTATTTCGGTACAGGTTAATTCCTCGAATGCCTCTCCTGCGTGTGGCGAGCGGAAGTATAGAAAAATTGTTTCTTCTTCGGGTAGCATTTGATGAAAGCCCAGGTTGCTCTTCGTAATGTATGCCTCTTCTTCGTGTGTAAACCAATACCGCTCTTTGTTGCGTACGGCATGCAGGGCTTGTGCGTATAACTGCGTGTAGTCGATGGGTTGTGTATAATCAATAACACCTTCAACTTCGATACAGATAAAGCGTCGGCTTCCGGTAGGGTCGGTCAGTAAATCGAAATTATTACTTGTGGCAATAAAGGTGGCATAGCGCCTTAGTTGCTCTGTTGAACTGCCGTGCGGCCGGCGGGTTTGCACAATCGCTTTTTGCAGAATGTGTTTCAGGAAGCCTTGATAAGAAGGACCGATGGAGTCGAACTCGTCCATATTAATCAGCGCAAACCTGTTGAGAGCTAATTGCACATCGCGGCGGTTGCTGAAGTCTATGCTATCAGTGTAATAGTCGCGCAGTTCGGGTGGAAGTATATTCAGGCAAAAGGTTGATTTCCCGCATCCCTGATTCCCTACAAGTAGTGGCAATGTGCTATTGGCGTGTTCGCGATCCAGTTGCAACCAATGTGCTACCATAGACAGGAACCAGGTGTAGAACAAATCCGGCCAGCGCTTGTTAGAGCATTTCACTCGTTGGGCCAATGGTCGGATACGGTCTTTCCCGTCCCACTTAGGAAGCCCGAACAGGTATTCCTCAATAGGGTCGTACACCGGAATGCGGTCGGATTCTACATAGCGCCGCACGTCGGCATCCCATGCGTTGACTCCTTCGGACGTGATATTCAGTGTCATGCCATTGATAACCTGTTTGGTGAGCGGATGGAAGTCGAATTTGTACGATTTCAATTCCCGGTATTCCACCACACCTTTAACGGTGTTTCGGCGTAATTGGTAGCGGCGATGCATAAATTCTTCCAACTGAGCCACCAGCGTCATGGTTGACGTAATGCATGGTTTGCCGCCAAACTTCTGACTCATAGTGTAGGCGTTGCGGAAGCAAGTGCGCACCAGTAAGTCGTATTTTTGCAAGTTGCGGCGTACCAATGTAAGCCGAACGGCTTCCTCTTCGGGTACTCCGGAGTGATAGCAATTTTCGGCAAGCCGAATCAGAAACGGGTGTAGGTCTTCCTCTGTATCTACTTTTTCGAGCGATGATAAAGCATTCCACAAGCTGGTTTCGAAAAGGGTGTCGATAATCCAGTATCGTTCGTAGCCGGGCAAAAGGCGTAGCAGCGGATCGCAGATCTCTTGCAAATGCTCGGAGAAGGTTGGCTCGGCAGGCATACGTACGGGTTGCTCGATGCGAATAGGCACAGCCTGAGGGTTGTAAAACAGGGTAGGGTCGTACGTCATTCTACAACACTGGTTGGGAGTTGGCTTCTTTAGTTCTATTTCTCTTTTTAGTTGGGGTTGATACCATTTCACGGCATCGCGATAGGCATGCGCATGAAACATTTCAACTAATTCGTGGTTCTGGGGAAGCGTGCCGTCGGGTAGGGTAAAGGGTATGAATATTTTCGTGCTTCTACCACTCGATCCCACAAAGGCCAGTAGCGTTTGTGGTAGTGTTGATGCCAGGTCGCGTACTTTGATAGCCTCCTTCATATCGGCCAGTTTATTTACTTCGAGCATCACTACGCCGTTGTAGACGGCCATCTCCTGTCGGCTGCCTATTCTGCGAAATACTCCACCAAAAGCCATGAGTGGTACTTTCTGAATGAATTCGTTTTTGGCTTCATGCATGGCATAGTGTAGCTTTTCGCGCATTACCGATACTGGTTTGGTTTTAATCTCTGTTCGCATAGCAGCCAGTGCTGCTTCAATATCCATTGTGCGTTGTGTCTGTGTTTTACCGTCGTTGCGGTATTGGGTTATTTTCATTATTTCTTCTTTGCTCGTTCACAGAATTTATATTTTATTCTCTCTAAAATGCTTCTCAGGGCGTTGTCTGCTTTAAAGCAAATGCGTTGTGCTTTCACTTTAGCGGGTGTAACTTCCTGGGGTGTCTCGAAGCCGGGGCTGCTGGCCGAAACAGAGAACAGCCCAATGCCTTTCAGGTAGACAGTGTTTCCTGTACTCAGATGTTCTTGCATTACCTCGCTTAACGCTCTGATTGCGGCCAGTACATCAGGACTACTCAGTGAACAGCGCACACAGATTTCTTGTGCTAACTGGTCGGCATCAACCTGTCCCGAAGTTACCGGAACAGCATAATAAAGCTTTCTCTCTTCTTTTTTACTCTTGTCGATCTTGGATCGAACCACATACGATTGCATACCTTATTTGTTTAATTTATTAATCTTATTTCTTTGCTTTTCCTCCACCCGGGTGGAGGGGGCTTCCACATCCGGGTGGAGAGAGTCTCTCCATCCGGGTGGAGAACCTTGCTGCACCCGGATGTGGCGAATGTGAAGCTGATTACAAATATACAAAAACAAATTGAATTTTTCAAGAGAAGAAATAGGTAATAAGAGGTTTTTATCTTTGAATTATGTCATTTTAAAATCAAAAAAATAATTCTATTTTGGTGTGACACTTGTGACACTTTTGTGATGCTTTTTTGAAAAGTGTCACGCTCTTTTATGGGTTGATAGTCAGTGGGTTATGGGGTGCGTGTGACACTTGTGACACTTTTTTGTCGATAAATTCGTTCTGAACGGTTTGTTTTTTACTGTTTTGCGATCAGGGTGTCTACTCAATAATCTGCTACTTTCAAGAGAATAGGCAGGAAAATACATTTTTATACGCTTGTGTGGAAAATGAAATTTATCATGTATATTTGCAGATAACTTGTTATTATAGACCTGAATATTGAAATAAAAATATCAAACCATGAGTACAGTTCGCAATCTCCCCATTGGAATACAAACTTTTGAAGACATCCGTAATGGAAATTATATGTATGTCGATAAAACTGATTTGGTTTGGCAAGTAGCCAATACCGGGAAAGCTTATTTTCTGAGTCGTCCGCGTCGGTTTGGCAAAAGCTTACTCATCAGCACATTAGAGTCTTACTTCCTTGGCCGAAAAGACCTATTCGAAGGGTTGGCACTGGCCGATTTAGAAACAGAGTGGAAACAATATCCCGTACTGCATCTGGATCTTAATGCAGAGAAGTTTGATAGTGCAGAACGATTGATAGGGTTGATAAATGCTTTCCTGACACAATGGGAAGAACTTTATGGAAGTAAGGAGAATGAAACAACACTCGCTACTCGTTTTGCCGGTATCATCCGTAGGGCCAGTGAACAAACAGGTATGCAGGTCGTTGTTCTGATTGATGAATATGATAAACCCTTGTTGCAAAACCTGCTTAACGAACCTTTGCTGGAAGAATATAGAAACATTCTGAAAGGCTTTTATGGTGTACTGAAAAGTGCCGACCGTTACTTACGTTTCGTATTTCTGACTGGTGTTACAAAGTTCTCTCATGTAAGCATATTCAGTGACCTTAATCAACTAAGCGATATTAGTATGGTACCTGCTTATGCCACCATTTGCGGCATAACAGAGGAGGAATTGGTAAAGGTATTTACGCCTGAGTTGAAAAAGGTAAGCGAGTTTAATGGTTATACCTTCGAAGAGACTGTTGAGAAAATGGCTGCTCAATACGATGGTTATCACTTTCGCGAAAATACGCCCGGCCTATTTAACCCCTTCAGTGTGTTAAGTGCGTTGAAATACCTGGTATTGGATAACTTCTGGTTCCAAACCGGAACCCCAACTTTTTTAGTTGATTTACTGAGAGAAAGCGATTACGATTTACGTATACTAATTGATGGTGTCGAAACCAGTCCACAAGCTTTTACTGAATATAGAGTTGAAGCTAATAATCCTATACCTGTACTTTATCAGAGCGGATATCTTACTATTAAAAGCTATGACAGAGAGTTTGGAATGTACACGCTATGTTTCCCAAACGAAGAAGTGAAATATGCTTTCCTCCAATTTCTTGTACCTTTCTATACACAGGTCAATACAAACGAACAGGCATTCCACATCAGCCATTTTGTGCGTGAACTTCGTAGTGGTGATGTTCCCTCTTTTCTGAAACGTCTGAAAGCCTTTTTTGCTGATATTCCCTATGAACTGAATGATGAAACCGAACGTCATTACCAGGTTATCTTCTATTTGGTATTTAAACTGATGGGACAGTTTGTACAAGCCGAAGTACATTCGGCAACGGGTCGGGCAGATGCTGTGGTATATACCAAAGATCAGATTTATGTTTTTGAGTTCAAGCTCAATGGCACAGCCGAGGAAGCATTACAACAGATAGATGATAAAGGCTATCTTATTCCTTATATTGCCGACGAGCGGAAACTGGTAAAAGTTGGTGTGGAGTTTGAAAAGGATGAAAGGAATATTGGGAAATATCTGATTGGTATTTAGCCTCTACATAGAAGTCTATTTTATATGCTTGTGTGAAAAATGAAATTTATCATGTACATTTGTATTGTAAATCATAACACAGTATTTAAAAATGGAAAAAACAACGGGAGCAGACTTTAAATCTGCAACTGCGAATAACGACAAGAAGTTATTCATTGAGACGTACGGATGCCAGATGAATGTAGCTGATAGTGAAGTGATTGCTTCGGTTATGCAAATGGCGGGTTATTCAACAGTCGACTCATTAGATGAGGCCGACGCAGTGTTTCTGAACACTTGCTCCATTCGTGATAATGCCGAGCAAAAGATTTTAAATCGTTTGGAATTTTTTCATTCGTTACGGAAAAAGAAACGAAATCTTATTGTGGGAGTGTTGGGCTGTATGGCCGAGAGGGTGAAAGATGATTTGATCGAAAATCATCATGTAGACTTAGTGGTAGGCCCGGATGCTTATTTAAGCTTGCCCGATTTGGTAGCCTCTGTGGAGGCGGGAGAGAAAGCGATTAATGTGGAGCTATCTACCACGGAAACTTATCGCGATGTAATTCCTTCTCGTATTTGTGGCAATCATATTTCGGGGTTTGTGTCGATTATGCGCGGATGCAATAACTTTTGCACCTATTGCATTGTACCCTATACCCGGGGTAGAGAAAGAAGCAGGGATGTAGAAAGCATACTGAATGAAGTACGAGATTTGGAATCGAAAGGCTATAAAGAAGTAACCTTGCTGGGGCAGAATGTAAATTCGTACTGTTTTGAATCCGAAGAAAAACGTATCACTTTCCATATACTTTTGCGTATGGTGGCCGAGGCTGTGCCTGGTATGCGGGTACGTTTTACTACTTCTCATCCTAAAGATATGAGCGACGAAACATTACAGGTTATCGCAGAAGTACCAAATGTTTGCAAACACATACATTTACCGGTGCAAAGCGGAAGCTCTAAGGTACTCAAAGCGATGAACCGAAAATATACACGGGAGTGGTATTTAGATAGGGTAGCTGCCATCAGGCGGATTATTCCGGATTGCGGGCTGAGTACCGACATCTTTACAGGCTTTCACGGCGAAACGGAAGAAGATCACCAAGAATCTCTTTCTTTAATGGAAGCCTCTGCATTCGATGCTGCTTTTATGTTTAAATACTCCGAGCGTCCCGGTACTTATGCTTCGAAGCATTTGCCGGATAATATCTCCGAAGAGGTAAAAATCAGTCGCTTAAATGAAATCATTGCTTTGCAGAACCGCCTATCGGCCGAAGGCAATAACCGCTGCATTGGAAAAGAATACGAAGTACTTGTGGAAGGAGTCTCCAAAAGATCCAAAGATCAGTTGTTTGGACGGACGGAGCAAAACAGAGTGGTAGTGTTCGATAGAGGTTCGCATAAAATAGGCGATTATGTAAGGGTAAATATTACCGAGGCCAGCTCAGCGACGCTGAAAGGAACGTTATTAGTTGAGAGTTGAGAGTTGAGAGTGGAGAGTTACGATGCCGCATGGTAACTCTCCACTCTTAACTCTCCACTATCTCGACGGCATTAATATCCAAAGAATAATATAAATAATTACTCCGGCAAAAGCGGTGAAGATTGTCAGCAGTGCATAAATCAGCCGGGTTATGGTATAATCAAACCCGAAATACTCGGCCAATCCTCCACATACTCCGGCAATTACTTTATCTCTTGACTTTACCAGTTTTCTATTGCTCATTCGTTTGTATCATTTAATTGTTTATCAAACAAAATTAGAGATATTTTCTTAGCTTCTTTGGCTTATATTATTAAAAGACCTTAAAGGAAGTATTCGACATCGCATTTTATTTGTTTCTTTGCACCATATTTGGGTATAATGCGTCATGACGTACCGTATTGATAGAACAAATGAATAAACTCATCCTAAAATCTTGTCCTCTTTGTGGTAGCACACAAATAAAGCACTCCCTTACTTGTATGGATTTTTATGCTTCGAGAGAACGGTTTGAAGTTTTCTCTTGCGAGGCTTGTGGCTTTGTGTTTACGCAGGGAATTCCTTCGGGAGATGAGATAAATAAGTATTATGAGAGTTCTGATTACATCTCTCATTCCGATACCAAGAAAGGTTTAATGAATACTCTCTATCACCGTGTACGTAAATATATGCTAAACAAGAAGGCGCGAATGGTGGTAAGAGAAGCACATCGCCAATCCGGACGTTTGCTTGATATAGGTACCGGAACCGCTTATTTCCCCAACGCTATGATGAAGAAGCAAGGCTGGGAGGTAGAAGCAGTAGAAAAAAACGCTGATGCCCGTGCTTTTGCCAAAGAAAAATTCAATATAGACGTAAAAAGCGTAGATGCACTGAATGAGTTTTCTCCTGCTTCCTTTGATGTAATTACATTATGGCATGTAATGGAACATCTGGAGAATCTGCATGAAACCTGGGATCGCCTGTTTGAGCTATTAGAAGCCAAAGGTATTCTGATTATAGCAGTTCCAAACCAGGCTTCTTATGATGCACAGAAATATGGTTCCGATTGGGCTGCGTATGATGTTCCGCGTCATTTATGGCATTTTACTCCCGGTACTATGCAACAATTAGCCTCCAAACATGGTTTTATTATGGCGGAACGTTATCCGATGCCTTTTGATGCTTTCTATATTTCAATGTTGAGTGAGAGGAATAAAGGAAGTCGTTTCTCCTTCCTGAAAGGAATGTATGTGGGCACCATAGCATGGTTTCATGCATTGATAAAGAAGGAACGAAGTAGTTCGATGATTTATATATTCAGAAAGAAAACAAAATGAGCAACAGAAAGTCACATAATGCCCCTTCATATTTCGATATGCAGTTTCTAACATCGAGCATTAGTACGATGCTTGTATTATTGTTGTTGGGATTAGTCGTGTTTTTTGTATTGGCAGCCAATAATCTATCTGTATATGTACGCGAGAATCTGAGCTTTGCCGTTTTGATTAGCGACGATATGAAAGAGGCAGATATCCTGATCCTTCAAAAGCAACTGGATAAAGAGCCTTTCGTGAAACAGTCAACCTATATCTCCAAAAAACAGGCGTTGGCAGAACAAACCGAAGCGATGGGAACCGATCCGCAGGAATTCTTGGGATACAATCCTTTTAAAGCCTCTATCGAGATAAAACTTCATGCTGATTATGCCAACTCCGATAGCATTGCTGTAATTGAAAAAGGTATCAAGCAAAATTCCAGCATACAGGAAGTGCTTTACCAAAAAGAATTAATTGATGCCGTGAATGATAATATAAAAACCATCACCGTGGTGCTTCTTGTATTGGCGTTGGTGCTGGCTACTATTTCATTTGCACTGATTAATAATACCATTCGACTGGCTATCTACTCTAAACGTTTCTTGATTCATACCATGAAACTGGTGGGAGCAAGTTGGGGCTTTATTCGTCGCCCCTTCCTGATGCGGAATATCTGGAGCGGAGTATTGGCGGCGATTTTGGCAGATGCCATCTTGATGGGAGTAGCTTATTGGCTGATTACTTATGAGCCTGAACTAATCAGCGTAATTAGCCCCGATGTGATGCTGATTGTTATGGTTTCGGTGTTGGGATTTGGTGTTATTATTACTTTCTTTTGCGCTTATATATCTATCAATAAATATTTGAGGATGAAGGCGAATGCATTGTATTCTATATAAATAGGTAAACATATAAATAAGGTAAAATGGAAGATAAACAAAAATTTGCTTTCGATAAAGTCAACTTTATCTTGTTGGCTGTAGGGATGGCTGTAGTTATCCTTGGATTTATTTTGATGGCGGGACCCGCTTCAACAGAAACAGCATTCGAACCTGATATTTTTAGTGTACGCAGAATAAAGGTAGCTCCTGCTGTTTGTTTTTTGGGTTTTATTTCAATGATATACGCCATATTGCGTAAACCGAAAGCAGTAAGATAAAGAATGGAATGGTTTGAAGCACTGATCCTTGGGTTAGTTCAAGGGTTTACAGAATATTTGCCTGTTAGTAGTAGTGGGCATTTGGCCATAGGAGCCGCTTTGTTCGGTCTTGAGGGAGAAGAAAATCTGACTTTTGCAATAGCCGTACATGCTGCTACCGTATTAAGTACTATTGTAATACTTTGGAAAGAAATAGAGTGGATTGTAAAAGGAGTCTTTAAGTTCCAATGGAATGATGAAATGCGCTATGCCGTGAATATCATTGTTTCTATGATACCTGTAGGCATTGTAGGTGTATTTTTTAAAGATGAAGTAAGTGCCCTTTTTGGCGAAGGCTTGCTGTTGGTAGGATGTATGCTGTTGGTTACTGCGGCATTGTTGGCATTTTCTTATTATGCCAAACCTCGTCAGAAAGAAAAGATCTCCATGAAGGATGCCTTTATTATTGGTCTTGCTCAGGCTTGTGCTGTATTGCCGGGATTATCTCGTTCGGGCTCTACTATTGCCACAGGCTTGCTATTAGGCAATAAGAAAGAAAATTTGGCACAGTTCTCATTCTTAATGGTGCTTGTGCCTATATTGGGCGAAGCGTTGTTGGATTTGATGAAAGGTGGATTTAGTCCGGCAGCGTCGGGTATTCCTGTTGTGTCATTGTTAATAGGTTTTCTTGCTGCTTTTGTATCCGGATGTATAGCTTGTAAATGGATGATTAATATCGTGAAGAAGGGCAAACTGATCTACTTTGCAATTTACTGTAGCATAGCCGGAGCAGTTACTATTATTCTATCATTGATCAAATCATAATTTGCGGATGAACTTTAAAGAAGGAGAGGTACTATACTTTTATAAGCCATTGCATTGGACTTCGTTCAATCTGGTAAATCGGGTGCGGTACCATTTGTGCAGAAAGATAAAGGAGAAGAAACTGAAAGTTGGCCATGCCGGTACCCTCGATCCTCTTGCTACAGGAGTAATGATAATTTGTACAGGCAAAGCCACCAAACGAATAGAAGAGTTTCAATATCAAACCAAGGAGTATATAGCTACCATTCAGTTAGGGGCTACTACTCCCTCTTATGATTTGGAGCATGAGATAGATGCCACTTATCCCACAGAGCATATAACTCGTGAGATGGTGGAAAATACATTGAAGCAATTTATAGGTGAGATACAGCAAATACCGCCCGCCTTCTCGGCTTGTAAAGTAGACGGTACACGTGCGTACGATCTGGCTCGCAAGGGAAAAGAGGTAGAGCTTAAACCCAAATTGCTTGTGATTGATGATATAGAACTGTTGGAATGCAACCTGCCCGAGATAAAAGTAAGGGTAGTTTGCAGCAAAGGAACTTACATCCGGGCATTGGCTCGTGATATTGGTGAAGCATTGAATAGTGGAGCGCATCTTACCGGATTAATTCGTACCCGTGTAGGCGATGTGACTTTAGAAAACTGTGTGCAGTTCGACGATTTCGTTGACTGGCTGGATAAATTGGAAATAGAAGAAAATAATTAAAGCAAAATAGAGTAGATATGAAACTATCGCAATTTAAATTTAAGTTACCCGAAGAGAGAATTGCTTTGCATCCCACGAAGTACAGGGATGAATCTCGTTTAATGGTTATTCATAAGAAAACCGGAGAAATAGAGCACAAGCTTTTCAAGGATGTACTGACTTACTTTGATGACAAAGATGTGTTTGTGTTTAACGACACCAAAGTATTTCCTGCCCGTTTGTATGGAAACAAAGAAAAGACCGGGGCACGCATTGAGGTATTCTTGTTGCGCGAATTAAATGAAGAACTTCGTTTATGGGATGTATTGGTAGATCCTGCCCGTAAAATCAGAATCGGGAATAAACTCTATTTTGGTGAAGACGATTCAATGGTAGCCGAGGTGATTGATAATACAACATCGCGTGGCCGTACATTGCGTTTTCTCTACGATGGACCGCATGATGAATTTAAGAAAGCATTATACGCATTGGGAGAGACTCCACTGCCTAAGATGATTGTAAACCGCGATGTAGAACCGGAAGATGCAGAACGCTTCCAGTCTATTTTTGCAAAGAACGAAGGAGCAGTTACAGCACCCACAGCGAGTTTGCACTTTAGCCGTGAATTGCTGAAACGCTTGGAAATTAAAGGAATAGACTTTGCATACCTTACATTACATGCCGGTTTAGGAAACTTCCGCGATATAGATGTAGAAGACCTGACAAAGCATAAAATGGACTCGGAGCAAATGCTTGTATCCGAAGAAACTGTCGGCATGGTGAACAATGCCAAAGACATGGGCAAGAATATATGTGCTGTAGGAACCACTGTAATGCGTGCCATTGAAAGCACTGTAAGTACCGACGGACACCTGAAACCCTACGAAGGATGGACAAATAAGTTTATCTTCCCTCCTTATGACTTTACAGTAGCCAATAGTATGATATCCAATTTCCACATGCCGCTGTCTACCTTATTAATGATTGTGGCTGCATTCGGAGGTTACGACCTTATCATGGATGCTTATGAAGTGGCTATCAAAGAAGAATATCGCTTTGGTACGTATGGCGATGCTATGCTTATTTTAGACAGATAATAAACAATGGCTTTTATTTATTTAGGATTGGGCACCAACCTTGGAGATAAGGAAAGCAATCTTCAAAAAGCCATCACTTTTATAGAAAGGCGGATAGGGAGAGTAGTCTCCTTATCCGCTTTTTATGAAACGGCTCCTTGGGGATTTGTTTCTGTTCATTCCTTTCTGAATGCCGTTGTATGTGTGGAAACAAGTATACTACCAAGGCAACTACTGAATAAAACGCAATCCATAGAAAAAGAGATCGGCCGTACTTCCAAATCGGTGAACCATACGTATGCAGATCGCTTAATTGATATTGATCTTCTTCTGTATGATGATCAGGAAATCAATGAGCCGGATTTAATCATTCCCCATCCGTTAATGACCGACCGAAAGTTTGTTATGGAGCCCCTGGCAGAGATTGCACCTAATTTAACACACCCGGTATTAAAGAAAACGATGAAAGAATTATCCGATCTATTAAAATAATACGTACCTTTGTAGCCGAAAAGATATGTGGAGAAATTTGAGTAGCTTGCAACCACAGAAAAAAATGCTAAAACAACATTCCTTTCTGCTTTATACACCCTACTCATTGTTTATACCCCTCCACTATCTTAATTACTAATTCATAATTCTTAATTAAAATGAGTTATCTATTCACATCCGAATCGGTGTCTGAAGGGCACCCCGATAAAGTGGCCGATCAAATATCGGACGCTGTACTTGATGAGCTTTTGGCTTACGATCCAAGTTCTAAAGTAGCTTGCGAAACCCTGGTAACTACCGGTCAGGTGGTTTTGGCCGGAGAAGTGAAATCTGAAGCTTATGTCGACTTACAAGAAGTTGCAAGAGGAGTAATTAAACGCATTGGTTATACCAAAGGTGAGTATATGTTTGAAGGGAACTCCTGTGGGGTGTTTTCCGCCATTCATGAGCAAAGCCCTGACATAAACCGCGGCGTGGAACGAAAAGATCCGATGGATCAGGGAGCTGGCGACCAAGGAATGATGTTCGGTTATGCAACCCATGAAACAGAGAACTACATGCCGCTGTCATTGGACTTATCGCACCGTATTCTTTCTGTGTTGGCAGAAATCCGTCGCGAAGGTAAAGTGATGACGTATCTTCGTCCCGATTCAAAAAGTCAGGTGACTATTGAGTACGAAGATAATGGTAAGCCAATCCGCATAGATACCATTGTTGTATCTACTCAGCATGATGATTTTATTCAGCCCGAAAATGATTCTTTGGAAGCCCAATTGGCTGCTGACGAGAAAATGCTGGCTATTATCCGGAAAGATGTTATCGAGATACTGATGCCACGTGTATTTGCTACTATTAACCATCCGGAAGTATTAGCTCTGTTCGATGCTAACATTACTTATCATGTGAATCCGACAGGTAAATTCGTGATTGGAGGTCCTCACGGAGACTCCGGTTTAACAGGTCGTAAAATCATTGTTGATACCTACGGAGGAAAAGGAGCCCATGGTGGTGGTGCTTTCTCGGGTAAAGATCCAAGTAAGGTAGACCGCAGTGCTGCCTATGCGGTTCGTCATATTGCTAAAAATCTGGTAGCTGCCGGTGTAGCTGATGAAATATTGGTTCAGGTATCTTACGCTATTGGTGTGGCTCGCCCTATCAATATCTATGTAAATACTTATGGCCGTAGCAATGTGCCAATGAGTGACGGAGAGATTGCTTGCAAGATTGACGAGTTATTTGATCTGCGCCCAAAAGCCATTGAAGACAGACTGAAGCTCCGCAACCCAATTTACAGCGAAACAGCTGCTTACGGACACATGGGGCGTGAACCGCGTATTGTAACCAAGAAATTCAGCTCTCGTTATCAACCGGATAAGACTATGGAAGTGGAACTCTTCACATGGGAAAAGCTGGATTATGTAGATAAAGTAAAAGAAGCATTTGGTTTATAATGCTATATGGGCGGGCTTGTATGTCCGCCCTTGTTTTTGTACTTTTGCCTTATCAATCATAAAACACCCCTGTTAATGAATAAAATAAGCGCTATTTGTGTGTATTGTACCTCCAGTACTCAGGTAGATGAGAGTTGGAAGCATATATGGGATATTTCTATTCGTAAATTTGCTGCAATATGAGTACCTCTTCCGATTGGATAGAAGGAATATTAATACCATACTCCACTAAAACGGATGACGGTATTGCGATTATTCTGCTGCTTTGCTTTATCTTTTCGGCCTATATTTTAGGACGGAGCAAAAAGATACTCTTCCAACAAGGAAAGAATTTCCTGTTTCATAAGGAGCGAAGTAGCCTTTTTGTTTCTTCCACTGCGGCAGATATGCGCTATTTGTTGTTTTTGGTTGTGCAGACTTGTATACTTTCGGGTATTCATATATTGACTTACTTTGAGGGCGTTTGTCCTGTTTTATTTCAAAGAATACCCTCCTATATTCTTCTTTTTGCCTACATCCTTGTCGCTATTTTATATGTAATATTGAAGTGGGGAATCTACTCTTTCTTGGGGTGGATTTTCTTCGATAAAAACAAAGTCGACCTTTGGCTTGAGTCCTATTCTACACTGCTTTACTATTATAGCTTTGCCTTATTTCTTCCTATTTTGATCATTGTTTATTTTGATGTAAGTGTTTATGTTGTGGTAATAACTGGCCTGATTTTCGTAATTATTGCTAAAATACTGATATTCTATAAGTGGTTAAAGCTTTTTTTGAATAAAGTTGATGGAGTATTCTCTTTAATTTTGTACTTTTGTGCCCTTGAAATCATACCTCTCTTTTTGTATTATCAGGTATTGATTCAAATTAATAGTTTGTTGCTTATAAAATTTTAGGACGTTGAAAATCAAGAAAGTACTTGTGTCGCAACCAAAACCTGCGTCAGAAAAATCTCCTTATTACGACATTGCAGAAAAGTATGGAGTAAAAATAAATTTCCGCCCTTTCATCAAGGTAGAAAGACTTTCTGCGAAAGAATTCAGACAACAAAAAATATCCATATCGGATTATACCGCTGTCATTTTCACCTCCCGCCATGCCATTGACCACTATTTCAATTTATGTGCGGATTTACGCGTAACCATACCTGAAACTATGAAGTACTTTTGTGTAACTGAGGCAGTAGCCCTTTATATACAGAAATACGTTCAGTACCGAAAGAGAAAGATTTTCTTTGGTTCATCCGGTAAAATAGAAGATTTAGCTCCTTCTATCACCAAGCATAATTCGGAAAAGTTCATTGTACCGGTTTCGGATGTTCGTAATGGCGATGTGAAGAATTTGCTGGATAAATTGAAAGTTCAATATGTAGAGGCTGTTATGTACCGTACGGTAAGTAACGATTTCACAGAAGATGAAGAGTTCGACTATGATATGCTTGTATTCTTCAGCCCTTCGGGAGTATCTTCGCTACAGAAAAACTTCCCGAATTTCGATCAGAAAGAAATCAAAATCGGAACATTCGGAACAACCACAGCACAAGCTGTACGCGATGCCGGATTTCGCTTGGACTTAGAAGCTCCTACGCCTAATGCGCCATCTATGACTGCTGCACTCGAATTGTTTATCAAAGAAACAAATAAAGGAAAATAATCGTATATAAGAAGTTACGAGTTACAAGTTACGGAGTTACGAGTGCCATACGGATGGATCGTAACTCCGTTTTTGTAAACCGGAATTTTCTTCCTATACTTGTAACCCGTAACTCGTAACTCTGTAACTCGTAACTGACCAATGCAAAGAAATACATTTTGTAAAGCCGAAAAGCTAAATAGTAAGAAACTTATCGAAAAGATGTTTGAAGGTGGTTCAAAATCTTTCTCGGTGTTTCCGCTGCGTATGGTTTGCATGGAGCTTGAAGAGGCGGGGAAAGTACCTGCTGCCATTCTGATTAGTGTGCCTAAAAAACGCTTTAAGCGAGCAGTACATAGAAACAGAATAAAGCGCCAGATACGCGAAGCTTACCGGAAGAATAAACATGAACTTCTTCAATACCTTGAACAACAAGAGAAATCGGTTGTTATAGCTTTTATCTACTTGTCGAATGAAATGATTTCGTCCACCCAAATAGAGGATAAGATGAAGATACTATTGGCAAGGACAATTGAAAAGCTATCATGAAGAAGTTACTTTCATACATATTGTTGCTGCCGATCTACTTTTACAGAGCGTGCATTTCTCCATTATTGCCCCCTTCCTGCCGATATACTCCAACCTGTTCTCAATATGCCATTGAGGCAATAAAGAAGCATGGTCCCTTTAAAGGATTTTATCTGGGGCTGCGAAGAATATTACGTTGCCATCCGTGGGGAGGCTCCGGTTATGATCCTGTGCCTTAATTAATCCGGTTATGGAATTGCTGGATATTCATACTCATCACTCACCAAGTAATCCGCTACAAGCAATTATGAATGTGGTAGCCTCTGCGGAGGTGGCGCCTCATTTACCTTCTGAAGATGGATTTTACTCGATAGGCTATCATCCGTGGTATCTTTCTTCCAATAAAGAAGAAGACTGGGATTCGTTGGCCGGTATTGCAGGCAGGGCGAATGTTTTGGCTATTGGCGAAACCGGTCTTGATAAATTAGCCAATACAACAACTCCGAATATTCAGGAATATGCCTTTAGGAAGCATATAGAGATATCAGAAATGATAAAGAAGCCGCTCATTATTCATGCTGTTCATTCGTTTAATGAGGTTATTCATCTTAAAAAAGAACTAAACCCTGTCGTGCCGTGGATTATTCATGGCTTTCGTGGGAAGAAAGAAATGGCAAAGCAACTAACCGATCATGGCTTTTACCTTTCATTGGGCGAGAAATATAACAAAGAAGCATTGAAAACCATTCCGGTTGACAAATTGTTTCTGGAAACCGACGAAAGTGATGTCCCTATCCTTACTTTGTATCAAAATGCTTCTCAATGTTTGGACCTTTCTGCTAATGAATTGATAGAGAGGGTGCAACAAAATATCAATATTGTTTTTAAGTAGTAGGTAAAAATAGGCCAACGGCCTAATAGCCTTTAGCGTAGGGCAAGGGAGGCGGATGCCGACCATCGCCCTATGGATAGATGATAGACAATGTTTAGCAAATGAGGCTGTAAGCCTCGGAGCCGCCATTCCATTTTCTCTATTCCATCTCTTTTGTTATCTTTGCTCGCTAAACGACAAACTATGCCACAATCATTATCTAAAGTCTATGTACATATCACCTTTAGTACTAAACATCGTTATCCATTTATTGATAATCAGGTCGAAGAACGACTTTGGGAATATTTGGGTGGAGCATGCAGAGCATTAGAATGTTATCCTATTCAGATAGGAGGTTATAAAGACCATATTCATATTCTTTGTCTTTTATCTAAGAAGATTACCCAAATAAAGTTGATTGAAGAAATAAAGAAGCAATCTTCTAAATGGATGAAAACAATTGCACCTTCGTATGCTAATTTTTATTGGCAGGATGGTTATTGTATTTTTTCTGTTAATCCTTCGGAAAAGGATATTGTAATAAATTATATTCGCAATCAAAAAGAACATCATCGTATCCGTACATTTAAAGAGGAACTCATTGCATTTCTAAAGAAGTATGAGCAAGAATATGATGAACGATATCTTTGGGAATAAGTAGTTTCATGGAGGCTCCGAGACCTACAGCCTCGTTTCTATCCAATATCAATTCAACTTCAATCATAGGGCGGCGGTCGGCAGAAGCCTCCCTTGCCCTACGCTAAAGGCTATTAGGCCGTTGGCCTATAAAACTACCTGTAAAGGTACCATTATATCAAACTAAAGTCGTATTTTTGCCTTGTAAACATATTAAATAATAAATCATTCGATGAATTTTGTAGAAGAATTAAGATGGAGAGGCATGATTCAAGACATGATGCCCGGAACCGAAGAACAGTTACAAAAAGGAATGACTTCTGCTTACGTAGGTATTGACCCTACAGCCGATTCATTGCATATCGGACACTTGGTGAGTGTGATGATGTTGAAGCATTTTCAACGCGCCGGACATCGCCCGATTGCTTTGATAGGTGGTGCCACCGGTATGATTGGTGACCCTTCGATGAAGTCGGCCGAACGTAACTTGTTGGACGAAGCCACTCTCCGTCACAATCAGGAAAGTATCAGAAAACAGCTGGCGAAATTCCTTGATTTCGACTCTGATGCCCCTAATGCAGCCAAGTTGGTAAACAACTACGACTGGATGAAGGAGTATTCGTTCCTGAACTTTATCCGTGATATCGGAAAACACATCACTGTAAACTACATGATGTCGAAAGATTCGGTGAAGAAACGTTTGAACTCCGAATCAAGTGTAGGACTCTCTTTCACAGAGTTTTCTTATCAACTTTTACAAGGATACGATTATTTATATTTATATCAAAACGAAGGTGTTCGCCTGCAAATGGGTGGTTCGGATCAATGGGGTAATATTACTACCGGAACCGAATTAATTCGTCGTAAGATGGGGCATGAAAGTGAAGCTTTTGCACTGGTTTGTCCGTTGATAACTAAAGCAGACGGTGGTAAATTCGGCAAAACAGAATCGGGTAACGTATGGTTGGATCGTCGTTATACTTCTCCATATAAGTTTTATCAGTTCTGGTTGAATGTAAGCGATGTGGATGCTGCTAAGTACATTCGTATCTTTACAGCATTAAACCAGGAAGAAATACTTGCTTTAGAGAAAGAACAAGAAGAAGCTCCGCATTTGCGTGCCTTACAAAAACGCTTGGCTAAGGAGATTACCGTTATGGTACACTCTTTGGAAGATTATGAAGCGGCCGTAGAAGCATCAAACATCTTGTTTGGTAATGCTACCTCCGATGCATTGAAGAAATTGGATGAAGACACCCTTTTAGCCGTTTTTGATGGCGTTCCTCAGTTCGAGATCTCCAAAGATCTTTTGAAAGAAGGAACAAAAGCCGTTGATTTGTTTGTAGAAAATGCGGCCGTATTCCCTTCAAAAGGCGAAATGCGTAAACTTGTTCAAGGCGGTGGTGTTGCTTTGAATAAAGAGAAGTTGGCTGCCTTCGATCAGGAGATTACAACAGCCGATTTGCTGAACGATAAATATCTGCTGGTACAAAAAGGCAAGAAGAATTATTATTTGGTGATTGCTAAATAATTCGTGCTAAACAATAGAAATTTTAACCCCGATCTTATAAATCGGGGTTTTTTTATAGTAAAACAAAAAATAGTTCTTTAAATACTTGCAAAATAGAAACAGTAGCCCTATCTTTGCACCGCTTTTTAACAGAAAGCACACAAGTTTGTCTCATGGTGTAATGGTAGCACAACAGTTTTTGGTTCTGTTTGTCTAGGTTCGAATCCTGGTGAGACAACAAAAAAAGACACTCTACAGGTTATTGCTTGTAGAGTGTTTTTTTATTAAGAAACACTTAATACATTCAACGATGAAAAAAACAGTTCTTTTAATCTTCTTTTTTGTAGGAACAATTTTTTGTGTTAATGCACAAGAAACAGAATTTGGCACCACAACACCTGTTCAAGTCCTTAAAATTGGATATGTTAATATGGATTCGTTACTGACAAATTATAAAATGTGGAATGATATGATGGCGCAAACGCTTCAAAAGGAAGAAAATATACGCACATCATTGAATCTGAAGATGAAAGATTTAGAGAAAGAAATACAATTATTTCAAGAGAAAATAGAAAAAAATGCTTTCATCAGTGCCGAACGAGCCCAACAGGAATATGACCGAATTCAGAACAGACAAGAAAATCTGGAAAAAGAGAAAGAACAATTGGCTGTAGAACTAAAAAACGAGAATGATCAGAATGCTGTTGTTCTTCATAAAGCCATCAGCGCATTCATCGAAGAATATGCCCAGGAAAAAGGATACGATTTTATCCTTACCAACTCAGGCTTTGATAATATACTCTATGGGAAGAAAGAACATAACGTAACGCAAGAAGTGGTAGAGGGGCTTAATGCGAGACTGCCATGAATCCCAAATTCCAACGTTTCTTTACCTACTTAGATTGGGCATTGTATGTCTACTTTTTCTTTTTGCTTCTTCGGGTATGGGTTGCCCCTAATCCGCTTACGGCTGGCGATATGCTTGATAACTTTTCCGGCTTAGTCGTTCTGGAGGTTATCATGATTCCTTTTAAAATGTTCATTGTTGTCTTTGGACGTAAGTTCGGTTTATATTTCTCTATCTTTTGGTATTGTTTATCATTAGGGGGAATCTTGCTGAATATCAATGACACAGGTTTTGCTATAATGCTTCTGTTCTTTTTGTTTAGTCGTATGTGGTCGATTTACTTTAATACTACAAAAGCAGAGAAAAAGCTTTCCTTGTTATTCTCGGTTGGGGCACTCTTTATTTTGATATTCTTTTGGGGGATTTTCTCTTTCTTGATTCCTTCATTTGGATTGACTGAAGAGTTTCTGAATAGCATTGTTTACAACACCAACAACACATCACCTAAATACACAATTTGCCTTTTACTTACCTATTATATCTCTACAATAGTTATTGACTATAAATTGAAGAAGCGCTTTAAAGAAGACGAACTATGCCATAATTAATCGAAGAAAGAGTACATACATTATAGGATAAGTATCAAAAACACAGCATATACCATGTTAAGAAGAGAGAGGAGGGCGCAAGAAAGAAGAGAAAAGAAAGAGAAAAAACACTCTTTTCAGAAAGTCAAAACTCCGGAAATACTTGTTCAAAGCGAAACTTCTCCTAAAGAAACGCTTCGGAAAGAGCCTCGCTTTTCACTTGTTTTTGATTGGATTGATATCGCCTTCCAGCTATTTTTCATCTATCAGTTATTTCAGTTATGGATTACTCCCGACCCGACAACAGCCGGCAGCTTGCTCGATAGTGTAGAAACATTGCTCTTATTGGAGTTTTCCATGGTTCCTTTTAAAATTTTTGTCATCATCGCAGGACGCAAATATGGAACCATTATAGCCTTTCTGTTTTATGGCTTATTGACTGTAATGTTGCTTAGTCTGATGAAGAATACTACCCATTCTTTTGTGTTTATCCTTATGCTACTTAATCGTATGTGCGCAATTTGTCTGAATAAAATAGATAAAAAGAAGGCACTTTATCTTGCAATGTCTATAATTTCACTCATCATTGTATTAGTCATTCAAGGAGCTTTCATGTTTTTTCAGCCTTCCTTTGGGCTTACAGAAAGTTTTTTGGATAGTATTTCTTATCGGACTGAATTTATGAATGCAAAATTCCAAGTACTTTTCCTAATTGAGTATTATATAGCAAATATTGCTTTAATGATTATTATGAGGCATATAGATTGGAGTAAAACAATAGTAATTGATTTTAAACATGGAACGAAGAAACAAAAAGAAACGCGCACCCCGGAAGAGTGAAACAACAGGCACTTACTTTCAGAATAAGTCAAACAAGCCGACCGCTATACCGCAGAATCGTTTCTTTGCATGGATATTCGATTTAATAGATATTGGGTTCTGCTTGTTTTTGGCCTATCAATACTTTCGTTTATGGTTTTCGCCTACGCCTGCAGATATATCGCAAGTATATTATTTTGCCACACTCATGGCTTTTGAATTTGTAATGGCTCATTCCGGAGTATTTATGGCAGTGATGCCTGTGAAATGGTCTCTTCTTTTTTTCTTTCCTTTTTACGGATTATTTGCATGGGCTTTTACCAGTTCGGTAGGCGATTTATCCATTCTTTGGATCTATCTGATTGTTGTTTTCAATCGAATGCGGTTTGCTTTCTTCAATGTAGATGGAGTAGAAAAATCTCGTATGGTGATGAGTGCAGTTGCTACGATTCTTATTTATTTCTTTTTGATGTTATTCATCGCTATATTCTCGGGGTTGATTCCTGAATTAGGCTTATCTAAAGACTTTCTGGAACGTGCCGATTATGCAAGTGTAAAGAGAGGGAGTGGCCTGTTTTTAGATGAGCCCCAAGTTGCTATATGCTTTGGAGCCATCTATTATATACTGATAGCTTGGGCGGATTTTAAGATAAAACGCGTGAAGGGGTTTAGTGATTGGGGGGAGGATTAGTTACATACCTCTTCCATCTCCACCAGCTCCCACCCACGAAATACCACAGTAATAAGCCGCAACTTTGCCCCTCCGATAGTACTTGTTACGATATCATCCGAAGCATATTTCAGCAGTTGTGCACGGGCTTCCTCCTTAAGAGAGGCAATGCGAGCGTCCGGATCAGTTCGTTTCAGGTACTTTACTTCCAGCAGATAGGCATACTCCGTGTCGGGTAGCCGGGTGCTGGGCTGGAAGTAGAAGTCGGCATACCCTTTGGCCAGTTCATATTCGGGCAGTAACATATAGTTGTGTGTCATCCCCAAATAAGCCAGCAAGAAGCCTTTTACATGCGCTTCGCCATCAATAAACTCGCGTACGCGACTTTGCTTTTCCAGTTCGGAGGCGATGTAAGAGAAAACAGGTTTCCATTCTCCCTGGTAAGCCATAGCTTCTATCAGTTTTCCTAGTTGATAGAAGTCTATGCGGAAAATATTATTGTCGGATAGCCCTTCTATCAGATAGGAATATATTTGTTCTCGGACGGTATGATTGGGGATAGTCAAAACTATATTTCCCCGATAGGTACCTCGTATGCTTAGCAGTCCGAAATAGTAAAGCAGCGACTTGAAATTATTTGGGTCTACCATCTGCTCTACCGAGAAACCACTGTTAAGGAGAGCGGTTGTTTGTCCAGTTTCCACTATCTCGCGAATCACGGAGAAGTTTTGTCCCAGTTCTTTATCAATCTTAATGAGATGGCGCAGCTTGTTGTAATCGGTGCGGATGTTTTTATCGATCATCTCCCGGGGAGGCCGTCCGTCAACCAAGCAACTATTGAGATAGTAAAGCACCATGTCAGAGTTGTACATAGACTCCTCCAAGCGTTCTTCGGCAAAGCAATAGTTATCATACCAAGGCTCTATCTCTTTTATGATTTCATCAACCTCCATATTCAACAGACCATGCTCGTAGTAATACTCTAACATGGTGCGTAGCTCCGGTTCGGAGAATCCTACCAGATTGTTGAATCTGGGAGAGGTAGTAAAATTAGTACCAATATTAAACCCTGAAGTTACATCATCCAGTGTAATGGGGCTTACTCCGGTAATAAACATTCGTTCCAGTGCCATGCCGCTTCCGGTAGTCATCACCTTGATTACATTGAAGAAGAAACGGAAGAATCCATCGCCATGCGTAGCATCCTGATAAGCCTTTTTGCCTATATTGGCAAGAATGGAGTTAGTGAAGTTATCGTACTCGTCGATGATGAGGTAGATGCGTAAACCCAGTTCACTGGCACGCCCGTTGATGTATTGCAGTCTTGCTGTTGCACTGGCACGTTTTATCAATTCTTCACGAAAGTCGGCTTGAAAAAGATGCTCGTAGCGGTTTGCAAATTCAACAAACCGTTCGGTACAATGTTCTTCAAAGGAGGCCTCTAATCGTTCAGGGTATGAATCGACCGCCGAGAAGTTAAAACGAAGCACCATAAACTTTGCCCGTAAGTTAGTGGGGTTTTGGTAAATCCAGCGTTCGCCAAAAAGTTCTTCAAAGCGTTCGGCATTATTAATATCATAGTAAGAATCGAGCATATTGAGCAGCAGGCTTTTGCCGAACCGCCGGGGGCGAATCAGAAAGAAATAGGAAGCAGCTTGTTCTATTAAGGGAATAAAATGGGTTTTATCTACATAGTAGTAATTATCACGTGCCATACGCTCATAATCGCTCAACCCGTAAGGAATATTTTTAATATTGTTTGCCATCATCATGATTACTTTCTTGAGTGATAGCAAAGATAATGTTTATTGGTGTAATATTGTTCTGCTTTTTATAAATCTGTTTGTTTGTGGAGTGATTTCAATATGAAATCGGTTCTGCTGAAAGGTCAGACTTAACGTTACATTAGGTCGGACCTTTTCAATAATTAGGTCGGACCTTTTGCCTCGTTAGGTCTGACCAAACTGAATTTTCAGTTCTTCTTATTTGGTACAATCAAGTATATGATTGCGAAAAGCATAGGTGCGTGTACCTTATTAATATAGATGTATTTGTAAGGATTGCTTAAGTGTATACTTAATGGTTGCAAAGGTATATACCTAAGAGTCGCTTAAGTGTACACCTAATGGTTGCAAAGGTGTACACTTACAGACTGCTTAGGTATATACCTTTGTATCTTGTGAATATATGCCTACAGAGTGCCAAGGTGTGTAGGTTGAGAGGGTAAAGGCATATAGGTTGAAATGGTAAAAGTATATAGTGGAGAATGGATATTGAAGACATCTCTTTTTAGGTCAATGGTGGCAAAATATGAAAGAGAACAAATAAAACACAATTAGGTATTTTATTGAACCTCCTCCATCTCTACCAACTCCCACCCACGAAATACCACAGTGATAAGCCGTAACTTTGCCCCACCAATAGTACTTGTTACGATATCATCCGAAGCATATTTCAGCAACTGTGCACGGGCTTCCTCTTTGAGGATAGCAATGCGAACGTCCGGTTCGTCGCGTTTCAGATACTTTACTTCTAACAGATAGGCATACTCCGTGTCGGGTAGCCGGGTGCTGGGCTGGAAGTAGAAGTCGGCATACCCTTTGGCCAGTTCATATTCGGGCAGTAACATATAGTTGTGTGTCATCCCCAAATAGGCCAGCAAGAAGCCTTTTACATGCGCTTCACCATCAATAAACTCGCGTACGCGACTTTGCTTTTCCAGTTCGGAGGCGATGTAAGAGAAAACCGATTTCCACTCTCCCTGGTAAGCCATAGCTTCTATTAGTTTTCCTAGTTGATAGAAGTCAATGCGGAAAATATTATTGTTGGATAACCCTTCTATCAGATAGGAGTATATTTGTTCTCGGACAGTATGATTGGGGATAGTCAAAACTATATTTCCCCGATAGGTACCTTGTATGCTCAGCAGTCCGAAATAGTAAAGCAGCGACTTGAAATTGTTTGGGTCTACCATCTGCTCTACCGAGAAACCGCTGTTAAGGAGAGCGGTTGTTTGTCCGGTTTCCACTATCTCGCGAATCACGGAGAAGTTTTGTCCCAGTTCTTTATCAATCTTAATGAGATGGCGCAGCTTGTTGTAATCGGTGCGGATGTTTTTATCGATCATCTCCCGGGGAGGCCTACCTGTACGTAAACAGTGGCTAACATAGTAAAGTGCCATATCAGAGTTATACATGCTTTCGCTTAAACTATCTTCGGAAAAGCAGTAATTGTCATACCAGGGCTTCATTTCCTTCATCATCTCATCTACATCCATTTTCAATACTCCTTGTTCGCAGTAGTATTCCAGCATGGTACGTAGTTCCGGTTCGGAGAATCCCACGATGTTATTAAACTGTGCATCAGTAGTAAAGTTTGTACCAATATTAAATCCTGAAGTTACATCATCCAGTGTAATGGGGCTTACTCCAGTGATAAACATTCGCTCCAGTGCCATGCCACTACCGGTAGTCATCACCTTGATTACATTGAAGAAAAAGCGAAAGAAACCATCGCCATGTGTAGCATCCTGATAAGCCTTTTTACCGATATTGGCAAGAATGGAGTTGGTAAAGTTATCGTACTCGTCGATGATGAGGTAGATGCGCAGACCAAGATTGCTGGCGCGTCCGTTAATGTATTGCAGCTTTGCTGTTGCGTTGCCTCGCTCTATCAATTCTTCACGAAACTCAGGATGAAAGAATCGTTCATAACGATCGGTAAATTCCAAGAAACGTTCTGCACAATGTTTTTCAAATGAGGCCTCTAAATGTTCAGGCCGTGAGTCGACTGCTGAAAAGTTAAAGCGCAGTATCAAGAACTTAGCCCGTAAGTTAGTGGGGTTTTGGTAAATCCAGCGTTCGCCAAAGAGTTCTTCAAAGCGTTCGGCATTATTAATATCATAGTAAGAGTCGAGCATATTGAGCAGCAGGCTTTTGCCGAATCGCCGGGGGCGAATCAGAAAGAAATAGGAAGCAGCCTGTTCTATTAAGGGAATAAAGTGGGTTTTATCTACATAGTAGTAATTATCACGTGCCATACGCTCATAATCGCTCAACCCGTAAGGAATATTTTTAATATTGTTTGCCATCATCATGATTACTTTCTTGAGTGATAGCAAAGATAATGTTTATTGGTGTAATATTGTTCTTTGTTTCCTTGTTTCTAAACTATGTATAAAGAACCGTTTATCTTTACCTTTCCTTTTATATATAAGCTGATTCTCTTTTTTCAGACTCATATATCCATAACAACACCGGTTTTTCGTCTTTATTCTCTTTTAATAGTTCATCAATCGTGCGCATCATTTCGTTAGACACCACTGGGCAACCCTGGCTCATTCCCAGTGGGAGATGAAACGGATAAACTTCTTTATTGGGTACATATTCGTAAGAGTGAAGCACAATATACCGTTTATAAGCATTGCTGTTTGTCTTTTCTAAACCGTGTAATTTGTAATGCACGTGGATGCCCCATTTGCTGTAAGAGCGAATGCCTACTTTGTATTTTCCTAAGGATGAACAGTAACTACCTTCCACATTACTATATATAGGTTGTTCGGTGGTGCTTTCTTTTCCATATCCGTGGGCACACAGGCTTGAGTATTTAATGGAATCTCCTTTAAAGTCCCAGATGAAGAAACGCTTCTTGCCGGAGTGTATGCCGAAATCAATCAAAAAGCAATAATCGGTATTATAACCTTTGCTTTGACAGTAACCTTTGAGGGAGTCTGCATGGGTTTTTACTTGTTCGGAAATTGAAGTGGAATCTTGTTTTGCGTTGCAATGAAAACAAAAGAGAGTGAATACAATACAGCAAAGAATGATGGGTAAGTATATATGTTTTCGCATGATATTAGTAATATGTGTTTTTAAGTTTGACTTGTTTTTGTGTATGCAAAGATAATCTTCTGTTAAGTACAATAACCCCTTAATTCGTATTATAATTGTTAAACAAACCCAATCTACCAATGTTTTGGACAAAATTGCAAGCTAATAGGACCAAATTTATATCTCTGTTCCGAATAGTTTTGCTATTTTTGTGTCGTGTGCGTAAACGAAACAACTAATTATAATATTCTATAGTTATGAAAACAAATTATGAAGTGCGTTATGCCGCGCATCCTCAAGATGCGAAGAGTTATGACACTGCAAGAATCCGCAGAGATTTTTTGATTGAAAAAGTATTCTCTGCCGACGAAGTAAATATGGTGTATTCTATGTACGACCGTATGGTAGTAGGTGGAGCAATGCCTGTAAAAGAAGCATTGCCTTTGGAAACAATCGATCCATTGAAGGCACCTTATTTCCTTACTCGTCGTGAAATAGGTATCTATAATGTAGGTGGAGCCGGTAAAATAAAGGTAGGCGATACTGTGTTTGAACTGGATTATAAAGAAGCATTATACATCGGTTCGGGCGATAGAGAAGTGACTTTTGAAAGCGTAGATGCTGCAAAACCAGCTAAATTTTACTTCAACTCACTGCCTGCTCACAAAAACTATCCCGATAAAAAGGTAACCAAAGCAGATGCGGTAGTAGCCGAAATGGGTTCTTTAGAAGGTTCTAACCACCGTAACATCAATAAAATGTTGGTTAACCAAGTGTTACCTACTTGCCAGTTGCAAATGGGTATGACGGAACTTGCTCCGGGTAGTGTATGGAACACCATGCCTGCACACGTTCACTCACGTCGTATGGAAGCTTATTTCTATTTCGAGGTACCCGAAGAACATGCGGTATGTCACTTCATGGGCGAAGTAGATGAAACGCGTCACTTATGGATGAAGGGTGATCAGGCTGTACTTTCTCCCGAATGGTCTATCCACTCGGCAGCAGCTACTCACAACTATACCTTTATCTGGGGTATGGGTGGCGAGAACCTGGATTATGGCGATCAGGATTTCTCGTTGATTACGGATTTAAAATAACAGGTAGAGACGCACGGCGTGCGTCTATTTCTTAATAACAAATGTTGTACAAAGACGCACGCCGTGCGTCTCTACGCGTTGAAACCTAAAATAATAAATATGGCAAATTTTTCTTTAGAAGGTAAGATCGCTTTAGTTACCGGCGCTTCTTATGGTATTGGCTATGCAATAGCAAGTGGCTATGCAAAGGCAGGAGCTACCATTGTATTTAATGACATCAACCAAGAGTTGGTGAACAAAGGGTTAGCTGCTTATGAAGCAGATGGCATCAAAGCTTACGGTTATGTATGCGATGTAACTAACGAAGATCAGGTAAATGCAGTAGTTGCTCAAATTGAAAAAGAAGTAGGTACTATTGATATTCTGGTAAACAATGCAGGTATCATCAAACGCATACCTATGCACGAAATGAAAGCAGCCGAGTTCCGTCAGGTAATTGATATCGACCTGAATGGTCCTTTTATCATGGCTAAAGCGGTGATTCCTGCTATGATGAAGAAAGGTGCAGGTAAAATCATCAACATCTGCTCTATGATGAGTGAGCTTGGACGCGAAACCGTATCAGCTTATGCTGCTGCAAAAGGTGGATTGAAAATGCTTACCCGTAACATTGCATCAGAATATGGTGAATACAATATTCAATGTAACGGCCTTGGACCGGGTTATATCGCTACTCCACAAACAGCTCCTTTGAGAGAGAAGCAAGCAGATGGCTCTCGTCATCCATTCGATCAGTTTATCATTGCTAAAACTCCGGCTGCCCGTTGGGGAAATCCGGAAGATTTGGTAGGCCCTGCCGTGTTCTTAGCTTCTGAAGCTTCTAACTTTGTGAATGGCCATGTGCTTTATGTAGATGGTGGTATTTTGGCTTATATTGGTAAACAGCCTTAAAAAAATTAGTTACGAGTTACAAGTTACGAGTTACAAGAGGAATATAGGTATCTTTCTCGTAACTCGTAACCCGTAACTGGTAACTCGTAACTCATAACTCATAAAGCAAATGAAAAAGATTCTTTATTTATGTGTAGCAGCTTTTATGCTTGCTGCCTGCAATGAGAGCAAGACTGTAAGCATAACGGTTTTTAATCCGCTTTCATTAGATAGAAATAACGAAATTGTTGAAGTATCAATTGCCGACGTATCAACGAAACTACAGTTGGCTGATGATGCACAATTTGTAATTTACAATACAAATGGCCAAGAAGTAGCCTATCAGATAACTTCGGACGATAAACTTATTTTTCCTGCGGATGTACCAGCCGATAGCACTGCCGTTTATGTAGTGAAAAAAGGTAAACCTGCCACGGTTCCTACACTTGCTTGTGGAAGACAATACCCGGAGCGTGTAGACGACCTTGCTTGGGAGAACGATTTGGTTGCTTTCCGTGCCTATGGTCCTGCTTTGCAGAAAACAGGCGAGAGAGCTTTTGGCTATGATGTATGGACTAAATATAACACTTCTGAGCCTGTAGTAGAAGATCGTTATGCAATGGAATTGAATCCTGAAACATTAGCTGCCATAGATAGCTTGAAGATTGCTGATCCCAATGCGGCTAAAGAACTTCGCGCAGCTACTTCTTATCATTTAGATCATGGTAACGGACTGGATTGCTATAAAGTAGGTCCCACCTTAGGTGGAGGTACTGCTGCATTGATGTCGGAAGGAAACATCATTTATCCTTATTGTTATAATGATTATAAGATATTGGATAATGGTCCTTTACGTTTCTCTGTGCAGTTGGTATATAACCCACTGACAGTGAAAGAAAACACTGATGTAGTTGAAACACGTATCATCACATTAGATGCCGGTTCTCACTTAAACAAAACAGTTATCTCTTACTCCGGTTTGAATGAAACTACAGAGATAGCCGCCGGTCTTGTGCTTCATGAAGCAGACGGTGAAGCTGTAATTGCTGCTGATGCAACCCAAGGTTACATTACTTATGCAGACCCTACAGATAACGCAAGTGGTGTGAACGGAAAGATTTTCGTTGCCGCTGTAGTGCCCGGTGCAGTGAAAGAGGCTAAAGCCATATATTTCTCTAAAGAAGAAAAAGAGAAAGAAAGAGGTGGAGCAGATGGCCATGTATTGGCTATCAGCGATTATCAGCCCGGAACAAACTATACATACTATTGGGGATCTGCTTGGAGCAAAGCCGGAATGGATGCCGAAAGCTGGAATCAATATGTAGCAGAATATGCGCAGAAGGTTCGTAAACCGCTGGAGGTGACGGTGCTGTAAAGAAATTCTCCACCGCATGGTGTAGGGCAGACACAAGACCTGCCCCTACGCCATGCAGGATATGATTTTATATAGAAAGATGAATCGAAGAACTTATCGTTTCTTCCATATTCGTAAAAGTAAAGCCATACGCCTCCCGTATCTTCTCTGACGAATAACTTTCCTGCTTCACTGCCGAAGTAATAATCTCTGAGGTTAACAGAGGCTTTCTCCCCGAAATAAAAGTAATCATCCTTTCTATGCCTTTGGCAAATAAAAGTCCTTTCTTTCCTACCGATATAAATGGTGGTCTTTTTCCTACGGCTTTCGCAATAAACGTAAATAACTCCCGGTTGGATAAGTTCTCGCTTACCAATATAAAACGTTGATTATAAACCTTTTGATGAACCAGCATAATTAATGCCCGGCAAACGTCCCGAACATCCACATATCCGGTTCTTTGGGGAGTGTAGAAAGGTATCCCGTTCTTGAATTTAGAGTATAATAGTAAGCTGCCTTTAGAAGCATCTCCTGCTCCTAAAATGATGCCGGGGTTGACAATAACTACAGGCAATCCCATGCCGGAAGCTTTCCAAACTTCCTGTTCTGCTGCGTATTTACTGTTGGAATATACAGAAGAGGTATTATGAAGATTCCAGGGAGTTTCTTCGGTAACAGTTTCTCCGTTTTGAGATTGTCCCAGTGCGCCAATGGAGCTGACAAAAGCAAAACAAGAAATAGAATTCTTTAAAGAAGCCTCAAGAAGATTTTGGGTTCCTGTTATATTGGTTTGAAGCAGTGTGTTGGGCGAAGATTCACCAAAGGAAACAATAGCCGCACAGTGATAAACAGTATGAATGCCTGCTAAGGTATTGTTCAAGCTTTCCGGGTTCAATAAATCCCCTTCTATCCATTCTATTTGCGCCATTACTTTATCAAATTCCATTTGATAGTATTCGCAAATAATCCTGAGCTCTTTAAATTGACTGTTAGCCCGTTTTAAAGCGCGTATTTGTTCGTTCTGTTTTACTAATTGGATCAGTAGATGTCCTCCTACCAATCCGCTTCCTCCTGTTACAAATACCATTGATGAGTTTTACAGCAATTTGAATTCATACCCTTGCTCTTGTAGCCATTCTATAGAACGGGGCAAGGCGTATTTCATATTCTTTTCCGCTTTTACAGAGTCGTGAAAGGTGATGATTGAACCATTCCTAACATACTTCTTTACGTTTTGAAACACCTGCTCTCCATTCCGTCTTTTACTATAATCGCGTGTTACAAGATCCCACATAACGATTTTGTAATGGCGTTTAAGCGTGAAATATTGCCCCCAGCGCATGTGCCCATGAGGGGGGCGGAATAAATCGGTCTTTAGCATTTCATTTGCCTTATCCGTGTTCTTCAGGTAGTTTTCCGATAAATACTCAAATCCACGAATGTGATTGAAAGTATGATTGCCAATACGATGTCCGCGATCTACCACCATCTGATATTCTTTGGGGTGTTTGCGCACATTATCTCCTACCATAAAGAAGGTAGCTTTCACGTTGTATTTGTCTAATAAGTCAAGTACCCAAGGGGTTATTTCCGGGATGGGGCCGTCATCAAAAGTAAGATAAACGGCCTTTTCGTTTGGATCCATCCGCCAAATAGCCCCGGGGTATAATGCTCGGAGAATTCTGGGTGGTTGTTCGATGAACATTCTTTAAAACGATCTATTAAATGTTTTTCATTCGAGCCACGTATGTCTTGTATATTTCATCAAATTGGCTGCTGTAATGGGCGGCCTTTTCTGATTTGTTTTTCTCCAGGATACGTACTGCTTCATCCAATAAAGAGAAATGAGTCATTACTTCTCTGGCCGATATATACAGTTGAGAATCGTTCATGCTAAGATACCATGTTGTATATTCCAAAGAGTTATTGGCCATTGCATCAATGATACGATCTCCTTCTTCCTGCTTGCCTAATTTATAATAAGCTTCTGCCAGGGTGAATGCGCCATTCTGGAATTCATAAGGCACATTGAATGCAGGAATCATCTTTTCGCAATACTCAAGAGCGGTCAATGCTTTCTCCTTCTTACCTTCTTTCAACAGTTGGTCGATAAGCTGAGCAAAGATCCGGCGATGTGTATAGCACATTCTCATCACGTTCTCGTCAATATAGATACCTTCTTTCTCGATACCGCCAAATTTGAATTTATTCATCAGGTTATCATACATCTTCTCTGTGTCGATAGAAGCATTTAACTGTTTGGCATTGAACGGAGTGAAACGATAGGCAAGACCTTCTTGTACAAAGTGATCTCCCATGTTCAATTGATTGTCTGAACCTACAGTGATAGCCATATACAAAGGACGTTCCCAGTTGGCATGACAAAGCATTTCGAGCATTATTAATTCACTCTTATAAAGATTACGTTTACCCTTTAATGAGATGTGCATGTAGTCGGGAATTGAATCGCCCAATGCTTCCGGTATCTTCATTCCTGAGCGACGTACGGCTTCTTTATCAATCTTCATCACAATACTGTCGGTTGGGATGAAGTGGAATTCTTTGCTGTCCGAACGTATCCACTTGTTCAGGATATTCTCAAGCTCGTAAGGGTTTTCGCCAAATACCTCGCGTATGTTGAAGTTGGTTTGGGAGCCCGAAATTTTTCCATCGTTCGCCTCTGCTTCTGCATAGAGTGCATCAATCTGTTTCATCATTTCAGGACGAATCGAAATATACTCATTGTTTCCTTCGGTATATTCTATACGATTCCAGGTGATAGGAAGAGATGGTGAATCATAAGCCGGACGTTTCATCTGGTCGATATACCAATCGGTTTGCAAATAGCTTAGGTTACAGGTACGGGCATCTGTACGGAACTCTTCGGTTTCTTGATTGTACCACAGCGGGAATGTATCATTATCACCATTAGTAAAGATGATCGGATTACCGCTTTCTTGTAATGACATCAGATAGTTCTGACCAAAGTCGCGACAAACATAACGGCCGCTTCTATCATGATCATCCCACGTCTGACTAACCATTTGAATGGGAATGCACAAGCAAGCTATTGTAGTAAGTATGGCCGCTTGCGTTTCTCTCATATTCAGACGTTTCTGGAGTGCATGGGCTATACCTGCTACTCCCATACCAATCCAAATGGCAAATGCATAGAAAGAACCTGCATAAGCATAGTCGCGTTCGCGAACCTGCAGAGGAGATTGATTTAGATAGAGAATGATAGCAAGCCCCGTCATAAAGAACAGGAAGAAGACTACCCAGAACTGCTGAACGCCTTTCCTATCGCGGTTAGCCTGCCAAAGCAATCCGATGATTCCCAACAAAAGAGGAAGTCCGTAAAATACATTGCGACCTTTGTTCTCTTTTAAAGATTGGGGTAATAAGTCCTGATTTCCTACCAGAACATTATCAATAAATTTAATTCCGGTGATCCAGTTACCATGCTCTATTTCTCCTTGTCCTTGTATATCATTCTGGCGTCCTACAAAGTTCCACATAAAGTAGCGCCAATACATAAAGTTGAGTTGATAGGAGAAGAAGAATTTAATGTTTTCCCATTGGGTTGGCACAGTCACCTTCACAGTTTCGCCACATTGGTCATAAAGCACTTCGTGTCCTTGTATATTGGCCCATGCTTTGTATTGTTCAATGTGAGGCGTTTGCTGGCTGTACATACGGGGGAAGAGCATGTTCTGAGCATATTCATACTCCAGGCGTCCGGGCATTTTGATGTACAAGTCTTTTTCGTCGGGAGATGTTTTCTCTTTGCGTACGTATTTATCCGGTGTTTCTACCTGACGGGGAACACAGTATTTGCCTTCCACATCCAGCGCTACTTTTGAAGCATACGTTTGTCCGTAGAACAGCGGACGAGTACCATATTGCTCACGTCCCAAATATTCGCCCAGTGTGAAGATATCTTCGGGTGAATTTTGATCCATCGGAGTGTTGGCAGTGGAACGAATCACAATTAAAGCATACGAGGAATAACCAATCATGATCGTAAGAATACAAAGCATAGATGTATTAAGCGTACGTGCACTGATTTGGTATTTCGTATTTATATTCTTTGCAAACAAATAAATGGCCAATACGCCTAATACCACACCGCCAATTATGAGGCTGCTTGTGCCATGCCCGTAGAAAGGAATACCAAGCAAGGCAAGGGTGAGCAGGAAAGAGATATTCATTCGGGCGCGACTGCCTTGTGTGTAACTTTCATAGATTCCCCAGATAATTACGGCAGAGATTGTAATGATGTAAACAATGACTCCCGAATTAAAGGAGAGTCCCAGTGTATTGACAAAGAAGAGCTCAAACCATCCACCTACTTTTACTACTCCCGGCACGATACCGTAAAGCACAACGGCAACCAGTATTCCCGAACCGGCGAGTGCTAAAAGACTTCCTTTTAAGTCGGCATCCGGATTCTTTTTGTAGTAATATACCAACACGATGGCAGGCAAACAAAGCAGGTTCAGCAGATGGACACCGATACTTAACCCTGTTAGATAGGCAATTAAGATGATCCAACGATCGGAATGAGGTTCATTCGCCACATTCTCCCATTTAAGTATCAACCAGAATACAAGGGCAGTGAAGAGAGAAGAGTAAGCATATACTTCGCCTTCTACGGCACTAAACCAGAATGTATCACTGAAAGTATAGGCCAATGCACCTACCAATCCCGAACCCATGATGATAACCAGTTGTCCGGTTGTCATTTCTTCTTCGGCACCTTTCTTCACCACCAGTTTTCTTACTAAGTGGGTAATACTCCAAAAGAGGAAAAGTATACAAGCGGCACTCATCAAAGCACTCATGGTGTTTACCATGCGGGCTACTAAAGTAGGGTCGTTTGTAAAGAGTGTGAAGAAATTGGCTGTAAGCATAAAGAAGGGTGCTCCGGGCGGGTGACCTACTTCCAATTTATAGGCTGATGTGATAAACTCTCCGCAATCCCAGAAACTCGCTGTAGGCTCAATGGTCATGCAGTAAACTACCGCTGCAATGGCAAATGCAAACCACCCCATAAGGTTGTTTACGGTTTTGTACTGTCTCATTAACTTATAGTGCTTTAATTGTTAACATGTTACACGGGCGCAAAGATACTATTTTAATTAAAAATATGTTTGCTGTTTCTTACTTATAAGTAGTAGATTTCTTTTTTACTCCATTTTCGTAATCACCGTCTTCTCTTACACTTCCGTCCTCATTATAATAGGCATACTTTCCGTTTCTCCTGCCATTGGTATAATTAAAGAGAGACTTTATTTTTCCGTTTGTTTTATAAAAGAATTCTTTTTTCGGGCCATCCAGCTTGTCGTTTTTGTAAGTTTCAATATCGCTTACAGTACCATCAGTAAAGAATTTCTTGAATTCACCATTCTTTTTACCGTCTTTATATGTGATTTCTTTTTCAGGAAGTCCTTCTTGTTTATTGTATATCCAAACCCCGTTTTCCTTTCCTTGTTTGTATGTGCCTTTCTTCTTAACTACCCCCGATTCGTATGTTTCCGTATAAGATCCATCCAGCAACCCCTCGGAATATTTGCTTTCTATTGTATACATTCCGCGATTACTGCTGATAACTTGCATTTGTTTGCCATGTTTCTTTCCATCAACGAAATTCATATCAGTTACAAGATCGCCGGTTTCGTAATCATATCTACGCTCAACACCATGCTCAAGTCCCTCTTTGTATCCTTTCTCTCCTTCGGTTTTACCATCGCTATAATAAGTTTTCCATATACCATCCGGTTTTCCATCAACATACTTCTTTTCTGCTTTTACTGATGTTCCGTCAGAGTTAAATTCTTTAAATACTCCATGTTTGCGTCCTTCTTTGTAAGTACCTTCTTCGCTTAACTTATTATACTTGAAATGTTGATAAGTACCGTTGTAAAGACCTTGTCCAAATTCGGCAAGAATATATTCGGAGCGTCTTCCGTCTATTATACGTTGCGTACCTTCAATTGGAATATCTTCGTCGACTGAACGAAATAACAATCTTCCGTCTCCCAGGTTTATTACAGAGATGTTCTCTACTTTATACTCTGTTTGAGAATATACACTTGAGATGCAAAAGCTTAAGATAGCTACAATAATCAATGATTTGTTCATAATACTTTTTAGTGTGTTGGTTTTATTAATATGTTTCTTAGTTTTATCTTGTTTCAAACGGCGTGGTCTTAATGCCTATGTTCCCCCAATACCCTATGCGGAATCGTGCCATGCCCCAATACTTCAATTGGGCAATGAAAGTTCTTCTCCAACCATTCCCCACTGATACCCGTATCGGGATGATAATCTAATGTTTCATTTACACAGGCAATGGACTTAACATTCTGCAGAACAGTACCAATGTCATGGCTTACCAAAATGATGGCGCAATCTTGATTGATTTCCGCAAGGAGTTCATACAAACGCGCTTCGAACTGCTTATCAATATAAGTACTGGGTTCATCGAGGATAACGATTTGTGGATCTGACACAATAGCCCTTCCTAATAAAGCCCGTTGTAGTTGGCCTCCGCTCAGTTGTCCGATGGCTCGTTTTCCCAAACCTTCCAACCCCATTCGGGCAATCACTTGCTGTACTTTGTCTTTTTGTTCTTTGGTAAAACGACTCATCAGCGATTTGCGGGAACTAAGTCCGGACAAAATAACCTCTTCTACTGAAATAGGGAATTTCTTATCTACACTGCTATATTGTGGCAGATATCCCATCTTAACAGTATGGGCTTCTTTCCCGTTCTGATAGAAGTGTATATGTCCGTTGCTCTGCTTCAGCAAACCAAGAATTACTTTGATTAATGTGGTTTTTCCTCCACCGTTAGGACCGATAATACCCAGAAAGTCCCGATCGTAGATGGTGAGATCTACATCGCGAAGAACTGTCTTGCCATCATAGCCGGCGGATATCTTCTCTAAAGTAATGAGAGCTTGTGTATCTTGTTTATGCATTTTGTATAGTAGTGTTTGATAGGCAATCTATCTTCCTTCTCCCTCTCTTTTGGAGAGGGCCGGGGAGAGGCTTCTTGCTGTATGTATCATCTCCTCCTCCCAATCATAAGCAAGCGGATTGATGGGTACAATCTGGGTATTTGTTTGTTGAGCAATGATTTCCGCATTGCGTTTATCAAATTCGGGTTGTACAAAAACTACTCTTACGTTTTTGGCTTTACAATGTTCAATCAAGTTTTTAAGATGTCCGGGCGAAGGCTCTTTGCCTTCTTCTTCGATGGAGATTTGCTCTAAACCATAATCGCGTGCAAAGTAGGAGAGTGCCGGATGGTATATCATGAAAGCACTGTCGGCATCTGCCGTTAATATAGAAGAGAGAATGCTATCGGTATGTAATATGCGTTGATTAATAGAATCATAACGTGCCAGATAATAAGACTCGTTCTCTCTATCCAGTGTACACAAAGCTTTATAAATATTGCTTGTAATGACTTGAGCATTCGCAGCAGAGTTCCAAATATGAGGTTCCACACCACCGGGATGATAATGATCGCCATGCGTATGACCTTCTCCATAGATAAGATCAATTCCTTTGGAGGTATCGAACACCGAAATGTGAGGTGCATTCTTTAATAACCTGTCCATCCATGTTTGTTCGAAGCCGATGTGTCCGATACGAAAATACGCTTCACTCTCTCCCAATGATACAAGTTGTTGAGGGGTGGGGTCGTAAGTCTCGGGACTGCTTCCTTTGGGCACCATGCTGATAACCTTGAATTTATCTCCGGCAATGGCTTCTGTGAAATAACGTTGTGGCTCTATGGTGACGGTAATTACTCGTTCCCCCTGCTTCTTTCCGGGGTTTCCGGCACAGGCGGTTACTAATAATAGGAGTATGAATAATTGGGTTTTCATATATGTGGTTAAGATTTATTTTTTACGGCTCTCAATATCTCACGCTTTCCGTTGGGGGGGCCTGCTAACCGTTCTACGGTAAATCCGGCTTGCTGCAACATTCGGCGAACGATACCTTTGGCACAGTAGGTGGTTAATATGCCCTCTGTGTTCATAATAACGTATAAATGTTTAAATAGTTCTTCGTTCCATATCTCCGGTTGCTTTTCGGGGGCAAAAGCATCAAAGTAGATAACATCAAAGCCTTTCAAAGTACCGTCTTGTGGTAGAAGAGTAAAATCTGTTTTCTTTTTAGTAAGCGTAAATGTAGGAGTAAGCTTGGTTTCCTGCTCCCAGGGAGATACGTGTATTTGTTGAAACAGTGTGCTGTCGCTGTACTCCAGGCAACGAACTGTTTCCCAATCTAAGGGATATAATTCAAGGCCGGTGTAGTGCACTTCCTTTCCACTTTGTTCGGCTTCGGTAAGTGTGAGGAAAGCATTTAATCCGGTTCCCAGCCCAATCTCTAATATACGAATAGGGTTGGCAGAGGAATGTTTCATCCCCATATCGATGAATATATGTTGCGATTCCGTACGGGCACCTTTCACGCTGTGGTAGTGCTCGTTGAGTTCCGGTACAAATAAGGTGGAACTGCCGTCGGCTGTATGTTCAACGATTCGTTTCATGATTATATCGAAGAAAAAATTCCTAATGCTGCCATAGCTACTAATATGTATCGGAGCAGTTTACCTACAAACATGCTTACGGATACTATATATACATTGCTTCGCAAAAAGCCAAGTGCCACAGCTATCAATGTTCCTATAATCGGGAGGAATGCAAAGAATGCCATGAAGGCGCTTCTGCCGTTCAGGTAAGCTTGCATGCGTTCTATCTTTTCCCGCTTCATGTGGAAGTATTTTTCGAGCCACGTCATTTTGCCGAGGTGTCCCAGCCAATAACACGTAAGGCTACCGAGTAAATTGCCGAAGGATGCGGATATGATAACCAAAGTTGGGCTTAGTCCTGTGCTTGGGTGTACCAACGCCACCAACACGGCTTCGGAACTAAACGGCACGGCACTTCCGGCCAGTAAAGCAGAAAGGAACATGCCTACATATCCCCATTCAATCAGAAAATTTATAAAAGCGTCCATACATTAAAACCAAATAAAGTAACAAGGCAAATAAGACAAGCAATGAAAAATATATTCGAGGCTTTGTTACCTGTCAATGCCATCATGTGGCCAATGAGGATACTAACTCCGATCATTAATAAAGAAAGCAAGTCCATAAAATGAATGGGTTGCAACAAGATGAAACAGAACACGCAGAAGTCCAGCAATATAAGAAAGTGCAGGTAGCTTCGGGTTCGTATTTTATCTTTATATCCACTTACAAAAATATGAATGGCACTTGCGGCAAATAGAATAAAACAGTATCCGAGAGTTGCCAATTCCCAAGGTTCCAGCAATTCTATTTGTATAGGGTGAAAAGTTATTAGCTCGATAAAAGGGCGATAGAAGTTATCTATTTCGCCAAAGAAATAAGAATGGCCTAAGAAGAACCAATAGGGGATGCTCCAACCAATAAGGGAGGCCAGAAAGCTTCGGAATGTAAGTGCCTTGAAATTAAAGGCTCCAATCCAAAGAATAGGTGCAAATAATAAAATCTTGGGAAAGGCTAAACTGCCGATACTTAGAAATATGAAAGAATGAAAAAGAGCATGGGCAGGTTGGGGGCTTTGATACCCTCCGAATAAATAGTAAACGGAAAGAAGCATTGCAATGGATGCGGCATCTCCCGAATAAAGACGGTGTATAGCAGGGCATGCAGCAATAAGCAATAAATAAATAGCTGTTTGTATAGATGCCCGAACGCGTATAATAGCGAACGTGTTATTTAGAGATATCAGAAAGTAACCAATGGCCAGATGCAGCGTATAGCTGATTAACTGGCTGGTCCAGGTTGGCATTGATTCCGTAGAAATAATTTTCAGGAAAGTATATGTATTTGCCCTTTCGGGAAGATCGGAGATAAGGAAAAAGCTAACCACCCAGCATACGATGGTTATAAGGATAACCACAGGAAGGGTGAACCTGCCTGTGGTTGCTTTATTCTGTAGATATTTACCTCTCACTTTTATAAATCGAATCCGATGTCGCGACGGAAGTATTTATTCTCGAAACTGATGATATTAGCTACTTTATAGCTTTGAGCCAGCGCCTCTTCTTTATTTTCGCCATAAGAGCACACGGCAATTACGCGACCTCCATCGGTAACTGTTTGTCCGTCTTTCTTGGTTGTTCCGGCATGGAAAAGAATACTGTCCGACTTTTCGGCCAGGTTGAATCCTGTAATCGGGAATCCTTTTTCGTAAGCTTCCGGATAACCGCCACTTACCATCATTACACAGGCGGCTGTGCGCGGATCTATTTCAAGTGTTCTGCTATCAAGATCTTCGTTCCAGATGCCTTCGAGCAGTTCTACCAAGTCGCTTTGAATGCGCAACATAACGCTTTCTGTTTCAGGATCGCCCATGCGAACGTTGTATTCAACGACCAAGGGTTCGCCATCCATATTGAAAAGCCCCAGAAAGATAAAGCCTTTATATGCAATTTCTTCTTCCTGCAATCCTCGGATGGTTGGTTCGATGATGCGGGTGCGTACTTTCTCCATAAATGCTTCGTCTGCGAAAGGCACGGGGGTTACACTACCCATACCACCGGTGTTTAATCCGGTATCACCCTCACCAATGCGTTTGTAGTCTTTGGCTACAGGTAGTACTTTGTAGCTTTTGCCATCTGTAAGCACAAAAACAGAACATTCTATGCCTTTGATAAATTCTTCGATAACCACTGTGGCGCTTGCCTGTCCGAACATGCCGCTTAACATGGCGTTTAGTTCGAACTTAGCATCTTCCAGGGTAGGGAGAATCAATACTCCTTTTCCGGCACACAAGCCATCGGCTTTCAGTACGTATGGTGCTTTCAGGGTTTCGAGGAAGGCGATTCCTTCTTCTAAGTTTTCTTTGGTTACACTCTTGTAGCGAGCGGTTGGGATATCATAGCGTTGCATAAACTCTTTGGCGAATTCCTTGCTTCCCTCTAATTGGGCTCCTTTCATAGAAGGACCAATAATAGCGATGTGGCGCGTAGTGATATCTTCTGTGAAGAAATCATATATACCCTTTACCAACGGATCTTCGGGTCCAACAACAATCATGTCTATACCTTTTTCGAGGGCGAATGTTTTAATGGCCTCAAAGTCTGTGGCTTTGATGTTTACGTTTTCTCCTACCAATTCCGTTCCGGCATTACCCGGAGCAATATACAGCTTTTCTACTTTGGGGCTTTGGGCGATTTTCCATGCCATGGCATGTTCGCGTCCTCCCGAACCTAATAGCAGAAGCCTCACCCCCTTCCCCTCTCCGGAAGAGAGGGGAGATTTGGCGTTAGATTTGACTGATGTGTTCATCTTTTCTGTTTCTTTTATAGTTTATTATTTTCTTCTATTGCTTATGATAAAGAGCTATCTTCCTTCTCCCTCTCCTTTGGAGAGGGTTGGGGAGAGGCTAAGTTTTTCTTCAAAATATCTTGTTATTTTCTCATGCAAATGAACGCGATCTCTACCTGCCACATTGTGTTTATGGTTGGGGTAGATAAATAAATCCGGATAGGTACGCGCATCGATACAAGCCTTCATGAAAGAAAGTGCGTGCTGAGGCACACAAGTGTCGTCATGATCATCATGAATAATCAGTAGATGCCCTTTCAGGTTTCCGGCCAGATTATTCAGGTTGGTTTCTTTGTATCCTTCGGGGTTAGCCTGCGGAGTATCCATATATCTTTCTCCATACATTATTTCGTAGTAGTTCCAGTCGATAACCGGACCACCGGCAACTCCTACCTTAAATAGGTTGGGATATCTAAGTAGTAAAGCAGTAGTCATGTGTCCTCCGAAGCTCCATCCGTGTACCCCGATGCGGTTTCCGTCTACATAAGGAAGAGATTGAAGGAACTCAGCTCCTTTTACCTGGTCTTTTCCTTCCTCGATGCCTAAACGACGGAAGGTGCAGTTTTCGAATTCCAATCCGCGGTTACTGCTTCCACGGTTGTCTAATGTAAAGATGATGTAGCCTTTATTAGCCATGTAAAGATCCCATCCGCGGGCACCGTTTTGAAACCCATTGTTGAGCATTTGGGCGTGTGGACCTCCATACACATATACAATGGCCGGATACTTCTTGGTTGGATCGAAGTTTGCCGGTTTAACTATACGATAGTATAAGTCGGTGGTTTCGTCGGCAGCTTTAATGGTTCCCACCTCGATAGAAGGCATTTCGTAATTTTCGAAAGGATCTTTGGCAGTTAACAGATTGATGCTTTTATTCTTTTGAATATCTATAATATCAATGCAACGAGACGTTTGGGGAGAGGAGTAACGATCGATGATGTAATTGCCGGAAGCACTTAATGTAGCTTGGTGAACCCCTTCGGCATTTCCTATCGGGGTGCGTTTGCCGGATGTTACATTCACACGGAAGACGTTGGTTTGCAAAGGAGAGTTTTCCGTACTTGCTATAACGACTTCTTTTTTCTTCTCGTTGAAGCCAAGTATATCTTGTACCAACCAGTTTCCCGAGGTGATTTGTTTCAGCTCTTTTCCTTCTGTATTATAAAGGTACAAATGGTTGTAGCCATCTTTTTGGCTCTGATAAATGAATTTTGTATGATCCCAAGGCAAAAAGATGATGGGGTGTTGAGGCTCCACATATTTGGGATGCGTTTCTTCGAACAGCGTTTTTACCAGCTTACCTGTTTCTGCACTGTACTGGCAAAGTTTGGCGTGGTTCTGGTTGCGGTTTACTTCAATCAGGTAGATGCTCTTTTCATCGGGTGCCCAACTGATGTTGGTAAAAAAGCGGTCGGTAGGGTCGCCGGCATCCAGATAAATTGTTTTTTGGTTTTCCGGGTTATATACCCCCACGGTTACTTTATGACTGGGCATACCCGCCATTGGGTAACGTATATTGTTAACGGTACCTATTCTTTGGGTGATGTCTACCAAAGGATATTGAGTAACCATCGATTCGTCCATACGATAGAAAGCCAACAGATTTCCTTTGGGGCTCCAGAATGTGCCTTTGCTGATGCCAAACTCATTACGATGTACAGGCTGTCCGCAAACCACACCTTCGGGCTCGTTGGTTACCTCTGTTTGGTCTACATACAGATTGTTATTAATGGTATAAGCTGTATGCTTGCTTTGAAGGTTGAAATCGAGATTGGCGGCTCTTTCTTTTCTTGCAAAAGTCTGATCCAGCGCATGCTTCTCGAAATCGTAAATAACATATCCTTTTGCCTGACCGATAAGTATTTTCTTCTCTCCCGGCCAGGGTAGTTGTACTGTGTAGAGATGAGGCAGCTTATTCTCCAATGCTTCATTCACTTGCCGGCGGGTGAGCAAGAGCGTTTCTTTTCCGGTTTTCGGGTTCACACTGAAAAGGCTGTCAATTCCGGGTTTGATGCATACATCTCCCCACCATTGCAGACCGTAGATGTTTTCGGCAAAGCGAAATTTAGATCCTCCGGGAATTAATTCTTCTAATGTTGGCTGTTGTTTTTGTGCCATAACGTTGATGCTTGTCAGCAAAACCATGCATAAGGTTAGTCTTAAAATTCTCTTCATAGATATTGGGTTAATTACGTTTAGTCCTTTCTTTACGGTGGAAAGGTTTTTCGTTTTCTTCTTTCTTAAAGGTTTTATATTTTCCGTCGAACAATTCGTATTTACGGTATTCGCACTCCAACGCACCGTTATACAACGGAATCTTTGCGCTTGGTTTTAGTGCAATTTGCTCGAAACACTCTTCGCGGTAACTCAATATCCAGGCATCGTTTCCGGTAAAGGCGTGTTTCAATCTTTCTCCAATCATCTGATATAATCCTAACAAGTCTCTTGTAGAGATACGTTCTCCGTAAGGAGGATTGGTAATCATGATTGATTTTTTCTGCGGTTTCTCAAATTGCTGGAAAGGCTGTAGCTTAAGGATTACATCTTTAGATACTCCTGCGGCTTTTATATTATGAATGGCAATTTCGTTGGCCTTGGGGTTATTATCGTAACCATATATTTTGTGGGTGAACTCTTTCTCCTGGCTATCGTCATTGTAGATAGAATCGAATAAATCCTGATCGAAGTCTACCCATTTCTCGAAAGCAAATTCCTTGCGGAATACTCCGGGAGCAATGTTGCGGGCTATTAAAGCAGCCTCGATGGGTATTGTACCCGAACCGCACATGGGGTCTATCAAATCGCATTCTCCTTTCCAACCGGATAATAGAATCATTCCGGCGGCTAATACTTCATTCAATGGAGCCTCAACAGCTTCTTGGCGATAGCCGCGGCGATGAAGAGATTCGCCCGAAGAATCGAGAGATAGTGTGCAAGTGGTGTGCGCAATGTGAATGTTGAGCAATACATCCGGTTTGCTGATTCGTACAGACGGACGCTTGCCGTTTAAATCGCGGAAGTAATCTACAATAGCATCTTTTACTTTATAAGAAACAAACTTGGAATGACGGAACTCATCGCTGAATACAACAGCATCCACAGCAAAAGTTTTGTCGATGTCCAGAATCTCTTCCCAACGAACGGCTTTTACTTGTTCGTACACTTCGTCTGCATTCTTTGCTTCGAAATGTTTAATGGGTTTAAGTATACGAATAGCGGTACGAAGACAAAAGTTGGCTTTGTACATCATGGCTTTATCTCCCGAAAAAGATACCATACGTCGTCCAATCTGTACCTCATCGGCTCCTAATGCGGTTAATTCTGTTGCTAAAGTTTCTTCCAGACCTTGGAAGGTCTTAGCGATCATTTCAAATTGTTTGCTCATGTAAGTTAATTATGATATATGTGCAGTTATTTTCGTTGTACAATGCGTGCTCCGGGAGGCACGTCTTCCGTTACCCAGATATTGCCGCCTACGGTAGCGCCTTTCCCTATAACGATTCTTCCCAGGATGGTGGCATTGGAATAGATAATCACATCGTCTTCCAGAATAGGGTGGCGAATAATTCCTTTGATTGGCTTTCCGTCCTCGTCCAAAGGAAAACTCTTAGCACCCAGCGTAACCCCTTGATACAGTTTTACGTTGTTGCCAATGATGGTTGTTGCGCCAATCACTACCCCTGTGCCGTGGTCGATTGTGAAATAAGAACCAATTTGCGCTCCGGGGTGGATGTCTATTCCGGTTTCGCTATGAGCCATTTCTGTGATAATGCGGGGGATTAGCGGTACATCTTGTACCAATAATTCGTGGGCAATGCGGTAATTAGTAATGGCACGAATGGCGGGATAGCAGCAAATTACTTCTCCGTAGCTCTGTGCGGCAGGGTCGCCTTTGTATGCCGCTTCCACGTCTGTGGCAAGAATACGCCGCATTCCGGGGAGTTTGGCAACAAATTCGGTTGCTATTTGGGTAGCCCTTTCGCGTTTAGTTTGGGTTGAGTCAAAACATTCGTCTTCTACATTAAAGCAAAGTCCGGCAAGAATCTGGTCGGTTAATAAATTGAATAACTTTTCAATGTTTACTCCAATGTGATAATGAATAGTTTGACTGTTTATGGTGGAATTTCCGTAATAACCGGGAAAGAGAATAGCTCGTGCAAGTTCAATGATTTCACGTAAAACCGGTGCCGAGGGTAGTGGCTCTCCGTCTTTATGTTGGTGAAACAGTCCTTTGTATGATTCGCTGTCCGAAAGCTCATCGACTGCCTGTGTCAGAATGTGAGTGAAATTGAATGGCATCATCTACTCGTTGAAAATGTGATAATGAGGCAAAGATAAGGAATTATTGCAGCATTTAGCAGGTTTTTTCTGTAGAAACTGCGAAAAAGATAGGATAGGTAGTTTCAAGTAATTTGAATGCCGGTTGCTTTTGCCCCAAATGCCAGTTGCATTTATGCGAAATGCCGGTTGCATTTTTTAAGGTTGATAACCCCTTTACTACCAGGCGGTTCTGTATTCTTTGGCTATTCCTTTAATTTTACATTTATTTTATTGGCTTAAAATAGAAACATTTCTGAAATAGAAAAGTTTTTCGAGTGTAACTTTTGAAAAGTTTTCCACTTTGAAAAATAAATATTTGATAGTCAGTGGCTTTACAAATATTAACGACATAAAAGTTATCCGTTTGAACAATTGTATGCTCTATCATGTTTATCTTTGCAGCGTATTTAACTAAATAAACTCATGATACAAACAGTTATCAAAAGAGACGGCCGTGTGGTCGGTTTTAACGAAGATAAAATAGCTACAGCTATTCGTAAAGCCATGCTTCATACCGAAAAGGGAGAAGATAGGCAGTTGATTAACGAAATAACCGATCATATTTCTTTTCAAGGAGAGTCTCAGATGACAGTAGAGGCTATTCAGGATGCTGTAGAAGTAGCGCTGATGAATAGTAGCCGGAAGGATGTTGCCAAGAAGTACATTGCCTACCGAAATCAGCGAAGCGTGGCCCGCAAAGCAAAAACAAGAGATATGTTTTTGGAGATTATCGAAATAAAATCCAATGATATAACTCGGGAGAATGCAAATATGAATGCAGATACTCCGGCAGGTATGATGATGAAATTCTCCAGCGAAACCACCAAACCTTTTGTAGATGACTATTTGTTGAGCGAGGAAGTGAAAGATGCCGTAGCCGGAAACTATCTTCATATTCATGATAAAGACTATTACCCTACCAAGAGTTTAACATGTGTTCAGCATCCGCTGGATCGTATTCTTCAGCATGGTTTTTCGGCTGGTCATGGCGAGTCTCGTCCGGCTAAGCGAATTGAAACAGCCAGTATTCTGGGCTGTATCTCTTTGGAAACTGCTCAGAACGAAATGCATGGCGGACAGTCTATTCCGGCTTTCGATTTCTATCTGGCTCCTTATGTGCGCAGCAGCTACATCGAGGAGGTGAAGGTTTTGGAAGAACTGAACGGGCAAGACTATTCGCATCTTTATAATGTGGAGATTCGCGACTATATTACGCTGTCTCTTGATGGACTTACAGGAGATAAACGATTGGTTCAGCATGCTGTCAATAAAACAGTGTCTCGTGTACATCAATCGATGGAGGCATTTATTCATAATATGAATACCATTCATTCCAGAGGAGGGAATCAGGTAGTGTTCAGTTCTATCAATTATGGAACAGATACTTCGGCCGAAGGTAGATGCGTGATTCGCGAATTATTGCGGAGTACGTACAGAGGCGTAGGCAATGGCGAAACAGCTATTTTCCCCATCCAGATCTGGAAGAAGAAAAGAGGAGTAAGCTACTTACCCGAAGATCGTAATTATGATCTTTACCAGTTGGCGGCTAAAGTGTCTGCCCGTCGTTTCTTTCCTAACTTCCTGAATTTGGATGCTGCATTCAATCAGCACGAAGAATGGAATGCTAATGATCCTTTGCGCTATAATCATGAGGTAGCAACTATGGGCTGCCGTACCCGTGTATTTGAGAATCGTTTTGGACAGAAAACATCTATCGGTCGCGGAAATATATCATTCTCCACCATCAATATTGTACGATTGGCTTTGGAGTGCAAAGAAATAGCTGATAAAGACGAGCGTATTGCCCGCTTCTTTGCCAAACTCGATCACATGTTGGAAGTCACCGCCCGTCAGTTGCACGAGCGTTTCGAATTCCAAAAAACGGCTTATGCCAAACAATTTCCTTTGCTTATGACTGCTTTGTGGAAAGGAAGCGACAAGCTGAAAGCACACGATACCATTGCCCCGGTTATTAACCAGGGAACTTTAGGTATAGGTTTTATTGGCTTGGCAGAATGTTTGGTGGCTCTTATCGGAAAACATCATGGCGAAGATGCAGAAGCCCAGGAGTTGGGTCTGAAGGTGGTGGCTTATATGAACGATCGTGTAAGTCAATTCTCCGAAAGCTATCAGCATAATTACAGTGTATTGGCTACTCCCGCCGAAGGACTCTCCGGTAAGTTTACCGCTAGAGACAGAAAGCAATATGGCGCATTGCCGGGAATTACCGACCGCGATTATTACACCAATTCTAACCATGTGCCTGTGTACTATAAATGCAGTGCCCGTAAGAAAGCGGAGATAGAAGCCCCTTATCATGATCTTACCCGTGGTGGGCATATCTTCTATGTAGAGATTGATGGAGATGCCACTCATAATCCGGAAGCCATTATGCAAGTAGTAGATATGATGGATAAGTATAATATTGGCTATGGTTCTGTAAATCACAACCGTAATCGTTGTTTAGACTGCGGGTATGAGAATGCCGTTTCCGATTTGGAGGAATGTCCTAACTGTCAGAGTCGGAACTTAGATAAGTTGCAGCGTATTACCGGTTATCTGGTAGGAACAACCAACCGTTGGAACAAAGCGAAATTATCAGAACTTAATGATCGTGTTATCCATAACTCCTAATGAAACTCTCTATTCTCGATATTATTGAAGATACTACAGTAGACGGTCCGGGCTTCCGGACTTCTATTTATGCCGCAGGTTGCAGTCACCATTGTCCGGAATGTCATAACCCGGAGTCGTGGGACTTTAACCAAGGCATGTCTCTATCCACCGATGAGCTGTTAGAAAAGGTGCTTGCCGATGAATTTGCCAATGTAACCTTTAGCGGAGGCGATCCGCTCTTTCAGCCGGAAGGGTTTACGGAGTTGGCCCGCAAGATTAAATCCCGCACCCGGAAAACAATCTGGTGCTATACCGGCTTCCGGTTTGAATTTATCCTAAATAACACAAGACTATCTGCCTTACTACCTTATATCGATGTATTGGTAGATGGACGCTATGACCATAAAAACCGCAATGAATCTCTCTTATTTAGAGGCAGCAGCAATCAACGATTGATTGATGTGCAGGCTTCGCTAAGGAAAGGAGAGGTGGTGTGCTTGGGAGGGGATGTATATGCAATCCTGCCCATACCCACCCCAGAAGCCAATCCCTCCTCCCTTTATATTACCTTTTAAGCTACTATTGGCCGGAAATAAAGGGTTCAGCGCATTCATAATCTCATTTTGCCAGGAGTTCCAAAAGTTGAATCCCTCTTCGGTCATGGTACGTAGTTTCACCCGGATTTGATCTCCATCTGTGAAGTAAGCCTGGAAGTTTGTTTCCGGGTATACGGTGATGCCGCGGGTAATTTTGAATACTACCTGAGAAGAAGAGAAGCTATCGTCGGAGAGATTTCCATATAATGCCGGAATGAATATGTTGTCGTGATTTTCCAGCAAGGTGGCTACCTGGTAATAGTTGGTTTCGCCGATAGGGTCTGTAAAGCGAATGGTTAGGTGTCCGGTAGTGTCGTTCGGATGTTCTTTAATATATTCCACACTTTCTATAGGCACAGATGCGGGGATGGTGGTTTGGGCTGTGAACTCCTTATTCTGATACTTAACAGTAAGGTGGTATTGACCTCCGGTTTCTCCGATTATTTTCTCGCCTGTGTAAACGTATGGTGGTAGGTGCTGTAAGTCTGATTTTAGGCGTAAGGTGTCTTTCTCTGTACCGTCGGAAACGATAACCATGGCCGACCGGATTACGTACTTCAGGTAATTGGACGAATCTACCTCCTCGGTGAGCGGTGCGCTGTGAGAAAGAATAACTCTGGCAACATCTCCCTGTTCAATCCAACCTTCGATAACTATTTTGGAGTCGACAGGGATGTCGGAGTATTTTCCTCGCTGACAAGCCGACAGGGAGAGAAGAATCCAACAAAGGATAGCTGCTGTATAGGTTGATTTCATGAGGCTTGGGTGTTAGAATTTGAACCGCCAGCTAACCGACGGAAGAATGGTATATAGTTTCTTATAGCGGGCACGGGGCTTAATCTGATTGCCGGTTTCGCTTGTCTCAACATCTAAAACTACATAGATGGGGTTAACTACTCCAAGGGCGTTGTAGATGGAAAAGTTCAGTACGCTCTCCTTCTGCTCTGTTTTCTTTAGAAAGTAATCGAAGGAGATATCGGTACGAATATAATCGGGCATTTTAGCATTGTGATAGTCTCCGTATTCTTTTACCGGGTTGTTGTTGATAAAATACCAGGAGGTAGGAATGGTAAATCGACTACCCGACGCAAATACTTGTGTAAGAGCAGCATTCCATTTAGGGGAGAGGCGATAACTTGCTACGGCCGATAAATTATGTCGACGGTCGAATTTAGAAGGAAAAGTTCTGTTCTCGTTTATCTCACTGAATGTTCTGTCGGAACGGCTCAGGGTGTAACTGATCCAACCGGAGAGGCGACCTGTTTTTCTTACCATACACTCAAGTCCGTAGGATTTTCCTTTCCCGGTATATATATCATCGTCGAAACTGCCTATTTCATTGAATTGAAGCACGTTGAAAGGGTATTCGATTAACCGGTTCAGTTGGTAATAGAAGAGGTTCGCACTTACTTCGATATTGTAAAGTGGTTTGTAAACAGAACCGATGGAGAAATGGTGTCCCTGCTGAGCCGGTATATCTCCCGAAGAAGCAATCCAGAAATCGGTAGGAAAGCCTACGCTGGAAGTGGTAATAAGGTTGATATACTGATGTTTGCAGGCATAAGCAACGTAACTGTTGAAGCTCGTATTCGGAGCATAATGCAAACTGATTCGTGGCTCTATATGAGTGAAAGAGTTCTTCTTTTTTGAAGCATGCGTGCTATGATAGTAGTTGAACTTTATCCCCATTTCGGCACGAAGCTTGGAGGTGAGTTGAGGTTGCCCCTGCAAGAACAGGGAGAGTAAGGAGGCATCTACCCGGTTGTCCGGTTGCGGAATATTTTCTGTAAACTGATTGGCAAAGATCTTTTGGGGCGATACCCGGTATCCGGAAAACTGCATACCTGTTTGCAAAGGAATCCTTAATAGTTCGAACTCAAAGGTATTGTTTGCACCCCAGTCTTTGATGTCTGATTGAACATCCAAGTTAATGGTTGCCTGATTGATAAACAGCTTATTATCATATTGCGAGAAGTAAACGGCTTGTTTAAAGTTTCGTTGAGCATCTATCTCCCAATTCCAGGTGGCAGATGCAGTAAGGTTAGTCCACTTCATGGAGCCATCGAGCAAGCTTTCTTTCTCTTTCATCCCAAAGCGGTCTTTGCTGAAAAAGGCATTCACCTGTACTTGGTGTTTTGGAGCAGGTTTGGTTAATAGGCTGACGTTAACGTCGGAGAAATTGTAAGTCAGATCGCTGATTTCATCTTCGTCGGAAGTCATAGATTCGATGATGGGCATCAATACCTGATCTACATACGTTTGCCTACCGGAGAGGTAGAGAGCTGTTTTCTTTCCGATGGGTATTTCGGTATGAAGCTGAGAGGCTAATAACCCAATGTTTCCGCTGATAGAAAAGGCCTCCGGAAGCTGGTTGTTGGATATTGCTTTCAGGGTGGCTCCCAACTTACTACTGTATTGGGCGTTCGTGCCTGTTTTATCGAACTCTACCCGCTTGGCATGATCTGTATTGAAGAAAGGGAAAATGCCTAAAAGGTGCGAGGTGCCGTAAATAGGTGCCTCGTCGAAGAGTATTAAGTTGTGTCCGGGGTCGGTACCGCGAACGTAGAGGTGTCCGTTGCTCTCTCCGGAGTTTTGTACTCCCGGCATTAATTGGAGTACTTTAATAATGTCCGGGGTACCCAGTAGGGAAGGTACTTGGTGGAGGTTGTCGGTGGTAAGGTTGATTTTTCCTCCCTCGGTGGTGCGTATCAGGTTTTTGGAACGGGCGATGACGACGGTTTCTTCGAGCAGTTGTATTAGTGTGTCGTTTTCTGCCACTCCTTGCGCAACGCAATAGATAGACGGAAAGATAAAGAAGCAGAGTAGGAATATTTTTTTCAGCATTTTACGAAAAAACTGTTCACGCACAATTAACTTATGCAGGAACAGTTTTATTATTTAAAAGATAAGTATGTGTCTTTTTTTTTTAGTTTCTTTCAGCTTCAACAGGTGCAACCTCATCATCGTCGAGTGCTATACCAAAAAGCTCTTCCAATTTATCCATAACAGAATTGAATCCTTGGAAATAGGCTTCGGCTTCAACCAGTGTGTTGTCGTTGAACTTTAGATAAGCAGTATAGTCATAAGTACCTTCACCTTTCCAAACAAGGTCGGCTATTGTAGTATTGCTTGCTTTGTCAACTAAAGTTGTAGGCATATACTTGTTGTAGATATCTGCCATTTTATCCCCAGAAACAGTATTATAGTCTCCCAACTTGTCTATCTCTTCTCTAAACTTTTTTAAGTCACTATCGAAAGTGAATTCTAAGTTAGTTAATAGGGTAGCAACCATCTTCAATTTGCCTTTCAAGCGATCTCCGTTTTCGAGTGCTGTGTCCAGATCGATATCTGAATCGGCTACTATCGAAATCATCTTTTTGTTATTGTAGGTAACAGAAAACTCAGCTTTTCTTGCAGCAGCTTTATCAAATGTAGTTTTCATTTGATAGTTGTCTAAATTAGCAGTAACTGTGGTTTTTGCAGGAACAGGCTTGTTGTTTTTGTATTCGGATGTAAGAGCAATGTTTCCTACTTTCTTGTTTCCTATGTAAAATGTACCATTGGCAGAAGTTGGCAAGTAGAATTCTTTACCATCAATTTCTGCAATAATGTTGCTTTCTATAGCAGAAATTACTAATGATGCATTGTTTGTTTCGCTGTCTTTGGTAGGGAAGATAAGTTTAAGTTCCGAGGTAGATTCTTCTTTTTCCCAGTCGCCATATCCCCAGTCTAATTCAGGATTCCAAGTGTAAACACCATACAGGGTGCTGTATGTAAGTAAGTCTTCTACTGCACGCGATGGATGTATTGGGAAATCCGGAATTGCTGGCTCCTCTTTTGTGCCACCTTCTTCATCATCTTTATCATTGCTAAAAGGCGACGAAATATTTAATAATGCCGACAAGCTTTCAAAAGCATCTATAGATTCTGAATCTTTAAGGTTGCTTGCCATTTCCAGAAACTCATTAGTCTGTTCTTCCAGTTTCTTTTTTTGGTCTTCAGGGCTAAGTTCCGAGTAAGGAAGACCTGTGTACCCATTTCCATTACCGTTTCCATTGTTATCATCATCACTACTACACCCTGCAAACAGGAATCCAACAGACAAAGCTGCGATAAATAAGATTTTTTTCATAATCATGTTTTTATTAAGTTTTGAATAGTGAATGCAAAGGTAGTTAATAAACTGAAAATAAAAAAAGAAAAGATAAAAGATGAAAGCAAGTAACAGTTTAACCAATTGATAATCTATTGGTTAGTAGTATTTTTTGCTTTCACCTTTCAATATTGTGAGTTAGAACTTGTTTTTCAGCTCTTTAGGCAAGTAAAATGTATCATTCCTCTTTATATAAACTGTTACAGAGCCTAATTCAATCTCTTTTTTATTCAAATAAGCTACCGATTTAAAGGCGGGTATCTCCAGCTTCTTCTTTCCTTTTTTAATAATTAAAACAGGGAAGTCGGGGTCGCTTTTGTCGATACTGTATTTCAATCCTTCGAATACATCGGTATGCTTGGCGAAAATCTCTTGGGTTAGCTCAGGCAATCTTTTTTCTAATCCAAGTGCATCTGATAGATAGTGATTGATTTCAACATTCGTATTCATTCCTGTAGGGATGTCTCCTTGGGGGTGATAGGCGGCCAGGAATACCTCTTCGCCAGTATGTCCGCCGGTGGTAAAGCCGAAGTAGGTACGTTTGTTCATGAATTCTACCAGTTTGGCAATCATGTTTTTGCCGTCGCTTACCTTCATGTAGTTTTGGGGCTTGTAGTTTTCCGATTCAATCAGTTGTTTTAACTCCTCGTCGGTAATATCAATGTTGGTATACTCTTTGATAACCTTTTTAAAGTTCTCGGGCTTTTCTTTTAATAAGATTCTCTCCATGCCTTCGGCTGTGCGTTTGTATTTAGATACGTTGGCAAATAACTGGTGGATGGATGCTTTATCATAGCTGGGCAGGTCGCGGCGACCGATAGTGAATCCGCTGTTTCCATGATCGGGTAGGATGATGACGGTGGTGTTACCATCTTTCTTGGCAAACTCCATGACAGAAGCTACTGCCTTGTCGAAAGCAAGGAATTCGGTGATGCAACCCACGGCGTCGTTGGCATGTGCCACCCAGTCTACCTTGCTTCCTTCTACCATCAGGAAGAATCCGTTTTCGTTTTTCGAGAGCAGGTTAAGAGCTTTCTCCGTCATCTCTTGCAGAGACGGGATTTCGCTTTTATCGTGGTCGATGTCGTAAGGCATTTGGTTGTCGCACCACAGCGACCATACTTTCCCTTCGTTATGCCGACGAAAGGCGTTAATGTCGTTGGCATAATAAGCTATGTTCTTGTTTTGGAAATGCTGTTTGATGTCGTCGGTAATGATGCTTACTCCACCTCCAAACATAACGTCGAGGTTTTGATGAGCCATTTGCGGCGCAATCTGTTTGTATTTTCCACGGTTGTAGTGATGGGCGGCGCAATCGGCAGGAGTGGCATGGGGAAACTCTACGGTAACCACCAGTCCTGTTGCTTTATTTTTTTCGATGCGTGCAGCCTCCAATATCGTAGCTAAAGGTTGATAAGCCATTTCGGGGTCTACGGTCACCAAGTCTTTTTCCGGATCGGCCGGTGGGTAGATGGCAACGTTGCCTGTTTGTTGTGGCATCCCCGTCATATAAGCCGAGGTGGTAGGAGCAGAATCGCCAATAGGGGCATTCGAAGAGAAGGTTTTTACTGTTCCGCAAAAATACGGATCGATAGCCAGGTTTTCTCCACCCAGTTTGTTGTAGATTTGATACCAACGGGCGGCAGAAACAACACCCATAGATGTTCCATCGGGAATCATCACAATTACATTCTTAGTGGGGGTAACGCTTTTCCTGTAAGCATTCCCATTGTACGTCTGCGCATAGATAGTGCAGAAACATACAAGTGCCAATATGGATAATATTATTTTTTGTTTCATGTTTCAAAGGTACACAAAATACGGTTATATCCTTCATGAAAAAGGATTCTTATTTCCCCATTAGCAGCAAAAACCCGGAAGTGTAAATTGAATGCAAACTGATTGAAGATTGAATTCAAAATCATGGTTTTCTTAAATAGATAAATCATAGAAAAATGGTGAGGTTTGTTTCTGTTCTGCCTGTCGGAATAAGTTTATAAAAAGCTAAAACAAGAAAAGAAACGATATATCATTGCCGGATAAAAGGATACAAAAACGCGATGAAACAAAAATGGCAAACGCTATAGCGACCTTATAACAATATATAATACTGATGATGTAGTAGTAATATCTGCTGTAGAAAAAGAATAAATAATCTGTGTTAATCTGCGAAACCTGTGGTGAACTCTTTTTACCTGTTGAACCCCAAGACCCCCTAATCCCTCGCCAGCCCCACTCCCAGCACACTAACCCTCACCCCACTCACCTCATTGAACACCTCCGCACACGCTTCCATCGTCGCCCCCGTCGTCAACACATCATCCACCAGCAATACATGCTTACCTTGAAAACCATCCGGATCAATTAACCTGAATATCCCCTCCACATTCTCCCAGCGAGCCATCCTCGATTTCCGCGTTTGCGTATCCGTATCTTTCTCACGGACAACAGAAACGGTATCCATCGGAATCCCCGTTATATTACTGATCCCTTTCGCTATCCATTCACTCTGGTTGTACCCTCGTTTCTTTTTCTTCCGGGAGTGCAGAGGAATAGGAATAACGACATCAATGGAATGGAAAAAGTCACCGGACGACTGAATCTCGGTGGCTAATACTCTTCCTATGGCTTCGCCGATTTCTTTGTAGCCCTTATACTTTAGTTGATGTAATAATTGGTTATACTCACTTCCCTTTTGATAAAAGAAAAAGGCAGTGGCTCGTTGAATGGGAATCCTTCCCCAGAACATTTTCTCTACATAATTGTCTTTATAAAGGTGGTAGTTGGTGCGAGGTAAGCCCATATTACACTTCAAACACATATATTCTTCACTCTCACTAAGTGGTCGGTTGCATACGATGCAGCAAGGTGGAAAGAAAAGTGTAAAGAATGCATGTATCCATTTTTTCATGCGGCAAAGGTATCGTTTTATTCTATATCTTTGCAGCCATAACCTGATTAACAATGAAACATCCCTTAGAACAATTTGTCTATTGCCCCAAGTGCGGCTCTAATAAGTTTACTGTTCACAATGAAAAAGCCAAGAAGTGCCATGCCTGTGGTTTTGTGTACTATTTTAATTCTTCGGCAGCTACGGTAGCCTTTATCGTCAATCACAACAACGAACTACTGGTTTGCCGACGGGCTAAAGAACCCGCCAAGGGAACACTCGACCTCCCCGGAGGCTTTATAGATATGGCGGAAACAGGCGAGGAAGGAGTCATCCGCGAGGTACTCGAAGAAACCGGATTAGTAGTAAAAGAAGCTATCTACCAATTCTCCCTGCCTAACCTTTATATGTATTCCGGCTTCGAGGTGCATACTCTGGATATGTTTTTTGTATGCAAAGTAGAAGATACATCCCACATAAAAGCTATGGACGATGTAGCCGACACCTTCTTTCTGCCTTTAAATAAAATACAGATAGAAGAGTTTGGGTTAGGTTCCATTCGTAAAGGATTGCAAAAATACATTAATTCATTACTCTCTAATGATAATACCGAATGGTAATTTTCAATTTTCAACTTTCAACTTTCAATTTAAATTGTACTTTTGTGAAAACTCTAAAGATATGAAAGATAGAATTTTACGTTTCATTTGCATCTCTTTTTGTTGCCTTCCGCTTGTAGGGTCGGCACAACTAACAGGAAGAGTTTCGTCTCCCTCCGATCTTTATAAAGAAGGACGAGAAATGTTCCTCCAAAAAAACTACACAGTGGCGGCTCCTTTATTAAAAGCTTTCGTAAAACAAACAGCTACGAACGACCACTTGATGGAGGCCGAATACATGCTTACCAGCCTTGGATATGAATTGCAGGATAAGAACTGCATAGAACAGATAAATGCCTATCTGAATAAATACCCCGACAACCCTTATAGCAATCGGCTTTATGCCCTGATGGCTTCTGCCTATTTCTTTGAAGAAAAGTATAATGAGGCATTGGCTATGTTTGGCTCCTCTCGTCTTGAATGGTTGGGTAATGAAGAGCGCGATGATATGACTTACCGTAAAGCCATCTCTTACCTGTCGGTAGGTAATGTAAGTCAGGCCGCCATTTGGTTTGAAACCCTGAGGGGTAGCAGCAGTAAGTATAATAAAGATTGTTCTTACTACATAGGCTATATACGCTATACACAAGGACGCTATGAGGAAGCATTGACCGCTTTCCTTCCCTTGCAGAATGACGAGAAATACAAATCGTTTGTACCATATTATATAGCAGAGATTTATCTGCAACAAAAGCAGTACGACCAGGCAATGAAAATGGCAAAAGATTATCTGGAAGCTCCTTATGCATCTGTTTTTCCCGGCACTACGTATGCCTATGAGATGCATCGTATTCTTGGTGAAATATATTATACCGGAGGCGATTATAACAATGCACTTACTCGCTTCGATAATTATATGGCCGAAACTCCGCAACCTCAACGCAGTGCTCTTTATATGCAGGGAATGTCTTACTATCAAACCGGAGTTTACTCTAAAGCTGCTTCAACACTTGGAGAAGTAGTAACAGTGAGCGATGCCCTGACGCAGAATGCCTATCTACACCTCGGCCTTTCTTATCTGCAACTTATGGAGAAGAATAAAGCACGCATGGCCTTTGAACAAGCTGCCGCCTCCAATGCCGATATGAAGGTAAAAGAGCAAGCCGCTTACAACTATGCGCTTTGCATACACGAAACCTCTTTCTCTGCCTTCGGAGAATCGGTAACGGTGTTTGAACGCTTCTTAAACGATTTCCCTCATTCTGCTTACAAAGAAAAAATCAGTAGCTACCTGGTAGATGTTTATCTGAATACCCGTAGTTACGAAGCTGCCTTGAAGTCTATTGAGCGGATATCCAAGCCAAGTACTCAGATAATGGAGGCAAAACAGAAAATACTGTTTCAGTTGGGGGCTCAATCATTTGCCAATGCTGCCTTTCCACAAGCCATCGACTATTTCAATCAGTCCATCGTTTTGGGAACATACAACAGGCAGACTCATGCCGATGCTTGCTACTGGAGAGGAGAGTCTTACTATCGCCTTGATAAGATGCAAGAAGCCGCACGCGATTTCTCGGAATACCTGAGATTGAATAAGCAAACCAATGCAGAGATGTATACCTTGGCTCATTATAACCTGGGCTATACAGCTTTCCAACAAAAACACTACACACAGGCATTAACCTGGTTTGAGAAATATACCCGTTTAGAGAAACAAAGCCACAACAATACTACGCTTGCAGATGCTTACAACCGGGTAGGCGATTGTTACTTCTATGTGCGTAATTTCGGTGAAGCCAAGCATTACTACTCGCAAGCAGAGGCTTTGGATACTCCTGCCGGAGATTATTCTTTCTATCAACTGGCATTGGTATCCGGTTTGCAAAAAGATTATGCAGGGAAGATCACATTGCTGAATCGTTTGACCGGGAAGTATCCTTCTTCTCCGTATTTGGTGAATGCTATTTATGAAAGAGGGCGCTCGTATGTACTGATGGAGAATAACCAACAGGCTATTCTGGCATTCAATGAATTGGTAGAGAAGTATCCCAATAGCCCCGTTAGTAGAAAAGCTGCCGCAGAAATCGGATTGCTATATTATCAGGATGGAGCTTATGAGCAAGCCATCGCCTCCTACAAGAAAGTGGTACAGGAATATTCGGGAAGCGACGAAGCCCGTTTGGCCATGCGCGACCTTAAATCCATCTACATTGATATGAATAGAGTAGATGAGTTTGCCGCATTGGCTGCCTCACTTCCGGGAAACATCCGCTTCGATGCCAGCGAACAGGATTCACTAACTTATGTAGCTGCCGAAAGAGTATATGCCCGTGGAAAAACAGAGCAAGCCAAAGAGAGCTTTGAGAAGTATATTTTAAGTTATCCGGAAGGAGCTTTCGGCTTGAATGCCCATTATTACCTGACTTTGATAGCTAAAGAGCAAGGCAGTTATGATCGGATCTTGCTTCATACAAGCAAACTGTTGGAATACCCGAACAGTCCGTTTACCGAAGAAGCTTTGATAATGCGTGGAGAAGTTCAATTCAACTCAAAACAATACAAAGAAGCGCTGTCTGTTTACAAACAACTGAAAGAGAAAGCGGCTACCCCGGAACGCAGGTTACTGGCCGAGACAGGCATTCTGCGCACTGCCTATTTGCTGAAAGAAGATGTGGAAACCATTCATGCCGCCACCGCTTTGCTTGCAAACCCCAAGTTAACTCCCGAATTGAGCAACGAAGCCACCTATTATCGCGCCAAAGCTTACTTGAACCAACAAGCCGGACAAACTGCTATGCCCGACTTGAAACTCCTGGCTAAAGACACTCGCAACCTATATGGTGCCGAAGCCAAGTATTTGGTAGCCGAGCAGCTTTATAAAGAAAGGAAATACCAAGATGCAGAGAAAGAGCTATTGAACTTTATCGACATGAGTACACCGCATACTTATTGGTTGGCTTGTGGTTTTATACTCTTATCGGATGTATACGTGGCAATGGGCAATACGCTGGATGCTCGCCAATATCTACTTAGTTTGCAACAAAACTATGAAGGCAACGATGGCATAAAGAGCATGATTGAAAGCAGACTGAAAAAACTAAAGAAATAATGGTTATGAGATTCAAACTTACAATGATAGCTGCTTGTGTTTCGTTAATGGCACAGGCACAAACCCAGCCCGATACTACATTAAATCGTACTGTAGTAGTAGAACAGGAGTATAATCCGAACATCATGGATGCTCGCAAAGTAAACGTAGTACCCAAAGTAGACGAGCTGACAGTTACTCCTCGCAAGGTAGAGTATGATGCAGTGATTAATCCGTCGACCTCCATTCCGGGCGGTATCATGGATGCCTATACAGGAAAAGAAAAGCAAGAGAAAGATAAACCGGGATATGTTCGCTTAGGTTATGGCACCAAAGGTAGTCTGGATGTTAGAGCCAACTACTTATTCAATCTTTCTGCAATAGATAAACTGAATTTGTCTTTTGCGATGGATGGGATAAATGAAGAAGTAGATTTGCCATTTAATAAAAAGTGGGATCGTCATTATTATAAGACCAAAGCAGGAATAGACTATTTGCATAAGTTCTCGTGTTTAGATATGAATGTTACAGGGAACTTTGGTTTGAGTAATTTCAAACTGAAACAGGTTGATGTTGTCAATCGTAAGAAGTTTACTTCGGGAGATATAGGTATTGATATTGCTTCAACTGATAAGGAGTTGCCTCTTCAGTTTAAAGCAGGGATGAAGTATTTGAACTACTCGCGTGCAAATAAATTTCCAAGCTATTACTATGCTGACGAAGCCGATAGCGATTTTCAATATTATGATATTCCCATGCCCAGTCAGGATAATATAACAGAAAATATGTTGCACACGTATGCTGATGTATGGGCAAGCATTGATGAATTTCAGTCTGTTGGTATATACGGAAGATTAGAGAATAAATTCTATAACTTTGATGAATATAAGAATGGTTCCTCTTTGGCATTAAAACCCTATTATCAGTACACAAACGGAAATTGGAACTTAAAAGCAGGCATCAATATTGATTTAGGTTTTGGATTTGGCAAGAAGATACAGATAGCTCCGGATGTAAAGGTAAACTATATTTTTGCAGATAAATACATACTTTATGCGCAAGCTACAGGAGGAAGAATTAGAAATGATTTTCGTAATCTGGAGTCATTTAATCCTTATGGAATGTTGATTGAATCGTATCCATTTTATAATGATGACATACGTTTCTTTCATGCTAACCAACTTGAAGACGGTTTTGAGCAAATAAATGCAAATATAGGATTCAAAGCAAGCCCATTTAATGGCTTTTGGCTTAATATATATGGAGGGTTTCAAAAGATTAAGAGTGATTTAGGTTATGGACAAGATTTTATAATAACAGAAATGTATACGCCTTCTATGATATATGATAACTCCTCTTACATATTCATGTCGAATATAGACACTCGTAATTTTTATGCAGGTGCACAATTTAATTATGACTATAAAGACTGGTTGTCCGTATCTTTAGGAGGAAAGTTCTATAGTTGGAAGGAAGGAAAGAAAACATGGCATTCTTATATCGGAATAGAAGATGTACAATGGTGGAAGTATACAAGAAATGAAATACTACTAATAAAACCAACTCACGAATTGAACTTTCAACTAAATATTCGGCCTATACCAGCATTAGATATAGCTATCGGTTATGAATATATGAAGAGAGAGGAAACCGGCGAAAAGAGTATTATTGAAGAACAAGGTACTGCTGGACATGGTAACCCTCCTGGTTGGTGTTGGTATCCGGGCTATAAACCCTCCTCCATCAACAACCTCACCCTTGGTGCCACCTATCGCCTTTTCAAAGATATATCTGTTTATGCCCGTGTTTCGAACCTGCTTGATAAAGAGTATGACTATTATTTAAGTTATCCTTCGCCGGGCATTAACTTCCTTGGTGGTTTAAGTTTCAAATTTTAGCTATCGACAGTTGGAGGAAATGCTACTGGCAATTGAGTAAAATGCTACTGACAATTAAAGAGAGTGCTACCGGCAAATTTTAGGTAGCACTTCATCATAAACTCGTAAAAAACTCTTTTTTTTGCAAAAAACAGTAGAAACTCTATATATTATAAGGTGAGAATGATGTTTTTTTCTACTTTTGCCGCCTGATAAAATATATGTTATGCAGAAAAATCTTGTTATTGTAGAGTCTCCTGCAAAGGCTAAAACGATTGAAAAATTCTTGGGGAAAGATTATAAAGTGCTTTCCAGCTACGGTCATATACGCGATTTAAAGAAGAAAAATTTTAGTATTGATGTGGAGAATGACTTTACTCCACAGTATGAAATACCCGCAGAGAAGAAGAAATTGGTAGCCGAATTAAAAGCAGAGGCTAAAGATGCAGAAATGGTTTGGCTCGCTTCCGATGAGGACCGCGAGGGAGAAGCCATCTCTTGGCACCTATCTGAAGTATTGAACCTGGACCCGACTAAAACCAAACGCATCGTATTTCATGAAATCACGAAAACGGCTATACAAAAGGCAATAGAAAATCCACGTTCCATAGATATTAATTTGGTGAATGCCCAACAAGCACGCCGCGTACTCGATCGTATTGTAGGTTTTGAACTCTCTCCGATTTTGTGGAAGAAGGTAAAACCCGCACTATCTGCCGGACGTGTACAGTCGGTAGCCGTGCGCCTGATTGTAGAACGCGAACGAGAAGTACAGGCATTTAAGAGTGAAGCCTCTTATAGAGTAACCGCTATCTTCCTGGTACCCGATACAGATGGTAAGTTCGTAGAAATGAAAGCAGAACTTGGCCGTCGTCTGAAAACCAAGAAGGAAGCACAAACATTCCTCGAATCTTGTAAATCTGCGGCATATACTATCGAAGATATTACTACCCGTCCGCTGAAAAAGAGTCCGGCCGCTCCATTTACTACCTCTACGTTGCAACAAGAGGCAGCTCGTAAGCTCGGTTTTACCGTAGCTCAAACCATGATGGTGGCGCAGAAACTTTATGAATCAGGACGAATCTCATACATGCGTACCGACTCGGTGAACCTTTCGGAAGATGCAATCTCAGGAAGTAAAGATGCCATTACTAAACTGATGGGCGATAATTACGTAAAAATCCGCCATTATGCAACGAAGACCAAAGGAGCGCAAGAAGCTCACGAGGCCATTCGCCCTACTGTAATGAGCAATCAGAATGTAGAAGGTACCGCACAAGAAAAGAAACTATATGACCTGATCTGGAAACGCACCCTTGCCTCGCAAATGGCAGATGCGGAAGTAGAAAAAACAACCGCTACCATTGGCCTTAGCAACGGACAAGATAAGTTTGTAGCTACCGGTGAGGTAATTAAATTCGATGGTTTCCTTCGGGTATACAAAGAATCTTTTGATGATGACGTAGAACAAGAAGACGAAAGCAATCTGTTGCCTCCTTTGAAAAAAGGTCAGGAGCTGAACTATCAGGAAGTTTCTGCCACAGAACGTTTCACACAACGCCCTCCGCGATATACCGAAGCAAGCCTTGTGCGTAAATTGGAAGAGTTGGGCATCGGACGTCCATCAACTTATGCTCCTACCATCTCTACCATTCAGCAACGTGAATATGTGGAGAAAGGAGATAAACCCGGCGAAGAACGCTCTTACAATGTGCTTTCTCTGAAAAAGAACGAAATAGAAGATGCCACCCGCAAAGAAACGGTAGGTAACGAAAAATCGAAATTATTCCCTACCGATATAGGTATTGTGGTGAATGATTTCTTGAATCAATATTTCCCCAACATCCTCGACTATAATTTTACGGCCACCGTCGAGAAAGAGTTCGACGAAGTAGCCGAAGGCGAAAAAGAGTGGACAGCTATTATGAAGGATTTCTATACAGGTTTCCATCCATCCGTAGAGTCAACCTTAGCCACTAAGTCGGAACATAAAGTAGGAGAGCGTATATTGGGCGAGGAACCCGGAACCGGTAAGCCCGTATCAGTGAAAATCGGTCGTTTTGGTCCGGTTGTTCAGATTGGTTCGAGCGACGATGAAGAGAAACCACGCTTTGCTCAAATGAGAAAAGGATTCTCTATGGAAACCATTACGCTGGAAGAAGCGTTGGATCTGTTTAAATTGCCTCGTAACCTGGGAGAATTCGAAGAAAAAGAAGTGACTGTGGGAATAGGGAAGTTTGGTCCTTATGTACGCCATGACGGCAAATACGTATCACTTCCTAAAGGTACGGATCCTATGGAAATAACACTGGAAGAATCTATTGAACTGATTCACGCCAAACGCAAAGCAGAGGCCGAAAAAGTGATAAAGAAGTTTGAAGAAGAACCGGAACTTGAAATCCTGAACGGTCGTTATGGCCCGTACATTGCCTATAAGGGCTCCAATTATAAAATACCTAAAACTGTGGTTCCGCAAGATTTGAACTTGGCTACCTGCATGGATATTATCAAATTGCAGGAAGAGAAAGCAGCCACTGCTCCTAAACGGGGAGGACGGTTTGCGAAGAAGAAATAAGAACTGAAGAAATAAGAAGGTAGGAGGGTATGTAAGCGTATGAGTACAGTATCACGTAAGCTTCCCATAGGGATACAGACTTTTGAAAAACTCCGCGAAGAGGGGTGTCTGTATGTTGATAAAACTGCATTGATCTGGCAGTTGGCTTCTACCCCAACCCCTTATTTCCTGAGTCGCCCCCGGCGGTTTGGCAAAAGCTTACTGATTTCCACTTTCGAGTCTTACTTTCAAGGTCGTAAAGACTTGTTCAAAGGTTTGGCCATTGAGCATCTGGAAACAGAATGGAATGAATATCCTGTGCTGCATCTTGATTTGAATGCCGAGAAGTATGATGCTCCCGAACGTTTAGGCATTATATTGGAGTATCATTTAGCACAATGGGAAGCATTATATGGTGCTAATAAGAGTGAAGATTCGTATTCTACCCGTTTCAGTGGCATCATTCGCCGTGCATACGAACAAACCGGGAAGGGGGTAGTTGTGCTTATTGATGAGTATGATAAGCCCTTGCTTCAATCCATATTAAACGAAGAACTAACCGAAGCATATAAACAAACCCTCAAAGCCTTCTACGGGGCACTGAAAAGTGCCGATCGCTACCTGCGTTTTGTATTCCTGACCGGAGTTACTAAGTTTGCCCAAGTCAGTGTGTTCAGCGACCTGAACCAGTTGCAAGATATCAGTATGTGGGAAGATTATGCCGAATTATGTGGCATAACCTCTAAAGAACTGACAGATACTTTCCAACCGGAATTGGAGAGATTAAGCAAGCGCAATGAGCTGACATTTAAGGAAACAGTTGATAGGATGACTGCCATGTACGATGGTTATCACTTTCATCAACAAGGTGAGGGGATGTTTAACCCATTCAGTGTATTAAATGCCTTAAAATCGGGTGCGTTTAGTCATTACTGGTTTCAAACCGGTACACCAACCTATCTGGTAGATTTACTCAAGCAGAGCGATTATGATTTGCGTTTATTGATTGATGGCGTAGAGGTAGATATAGACGGATTCTCGGAATATCGTGTAGATGCCAACAATCCGCTTCCGATGATTTATCAAAGTGGTTATCTCACCATAAAAGACTATGAAAAGACGTTTGGAATGTACACATTGGCTTTTCCGAATGATGAGGTGCGTTATGGATTTATAAAATTCTTAGTGCCCTATTATACAAAAGTCACCAATGATGAAACAGGTTTCCATATCAGTCATTTTGTAAAGGAGCTTTTATCTGGTGATGTATCTTCCTTCGTTGAGCGTCTCAAAGCCTTTTTTGCAGGTATCCCTTATGAACTGAGCGATCAAACCGAAAGACATTACCAAGCTGTTTTTTATTTGATATTTCGCCTTATGGGACAATTTGTTGAAACTGAAGTACGTAGTGCCAAAGGGCGTGCCGATGCTGTGGTGAAAACCAAAGATCGTATTTATGTCTTTGAATTTAAGCTAAATGGAAGTGCCGAAGAAGCTCTTCGGCAAATAAATGAAAGGGGATATCTCGAACCCTATGCGATGGATTCTCGGGAGAAAGTAAAAGTTGGTGTAGACTTCAACAAAGAGGAGCGAAATATTAATCGCTTCCTCGTTGAAGTGTGATGTAGTTTATTCCCTCAATTACATTCTATTAGGAACCTCAATCCCCAGTAATTCCATTCCAAGACGAATCACCTTCGCTATATTCGCTGATAGGGCTATACGGAAGATCTTAATATCCGCATTCTCTTCGCGCAGAATACTATAATCGTGATAGAATTGGTTATACTCCTTCACTAAATCATAAATATAATTAGCAATGATAGAGGGGCTGTAGTCTTCTCCGGCTTGTTTTACAATCGTAGCAAAGTCGGCTACCATTTGTATCAATCCCATTTCTTTTTCGCTCAATGATATTCCTGTGGGCAGTGCTGCTGGTATAGTAAGTCCGGCTTCATTAGCTTTGCGCAAAACAGATTGAATACGTGCATAAGTGTACTGAATAAACGGACCGGTATTGCCATTGAAGTCGATAGATTCTTTCGGGTTGAAAGTCATATTCTTACGTGCATCCACTTTCAGGATGAAGTATTTCAAAGCACCCATACCTACAATACGGGCAATGTTGTTGGCTTCCTCTTCGGTGCAGCCATCCAGTTTACCCAACTCTTGAGAGGTTTCTTTGGCAGTGCTTACCATCTCTTCTACTAAGTCGTCGGCATCCACTACTGTTCCTTCGCGAGATTTCATCTTTCCTTCGGGAAGCTCCACCATTCCGTAAGAGAAGTGCACAAGACCTTTTCCCCAGTCGAAACCTAATTTGTCGAGCAAGATAGATAATACCTGGAAGTGATAGTTCTGCTCATTTCCTACCACATAAATCATTTTGTTGATAGGGTAATCGTCAAAACGAAGTTTGGCAGTACCAATATCTTGCGTCATGTATACGGAAGTACCATCGGCACGCAACAGTAACTTATGATCCAGTCCTTCTGCAGTGAGATCTGCCCATACCGAGCCATCTTCTTTTTTGTAGAAAAAGCCTTTATCTAATCCTTCCAGTACTTTATCTTTTCCTTCGAGGTATGTTTCCGATTCGTAGTATATTTTATCAAAACCTACACCGAGTTTCTGATAAGTTTCATCAAACCCGGCATATACCCAAGCGTTCATCATCGACCAAAGTGCGCGTACTTCGGCATCACCGGCTTCCCACTTCACAAGCATTTCGCGTGCTTCGTTCATAAGGGGTGAGGCGGCTTCGGCTTCTTCTTTGCTCATGCCTTTTTCCATCAGTGCGGCTACTTCGGCCTTATAATGTTTATCGAAAGCCACATAATAGTCGCCCACTAAATGGTCGCCTTTCTTGCCCGATGATTCCGGTGTTTCTCCGTTACCGAATTTCTGCCAAGCCAACATCGACTTACAGATATGTATACCGCGGTCGTTTACAATATTGGTTTTCACCACTTTATTACCATTGGCCTCCATGATATTAGCCAGTGCTTTACCCAATAGGTTGTTGCGCACATGCCCCAAGTGAAGAGGCTTATTGGTATTAGGCGATGAATATTCTATCATCACCAAAGGCGATGATTCCGTAGCAGTAGTGATACCATATTGTTCATTGGCATGGATGGTGTTTAATAACTCTATCCAAACGCCGGATGCTATGCTTAAGTTCAGGAAGCCTTTTATTACATTGTAGGCAGCAATAGCCGGTTCGTTATTCTTAAGAAACTCTCCAATCTCTTGCGCTGTTTGCTCCGGGCCTTTCTTTGATATTTTAAGGAAAGGGAAAACAACCAATGTAAGGTGTCCTTCAAATTCTTTTTTCGTTTTCTGCAATTGCACTTGTGCGGCAGCTACGTCCTGTCCGTAAAGTGTCTTTATCCCGTTCATAACGGAATTTATGAGTTTTTCTTCTATATTCATGGTTGTTCCTAATTATCAGAGCGCAAATTTAGTGAAAATAGCCGATAATGGAGGAGATTGTGCGGAAAAGGTTTCATTCATTTACTTAATAACTCACCACAGAGGACGCAGAGGACACGGAGCTTTAATTTTCCTGTGGCATCGTAATTTAATCCTCTGTGTACTCTGTGGTGCATGATTACTTTATACTATTTGTTATCATCTACTCATTATCAATGAATCCTCCTACGGGGATTTGTGGTTGTATAATTTGTTTTCTATTGATATGAATGCCCTACGGGCAAGTGAATGCAATATGGTGTGCACATCTAATGCCCATCGGGCATTCATATCAATAGAAAAGCATACCAAAATTAATTCATAGTATGAGAAAATCCTCCTCCGCCCTTTGGGCACCTCCCCCTTGCAGGGGAGGAATTCCTGCGGCATCGACTCCTCCCCTGCAAGGGGGAGGTGCCCAAAGGGCGGAGGGGGGGTAATGATATAAACTAATTCTGAATACCTACTTACCATTCATTAGAAAATAACTATATTTGATGTTATGAAAAAGTGGATATATAAAATACTAACAGTAGCAATGGCTGTGAATTTAGTTGGCTGTAGCGATAATAATAGCGGAGATACACCATACACTTACCCTCCGCGAGTGGGAACTTCATATATACAGCAAATTATTCCTATGGAAAGTTTGGACTCTTATCTCTATTATAATTTTGAGGTTGATGAAGCTGAAAAATATATATACTATACCAAAGTAAAAAAGACACAAGCTGACTGTATGTATGCTGTTTCCGATGGAATTGCTTTTGTGGTTCATCCCGTACCACTTGTGCAAGGTCATGGAATAAGTGCTACATTAGAGGATACACCAGAAGGCAGATACTTTAGAGATTTTGTTGCAGGTTTGGGTGATAATGCTTGTGAAATTCCATTCTATCCACTCTCAGTACTTTGTGATGCCAGTGTAACAGATCCATCTGTAAGTAGTATGACAATTACCTGTGATAAATCATTCTCTGCATTGATGCTCGCCGGAACAAATCTTAATAGCTTATTTCGATGTTATTTTGAAAATCCATATCTTGTGATAGCAAATTCATACAAGCAGCCTGTCGGAGATAATATATACAAAGTTGATACAGCACCTCATTATTCTCTTGCATTTCCATCTGCTGTTGTGGGTTCTCGTTTAGATGAAATAGATTTCTCACAAATTGTGACAATAGGTGCAACGTGGATTCTGGAGCTTACAAGCGCACCAGAAACCACAGATACCTATACATTCACGATATCTGTGAAGAAAGAAAATGGCGAAACACTTAGTACGCAACTCGCCCCAATACAGATAAAAGGGAGTAATGACATATAAGTAATATACGAACGAATCTATAATGACGCAACCTTGTTTTAGAAAGTTGCGTCATTCTTCTTTCTTCCTAACAACAATTTGTTTGTGGCCACTTTTCATTTGCCGTATATTAATTGTTTGGATAATATCTCTTATAGCATCTAAATCATCATAAGAAGCGTCTACTTCCTTTTGAGAGTCCTTTATTTTTAGGCTGTAGTTTTTGTAATAATCGTCTGTACTTATGCAGGCGAGTTCTTTGAATATCGGACGTGAATATCCTCGGATAAACTCTTTGACGAGCGTAAATTCATACTCTTTGCTGCGCATGAAGATAACTCCATTGGGGAAATTCAGTTTATCATCTTTATCAATCCGGATAGATGCAATTTCTTGAGTATCAATACTACCAAGATCTTCCTTTGTATTATCAAGATAAATCAATGCTTCCGAAGTGTTTCTTTTGTTGAGCGGATATTCTTTATCGTAGAAAATATAAATATCGTTTTTCCTTGTGGGTTCGAAGTCTGTAAAAGTCCAGCTAACCACATTGTTTTTCTTCTTATATCCCGAAGGTTTTATCTTCTGTATTTCTTTTTGGGGAATATCGTGTATTTTTACGCGAATAGTTGCCTTGCCAATCGTTTGGTTCCATCCTGCGCCTGTATGTAGCAAGTAGTTGAAAAAGTTAGATTGCTTGTTGGCTCCGGCCGGCAGAGAATAGCGCACCTTAATCCTACGGGTTTCTCCTTCCGGAAATGTGGTGTGCCAAATGTACCAGGGGGTAATTGAAAGATCGGCCATATCTCCAATTACAACCTCCTCCGATGGCTTCCCAATTAATTTTGCTTGTTTAATACTGTCTTCTTTCAGAATATCTCTCTTCAATTCATGGAGAGGTTTATTGGACTTACTTACTTCGTAAAAATCGAAACCAACTATTTTGACATCCTCTATAGGTTGATTATCTACCCAAACTTTAAACCGATCGCCTTCGTTTTTTTGTCCAATAAATAAAGACCTCTGCCAACCATAGTAGAAGTCCATAATGGGGAATCCTATTTCTACGGTTTCTGTCTTCCCAAGGTTTTTCATTTCAAAAAGAACCTCAACAGTAGAACCGTTTTTATAAAGATCTACCGAAACGACTTCCGATACCATTCGTACAGAAGTTGAACCAAGAGGGCTTAGGTTGGGTGCCGATATTGGATTAGGAGCAATGTCTGCTTTGGCAGATAAATAGAATAGAAATAAAAGGAATGGTAGTGTTGTTTTTATTGTATGCATAGAATAAATGTATTAAATGATCTGATTATTTCTCCACATATACTCTCTCCGAAGGTGCGTATGATACAAATTCGGGAGAATAGGTTGACTGTACACTTGCTAACCCGGATTCATAGCTGCCCGATCTATTTACATAGCAACTATACTCCAATAAATGAGCTCCCTGATTCATTGATTCGAGGAAGAAAAGAGTAGATGTATCTTTTGTTTTTTTGTAATAACCAACCTTTCCTGCATATCTATGTCCTGAGCTTTGCTCAACCGGTTCGAAGCAGGCTGCCCGTTGATCTTTCACCTGAATGAAATCCATCGGGCGGTCGGTAAAGAGGGTGAGGCGAATCACTACTTTATCTCCTACCTTTAAAGAGGTTTCGTTGGTTATGGGAATAAGTTTCTTTTCCGTTTCCGATACCTTTTCTAAAAAGAGTTCTTTCTTAATAGTTAAAGCTTCATTATCTTTAAAGGTGGTGCGGATGCTTTTTAAAGATTGCATAGATATACTTCCCCAAGCCAAGCCATTGTCTTTCTTCTTTACAGTAATAGACTTTGTGTTGGCAAGTAGAACAGGATCGTCAACAACCTCTTTTATATAAGATAATCCGGGCATTTTGTTTTTGTCTGCCGGTTTGGTTGAGATTGTTTTATTGCCCAATTGAAGCTCTACATCTCCTTGATTGTCAAGCGGATTCTCTCCCCTATTCAATAACGCATAAATTGCATCGACGGTGGCTATCGGGGAGTCCCATTGCTGCACTTGCTTTTGCTTCAATAGCCATATTTTCATTTGTTCAATCACTTCGGTGTTTCCTTCGATAAGATCTATGGCTTCCATAACGGCCACGTGCATTGGAATTTTAATATCCTTAGAGTAGCCATAATAGCCTTTTAGTGCAAAGTACATCCCTTGCTCTTTCGTTTGTACGGCATATTCTTTCAACGAGGCAATAAGTGCGTGCGCTTTTTCCTTTTCTCCGGCTTTATAAAGAGTGATGGCAATTTTTGCCTTAAGGCTGAGTGGTCGGACAAAACTACAATAATCGACATTGCTGATCTTAGCCATGAGATGGTTATATATGCTCTCATTCTCTTTGGGGATGGTATCATTAGATATGGCTATCAGGTACAAATACTCTATATCCTGATAGGAAAGAGGGTAAATTGTTTGCTTCTTTATTTCTTCTTCCACAATCTTTTGCCTGTATTTACTGCGAATCACCGAATGTAAATACCTAAAGGCAGCATTTCGCATGGTGAGTATTTCATCGGGGAGTGCTTCGCCCGTTATGGATTCTAAGCGTAGCAACATTTCTACTATCCGGCAAGTAACGCTTTGATTGCCTTTCATGCCTTGAAACCATGTCCACGATCCGTCATATAACTGTAAATTCTTCAGCTTTGCTATAGTGGAGGTTTGGGTTTGTATATCCGGTTGAGTTTTTGCGATATGTGCAGTAAGTGTGTTGGCATAGTAGGCGGCTGCCTGAGAGATGGCATCTTCTTGAGCCGGTTTTGTTTGTGTAGGCAATGCCTGAACGGCATACCATGCCGGGTTTCCGGTAAATTCTATGGTGAGGCGGCGATTCTTTGCTGCAAGCGTATCTCCTTCCAGCAATGGAGTTAGTGAACACTGATATGTTTGCTTTCCCTGAGTCGTAACAGACATGGTTTCGACCACCGTTTCTTTGTTGCTCAATACCGGAATGCGGTGTTGTTCTCCATCGCTAAAGCCCTCTGCGGAAGCAATCATGCGAACACCTACTAAGTCGTATTCATCAGTAGGGGTAAAAGGAAAAGTTACCGTGCTCTTTTTACCCGATGCAGTGGTGAAGTCTTTTTGTTGAGTAGCTATCACCTCCTCTGTTTCCGGATTGAATAGCGTGAATGTAACTATTCCGGATACATCTTTCTCCATCAGGTTGGTTACGGCTGCCGTAAGCGTAGTTTCATCGCCTGTGCGAATAAAACGCGGTATGTTTGAAGTTAACATAAACTCTTTCTGAGAGATGATTTGACCTTCGATGCTACCTGTTTGCATCTGTTTGGTATGTGCAAATCCAAGAAATCTCCAGCTTGTCAAACCTTCGGGAAGGGTGAACGAAAAGACTGTTTCTCCCTCTTTATTTGTACGCAGAAATGGATGGAAGAAAGCTGTTTCTTTGAAATCAGAACGAAGAATTAAGGGTGCTGTGTCGCCGTTCTTATTGTTGCCATCTTCCTTTTTTCCTAATACACTTTGTAGTGATTCGCTGTTGCTGGTATCGGCAGAGAAATTAGAGCGAGATACAGTTGTGCATGATGCCAGAATGCTTAATGCCCTTTTGCCATAAAACTCTCCGCCTAATATATTTCTATTCCAAAAATGATCATATTCCGTAGAAGGTATTTTGATATAACTTGTGTTTTCGAATCTAACGTCAACCCGATTCGAGTTAAAGCGATGGCTGTTATAATACCAACCGAGATGTGGTAGCCTGTTGTATCGGTAGTGCCAGGGCATCTGCCAGTTTCGGTTATAACTTCTTATTTTGTCTAAAGAGGCATCATACATCATGGCCAATAGTTCGGCACGCACCGGTTTTCCGTTCGCATCTTTTATACTGAGTTTCCACTCTTCCTCCTGTCTGGGCTTAAGTTTGTCGCGGAAAACCTCCCAAGATAGTTTAAGATCTTTAGATGGAGTTTTTTTCTTGAAATCAATATCTTTATTATATACTTTTCCGTCTTTTACAAAGGAGAGGTGTACAGTGACTTCCTCTCCATACACTTCTTTATAAGGCAAATCGAACCGAAGCAGGGTGTCCGAGAGATGAATAACCCGATTATCGTGAGTCTTCTTTTTGCTGACAATATCCATTTGCAGGCATACATCTTTTTGGGAGGTGCCTACAATGAATGATATAGGTTGTTTCTTGTCATAATTCTTGTTTATTACATAAGTCCATAAATGGGAATGGATAACGGGTTTTGTATCTTTAAGAGAGAATAATATCATCGTATTTTCATCAGAAACCTCGTGTCCTTTTTCATCCTTTCCTTTTAGTACTACTTTGTAGGCTCCCGAGGGATATTCTTTTAACTCATTCAGGTTCATTGCTGTGCCGGAAACGAAACTCCCGGTAAGAACCGGCTGTGCAGTTGTTTTTGCACTATAATCGGTATAAGGGCAAATCTGATAGGTGCCGGTGGTTTTAATCGGTTGCGCATCCCAGTTGGTGGTTTGTATGGCAATTTTTATGCTGTCGTCGCGATTAATCCAACCAAAGAAATTAGAATTGTAGGTGAAGAAATTTTGTTTTACATACTTTCGTGTTTCTGATGTTTGTGTTTCTCCGGTGATGTGGGTTGCTGTTGCTTTAATGGAGAATTGTTTCCTTTCTCCTGTTCCATTGACGTCTGCTTTCAAGTGTACTGGGATATAGAAATCTCCATTTTTATTTAAGGTTACTTCACCGGCTTTAAAGAGAGGTACTCCGTTATAATTATCACCCGTAATTTGATAATGCACGGATATTTCTTCGATAGGAACTCCGCTAAATGTTTTTACATTGCCTTGCACTAATATGGAGTCGCCTATCCGATAGGCTTCTTTCTGCGGAAGAAATGTAATGTTGAATGATGGCCTTTTGTATTCTTCAACCTTAATATAAGCGCTTCCGTCTTCGCATCTCAGGTAGTACTCTTCTTTATAATCATCGGTTGGGAGTGTAAACTCTGTGGCAAATGAGCCAAATTCGTTTGTCTTCAGTATTTTCTCTGCAATTGTATTTCCTTGAGTATCTTGAAGAATAACCTTATGCTCTTTTCCTTTTATTACAGATATTTTGGGTGAATGATTGTACACAATTCCTTTTACATACACCGTTTGCCCCGGGCGGTATATTGCCCGATCGGTAAATAGTTCTATGCCGATTTTTTTTTCTTGAGTGCCTGTTCCATATCTGCGGATATTCAGCAATGCCATGTGGGTATCGTTTCCTTTTTCTGCTTTTATATATGTCAGATTTCCCCATCGCACTTGGGCTTTACCGGTTTTATCGGTTTTCAGTACTTCTTTTTCCTGATATTTTCCTTTTTCTGCCTGATAACAATACACTGTGGCATCCGGAACCGGTTCTCCTGTTTGTTCATCTACTACCCATACCTCCAGTAAGCTATCGGGCAGATGGCGAGATAGTATTTTTAGTCTTTGAACCGTTAGTATTTCTTCTTCGGTTTTATAGCCCTTCCGGTCGTTGGCTTCTATGGCTATGCGATAAAGGCCTTCCGGAGGGGTCTGAATGGTTATGGTGGTGTCTTTATTAATATAATCGCCTTTATTAATTAGCCGGATTTCTTGCGTACTTATTTTCTCGGAAGGTAAATTGGTAAATGTTCTTTCGTCATAATGCTTTATATTAAAAAGTTCCTCTTTATTGTTGGATGTGATTTTATATAAGTGAATATTAAATTTATCAAGGTTGTAATAAGTAATATTAAGCGCAAAAGGCATACCGGGATAGGCAGATTGGTTGAAATGAATATTCAGTTCGGGCTGAGTAATTTTTAATATTAGCCGTTCCACAGCCGGGATGCGTTTATAATCGGGAAATCTGCTTTGTAGCTCTTTACATATTTGCAGGGCTTCTTTGTTTCTTTTTCTTTCTATGAGCTCTTGAATCTTTGCTATGTACACTTCTACAATCAACTCATTTTGGTGGTTGTCGGTAATCAGTTGTTCCAGGCTTTCTAAGTAGCTTTCCGAGTGAATCTTTTGGTAAAGCAAAGGTGGATTTTCTCCTTTAATCTTTTCCAGCATAAGCAATAAGGCAGCATCTTTATTCTTTCTTTGGGTATATAAATCAATCGCCTTGTTGTAACATTCGCTTATGAAGGGGTAAACATCTTTATCTGCCAAGGCAGCTTCTTGAGCTGCTTCCATACAGTAGAAAAAAAGAATATGGTATAAATCATGATCGAAGTAGAGCCCAAAGTCTCCCTTAGCCGTAAATGGTTCGTAGTCTTCGGTACGGGTATTTAATAACGTTTCGGAGTTTTGCAAAGCAGCGTTTATATGGCTAATAGCTTTCTCTATAAGTGCTTGGCTGCTCCATTGCCAGAGTTCTTTAGATGGTTTTCCGTAAGATTCTGTTTTGTCTATATACCGGCAATAGCCGTATGCAAGGATTGTATTTAAAATGGCTGCATCAATGGGTTGTTTGGTTTCTGCTGCCCACTTTTCCATAAATTTTAAATTTGAATAAATGCTATCGGGCGATAGTTCTTCTTGCGTCATACGTTTTGCCGTATACGCTTTAAGCACTTGAGGAGAGTTTTTCTCAGTTAAAGCTTTTTGGAGGATTTGCTCTGTGATGGATATATATGTTTGTGGAAGCATTCTGGAGGCTTTCATGGCTTCCAACCAAAGCTCGTCATAAGATTGTGCTTGTGTATTTAAAGAGAATAAAGAAAGAATCAGGCAGAATGTGGCAAATCGTATTTTTGTATGCATAGTATTGAATTTGAGGATGTATGAACGAAGATACAAATAAAAAGAAACAAAATTTAAGCAGACTCTTTATTTTTCTGCAAAAACTTTTTTGAACCGTCGCTTTAATGAACTAATCAATGCCATCCGGAAATCGGTGGAAATAGAGATTGAGTATGATAAATACACCACTCCCGATTCTCGAAGGGTAAGGAGAGTGCAACCGTATGCTTTGCGCGAGTTTAGAAACAGGTGGTATCTGCTGGCGGCGGAAGTAAGCGCTTCAAATCAAGCAGGCAATAACCTTAAAATATGGGGACTGGATCGTATCCGGAAATTAACTCACACAAACCGGACATTTCAAAAGGATACTACATTTGATATGAAAACAATCTTTGAACACTGTTTCGGTATTTATGCAAACAAAGAAATACTTTCTTCCGCACTACATAAGGGATAGCCATCTTCTATAAAATCTATTTAGAGGTTTAACTGATTTACATTTTCGTTTTGCTGCAAAACTTGTTACCGACCAGTACTGATGGGGAGAACTTTTTGCGGCAAAACGAAAATGTGTATTGCGCAAACTAATGTTTATTGGTGTAATATTGTTCAGCTTTTTATAAATCTGTTTGTTTGTGGAGTGATTTCAATATGAAACCGGTTCTGCTGAAAGGTCAGACTTAACGCTACATTAGGTCGGACCTTTTCAATAATTAGGTCCGACCTTTTGCCTCGTTAGGTCTGACCAAACTGAATTCTCAGTTCTTCTTATTTGGTACAATCAAGTATATGATTGCGATAAACATAGGTGCGCGTACCTTATTAATATAGATGTATTTGTAAGGATTGCTTAAGTGTATACTTAATGGTTGCAAAGGTATATACCTAAGGGTCGCTTAAGTGTACACCTAATGGTTGCAAAGGNTTACAGACTGCTTAGGTATATACCTTTGTATCTTGTGAATATATGCCTACAGAGTGCCAAGGTGTGTAGGTTGAGAGGGTAAAGGCATATAGGTTGAAATGGTAAAAGTATATAGTGGAGAATGGCGTGGTAATTATATGATTAATTCCAAACAATTATATACCGACGACAGATCCTACGCCTATTTAGATATGGGGTTGAGTGGTAAATTCTTAAAAAACCGGAATTTGAATATTTCGCTTACTGCTAAAGATGTATTCGATTCCAGAAAGTTTGAGCTGACCCGATATTATAGTAATATAGTTAGAAACATCCGAACATCAAGAAGTTTTAGTCAGGTTATGCTGAGAGCCGTATTCTATTTTAGTGGGGGCGCTAAGTTCAACCGGGAAGCGAGCGAGGACCCGAATGATACATCAAGGTTTTAATAAAAAGAAGAGCACCTTCTTACCCGGTGCTCTTCTATTTTTTATTTTACTTTCAATCTTAGATTACTCAATAACTGCTGCCAACTCGCTTCCTGCTTTAAATTTAGCTACTTTGCAAGCGGGAATAATAATTGAGGCTTTGGTTGTTGGGTTAATACCTCTTCTTTCGCTTCTTTTTCCTACAGAGAAAGTACCGAAGCCTACGAGAGACACTTTTCCACCAGATTTTAAGGTATCGGTTACACTAACAATAAAAGCATCCAATGCTTTTTTTGAATCGGCTTTGCTTAAGCCCGATTCTGCAGCAATTGCGCTGATAAGTTCTGCTTTGTTCATAATTCAGTAAATTGATTAAAATGATATAATTATTAAAAGAACGAGATCCTATACACACAAATATATAACTAACAAACTAAAATATCAAATAGATTTATCAAAAAAGTGCGTCAAATTATTGAAAAAGAATAAATACAGAATCTTTTTCCGGTATTGACCAGAATTTATTTGTATTTTTGTTTCGATTTACACTAAAAATTGAGATAGAAGGTATGATGAATACAATGCCCCCGGTAACTAAGAATCTTATCATAATAAATATTTTGTTTTTCCTGGCTACTTATGTAGCGAGAGGGTATGGAATAGACCTTAACGAATACTTGGCATTGCATTTCTTTAAGGCGGATAACTTTAACCCTGCACAATTAGTTACTTATATGTTTATGCATGGAGGTTTTTCGCATATATTATTCAACATGTTTGCTCTATTTATGTTTGGACGCGTGCTTGAGCAGGTATGGGGTGGTAAACGTTTCTTGCTGTTTTATTTGGTATGTGGTGTGGGTGCCGGATTGATACAGGAATTGGTACAGTATATCGAGTTTGAATCATTATTCGCCGGTTATCCTAAAACGCATGTAAGAATACCCGACGGATCGACTTTGCTGGTTGGTGAATATCTGAATTACTGGAGAACCGTAGGAGCTTCGGGGTCTGTGTTTGGCATACTTCTTGGCTTCGGTATGTTATTTCCTAATGAACGAATATTTATTATGTTCTTGCCAATTCCAATTAAGGCGAAGTATTTTGTGATAGGATATGCCGTAGTAGAGTTACTGATGGGTCTTGCAAATAATCCGGGAGATAATGTGGCTCATTTCGCCCATTTGGGAGGTATGATATTCGGATTCTTCTTAATTGTTTATTGGAAGAAGAAGGGAGTTATGTATTGGCAAGGAAGAGGAAGGAATGACAATGAGACAACCTATTTTCGATAATCTGAAGAATAACTTTAGAAAAGGTAATATAACAATTCAACTGATTTACATCAATGTAGGTGTTTTTCTGTTGATGTCTCTATTTTCTGTCGGCTTTTTGCTGTTCAACAGAAGCGCATATTCTATTTTTAGTTGGTTTGAATTACCGGCTTCTTTTACAAATCTCCTGAATCAGCCCTGGTCGTTATTTACCTACATGTTTATGCATGCCGGTATTCTGCATATATTATTTAATATGCTGTGGCTGTATTGGTTTGGTAATATCTTCCTGCAATTCTTTTCTTCCAAACATCTTAGAGGACTCTACCTCTTTGGAGGACTTTGTGGCGGGTTGCTCTATATGATTGCTTTTAATGTTTTCCCGTATTTTGAGCCTGTGGTAGAATCCTCGGTGATGGTAGGAGCATCTGCTTCTGTACTCGCCATTGTGGCGGCTGCCGCTTATCGGGCGCCGGATTATCGTATCAACTTACTTTTATTCGGGCCGGTACGACTAAAATATCTGGCTATTGGAGTTATTATACTCGATCTGGTATTTTTGGTTCCTGGCGATATGACGAATCCTGAGCTCGTTCAAAGACTGGCAAGCAATGCAGGAGGACACATAGCCCATATTGGTGGAGCTTTATCCGGTATTTGGTTTGCTGCAAGCTTAAGCAAAGGAGCCGATTTAACCTCCTGGATCAATAAACTATTCGATGGAATTATTCGTTTGTTCAGTAAAGATACTTGGGAGAAGAAACCCAAGAAAGCAAAGATGAAAGTAAACCATAGCCGGAATATGGACTATGATTACAACGCCCGCAAAAAAGAGAGTTCGGACGAGATAGACCGAATTCTGGATAAGCTGAAAAAGTCTGGTTATAACAGTCTTACTACCGAAGAAAAGAAAAGTTTGTTTGACGCAAGTAAGAAATAGAAGATGAAAAGTTTGGGGAAAATAGCTATTCTCCTGATAATGACAGGCAATGTTGTTTTTATTATCTTGCTTTTGTTGTCAGCTTATAGCCCTTACATGAATCCTGCGAAAGTACCATTGCTGGGCTGTATGGGATTGATTTTTCCTATATTCCTGATTGTAAACGTCTGCTTTTTAGTCTTCTGGTTGCCGATTCGCTATAAACTGGCTTTAGTGCCTTTGGTGGCTTTATTATTGTGCTTTCCTCAGATAAGAGCTTACATACCTGTTAATATACGAACCAAAAACATTCCCGAAAATAGCATCAAACTCCTAACCTACAATGTGATGAACTTCAACACAATGGAAAAGGTTGACGGGAAAAGCCCCATTCTGGCTTACATCAAAAACAGTGGAGCTGATATTATTTGCCTGCAAGAGTTTGTGCCTGCATCGAACAGGAAATACCTCACACAGGAAAACATAAATGATGTGTTGAAAGAGTATCCATACAGAAGGATACACAAGCTTGGGAAATTAAAGAATAATGGTATTGCCTGTTACTCCAAATATCCGATACTTTCCGACCGAGTGCTTTCGTATGAAAGTGATAGTAATGGCTCTGTGGTTTATGAAATAAAGATAGGGAATGACACTATTACCTTAATAAACAATCACCTGGAATCCAACAAGTTAACAACAGAAGACAGAAAGCTGTATGAGAACCTGATTGAATCTCCCGAAAGTGCCAAGGTAAAACGTGGAGCCAGGTATCTTCTTGGGAAGCTAAAGGAAGCAGTAGCTATTCGAGGAAAACAAGGAAAGGTTATCCGGGAGGAGGTGAAGAACGCTCCTCATAAATCAGTTATTGTATGTGGCGATTTTAATGATTCTCCTTTATCTTATCCGCATCATCTGTTAACCAAAGAGCTGAATGATGCTTTTAGTCAGTCAGGTAGCGGACTTGGTATCTCTTTCAATCGAAATAAATTCTACTTCCGGATCGATCATATATTAATGAGTAAAAATTTGAAAGCTTATAATTGTACGGTCGATCGTTCAATTAAGGATTCCGACCATTATCCGATGTGGTGTTATATATCTAAAAGGAAGTAAGGAATCCTTGTCTACTAAAACCAAACATTAATGGATGACATATATGATATTGATAGTGGATATAGCGTTTGTTCCTTAACTTTTTGTAAATTTGTAGATTTAAAGATATAACATGCTGTTCGATAACTATAGATATTTTGATTACCAATTTCCTGAGCCACAATATTTGGGGGCAAAACACACTCATTTATCGTGGATTAATAAGTTTATCCCTAAAGATATTGATGTAGCTCTTGACGCTTTTGCCGGCTCTCAATCAGTTGGCTATCTTTTCAAACAGTTAGGTTTAAGAACTATTGCAAATGATTTTTTAAATTTCAATACCCAAATAGGTAAGGCGTTAATCGAAAATAAGTCGGAAAAATTAAACGCAGACGATTTAGCTATTCTATTTCAAGAAGCACCGAAAAAGGATAACTTCACTCTAATGGAAGATGTTTTTACTGATGTATTCTTTAAGAGAGAGGAGTCTGTTTTTATAGATAATTTCAGAGCCAATATTCCCTTACTAAATAGTCAATATAAGCAAGCACTTGCTTTTGCTGTTATGAATCGCAGTTTGACTCGAAAAATTACAATGGGACATTTTGGGCATACACAAGCTTTGGTTTATGCTAGCGATCCTGAGAGAATAAAACGAAATAGAAGTTTAGTTCGACCAATAAAAGAAATATTCTCAGAGCTTTTGCCTAAATATAACAATGCCATATTTGATAATGGGAAAGATAACCAGAGTTTTAATGAGAATATTTTGGATTTATTGCCGAAATTATCAAATATAGATTTAGTTTATTTTGATCCACCTTATTGCAATAGCCATGCTGATTATCAAGGATTTTATCATTTACTCGAAACTTATACAGAATATTGGAGGGACAAAAAATTTGTTAATGGAATAAGACGATATGAACCGCAAAAATATAGTGGTTTTGATAAGAAAAGTGAAATAATTACTTCTTTCGAAAAGTTGTTTGAAGCATCGAACGATATTCCATATTGGCTGATAAGTTATAATAATCGTAGCTATCCGGATATTCAAACATTTGAAAAAATGATTTCAAGATTTCGTGATGTGAAGATTGAATATAAAACATATCATAATGGTAGAGGTGGTAAAGGTAGCGTAGCAGGTAGTAAAGAGATCTTATTTGTTTGTGCGCCAAAGAGTCGCTTACATCATTATCTGTAAATATAGAGTATGGAAGACTTTAATTATTGGGATAGCCTTCACCGGAACGAGGCTTTAGAGGAGTTTAGTTGCAGTCGAGTTGGGTTATTGTGGCTGAAACTCAAATCCATTATCAGAGTGGAATTGGTAAAAGGCTTTCTGGATTTTACAGGTTATGAGATTAGCTTAAAAAAACAGAGCGATAATTTTCGTCTGTTGTTTGATTTGCTTTCTAAGAATATCGACAAATCACATGAATTATTGGATGAATACATTAAGTGTATCAGCAATCGGCAGATTGCAAATATTGATATTCAGAAATTAGTTTCAGAACTGTACAAACTTAAAAATTTTGAATGGGGTGGCGATTATCAAAACTCTCTGGATAAATATCTGGTTAGTAGGTATGTAAAAGTACAGAATCCTTCATTTGATCATTTAATATCAAAATTTGAAACAGAAATAAACCCAGCCGTACAAGGGTATGTGTTGAATAGTTGGTATAACTATTGGAGCAGTATCTTGATTGAGAATATATTTAAATCACATCCTGAGGTTTTACCCACAGTAGGACAAATAAAAAGTGTTGACTTTTTTATTGGTGATATTCCTTTTGATTTAAAAGTTACCTATCTTCCTGCTGAATACATTAAACAGAAACGGAAAGAAAAAGGACTCCCTGTGGAACTTACTTTCTTAAAGCAAAAGGCAAAGGTAGCAAATGTCATGTATGATAAATGTGCAAAACCAAATGACATTTTCTACGAAATAACAGAGAAAATGAGCGACCGTAATGATGACTTCTGTAGACAAACATTGCAAACACTAAAAGATGAAAAGATCCAAATATTAAAAGAGGCACAGGAAAACCCTAAGTTGCTAGCAAAATGGTTATATGAAAACCAGGGTGAAATGCGCTTTGGCTCAGAAAACCGTTTATTTCTTGTATTAGTAGATACGGATGATTTTAATAATTCATGGAAATTAAAACGAAATATAGACTTATTAAAACCAACAATCGTTGAATACTTAGATAACTTTAAAAATAAGAAGATTGAAGACTTGCAAGTTACCTTTGAGTTTAAAGGTAAACCACATATGTTTTCAGCTTTGGCAGATGTGATTTTTGTCATAAAATAAACTAACTATATTCTATAAAACATCTATGAAAAAGAAATTAATTATTTTATCAGTAGCCTGTAGTATAATGATGAATTCTTGTACGAATACAAACAAAACGGATAATCCGTTCTTTACTGCGTTTGAAACCGAATATGGTGTTCCTCCTTTTGAAGCAATCAAGTTAGAACATTACAAACCTGCCTTTGAGAAAGGAATCGAAGAGCAAACTGCCAACATTGATGCCATTATAAAAAGTAGTGATGAACCTACATTCGAAAATGTAATCGTAGCTTTGGATAATAGCTCACCCACATTAGACAGAGTAGGTGGTGTATTCTTTAATGTTACCGAAGCAGAAACAACCAAGGAACTTACTGAACTTTCTATGGCTATTGCTCCTCAGCTTTCAGAGCATAATGACAACATCTACCTGAATCAAGACCTGTTTAAAAAGGTAGACGCGGTTAATCAGAAGAAAGATCAACTGAACCTGACTACCGAACAAAAGAGATTACTGGATAAAGTGTATAAATCATTTGTACGTTCCGGAGCTAATTTGAGTGAAGAAGAGCAAGCTCGCCTTCGCGAAATAAACAAGGAACTTTCTACACTTGGCCTTACATTCAGCAACAACATTTTGAATGAGAACAACGCCTTTCAACTATTTGTAGAAAAAGAAGAAGAACTCTCCGGATTGCCGGAATGGTTTAAGGCAAGTGCTGCCGAAGAAGCTAAAGCTGCCGGACAAGAAGGTAAATGGTTATTTACTTTGCATAATGCCAGTCGCCTTCCGTTCCTGCAATATGCCGATAACAGAGACTTGCGCGAAAAGGTTTATACAGCTTATATCAACCGCGGAAATAACAATGATGCCAATGATAATAAAGAGATTATAGCCAAAGTAATTAAGCTTCGTTTGGAAAAAGCACAATTGATAGGTTATGATAACTATTCGAACTTTGTATTGGATAATACCATGGCAAAGAACTCTTCCGTAGTTATGGATTTCTTAAATAACCTTTGGCAATATGCACTTCCTAAAGCTAAAGCAGAAGCCAAAGAGCTACAATCTTTAATGGATAAAGAAGGCAAAAAAGAAAAATTGGCAGCTTGGGATTGGTGGTACTACACCGGAAAGCTTCGTGAAGCCAAATATAACCTGAATGAAGAAGAACTGAAACCTTACTTCAAACTTGAGAACGTACGCAATGGCGCATTCGATGTTGCCAATAAACTATACGGCATTACCTTTACCCAGCTTAGTGGAATTCCTGTATATCATCCGGATGTAGAAGTATTTGAAGTGAAAGATGCCGATGGTTCTCAATTGGGTATCTTCTATGTAGATTATTTCCCACGCTCAGGAAAGAGTGGAGGCGCTTGGATGAGCAATTTCAGAGAGCAAAAAGCAGATGTTCGTCCGTTAGTATGCAATGTTTGCAACTTTACCAAGCCTGTAGGCGATACCCCCTCTCTATTAACATTAGATGAAGTGGAAACCCTCTTCCATGAGTTTGGACACGGTCTTCATGGCCTGCTTACCAAATGTAATTATGTTGGTGTATCGGGTACCAATGTAGTGCGCGACTTTGTTGAACTTCCTTCGCAAATTATGGAGCATTGGGCTACAGAACCCGAAGTTCTTAAATCTTATGCCAAACATTATCAGACAGGAGAAACCATTCCCGACGCTTTGATTGAGAAGATCCAGGCACAAAGCACTTTCAACCAGGGATTTATGACTACCGAACTCTTGGCAGCTGCCTTATTGGATATGAATTTGCACAACCTGACTGAAACCGAAAATTTAGATATAGTTGCTTTTGAAAAAGAAGCCATGGATAAGCTTGGGTTAATACTCGAAATAGCTCCTCGCTACCGTGTTACTTATTTCAACCATATCATAGGTGGATATGCCGCCGGTTATTATAGTTATCTTTGGGCGAACGTTCTTGACTCTGATGCCTTTGAAGCTTTCAAAGAAAATGGTATCTTTGACAAAAAGACAGCCAACCTGTTCCGTTCTAACGTGTTGGAACGTGGAAATAGTGACGATCCGATGGTTCTCTACACAAATTTCCGAGGTGCGGAACCTAAGCTGGATGCTATGTTAAAGAACAGAGGAATGAAGTAATTATTTTAGTTACAGGTTACAAGTTACGAGTTACAAGTTTTGTTAAGTTCTCGTAACTCGTAACCCGTAACCCGTAACCCGTAACTCGTAACTCGTAACTTGTAACCCGTAACTTATAACTAATATCATGATAACACAACAATTATTACACCCCGAAAGCATTGTAGTAGTCGGTGCCTCCAACAATGTACATAAACCCGGAGGAGCTATTCTCCGGAATATTCTGGCAGGAAAGTACAAAGGCGAATTAAGAGCTGTAAACCCCAAGGAGAAAGAAGTGCAGGGAGTAAAAGCTTATGAAGATGTAAGCGAGCTACCGAATACCGATTTGGCCATTCTGGCTATTCCTGCCCATCTGTGTCCTGCTGTGGTAGAAACATTGGCGAGTACAAAAGAAACGAAAGCGTTTATTATTCTTTCTGCCGGCTTCGGAGAAGAGACACACGAAGGTGCCATTCTCGAAAACCAGATATTGGAAACAGTCAATAAATACAATGCTGCTCTGATTGGACCTAATTGTATTGGCTTATTGAATATTTGTCATCACAGTGTATTTACACAACCTATTCCTACATTGAATCCTCAAGGAGTTGATCTTATATCAAGCTCCGGAGCAACGGCTGTGTTCATTTTGGAGTCGGCTGTAGTAAAAGGACTTCAGTTCAATTCTGTTTGGTCGGTAGGAAATGCCAAGCAAATTGGTGTGGAAGATGTTTTGCAATATATGGATGAGCATTTTGATGCCGAGAAAGATTCGAATATCAAACTGCTTTATGTAGAAAGCATTAAAGATCCGGACCGCTTGCTGCTACATGCTTCTTCTTTAATAAAGAAAGGATGTAAGATTGCAGCTATAAAGTCGGGCAGCTCCGAGAGTGGCAGTCGGGCAGCATCCTCTCATACAGGTGCTATCGCCAGTTCCGATTCTGCTGTGGAGGCATTGTTTCGTAAAGCCGGCATTGTGCGGTGTTATTCACGTGAGGAGCTGACCACCGTTGGTTGTATCTTTACATTGCCCGAGCTTAAGGGACGTAATTTTGCTATTGTTACCCATGCCGGTGGTCCTGGAGTGATGCTTACCGATGCTCTTTCAAAAGGAGGACTGAATGTGCCCAGCCTGGAAGGTCCGGTTGCCGATGAACTGAAGACTAAGTTGTTTTCAGGTGCGTCTGTGGGTAACCCGATAGATATTCTGGCAACCGGTACGCCCGAACAACTTAGTACAGTTATTGATTATTGCGAGAATAAGTTTGAGAATGTAGATGCAATTCTCGCCATCTTCGGTACTCCGGGTTTGGTAACAATGTTTGAAACATACGAAGTATTGCATCAAAAGATGCTAATCAATAAGAAGCCCATTTTCCCTGTTCTTCCTTCTATCAATACCGCCGGTAAAGAGGTAGAGGAGTTTCTAAAGAAAGGGCATGTGAACTTTGCCGATGAGGTTACCTTGGGAACTGCTCTTTCGCGCATTATGAATGCTTCGAAACCGGCAGCAAACGAAATAGAATTGTTTGGAGTAGATGTTCCCCGTATTCGTCGCATTATCGACTCTATACCCGAGGATGGATACATTGCCCCCAATTATGTACAAGAGTTGTTGCATTCGGCAGGTATTCCAATAGTAGAAGAATTTGTATCCGACAATAAAGCAAGTGTATTGGCCTTTGCCCAACGAACCGGATTCCCGGTAGTAGCCAAAGTGGTAGGTCCTGTGCATAAATCGGATGTAGGGGGTGTTGTTTTGAATATAACAAGCAAGCAGCATCTATCTTTAGAGTTCGATCGTATGATGCAGATACCCGATGCAAAAGCCATCATGGTGCAGCAGATGCTTAAAGGAACCGAGCTCTTTATCGGTGCGAAATACGAAGAGAAGTTCGGGCATGTAGTCCTTTGCGGGCTGGGTGGTATTTTTGTAGAAGTGCTGAAGGATATATCTTCCGGTTTAGCTCCTTTATCTTACGAAGAGGCTTATTCCATGATTCGCTCCTTACGTGCTTATAAGATTATAAAAGGAACACGCGGACAGAAAGGGGTGAATGAGGATAAGTTTGCCGAAATCATTGTTCGTTTGTCTACGCTACTTCGCTTTGCCACAGAAATAAAGGAAATGGATATTAATCCGTTGTTGGCAACAGAGAAGGATGTTATAGCGGTGGATGCGAGGATCAGGATAGAGAAATAACAAACTCTCTTGCTTGAAATACGTATATAAATAAAAGGTCCTTGTTGATATTCCATCAGCAAGGACCTTTTTAAGTATTGTATACTGCTTAATCTTTCAATTTAGCTTTAATGAAATCGCGGTTCAGACGAGCAATGTGGCTGATAGAAATGCTTTTCGGACATTCCGCTTCACAAGCACGTGTGTTGGTACAGTTGCCGAAACCAAGTTCATCCATCTTCGAAAGCATGGCTTTAGCACGACGAGATGCTTCAACCTTTCCTTGTGGAAGAAGATTTAACTGGCTTACTTTAGCAGATACGAACAACATAGCCGAACCATTCTTACAAGCAGCCACACAAGCACCACAACCTACGCAAGCAGCAGCATCCATAGCTTCATCGGCTACTTCTTTAGAGATAAGGATGGCATTCGCATCTTGAGGAGCACCTGTATTTACGTTTACGTAACCACCTGCCTGCATAATCTTATCGAAAGCATTGCGGTCTACCATTAAGTCTCTGATTACAGGGAAACCTGCCGAACGCCAAGGCTCTACAGTTACAGTTTCTCCGTCTTTGAAACGACGCACATACATCTGGCAAGTAGTAACAGCCGATGCAGGACCATGTGGATGTCCGTTAATATATAAAGAACACATACCGCAGATACCTTCGCGACAGTCGTGGTCGAATACAATTGGTTCTTCTCCTTTGTTTACGAGGTCTTCATTCAGAATATCGAGTGCTTCCAGAAACGAAGTATCTGTTGGGATATCCTTCATTTCGTAAGTTCTAAATTCTCCTTTAGCTTTAGGCCCTCTCTGGCGCCATATCTTCAGTTTAAATGATATATTCTTTTCCATTACGCTTTGTAATTACGGGTTTGTACTTTGGTGAATTGATAATTCAGATCTTCTTTAATTAATTCAGGTTCTTTATCTTCACCGTTATATTTCCAACAAGCTACATAAGAGTAGTTTGCATCGTCACGAAGGGCTTCCCCTTCGGGTGTTTGATACTCTTCGCGGAAGTGACCACCACAAGATTCGTTGCGGTTTAATCCGTCGAGAGCCATTAACATACCCACTTCAATAAAGTCATCTAAACGAAGTGCTTTTTCCAGTTCGATGTTCAAATCATCCACATCACCGGGGATGCGAACATCACTCCAGAACTCTTTTTTCACTTCTTTGATCTCTTTCAAAGCTTTCTCCAACGATTCTTTTGTACGAGCCATACCCACAAGCTCCCACATAATGTGTCCCAGTTTCTTATGGATAGAGTCAACCGAATGTTTACCGTTGATGGATTTCAGTTTCTTAATCTTATCTGTAATCTCCTTCTCAGCTTCTACGAACTCAGGAAGATCGGTAGAGAAACGAGGAACCTGAATCTGATCGGCCAGATAGTTTTGGATTGTATAAGGAAGAACGAAGTATCCGTCTGCCAAACCTTGCATCAACGCAGAAGCTCCCAAGCGGTTGGCACCGTGATCGGAGAAGTTAGCTTCACCAATAGCAAACAGACCCGGGATGGAAGTCATCAACTCATAGTCAACCCAGATACCCCCCATTGTATAGTGGATAGCGGGGAAGATCATCATCGGAGTTTTATATGGATTCTCGTCGGTGATTTCTTCGTACATATCGAAGAGGTTACCGTAACGGGCACGAACTACATCTTCACCCAAGCGGTCGATAGCATATTTAAAGTCGAGGAATACGGCCAAGCCTGTATTGTTTACTCCAAATCCTGCATCACAACGTTCTTTTGCTGCACGAGAAGCCACGTCGCGAGGTACAAGGTTACCGAAAGCAGGGTAACGGCGCTCCAGGTAGAAATCGCGGTCTTCGTCAGGAATATCGTTGGCTTTCTTGGTTCCGGCTTGCAATGCTTTGGCATCTTCGATTTTCTTTGGCACCCAGATACGACCATCATTACGAAGTGATTCAGACATCAAAGTCAATTTAGATTGCTTGTCGCCATGCACAGGTACACAAGTCGGGTGAATTTGAGCGAAACAAGGATTCGCAAAATAAGCACCTTTTTTGTAGCATTGGATAGCTGCAGAACCGTTCGATCCCATCGCATTTGTAGAAAGGAAGAAAGCGTTACCATAACCACCTGTACCGATTACTACGGCATGAGCAGCAAAACGTTCTACTTTACCTGTTACTAAGTTACGAGCCAAAATACCACGCGCACGACCGTCGATCATTACCAGGTCAAGCATTTCGTAGCGAGTGTACAACTTCACATTACCTTGGTGTACTTGGCGGCTCAATGCCGAGTAAGCACCCAAAAGAAGTTGTTGTCCGGTTTGGCCACGGGCATAGAATGTACGGGATACTTGAGCACCACCGAAAGAACGGTTGTCGAGTGTACCACCATAATCGCGTGCAAAAGGAACACCTTGAGCCACACATTGGTCGATGATAGCATTCGCTACCTCTGCCAAACGATAAACGTTTGCTTCGCGGGCACGATAGTCACCCCCTTTAATAGTATCGTAGAACAGACGATAAACCGAGTCACCGTCGTTTTGATAATTCTTAGCAGCGTTGATACCTCCCTGTGCAGCGATAGAGTGAGCACGACGGGGAGAATCTTGAATACAGAAGTTGAATACTCTGAATCCCATTTCACCGAGAGAAGCGGCAGCCGACGCACCGGCCAATCCGGTTCCTACTACGATGATATCCAGACGGCGTTTGTTTGCCGGGTTTACCAGTTTCTGGTGAGCTTTATAGTTACTCCATTTTTCGGCCAATTGACCTTCAGGAATTTTTGAATCTATTTTAGTCATAATGCTATTTCTAATTTAATGATTTACAAACTGCTATTAACAAGCTCCACACAAAGATTTAGCGAAAAATACGATAATTACCAGCGCAAATCCGCCTACAACCAGTGTTGAGTAAACATACGATGTTTTTCTCCAGCGTTCGAACCATATTTTATTGCTCCAACCCATAGTTTGCAAAGAACTCCAGAAACCATGTGTAAGATGGAACCAAAGAGCAACCAGCCAAATGAGGTAAAGTACTACATATACAGGCTGGCTGAATGTGTATTCGATAAATGCATACCCGTCGGTAGGAGCAATACCTCCATTCTCGGCAGCAGAATGTATTCCTTGTAATTCGGAAAACATCATTTTAAACCAGAAGTTGTATAAATGCAACCCTAACCCAAGTACTACGATTAACCCCAGTACAAACATGTTTTGAGACGCCCATTCCACTGTTTTGGGCTTGCTTGTTACCGCATAGCGTTCGCTACCGCGTGCTTTGCGATTTTGTAAGGTTAGCCAGATAGCATAAATAAAGTGAATAGCAACCAAAGCACCTAAACCTGCTGTTGCTACCAATGCATACCAATTGGCTCCAAGCATAGCGCAGATCCAATTATAACCCTCCGCACTGATAATCGCAACAAGATTCATCGCCATGTGAAATGTCAGAAACAGGATAAGGGCAATCCCGGTAAGGCTCATTACCACTTTCCTTCCTACAGATGAATTACTTAACCACATAAATGATCGATTTTAAATTATTTAATTATTAAAACTATTAATCTTTACCGTCTGTATTGATTTAATCCCGCAAAATTAGATGAAATAGGTAGATAAAGCAAGGAATTAAAGAAATAATTCCGTAATCGGAGAGAAGGTTTTTAACTGTGGTGGTGCTACCAGCGCCCATTCTTTAATGTAAGGAAGTACAAATCAATAGAAATACGTTCAAAAGAGTGAAAAAGCGAGAGGAATATATGAACTTTTAGCTATTTTTGGAACACGGAGACACAAAGACACAGAGACTTTAATTTCACTCTGTGCCTTTGTGTCTCCGTGTTCTAAGTTTATATCTTTAATCCGTAATACAATGAAAAGACTTCTTCTTTTATTTGCTTTATTCTTTTTCTGTGTTTCCATAGCCTTTGCTCAAACAGAGAGTGCAAAAGTGTATCTCACCGATCTTTCAATAAAGACAGAAACCAAGCCGGTAGTGAAACTATCGCAAGGCAGCCATGTTTCCAAAAGCGGCAAAACACTGACGCTTAACAATTCTTATTTTATTCGCGATGGGAAACCTTGGTTCCCGGTGATGGGAGAGATGCACTACGTTCGCCTGCCACAAGACGAATGGGAAGAATCTATTCTAAAGATGAAGGTTTCGGGTATTGACATCATTGCTACGTATGTGTTCTGGAACTACCACGAAGAAGAACAAGGCGTGTTCGACTGGACGGAAGACAGAGACTTAAAGCTATTTGCCGAACTATGCAAAAAGCATGATATCTACTTATTTCTTCGCATAGGTCCTTGGTGTCATGGAGAAGTAAGGTATGGCGGACTTCCCGACTGGGTACAAAAGCTGGAAGGAGGAACCCGCAACGATAACCCCGAATATTTGAAATACGTAGATCGTTTCTTTAAAGAGATCTATAAACAAACCAAAGGATTGTACTTTAAAGATGATGGCCCCATTATCGGTACCCAAATAGAAAACGAATTTAGGTTTAATAGTGCCAAAGGGCTGGCGCATATACTCAACCTGAAAAAGATAGCGATGGAATCAGGCATTGATACTCCTTATTATACGGCTACCGGCTGGCCCGGTTCCAACCTGAGACAAAACGAACTGATTCCCGTTTGGGGAAGCTATCCCGAAGCTCCCTGGAGCAAAAGTACAAGTAAGCTTCCTCTATCGGCCAATTACCTGTTCGGCCCCTTGCAAAACGATCCTTTGATTGGAAATGATTTATTCGGAAAGCAGGAAAACGCTTCCATGCAAGGATATCGTTATCCGTATGCTACCGCAGAAATGGGAGGGGGTAATCAGGTTACCTATCATCGCCGTCCGGTGATAGATCCGGATGATGTAGTTTCTTTAGCTTATGTAAAAGCCGGCTCGGGAGCCAACTTATTAGGATATTACATGTATCACGGAGGTTCCAATAAGATTGGTAAGAAGAGCACCCTTCAGGAATCAAAGGCAACCAAGTATCCGAATGATTATCCCATTATCAGTTATGATTTTTATTCTCCTCTTGGAGAGTTTGGAGATGTAAGACAGTCTTGGGTCGAGTATAAAGTACTCCATTATTTCCTGAACGATTTTGGAGATAAGCTAACCACAACAAGTCCCTTTTTCCCCAATTTGTTGTGCAAAGATCCGAAAGACAAAAATACGCTGCGAATGGCTGTTCGTTCCGATGGTGAAGGAGGTTTCCTTTTCATCAACAACTACCAAAGAGGGTTGGAAATGAAGGAGCACCTTATAAAACCACAAATAAAAACGAAAAGGGGAGAACTGATTTCCTTTCCTGCAATGACTATTTGGAGAAGTCAACAATTGATTTTACCATTTAAGCTTACTTTAGATAAACTGTTTTTGGCGTATGCCACCGTACAACCTTTTTGTATTTTAAAGAATGAAAGCCCTACTTACGTGTTCTTTAAAACAGAAGGTATCGCACCTCAGATTATATTGAAAGCAGACGGCATTAAACAGATAAAAAGTGAAAGTACGCTGGTAGAGGAAGTAAAGGGTTATTATGTAATACAATTATCGGCCGATGAAAATGAATGCGAAGAAATAAAAGTAACCACTACGGATGATAAAGAGGTTAACTTTTTTGTTATCGGTCATGGAAAAGCCCGAAACTCCTGGAAAGTCAATATAGGTGGCACCGAGAGGTTGTGTGTAACTCAGGGAGAAATTATTCCCTATAAAGATAAATTAGTGTTGCGGAGTTTACGCTATTCTACCTTCAATCTGAGTGTTTATCCTAAGGAGAATCTTTCGTTATCCTTTACGGATAAAGCAAAATACTATACAGAAGAAGAGCAGTTGTGGAAACACCACCGATTCATTCTGCCGGAAACTGATCCTGTAATTGGTTTTGAACCGGTGGAAGATGTTAGCGAGTACATTCCCGGTGAACCGCAACTGCCGGAAGATGATCGTCTGGATTCCGTTCCTCTTAATTGTCCGGGGCCGCAATACTTTGTGAATTTCCGTCCGGTAGAAGGCTCACGTTACTGGCGGTTGCGGGTATCGAGTATAAGAAATCCTTATATCTCAAATGCTTATATAATGATAACTTATAAAGGAGATACCGGCTCTTTGTATCAGGATGGAGAGCTAATAGCCGACAATTACTACAATGGATTGCCCTTTAAATATTCATTAAGACGTTTGAAGCATAAAACGAAAGAAATGCTACTACAAGTTGTTCCGCTAAAGAATCCTCTAAGCATCTATTTAGAAGAAAATCAATTGAATGGAAAGGGAAAAGCGGAAGATAAAGATGCGCTTCTGAAGGGGATAACAGTGCTTCCGCAATATGAATTAACGATTATGCATGGGGAATAAAATTGATGAAAACCCGGAAGTTCTATCACCTTAAGAGATTTGGATGATAGAAATTCCGGGTTTTTAGTTGGCTTTCGCGTTCCAAGTGATGCAGTTATTATTGCAATTGCATCGCCGCTGTCATGGAGTAGCGCTCACCTTGTTCGTATGTCTGATCTGAGGATAAAACGATAGCCGTTGTATTGGTATACGTATTTCCGCTATTATTCTTCAATAGTTTCATACATTCTTCCACACCCGGGTGTAGGTGGTTTCTCCATCCGGATGTACGAGTCTTCTCCATCCGGATGGAGAAACCCTCTCCACCCGGGTGGAGAAAAAGTTTAAAAACTGTATCTGAATTTCGGACAAAACACCACTTGTCAGGATGACACTTGTGACACTTCGGTGATGCTTTTTAGAAAAGTATCACCCACTATTCAATCCTGTAAATCAACTTGTTAGAGCGGTGTGTGACACTTGTGACACTTTTTGGTCGAAAAAATCGATCTGAACAGATTTTCCACGAGAAATCTCTGAGGTCGAACAATTAAAAGAAAACCAGCTTAGAAGAACTCTCTACCTTTTAGCCGCAACCACCTGATAAATCGTCTCCGCAATCACCCTATGCCCCAAGTCATTCGGATGTAACTTATCATTTTTCGGATAACACTCTTCACCTTTATCAGATAAAGCACTATATAAATCAATAATTGGATATCCTCTTTCTTCGGCTACCTTTTTTATAATAGGAATAATCTCGTTGGCTAATACCTCAGGCTGATGCTGCCAACGTTCACTCGGAAAGATGGGAATAGGAAGACACAAATATATTTGAGGCTTGGAAGATAGATTGGCAAATTCATCACATAAGTAGTTAAGATCTGCTTCGAAGTTCTTGGCAAACTCACCACTGTTCCATACTTTGGGTTGCGAGTCATTGGTGCCTAAGGCGATGGTAACGATATCAGGCTCAAATTCTTTCGCTTTTGTAAATGCCTCTAATTGATTATAGGGTTTATGTGTGTTTCTGCAACAGGTAGCACCGCTAACCCCAAAATTGCGAACGTCATACTCTTCTCCCATCATTTCCGTGAATACACCTACATATCCTTTGGCGGCTCTGTCGGAGGCGGCGATCCCTGCGGTTATGCTATTCCCAATGCAGGCTACTTTGATTTTGGTTGCAAAGCCTTGCAATCCTATGCAGCAAACTAATAATAGAAGAAGGGTAATTCGTTTCATTGATAATAGATGTTTTATTTATAAAGAATCTGTGCAGTCAGTTGAGAGTTATTGGTTAACTCTACCTGATCGTTTTCGGTTGTTTTAAGTCGGATATCTTTTAGAGTAAAGTTCTCGGTGAACACAATCTTTCCTGCTTTTTGTGCTTCTATATCCATGTTATAAAGGCCAAAGTTCTCCAGTTGCAATGTCTCGTCTTTTCCCGAGGTGGAAATAAACTGGTCTACATTCGTAGCTGTTACGTTAGCCATATATACATTCTTAAAGTGGGGATATCCTTTCTCCTTAGGCTCCACGGGAGTAAGCATTACTTGCCAGTGCTCAGGTATTTTCTGGCCAATGTACTTCTCGGGGAGCTTTGAGTAGCTGTAAGTAGGATGCCAGTTAAGGTCGGCTACCAATAGATTTTTTACATCATCGGCTATTACATTACTCATATAAATGTTTTCGATAACTCCTCCGCGGTTCATGGCAGATTTTAGTCTCATGGCAGTAGATGTGCCGTAAGCTTTTAGGTTATAAGCTAAGATATTACGAATGCCTCCGGATGTTTCGCTGCCGCAAGTCATTAACCCACCGCCTTTGTGTGCTACGCAATTGCGGATAACTACATATTCGGTAGGGCGGTTTACGCGCAAACCGTCGGCATCTCTACCGGCTTTCAGGCAGATGTTATCGTCGTTGCAATCGATGGTACAGTTTTCTACCAAAATGTAAGAGGAAGAGTCGATGTCAATTCCGTCGGTACTTGGGCCGTGTCCGCCGATATTGTTATCGATCTTTAAACCATCCACTGTACAATATTGGGAGTAAAGCACTTGTATGCCCCAGAATCCGGTACGCATCAGGGTGAAATCCTTCAAGGATACATTCGAGGAGTTGGAGATAAGGATACCGCGAACGCGCTTACAATCGTAGTCTACAATCCAGCGCAGCCCTTCTGTTTCGTATTCTTTACGCATCTCCCAGTACTTATCCCAGAACACTTTGCCGCGACAGTCGATTTGTCCTTTGCCGGAAATGGCTGCGTTTTTAGTATCCATTACATTGAGTACGGCAGACGGCCACATCATTTCGATGCCTGCTACTCTCGATTTGAATTCCGGATAATCATCAATGTCTGTACTGGCAAGGAGGGTAGCCCCTTCACTGATTTCCAGGTTTACCCCTTCTTTAATAAACAGTGCTCCTGTGACATAATAACCCGGATCGAACGAAACAGTACCACCCCCTGCTTCATGGCAAGCATCAATAGCCTCCTGAATGGCTTTTGTGCTTAGGTGGGTGCTATCGTTAACAGCTCCAAATGAGTTTGCCTTGAAAACGTTTCCTTCCGGGAACTGTTTAGCTCCCACATCTTTTACCCATGAAAAATCTACCTTATGGTCCGATTCTATCCAGCTGAAGGAGGGGATTTGTTCAGCAGAGGATTGTGTCGTACATCCTGTCAGAGTTGCAATCGCTGCAATCCATACAATCAGACCCTTAAAATCTAAACTCATATATTCCTATTTCTTAAGTGTTCTATCTTAATTTCCGTCCGGTTTTTCAATCTCTACAAAAGAGCGTTGCACCCAGTGGAATGACTCTACCTTATCAGGTTGAGCAGGGTTATATCCCTGATAGTCTGATATAATGTTGTCTGCCAGAGGTAACTTATTCATTTTAATGCCTTCAATCACACACTTGGCTATTTGATACGCACCATACGGGTTGAAGTGGGTGTTATCTTCCAATGCCTTGGTTTGTCCGGGATATGTATTAGCCGGGTAGTGTACCAATGCTTTTTTAGAATCTTCAACTCCCAATGCTTCAAATAAGGTACGTGTCATAGAGTGAAGATCGATTAGAGAGATGTTTTCTTTGGCAGCCAACCACTTCATGGCTTCCGGGTAATCTGCATGTGTATCAACAATCTTTCCTTGTTCATTGAATCTTCTTCGTTGTGTAGGGGTTACCAATACAGGGTGAGCACCTTTGGCTACAGCTTCATCAATAAACGTTTTCAGGCTGGTCATGTATGAGTAGTAGGCACCTTTGCCCGGTCCTTTTTGTTTTTGGTCGTTGTGTCCAAACTCAATGAAGATGTAATCTCCGGCTTTCATTTGGGTGAGTGCCTTTTTGAGTCTTCCGGCACCAATGAATGTATTGGCCGATTCGCCTGATTCCGCATAGTTGGCTATCGCTACTTTCTCATTGAAGAAACGAGGAATCATTTGTCCCCAGCTGGCCCAAGGTTCATTGTCCTGATCTACTACGGTAGAGTTTCCGCATAAGAAAACAGTGATGGCATCTTCTACCTTTTCAATAGATAATCCTGCTACCTGAGGGGCATCTCCACTAAATTCAAAGGAGAGCTGATCGTCCCAATTCTTCTTAGTCTTTTCTCTCGGTTTGATTTTAACCGATTCTTTATCTGATATCTTAGGATTTCGTTTATTAATAGTAAATGTTCTTTCTACTATTTCTCCTTTTCTGGTGGGTAGATTCTCTATGAATAATCTTCCGGATTCTCCATAAATGGTAGTCATTCCCGCTTTCTTTTTAGAGCCGATTTTGATCGTCACTTTATAGTTTCCATCGGGCACGTCGACAGATATTCCTGGTCTTACCTCCTTTTCTTTGGTAAAGTCGAATGAATACGATGTTTGCTGTGCCTGACAGAAAGCACATATAGTAGCTACTAAAATGAATGTAATTTTTCTCATATTCTTTTATATCTTTTTGTTGTTTGGTACTTTCAATTCGTCGGGAGCATCCTTTGTGAAGAAGTTGACTTTAGGAGCTACTTTGGTAAATAGATCCTCGATTTGTTGGGGTGCCACACTGTCTGTGGGGCGGAAATAATCCGAGTTCATATAGTCGAGTATGGCTTTGTACATTTGTCTGGCCACGAATCTTTCGTCCGGTTTGCTTGTAACGTCCATACTTGTCATCATTAGTTTGCCGTTTAGAACCTTCGCCTCGAATAAAGTTCCGACTTTGCGACTGATAAACCAGGTGTCGATACTTTGCACCAAGGGTTGGAAGTCGTTCTCGAAATCGGAGAATTGCATTACCTGCGATTTATTCAATAGCTCCCACCATTGCAGGTTGCTGTGATACTCGGTAGGGAAGTTTTTAAATAAAGGATGATCGTTATTTACCCAGATACCTGTGGTATGGGGCGGACGCATTTTAAACCAGGAAGTATTCCAGAATACAGGCGTAAAGTATTGTTTTACATCTTTTCCGTAGGATATTTTCCCGGCGGCGGTTATCAATACATTTCCTCCTTCTTGAAGAATCTCTTTCGCTCGTGTATCTAATGTATCTGTGATGTATACATTGCCTTTTATTATTTCAACTTGTGCAGGGTACACCCAGAAGTCCCAATCATTTACAAAGTCGGTACCTTCTATACGAATCTCCAGATTTAGCTTTTGGGGAGAGGCAATGGCTTTGAGCGGATAATTAATCTCGCCCAGTTCAAAGCAGTTTCCTACAGGAATATCTTTGGTTGATACGATTCCTTTATCAAATACCTTTCCATATACATCTTTGATGGTGTATGTTACCTTTGCGTTTTTTAAAGGTGCTTTATAGAAATGTGTCACTTCAATGGCTGCTTTGAATGTTTCATCATTCTTATATACAAATTTAGGAATACGTGCTAAAGGTACGGTTTGACTGCAAAAGCGTCTCATTTCGGGTGCATTGATGTATCCTTTTTCTTCGAAGAATACATCCAGTAAACCTACCAATGCAGTTCCCTGACCCGAATAATCATTCAGGGCAAGTAATTGGAAACCTGCATAATCGGGTGTGCGGAGTGTTTTTTCAATTTCGTGTTTGTAGCAAAGCGCCTGCAATTTACCGGAAGCCATCATAAAATCGTGCCATTTATGCCCCATGTTATTATCTTCAAGAATCTCTCTGAATATCTCAAAGTTCTTCGCTTTGTTTACTCCTGTATATTTGCGTATCTCGCCAAAGTTGGGGAAAACACACCATTGCCCGGTTTCGTGTGATACGAATGGCTGACTAACTGTATCTATCTTCTCCTTGAAGTCCGACATCGATTCCGGTCGTTGGCTTGCCCAGCTCAAACCGCGGGCTCCTGCCTTTACATGATATTGATTGCGTGGTTGCCATGCCCAGCTTCCGCCTACAGAAGCACCGGTATATACATGCCGAGGGTCTGCTTTCTCCCAATATTCAACAAACTTGGTAACCCAGGGTACCCAGCGTCCGGCAGGTTCATTGCCACAGGCCAGCATACAATAGGAGGCATAATTGCCATATTCTTTAGTTAAGCGGATGGTTTCATCCATCAGATAAGTATCAACGGGTTGCCCCATGCCGAGCTTCGGACCATGATTAGGCCAGCTTGGGCCTTCGGGTTGAAGGTAAAAACCTACCAGATCGGCGGCAATAAATGCTGCCTCCGGAGGACAGAAAGAGTGGAAACGAATATGATTCAGACCGTAATTCCGGCAGATGCGGAATACCCGCTCCCAGTCTGCTACCTCCATTGGTGCATAACCGGTGAGCGGGAAGTCACAATTCTCTACTGTGCCACGTAGCATGGTTTTGTTTCCATTTACATAAAACCATTTGCCTTGGATGGTAAACTCACGCATACCAAACTGCACTTTCCTGATATCTTTCTTTTTACCTATTGTCAGTTCTGCTTGGAGCATATATAAAGCAGGGTCAAATTCGTCCCACGTAAGCATGCCGTCGCCAATGGGTAGTTCCATTTCGAATAGTTCTCCATCCGCTATCGTAAAGCGTTGGATAACAGCGGGTACTTTGTGTTTAACGGGCGAATTAAAACTCTCTGCCGATAGTTGTATATTAATGGTTGCATTGGTTGCCGGTTCTGTTTTGACTTTCATCTTCACAATTGCCTTCTTGTTGGCAAGGTCGGGATAGATTTGAATGTCGTCAAAATGAATCCGGGGGGTAGTTTGCAACTCAATTTTGCCTACAATACCGTTCCAGTTTCCTTGGGTTTGGTCGGTAATACTATGCGAATCGGGACCTACATTGATATTCTTGATGCGATTGTCTACCCGAATGGAGATTCTGCATTTACCGGGGGAAGCTAACGAGGTGATATCATACACATGAGGCACACAAAGGCTATTTTGCGTACCAACTTCGCGGTTGTTCACCCAAACCGTTGTTTCAATGTGTGGGCGTTCGAGGAATAATACAATACGTTCGCCTTTCCAATTTTTAGGGAGGATGATTTCTTTTTGATACCAGGCCACACCGATGTAATGTTTATCTGGTGTAAGGAAGAAGGGAACCTTAAAGTTTTCTTCTACCCTGAACTTTTCCATGTATGGATTAAAGTAGAAAGAACTATCGTATAAACTACCTGTCCATTGAGTGTGTACATTTACATTGTCGCCCTTCAGTTTCTCGGGCATAGACCCCGGCAGATTGATTCGGTCGGATAGTTTTTTGGCAAACCAGCTTTCTTTGACTCCGATGTCTTGCCTATCTATTTCGAATTCCCATTCGCCGGATAGGCTAAGGATTTGTTGGGCAGATAGAGTTGATGAGACTACTAAAAACCATATAAAAGAGATGAATAGTTTTTTCATGGTATCATGTAAGTTTTCATACGTAAATTAAGTTGTGCTCCCCACTGCCGAGGAGCGTTTTAAATCATTTTTCAATCTATTACTTTGAATTCAGACAAAAGAAAGAATAGCA
>NZ_QVMK01000018.1:51683-111782 GCF_010500995.1 Bacteroides sp. 224 | reverse complement strand
ATATACTCCGTTTTTTAAGCCCTTTTTAAGCCTTTTTCAACCCAAAAAGTGGGTGCATTGAACCGATTGAAGTGGGTGGGAATGCTCCGTTTTCGCCAAATGATATTCTGATAGATCGCAAGCTGAATGTTGCCATAACCCGTGCACGCAAAAGACTGTATATGATAGGTGTTCCGGAAATCCTTCGCTTAGACCCCATCTACTTGAAGTTACTTAATTTAATAGATAAATAGGATTATACGAACTCCAAGATTAAATTATTTAGCCACATTCTGTAAATATGCTATAAATTAACACTTTTCTCTATTGTTTTATCAAAATAAAACCGTACATTTGCCATACGTTTTTTTCATAGAGATTTAGATTTAAGGTTAGAAGAAATGTGGAAGTCGTGAGACTTCCCTTTTTTATTTTTAGAACCTCACTTTTATCCGCATTGATTTTACACACTTATTATCTTAAAATTTGTTTAGAATTCACGAGCACTACCCCTTTTTCAGCACTACCATTCCATTATTCACCTCTATTAATTTGGCCCAAAAGGTTTTCAGTGTCTCATAATCTTCTTGTGAAAACAACAAATCCTTTATCTCAAATGAGTAATTCATTGATAATTTCATCTACCACATACCCTTCGGGCAAGGGCAAACACATCTAATTTTTATTGTTACTTCAAATTGCAATATTTGAGGCTAATTATTTGAGTAATTTAAAAAAAGACGTAAATTTGCACAACTTTAATAATCGGAATGTAGCGCAGTTGGTAGCGCACTACGTTCGGGACGTAGGGGTCGGGCGTTCGAATCGCCTCATTCCGACAGAAAAGGCATGATTCTCAGGAGTTATGCCTTTTTTTATTTCCTTATCTCTTTTTTAAGCAAAGAAACAATTAATCCAATCCCAACAATAACATCAATAATATTCCATAAGTCTCTTCCCAATGAAATCTTCAAGAAAGGTTGAAACAATAATGCCAAAGCTCCATAGACAACCATTTCTAATTGCCTTTCTTGTTTATATGCCTGATATGCTAATATCCCAAATACAAGTAATGCTATAAATCGAATAAACAGGTAATAGCCATAAGGCATTTTTAGCAAACAGAGAAACAACAAAAGTGCGAGAAAGATTTTTAAGATATCTATCAGTTTCATGGTAAATAACGTTTTATAGTATTAATATTAACAGCGAAATTGAGATTGGCTCCAGAATCATCGTATCCTCCGGTAGTTATTCCAATGGCATATCCATATTCGTTAATCAGAGCTCCTCCACTACTCCCTCTGTCTATTGGCACACTAATTTGAATAAGGTTATTTCCTCGTACTTGAGATATTTCTCCTGATGAAAAAGTATTTTCCAATCCTCTTGGACTACCAATAGCAAAAACTTTCTCGCCAATTTTAGGTGGTTTGTTCTCAATAGGAATATAATTAAATCTATCCCCTTTTGATTTGACCTGAAAGATAATGAAGTCATTCTCTTTACTTTGGGCAATAATGTTTTCTATTTTATAAATTTTATTATTTGCTAACTTAATCTGCTCATAGCCAATTATTGTCCCCTCAAATACATGGTAATTACTTACAGCTACACCTAAAGCCGAAACAAAGAATCCTGAACCTTGATAGAAATTCTGACCATCAGAAGTACGAATCATGAAAACGGAAGAATTGTACTTGGAGAAAATTTCACTTCCGTTTAATTTATTTCGGTTTGTTTTTTCTACCTGAGAGGTTGAAGTATTTCCGATTTCTCGTGTTTTTGAGTATTTAATCCGTTTCCTTCCGGATTTACGCACACAAGAAGCTGTAGAAAAAGACAAAGAAAAGATTAGCATATAAATTATAGTTTTCATATTTAAACAATCACTTCATTTTACTTGCTTCTATAATACCCGGTTTAGGAATTATATGTATTAGAAAACGTTGATTTTTCATTTCTTCTTTATCTCTCATTACTCCTCCTGTACCTGTACCGGAAGTTAAAACTTCGCAGTTTTCTCCAAAACTTAAGCCTTCTTTATCCCAAAAATTCCTAAGACTCAATGCTCGTTCATAACTCAATTCGTAATTTCTGGTATAATTATCTTTCGAGGCCTGCCCTTCTATTATGAGTAAATATTGTATCTTATATTCTCGTGTTTTTTCTGCTATCAATTTTTGAATTGCCCTCCCTGCTTCTACTAACTTCTGACGGGTTTTATCATCTATAGAATTTATATCTGATGCTCCAACAGGGAAATTTACATCCACTTTTAAAATATGTTTCTTATATTCTTCATTGTATTCAAAATAAGTGGAATCTATATCTTTTGTTGCCGTTTCTATTTCCCTGATTTTTTCTATCTGATCTTGGGTTGCAGCCATCTTCTTGTTTAACAAAACAACAGTCAAAACAAACAATACAAACATTATAAAGAACAAACTAGTCATCAGGTCGGAATAGCTTGTCCAGAAGAAGGATTCTTTTTTTATTTTCGACATTAGGATTAACGGTTTATCAGATTAGAAATCCACTCTATTAATTGAGGAATAAGATAGGAAAGATGGCTTATGATGAGCAAAGAGCCTGCTGTAATTCCAACTATTTTAACCCAACGTGGCATTTTTGTATCCACTTTAATTTCAGGAGTTACTAACACTTCGGAGGTTCCTGACGATTTGGCTTCGGCTAATTGTCGGATAGTTTGAATTAAAGAATCCATCTTCTGATTTTGCTGTTTAGTAGCTTCTTCTAAATTGCTTATACTCATTTTAACAGCAGAAAGATTTTTCAGTTCATCAACAATGAGATTTGTTTCTTCTAATTTTTTCTGAAAATCCTCTCTTTGTTTTATTATTATTTCAGAAAGGACTTCAGCTTGTTCATTTGCAGAATTTTTAAAAGAAAGATTATGACTATCAAGTGAATCTTTTATTTTCCCAACAGATTCTGCCATCATTTCACCAAACCGTTTTAATGTATCTTTGGTTTCTATGTTGATACTATCAAGGCTCTCAGTCAACCACTTTTCATTTTTATCAAAAAAGTTGCCTGCTTTTTCAATTGTTTGAGTACGTTTTTCATAACCATCTAATGTACTATTCATTTTCTGAATTGTGGTAAGGTATTCATTAGATTTATGAAGATACTCGGCAAATACTTCTATTTCATTAGTACAGTTTTTTAGTTTTTCATAAACTTCAATGTTTGCTGTTGCAATTTTCCCTATTTTTAATTGGTTTATTGATTGCATTAATTCAGCTTGATTATGATATGATTCATTTACTGCTTGAAGTGTCGCCCTCAATTCATGTGTGTTTTCCGAAAAGGTATTATTGAAACCCGTCAAGTTTCTTACCATCTTTTCTAAAACGGCTGTTGTATCATTCGAAAGCTCCGGTAGCAATTCAGCTTGAATCCAACTTAAAAAAATATTTTTCCCTTTTTCAGTTTTCTTTTTTGCCTCTTTGGCGAGATTAGAGCCAATAGTTGTCAATAAGATCCCTATTATACTTGCAACCATTGCCAAGGCAACACCTCCGAAGAGTTCTGTGATCCCTTTTGCGTCAGTGGAGGTTGAGGAAGGGTTTAGCAGTTTATCCAAACTACCTGTAACAACTAAAAAACCAATACCAATAAGGATACCCAACATTGTTCCTACCAACCCTAAATAAAGAGGCATTGGTATCTGTGTGTTAATTTCTTCCTCTACACTGTCACAATTTCGATCAACTATATCTTTCATTAGATGGAAATCACTGACAGCTCCTTTATTTTTTGCAAGATAATTGTTGATCGAATTAATTATGCTATTTAATACCGGATTACTAAAGCGATTAATTATTGCATCTCCTTCTTCATGTATTCCAAGTTCAAAACGTTCTGTTTGTGGGAAGATTTGTTGGAATATTCTTATTTTTGCTTTAGTTGAGAAAAAAAGAGCTAACTGTAAAATAAGAATAATAGCAATTGCCAATGTAATTATAATATAATGCATCTCCATCTCGTTAATTCAATTTAATTTTTATTGGTTCTATTACGGTCCATCCTCCCTCGATTCGTTTCACTTTACCAATCTTAATAATTTCTACAGATTGGGCTTTTTGATAATTTCCGGAAACAATTTCGCAAATATCATCGCTGAAAATTCTTCTTGCTATTGCTTCTTTTTCATTTCCGAAAAACTCAAAATCAGCTGTATCATTGGATTCATTGCTAATTCTGAAAAAACTATCTTCTGGAGTATTATCTTCCCTGCTGAATGTTTTTTCATTTTTACCTTTGAGGTATTTATATGTTACTTTTAGAGGAGAGGCATTTGTTGGTTGATTGCTTCGTTTTTCTTCTTCATTTAGCTTTAGGCACTCTAATACTTTATCAACAATAAGATTAACATCCTTGTCTGTTAAAGTATAATTGTAAGTGCCTTTTCTCTCTGAATAGTCTTTTTTAGGAGCGAAACTATTACGGATTCGGTCACTTCCAAGAACGATCTTTATAATAGATTCCCGACCTTTAATCTTCTTAAACATAAAGATTAAAACAATAATAAAAAGAACCAATACGCCTACTGCAATTCCCTCTAATAAAACAACTTCTTTTTTAAGTTTTTTGTATTCTTCCATCAGAGATTTTTCGCCTTGTTCATCAGTGCTCTGTGAATCATTTTCCGAAGATTGAGTTTCTTCTTTATAATATTCTAATATCTCTTGTGATAAGCGTTCTACTTCATTTTTTAATTGTGTTCCCAATTTACCATCCAACTGAAGTAACTGAATTGCGTCTTTGATATTCATTTCATTGCTTGTGAATTTTTGTTTTTTCTCACAGACTTTTTGTGTCAACTCAGTAAATGTTTTGGACCAGCCATTGTTCTTTAAAAGCTTTTCAAGTTCATTGAATTTTGGAGATTTCTTTATAGTTGCTTCATCAAGTATTGATTTTATATTCTTGTCATATTTATCAATATTTTCTTTTTCTATTTCATCATCTCTAAATGATTCAATATACTTTGCTGTATACCTACAATTTGCGTAGTCTACCAAATCTTCAAACTCTGTTTTAGTAATTGTTTTTTGTGCAAAGCATTGTAAGGTAGACAAAAACAAAATGCTTATTATTAATAGTATTTTCTTTCTAAACATATCTTATTTATTGGATTTTAAGTTTTCGTTGCAAATCGCATCACTCAATTCTTTAAGCATTCCTACTAAAGGATAGAAGAATAACGTTTCTTCAAGTCCCTCAGCATCTGTTATCTCTTTCTTTTTTAATTGCCATCCATTCTTTGCATAAATATCCAGTTTATTAAAGCAGACTTTTTTCGCAATCTCAATAGATGTTTGGTTAAGCTTATAACCTCTGTTACTAAAGAATGGTAAAAGGTCTAATACAAAATTTATGAAATTCTTGGCTTCATCAACCGTTTTACTGATATACGCCTCATCGACAGCTTTATAGGTATTGAGCTCATTAATATCATCATCATTTCGTTTAAAAACTGTATTAGTACCATTACTATGTAGTACAACTTTCTTTTTATAAATATCACCAAATGATTCGGCTTTGTCTACAAAGAAACCTCCTTTACAGGTAGCTTCTTTAGGATTTTCTTTATTGAGAATAATATCCAAGCTACTTGAAAAATTACTGCTTCCATGTATTTTCTCAAAAATCAATTTTGTGTAATCTCTTAGAGTTTCACTATCGTCAGTAAAAAATGAGATTACTCTTGAGCCATTTCCACTAAACACAATTTTATCTGGCATTTGTAGCTTTTCTGCTTTCATTAATTGGGCTAAGTGATAGATAATGGCAGAATAGAAGAAAATGAATGTGATTTTCTGAGTCGTATCAGTAATTAGTTTTTTTTCAAGATTTGCATTCTCTGCAAGATTTCCACCTACCCGTCTAACTTCTTTATTCTGTTTCAGAGAGAACAGGAAAGAGGCTATATCAGTAGAGGTTTTATTTGTACACATTTCGTTGAAAAGAAACAATAGGCGGCTATTCTCATCGAATTCACTTTTCAAGTCATCCTTGATGACATTCAAAAATTGTCTAACAATACCATTTTTAATACGCATTGTTTCTGTGTAACCATCTCCAAAAATAGTATTTGCTGCAAAGCGAAACGAAGTAATAAGATCCACTTGCCCATTAGCAGAAATAACCATATCAGTAGTTCCACCGCCAATATCTATGGTAACCAGATTGTTAGCATCACGATCTCTAATATAGTATTCAAATGGTGCTACCGATTCTGTGATTGGAATTATATTATTATTATCTCCTCCAAAATATTTTTCATAAGCCGAGTTCCATGCTTCTTTCAGGTTATTGTATCTCCCTCTTTCCATACTCACAGGATAGAACCAGCGTATTTTAGTCTGCTCTAAACGTCCATTTCCAATAACTACTTTATTGCGAAGCAAATACATCAGGGACTCAATGTAAACTTTTACTTGCTTTTGATTATTGCCATTATCGGACCATTTCAAATCAGTTATAGTGTGATCATAATCATAACCTACACGCTTTTCGTACAATTCATCTGCACTAGCCTTTTCGAAAGGGTAAACATCTTGCCAATTGGTTTTTTCTCCATACGAGAGGGCAGAGCGCATAGGGAATCTAAACTCTTCATCGGTATATGCCGGAATAAATTCTTCATCAAAAACTTCTTTTAAATAATCATCTCCTCCATGCAGCCAATGAACTTGCTTTTCGTCAATTTGTTCTTTTGATATATTGAATGCAACAATATTATTACTATTTCCTATTTTATATTCAATATGAGTGTTGGTAGTACCGAAATCAATGGCAAACGTAAACTCTTTCTCGCCCGTTTTTAACTCTAAGTATGGAAAGACAAGTCCGTTTATTCCGTCGTAATTAATGCGGACATAATCGAAGTTTGAGCCATTAAGAGAATAATTTTTTAATTGATAGTTATTAATATGCGTTTCATTACGAACAGAAAAACGCTTTTTGGAATTATCTATAGCTGAATTGATTTTTATAAAATCAACATTGTATTTATCTTTCTCTTTAAAGTTACAAGCTAAACCAAAACGATAATAAGCTTGTTCATCCTGCTCGAATTTTACATTAGGGAAAATAGCACAATCGAAATTCAAATCTATAACATTTCCGCTCGATTTTTTATATTCCTTTTTGAACTTTGTGCCATTTGTTTGTAGTTCAACTTCTACTACGTTTCCTGAATGATTTATTTTTATGTTTCTTTTTAAATCATCAATACTATAGAAATCAAAGAATTTCTCTTTTATAGGTAGTAGAAACATTTCTTTGCTGTTTTCTTGTAGATTTCCATCAAAAAAGCTATCTTTTTTAATTTCGTATGGTAGCCTTATAATGCTATCTTCCAACAAATCATCTGCAGTTAAATATTGAGCTGTAGCTTCATTGTTTTGATACAAGCTTTTTCCTAAAACTTCCACATCAGGAGCTCTTAATACTTTAAAAGAACTATTTAATATACTATCTGTGTTAACAGCTAAAGCGTCTATTTCTTCAGTTCTTCCTATTAATGGCTTTTGCTGTTCAAGATACTTTTGAAATTCGGAGAATCTGGAACTTGCTGCTCTGCCTTCGATAATACAATTCTCATTATTTGCATTAATCCAAGTATATAGATATTTTTTAAACTCCCAACTACGTTCACTTAATGGAACTATCTTTCCATCAAATGCATTGTGATTATTATTAAGTGGAATCTCAACATCCGTCAAATCATTGGCAGAACTAAAAAAGAGAGTACAAGGCGAAGTTGCTCCAATCATTTCTCCGGTATTCTTATATTTCAGAATATAGATATATTCCATTTTGTCAAAATTGAATGTGGCAGCATCATTTACCAGAAAGGTGTTCAGCGTTTTCTGAATTTGTTTATGACCGACTTCAAGCTTTTTCAAATCTTCAACTTTCCCCCATCTGATTATCTCAATTTTATCTCTCCACTTATCAAAAGTGAAAAATATTTCTGCCACATCAAGACTATCTGATACTATTTTTTGATAAGCTTTCAATGCAGACTCCCCATATTCTGCTACTTCTGCAAAGGCTGTTTTTACTAAAGCAATTCTTGCAAATGGAGATGGAATGGAAGTCGGCTGATTGAAAGACTCTTTATTAGAACTTTCGATAGTAGCAATCTGTTTGTCATCATACATACATGATTCATCCCAATGTTTTAGTGTGTTTCTCAAATCATGTTGTCCATTTGTTTCGCTCTGTAAGCGAAAAACAAAAGTTGTATCTTTATTATTATCTGCCATAGGGTTAGTCTTTATATTTAATTAGTGCTTCTGACATCCGAAAAAACAATTCAATGAATATCTTTTCATTTTCAGATGTTTTTTTTATTTTTCCTATCTGATAGTTTAGCTCATTATCTACAATGGCCCAATTTTTATATTTAAAACTTCTTGATTGAATGTAATGAACATTTCCTTTTATGAAGTCTAAAGCATTATGTGATGTAAGATTAAAGGGAACAAATTTGTGATATTGATCTCCCATTTCCTTTAGCCATTCATAAAATCGATCTTGCACACTTTCCATTTTTCTCACTGCATCTATTCTTCGAAAATTACCTGTAAACCGCTTGCAAGCATAAGGTTGACATTTGTGTTGTTCATCAAAAGCATACTTCATATAATTCCGGAACAGTAAAAAACGTGAAAGTGGATTGATGAGCAATGCTCTGGTTTCATCTGTCAAATTGTCGAAATTGATTTCCAAAGCATTGGATTGAATACCGAATTCTTTATAAGTTGTCTTTTCAATTTTACCTCGTTCATCTCTATGGATGTTTTCGTTCTTTTTTTCAGGGTTTACAAAATCCAGTATGGACAAGGCGGCTGCTAATTCTGCAAAATGAGCATTGTTTCTTTGCGTTTCTCCTCCTTTATTATGTTCATAAGAGGTTGTTTGCTTGTCGGCAATATAATATAATGTATCTATGTTTTTGTCTTCGGTTTTATAGTACGATAAAGCAGCTCTTGCTTTGTCTATAAATGTATCTGAGTTAACCAAACTATTATCGGTAGCAGATTTTACGGTAAAATAGGGAAGAACAGAAATTGCGCCTATCAAAGCACTATTTATTAATCCCCAATTATCTAAAACCACTCCATCACTATCTTTTACATTGGGGGTGTGAATAATCTTTCTTAAAAGAGGGAAACCACTTGCTCCTGTTCCTCCAAAGATAGAGCTGATTATGAAAATCTTATCTCCATCTTTAAAATCTTTGGCAAAAGCCTTAAATACCGGGCTGCTTTCAAATTGGTTTAATACCACACTACCAATATTGGGATTACCCTGAAAACCGGCTGTCATGTCCATTTTCAGAGTTTCTTTTGAAAAGAGCATATCAACTAAAGCCTGATTTTCCTTACTCATGCTTCTTTTGCCAATAAAATCTTCAAAATTTTGAGTATTATCCACTAATTGAAGGCAAAGCTTATTGTCAAGTAACTCGATTCTTGTTTTGAAAAATTTATTTCTTTCGTTGGTTTCAGCTATTTTATTAGCTTCAACATAGTCTTTAATAAGAAGTTCTGTTCTTGATAAATCTTCATTTGATGCATCACGATCAATAATGATAGGTACTATAGTATCAACTCCGCAATCAACTCCTGCTGCTAACAACATTGTTAGCGACTTTATAACTCTTGAACCCGTGCCTCCTATTCCGAATATATATAGTTTACTCATAAATGAATTTATTTTAAAAAGGTGAATATTTGCAGTTTCGACTGGCTAATTGAGGAATCAAGCGTCCTAAAATTATAATAATCAGCGAAAAGAGAATAAAGAATCCGGTAGATACAATCAGATTGCTAACTCCAAACATCCAACAGTCGGTTTCAAATATATGCCAAGATATGATATTTCCTGCTTCATCACGAGTATGCATAAGACAATCACCTATAGTTCCGTTTGCAAAATCAGTTGCAGTTATATAATAACCAATTAATAAATTGGCTATTCCATTAATCACAAGAACAAGAAGCCAACTCCATAATCGATTAAAGCGTGGGTGATTGATGATATAATAGTAGGAAATTGTGCTGACAAATGAAACAGCCAGTGCAATTAGTCCTATACTATTAAAAATATTCGGATTACTATATCCCTGCGTAGCGCAGTCGTACCCCCATAGATAGTTCGCCAAATTTTGTCCGAATAAACTTTCGAACCAACAATAAATGCTTCCTAATACGTCTTCCATACTTTAATTATTTATACTTATTTTTATTTCTGTGTAAGAATTGTTCTGTTGAGTAAATGCTTCATAAACTCCATTTATTAAATACTTAAATCCATAAGTTTTGTTTATGGCTCCATTAGCATTTATATCCAGTCCCTCACTGTCTGTTATTTGTTCCACCCATTCTGGAATACGAGTTTTCAGTTTAATAGAAAGATGTGAAGGCTTTATTTTATCAGATGACAAATTCAAAGAATGTGTATATCTGTTATTCGCTTTAGGGCTGTTTGTGATTGTAAGTTCATAATCTTTGTCGTTTAGCTCGTAATTATTGATGTTTTTCAAGTAAGTATCATCTAAAAGAAACTGTGAAAAATTTGCATTAACAGCAAAAGTAACTTTCCCATTTCGATCCTTTTTAGCTTTCATAATCCCCTTTTTAGGATCTTTTTTACTCAGTCTAAACTTTCCTGTTCCTGGGCGAATTGCATAATCTATAGTTTGATTGCCGGCCATAATCGTAAAATCATTTTCCACTCCACTGCCTTTGATCTTAGACATCTGTACCTTGCCTAATAATTCTGAAACATTTTTCTTATCACCAATAATCCATAAATAAAAAGGTCTCCGACTGTTTATTTTTGTTTTTTCATCTTCCCGGTTGTAAAAAAAACCATCAAACTGAGATGAAAGTTGATATATACAAATGGTGGAACTAGGATTCTTTCCTAAGTGTTCGGCAAAATTAGTTTTTATTCCTATTTGCTGATTTATAAGATATTGGTCAGCATCTTTGTTTCTTCCGGGAGAAAAAATACAGTCGGAAACAAAGATTGATATCTTATTTTCTTCGGTTTCCTGCAAAATTGCTTTTAATACATTAGAAATATCAGATGTATTTCTATTCCCTCCTCTTATTCGAAAAGAATTTGGGTCTAATTTTTCAATAAAATCCGAAATATCATTACCATAAGGAACAACTTCGCTATTTATATAGAAAAGATTTATCTCTTTTGTGATATTCGAAATTTTTATATCACTTAGATAACTATAAACAGCATGTTTAAAATCGGTAGCACCTGCTACATAGCCATCCATACTTCCTGAATTTTCTATGTAAACATTAATCGTAGGTTTAATAGAAGGAGGGCAGGAGGGCACTGTATCTGTGGGAAATTTGCTCGTTGGACCGGTTGTTCTTTCTTTTCCTCCTCGACCACATCTTGCCGTCAATAAAACTACACTGCAGATTAAAAAAAGAGTTACACAAATTAAGTAGATTCTGTTCTTGTACTTCATTTCTATATTAATTAAAATAAAAGGGTGCATCTTCAATTCTCTCTCTCATTAGTCGAAATCCAACCAAGTCGATAGAAAAAAGAAGACACACCCTTACAAGGGGTGCATTCGCCTTCTGCTTTTCTCCGTGTACTTACAAATTGGTCGTTTTCAGTTTTGAGAAAATGCTGACGAAGCATTATACCTTAAATGTTGTATTTTATTCTATATTGTTTTGATATATTTTGTTTTATCGTTTTATAAAAAAATAAAAAAGGTGCGAACCTCCGCTTATCTTACAGAACTGAGGTACGACCAAGTAACCCGCACACGGTAAGAAAAAGCCAAAGGAACACACCCCTATGCAGGATGTATTCACCTTGTCTTCTCTCTGTGTACTTATCTATTTGGTCGTTTTCAGTTCAGAGATTTGACTGTAAATACATTTATTTCAAAAAAACAATCCTCAAGCGAACAAGGATCTTATTTTGCAAATATACGTCTTTTTTAAACATTTCACATTTGAAATGAAAATATTTGTTCGCTCAAATGAGAAAACAACAAAACCAGGTTACTACACTTGTTCCCCTTTGCCGCAAAGTGCAACTCTGGTTTGCCGCAAACACCGGCTTGTCTTTGCTGCAAAGTACTACCACTACTTTGCAGCAAACTCAAGTCGCACTTTGCAGCAATTCCAAGTCGTGCTTTGCAGCAAAGGGAAAATGAAACTTAAGCAGACCTATAAAGACTTGTTTCTCTTCAGCTTAACAACCACCACTTCACTTGGCGCAAAAGCACGAATTTTCTTGCGAGAAGTTCCTACACCATTGGTAATAATAACAGGAATACCCTCGCTATTATATTTCAATCCTGTTCTAAAACGCTGCCCATAGCGCGAACGCAACGCCGGTGCATAAAGCCCAAAGAAAGTAACCTGCCCACCATGAGTATGACCGGACAAGGCAAGATCGGTATGGGTAACTGGAACATTTTCTATGTAATCGGGTGTATGAACAAGAAGTATTACGAAGTCATCATCCGATACATCTAACGAAGGAGAACGCCCATTTTCTTTCAGGTTAAAAGGATCTCGCACTCCGGCTATAATAATCTGCTCTCCTGCTCGACTGATAGTATCCAATTCATGTTCCAACAAACGGATTTCATTCTCTTGCATAGTTTTTACTATCTCCTGATAGCAGGCGGCATAGTCGTGATTTCCTAAAACAGCTATTTTACCATCTTCAACATCTATCCGAGACAGGGTAGTAAACAATTCGGGTACGTACTCGCAACCTTCATGGTAATCGCCACCCATCAATAGAATATCGGGATGCTGTTTCTCAATGGTTTTGACCAATCGCGTTAATCGTTTTTTATTGAAAAGGCTTTTATAATGTAAGTCGGAAATAAACACGATCCGGTATCCGTCAAAGGAAGAGGGAATATCCTTATGTTCAAAAGTATACTTCTTAACCCTTCCTATACCGGGATTGGAGAAGTTTAAAGAAGCACAAGAGGTAAAAAGACACAGTACTCCAAGCAGCCAACAGATAATTTTACTCATAATAAGGTATCCTTTGTCCTAACAAACTATTTTATTTACTTTTGCAAAGTAACAAATAAAAAACAGCACGCTGTAAAGAAGAGTAAAAACTATATCATTTTGATAAAAATACACCGGAAAGCATTATAAATTAATGTGTTCTATGATAGAGATAAAACAAAATTCAGCCAAAGCCTGGCTTCTTGCCGCTCGCCCCAAAACCCTGACAGGTGCCTTACTACCCGTCATGATAGGTAGTGCATTGGCATATATGGATGGCACCTTTCAGTGGCTTCCCGCACTTATCTGCGCAGTTTTTGCCGGATTGATGCAAATTGCTGCCAACTTCATCAATGATCTTTTTGATTTCCTGAAAGGCAGCGACCGCGAAGACCGCTTAGGCCCGGAACGCGCCTGTGCACAAGGGTGGATCTCCCCCGGTGCCATGAAGATAGGTATCGCAATCACTGTAATTATTGCCTGCTTAACCGGTTCCACATTACTTATATATGGAGGATGGCAGTTAATTATTGTAGGTATCGTTTGTGTACTATTCGCCTTCCTCTATACAACGGGACCTTATCCGCTTTCGTACAACGGTTGGGGAGATTTATTAGTAATTCTCTTCTTCGGTTTTGTTCCTGTGGGGGGCACATACTATGTACAGGCACTAAACATCACTCCGGGGGTTATGGTAGCTTCATTAATTTGCGGACTGATAGTAGACACCTTGTTGGTAGTCAACAACTATCGGGATAGAGAAGCTGACAGGAAAAGTGGAAAGCGCACTATTATTGTCCGGTTTGGAGAGCCATTCGGGCGTTATCTCTATTTATTTTTAGGGATAGCCGCATCACTACTTTGTTTCTGGTTTTTAAAAGATAATCATTGGTATGCTGCATTACTGCCTCAGCTATACCTGATTCCTCACTTTATCACTTGGCATAAAATGGTGAAGATACATAAAGGAAAAGCCCTCAACAGCATCTTAGGCGAAACTTCACGCAATATGCTATTGATGGGCTTTTTATTATCGTTAGGTATGGTAATCGGCTAATTAGCGTTTACCGTACATCTTTTCGTAGTAATGTTGATAATCTCCGCTGGTAACTTCCCTCACCCACTCCTGATTATTCAGATACCATTCGATGGTTTTCACAATACCGTCTTCGAACTTGGTTTCGGGATACCAACCTAATTCATTGGTTATCACAGTTGGGTCGATGGCATAACGCTGGTCGTGTCCCAAACGATCTTTTACGAAAGTTATTAATTCGTTGTTAATCCAGTCTATTTCAATTTCACCATTTGCTCCGGTTTCTTTTTTCTTAAGGGCAGACCGATACTCCGGTTTTTCTGTCATCAGTCGATGAATGGTAGCTATAGTCAGCTTTACAATTTCCAGATTTGTTTTTTCGTTGTGTCCACCTACATTATATATCTTTCCGTCCTCGGCTTTGGTTACTACCAAATCGATGGCTTTGCAATGATCTTCCACATAGAGCCAATCGCGCACGTTGCTTCCGTCACCATATACAGGAAGTTTCTTGCCTTCGAGGATGTTTTTAATAATCAGTGGAATCAGTTTCTCAGGAAAATGATAAGGACCATAATTATTGGAGCAACGGGTAATTGTTACCGGCATCTTATAAGTATCATGGTAAGCCATCACAATAAAATCGGCACTGGCTTTAGAAGCACTATAAGGGCTATGTGGACAAAGTGGTGTTTCTTCTGTAAAGAATCCCTCTTCTCCCAAAGAGCCATATACTTCATCGGTAGATACCTGATGATAGCGTACGCCCTTGCGCCAAACGGGATATCCTTGTTCGTCTTTCCCCATTACCCAAGCACAACGAGCCGCATCAAGCAAATTCTGTGTACCAAGTATATTAGTAGTAAGGAAAAGTTGCGGATCCTCAATACTACGATCCACATGACTCTCGGCTGCAAAGTTGACTATATAATCGAACTTATACTCTCCAAAAAGCCTGTCGGCTAACTCCCGATCGCAGATATCGCCACGAAAGAAGATACAACGCTCATCATCAATATCGTTCGAAATAGTACCGAGATTTCCGGCATAGGTTAATGCATCCAGTACCACTACTTTAATATCATCATGTTTAGCCAGGATATACTTAATGTAATTGGCACCAATAAAACCGGCCGCACCGGTAACAAGATAAGTTTTCATATTTTAAATCATTCAATTCTCCAACAAAGAAAGGAAAGTTTTTTAAAACAAACAACTGAAAAAGAAAGAAAGCTATGCAATATTTGCGTTAGCTTTGCATTTAGCTAATATACACACAATTTAATATCTTATGAGAATAACACATTTTTCTATTATCTGTTTGCTGGTAATGTTGGTTTGCACGGCGATGACTTGCGATGAGGGTTTCGAATATGAACCGGTTTATTATGAAGCCTTTTTAGAAAAAGTCAGCTTGTTTCATCTAAACAACGAAGGAGAAAAAATCATTATTAGTGATACCGACCCGATAAAGAAAGAGGCTTATATGTTACGAATACAATTAGAGATTAAGGAAATAGAAAATCCGGAATCTGACTATGCTACATATAAGTTGAACCCTGAAATTTCTTCGATCAAGATATATACCCTGAACAACTTTACAGCAGAACATCCTGCCGGAAGTGATATATCCAAGTGTTTTGCTGATTATCCATTATCTCTAAAAGAAGCCATGGACGACCCAACATCTGAGGGTCTCAATATTCAAACTTTTTCAGGTAAACTAAGAAATCTTTATAAAGCATTACGAGTTGTACCATTCGCCGGAGATCATCAATTTCGTGTTGAAATAACTCAAACAAATGATGAAATCATAGAAATCACCTCTTCTACTATTACTCTTCAATAATCCGATAAACCATTCAATCAATATGAACTTTAAATATCTAATACTTTTTACATTCCTAATTTCTTGTGTTACAGCAAATGCACAAAAATTACATAGCGGTAATATTCATTACCTTACTTTATCGGTAGGTAACGATTTTAATTTATCAAAAACAACACCAGAAATACCTTCACAAATTCTTCATCGTAAAAATTTCACCGGTGTTTCATTCAAATATTCCGTATTTCCGCTTCCTAAATGGGGAATGTTTGTAGAAACCGCATTCTCTATTCCACAGTCAATATCAAAAGATCCCTCTGAATTAAAGCTCAAAGATCAAGAACAGTACTATGTAGATGATATTTGGTATGATGATGTTAATGATACCTTTCACATGAACTTTGGAATAAAATATCGTATAGAGAATCGTCATTTCAGTCTTCTTCCCTATTTAGGGATAGGGTTTAGCGACGCAATGGTAGGATACTATTCGTGCAGGTTAAAAGAAAAAGGCGGCAACTCTCTCTATCACATCAAGTATTTTTCAGATGACAACAATCATCTCCCTACTGTTGGATATATTCTTCCCGGAGCTACATTAAATTACAAGATCACAAAATATCTGCATCTTTCATTAGATATAAACTACAAGCAAGCTTTAAAAAAGATTGATATAGAGTATCAAAAAAAAGACATGTACACTTCCGATATTGTAGAAGAAAAACATTGGAGGAAGTTTACGGGACAGCATCTAAGCATAAAACTGGGACTAAGTGCAGCTTTCGGATATAGAAAAAACCAATAATCTCTTTACCCGGCCAACTCAACCACCTCCAAATCCTTAAACACCCCATCATCAATCACAAAGCGAACTAGCGTACGTACTTTATGAAAGCCATACTTCCCGGCTGCGCCGGGATTTATATGCAGCATATCCAGTGTTTTATCGTACTTCACCTTCAGGATATGCGAATGCCCACTGATAAATAATTTAGGGGGCTTTACCAAAAGACTTCCACGAATGGAAGGGTCATAATTACCCGGATAGCCACCTATGTGTTTCATCAACACTTCGGCCCCATCTACGGTAAAGCGATTTACCTGGGGAAACATTTGGCGGATTTCTTTTCCGTCAATATTGCCATAAACACCTCGCAAGGGTCGAAAAGCAGCCAGTTTTTGTGCTACTTCCACCGATCCGAAATCTCCCACATGCCATATTTCATCGCAGGATTCAAAATACTCCAAGTACTTCTCGTCCCAATAAGCATGCGTATCCGATAATAGTCCGATTCTTATCACTGTTTCGTTGTTTTATGGAGTAAAGGTAACATCAACTAAGTGATTTTACCTAATTTTCGCTGAATAAATTTCTCCTGTGGGGCTTTACCCATATCATTTACTTAACATTGCATCAGGTTTCTTTCTATGTGTCGTTTTTTATTGTATTTTTGCAGCTGATCTTAAAAGAACAACTAATACTTAATATATTAACATGGCTACAGACAAAAAAATCACCCGACTTAATGGCGAAAGCTCGTCAACTCCATCCGGCAACCAATCGAGAACATTTGTACCTACCCCCGAAAATAAGGGTAAAGCAACCAGACTACGCGTTATTGCCGGAATTCTTTGGTTCTTAGCAATAGGAGCTCAGATAGGGGCTATTTCTCTTTTATTTAAAGAACCAATCAGTATGCTTTGGATCATTGTTTTGATGGTGGTCGATCTGGCATTGGTAATAACAGGAGCTATTTTATGGAAGAAGTCGAACCGACTGGATCCAGCTTCGGAAAAGCAGAAGTTCAAATTCTTTATGCAGAATCAGTTAGGACTTATTGCAAGTATTATTGCTTTTGTGCCACTTGTAATATTCATTCTTACCAGTAAAAATCTGGATGGAAAACAAAAAGGTATTTTAGGGGGTATTGCAGGAGTTGCACTGATTATTGCTGCCGTTTGTGGCATTGACTTCAACCCTCCTTCAATAGAAAAATATACCGAAGAAATTAATCGCGTAGAATGGCTAAACAACGGACACGACTTTGTGTACTGGACAAAATCCGGAAAAGTTTACCATTTATATAACGACTGTTCATACATTAATACCAACCGAACAGACGAGATATTCGAAGGAAGCGTTAGTCAGTCTAAAGAAATGAAAAATATAACTGTACTTTGCAGCCGTTGTGAGAATCGTGCAATCAAAGAAAAAGGATTGGACGAAAAAGACTATGTAAGTGCAGAAGAGCATAATAAACTAATAGAAGAAAAGCTAAAGGAAGAAGCATCTCCGGAAGCTACAGATAATTAGAAATATCTTTCAAAATTGTAACAATTTATAAGGTCAGACCTAACACTACATTAGGTCTGATCTTTTCAATAATTAGGTCTGACCATTTGCCTTGTTAGGTCTGACTATATTTTGCTTACTAATTGAATCCAACACTACTTACTCTGGGGCATAAATGCTCCCGGCAAAGAAGATATCGGCATAAATGCCTCTGAGAATGAAACTTGGGCTGATTTATCAAGCCCATTCTTTTGCCGGGAGCATTTATGCCCCGGAGTATAATTAGCCCATTTCCCTCAGAATTAGTTTATACCCTATCGGGGTAAATGATTGCAGTTTTAATTCATAAGTAGATGTCCATAATTAGTTTATATCATTACCCCCTCCGCCCTTTGGGCACCTCCCCCTTGCAGGGGAGGAATTCCTGCGGCATCGACTCCTCCCCTGCAAGGGGGAGGTGCCCAAAGGGCGGAGGGGGACTTTCTCATATTATGAATTAATTTTGAATTCCTACTTATAATTCAGGGAAAATTTATTCAATGAAGATTGGGTAAATTGGTTAGTTGATGTTATATTTGGGCAAAAGCTTTAAGATAATGGAAGAAAAATATAACTACTTCAAAAGAGACATCAGCTGGCTCTCGTTCAACTACCGTGTACTATTGGAGGCAGAAGACGAACGTTTACCCTTATACGAACGTATCAACTTTATCTCTATCTACTCTTCCAATCTCGAAGAATTTTATAAAGTACGGGTGGGCGATCATAAAGCAATAGCCTCCGGCATAGCCCGAAATGACGAAGAGACTGTGCAATCCTCCATTGAATTACTGAAAGATATTAATGCAGAGGTAAACCGACAATTGGAAGAGCGCGTCCGCATCTACGAACGTAGCATATTACCGGCTTTACGTAAGAATCATATTATATTCTATCAAGGCCGTAGTGTTGAACTTTTCCATCAGCAGTTTATACGCGATTTCTTTCAGGAAGAGATATTCCCCTACTTGCAACCGGTGCCGATATCTAAAGATAAAATCCGCTCGTTTCTGAGAGACAAGCGCCTTTATCTGGCCGTGCGCCTCCTTAAGCGCGGCCTCCCATTGCACGCACCAGACTCCGTAAGCTACTTTGCGATAAAGATACCCTACCTCAAAGTACCTCGCTTTATTGAATTGCCCGAACACGAAGGCAATTACTACCTGATGTTTTCCGAAGATATAATCAAAGCCAATTTAGATGTTATCTTCCCGGGATACGATGTAGATTGTAGCTTTTGCATCAAGATATCCAGAGATGCCGATATTCTGATTGACGAAGAATCGAATACCGACATCGTAGAACAGGTAAAGAAGAAAGTAAAGAAAAGAAAGATAGGAGCCGTAAGCCGCTTTGTGTACGACCGACAAATGCCCGACGATTTTCTTTCTTTTTTAGTAGATGCTTTTCAGATAGACCGCAATGAGTTGGTTCCCGGAGATAAGCACCTCAACTTAGAAGATCTTCGCGACTTGCCCAATCCCAATAAAGCGATTGAGTGGAGCGAGAAGCCTCTACCCATGAAACTTAATTACTTGGACCATAAAGAATCTATATTCAGGTATGTAGCTCAAAGAGATTTGATGTTGCATTACCCCTACCATTCTTTCGAACACTTTATTCATTTTTTATATGAAGCAGTTCACGATCCTTTAACCAGAGAGATTATGGTTACCCAATATCGGGTGGCCGAGAACTCCGCAGTTATCAATACATTAATTGCTGCCGCACAAAATGGCAAGAAGGTGACTGTATTTGTTGAATTAAAAGCCCGTTTCGACGAAGAAAACAACCTGACCACCGCAGAAATGATGAAAGCCGCCGGAATAAACATTATATATAGCATACCGGGGCTAAAAGTACATGCCAAAGTTGCTTTAGTGTTACGACGCAATTCAGAGGGTAAACAAATACGTAGTTATGCTTATATCAGTACGGGGAATTTTAACGAAAAAACTGCCAAGCTGTACGCTGACATCGGGCTCTTTACTATTAATCAGACCGTTGTAAACGATCTGCACAACCTTTTCCTTACATTACAAGGAAAAGAGAAACCCGAATTTAAGCGATTGCTCGTTGCCCGTTTCAACCTGATTCCGGAGCTAAACCGTCTTATCAACAATGAAATAAAGTTGGCTAAACAAGGAAAAGGAGGAAGAATTGTACTCAAAATGAATGCACTACAAGATCCTCTTATGATTGACCGACTTTACGAAGCTTCTCAACAGGGGGTAAAAATAGACTTGATTGTTCGTGGTATTTGCTGCCTCATACCCGAACAGAGCTACAGCAGTAACATACGCGTCACCCGCATTGTAGATAGTTTCCTTGAACATGCCCGTGTATGGTACTTCGGGAATAATGGTCGACCGAAAGTTTATTTAGGTTCTCCCGACTGGATGCGAAGAAATCTCTATCGCCGGATTGAAGCCATAGTACCTGTATTAGACTCCAACTTACGCGAGGAAGTTATCGATATGCTCTCCATTCAGTTAAAAGACAATCAAAAAGCTTGCTTTGTAAATGCAAAGCAGGAAAATGTTTTTAAAAAAGATCCAAATGCGGAACCCGTGAGATCGCAATACACTTTCTATCAATATCTTAAAAAGAAAAATGAAACATTTCTGTAATATACCTGACACCTCCATGCAATAAGAATATCATTTCTTTGCATGATATAACGTAACACGTATTTATGGAAACATTTTATCTCGGCATTGTTATTTTTATATTCGTCATTGCTATTTTCGACATCTTAGTGGGTGTGAGCAATGATGCTGTAAATTTCTTAAACTCTGCTATCGGAGCCAAAGCTGCCCCCTTTAAAACGGTGCTATTTATTGCTGCCATCGGTATATTTGTAGGAGCATCGCTCTCTAATGGCATGATGGATATTGCCCGGCATGGTATCTATCAACCGCAAAACTTCTATTTTGCAGAAATTATGTGCATACTACTGGCCGTTATGCTGACGGATGTAGTACTATTAGACACCTTTAACTCTCTGGGCTTACCCACATCCACAACGGTATCTATGGTATTCGAACTTTTAGGAGCCACATTTGCCATATCACTAATCAAAGTGTATAATGACGACAGCATAGGTTTAGGAGATCTGATAAATACCGATAAAGCACTCTCGGTTATCATGGCTATATTTATATCGGTGGCCATCGCTTTCTTCTTTGGTACGTTTATTCAATACATAGCCCGGCTCGTCTTTACCTTCAATTACAAAAAAAGGATGAAGTACAGCATCGCCTTATTCGGAGGTATTGCAGCAACAGCAATCATTTACTTTATGTTGATTAAAGGTTTAAAAGACAGTGCTTTCATGACAGCCGAGAACAAGCAATGGATTCAGGAAAACACCTTAATGCTTGTGGGTTACAGTTTCCTCTTCTTCACGATACTTATGCAGATATTACATTGGCTCAAAGTTAATGTATTTAAGGTAGTGGTATTATTAGGAACATTTGCCTTGGCACTTGCATTTGCCGGAAATGACTTAGTAAACTTCATCGGTGTGCCATTGGCAGGCTATTCATCATACATTGACTTTGTGGCCCAAGGTCCGGGAGTTACTCCCGATAATTTCTTAATGACTTCCTTATTAGGTTCTGCCTCCACCCCTTGGTACTTTCTGGTAGGAGCAGGAGCTATTATGGTTTATGCATTGTTTACTTCCAAGAAAGCTCACAATGTAATAAAAACATCTGTAGATTTATCTCGTCAGGACGAAGGAGAAGAAATGTTCGGCAGCACTCCAATGGCAAGAACCTTTGTACGCCTCAGCCTGAATATAGGAAGCAGTATATCCAAATGGATACCGGAAAAAACAAAGCAATGGGCAGATACGCGTTTTCGTAAAGACGAAGCCATTATTGCCGATGGTGCCGCTTTCGATTTGGTACGTGCCTCTGTCAATTTGGTTGTTGCCGGATTACTTATCGCATTGGGAACATCGCTCAAACTTCCTTTATCTACTACGTATGTAACATTTATGGTAGCTATGGGTACATCGCTTGCCGACCGTGCATGGGGACGAGATTCTGCCGTATTCCGCATCACCGGTGTTTTATCTGTTGTAGGTGGTTGGTTTCTTACTGCCGGAGCCGCATTTACCTTATGTTTCTTTGTTGCACTAATTATTCACTATGGTGGAACAGCAGCAATCTTAATCCTATCAGGCATTGCAGCTTTCATGCTGATTCGTAGCCAAGCCATGTTCAGCAAGAAAAAGAAAAAAGAAGAGGTAAGCGAAACCGTTACTCAACTAATGCGTAGCACCAATAGCGGTGACGCTTTAAGACTATTACGCATACATACCCGCGAAGAATTAGGAAAGGTTCTCGATTTTGCCGAAGAAAACTTCAATCGCATTATAACTTCTTTTATTGATGAAAACTTGAGAGGACTGCGAAAAAGCAAAGGAGCTATTAAGTTCGAAAAACAACTTATTAAACAAATGCGGAGAATAGGTGCCATGGCAATGTCTCATCTTGATAACACTACCTTGTTCGAAAAAGGATTGTATTACTATCAAGGAAACGACTTCGCAGGCGAATTAGTATACACCATAGACCGATTATGCGAACCTGCATTAGAGCATATCGACAACAACTTCAACCCACTAAACCAAACACAAAAAGAAGAGTTCAATGAACTTTCCGGTAGAATAGTTGAGTTAATACATTCTTGTTCCGAAAAAATAAAGAACAACGATTATGACAACCTTAAAGAAGATATTCGCTTATCAAATACATTGAACAATCAGCTATCTGCACTTAAACGCGAAGAGTTACAACGTATTCAAAGTCAAAACAACAGTATCAAGGTAAGTTTGGTATACCTTACAATGCTTCAGGAAGCTCAAAACGTGGTGACTTATACCATTAATCTGATGAAAGTAAGTATGAGATTTCAAGTAGACGAATAAACGCTAATATTTTATTACCACTGTATTTCGGGGAAGTATTTCGATAAACAATTTCTCAGAATAGTTAAAGTAATAGGCTTTACCAAAACCTCTGTAGCCCCTGCGTTCATTGCATTTTCTTTATCAGAACTAAATGCATAAGCAGTTTGCATAATGATAGGAATATCAGAAGACATTTCACGAATAATTTGAGTAGCCTCCAACCCCGTCATAACAGGCATTTTAATATCCATCAGAATAGCCGAGGCTTCAGACTGGTGCTGAGTAAACAATTCTACCATTTCCTGTCCGTTTCGCGCCCAAACGATATCACACTTTTTCCCTATAATAGCTTTAATTAATTTGAAATTACTATCATCATCTTCCGCAACTAAGATCAATGGACGTATACCGTCAGCATTTTTTTCCATTTCCATAAGTCTGTATCTTCGTATATTTCTGAAATAGCAGGTTTTGGGTGCAAGTTAGAAAAAAAAACGATATAAATGTTTATCTTTGCGCCTCAAATTTCAATTAAAGTATGATTTCAGTTGATGGACTAACTGTTGAGTTCGGTGGAACAACCCTATTCTCAGATGTTTCTTTCGTTATTAATGAAAAAGACCGCATCGCCCTTATGGGAAAGAATGGTGCAGGTAAGAGTACCCTATTAAAGATATTGGCCGGTGTAAGAGCTGCTTCCAAAGGAAAGATCTCTGCACCCAAAGAATGCGTTATTGCATACTTACCTCAACACCTAATGACGGAAGACGGAAGAACTGTATTCGAAGAAACAGCACAAGCTTTTGCGCATCTGCACCGCATGGAAGCCGAAATAGAACTACTCAACAAAGAGCTGGAAACCCGTACCGATTACGAGAGCGACAGCTATATGGAGCTCATAGAAAAAGTATCTGCTTTAAGCGAAAAGTTCTATACCATTGATGCTACCAACTACGAAGAAGATGTTGAAAAAGCCTTATTGGGATTAGGTTTCAGTCGCGAAGATTTCAATAAACCAACCAGCGATTTCAGTGGAGGATGGCGTATGCGTATTGAATTAGCCAAACTCTTACTCCAAAAACCGGATGTACTTTTATTGGATGAGCCTACCAATCACCTGGATATTGAATCTATTCAATGGTTGGAAGATTTTCTGATCAATAGCGCCAAGGCTGTAATCGTAATCAGCCACGACCGTAAGTTTGTAGATAACATCACCACTCGTACCATTGAAGTGACAATGGGACGCATCTATGATTATAAAGTTAACTATTCCAAATATCTTGAATTACGTCAGGATCGTCGTATACAACAACAAAAGGCTTTTGAAGAACAACAAAAGTTTATTGCGGAAACAAAAGAGTTTATCGAGCGTTTCAAAGGAACTTATTCAAAGACTTTACAGGTGCAAAGCCGTGTGAAGATGCTCGAAAAACTGGAGATTTTGGAAGTGGACGAGGAAGATACTTCTGCATTGCGCCTAAAATTCCCTCCTTCTCCACGTTCGGGTAATTATCCGGTTATTATGGATGCGGTAGGCAAGTCTTATGGCGATCAGTTGGTTTTTCGTAATGCTTCTCTCACCATCGAGCGAGGAGATAAAGTTGCTTTCGTCGGTAAAAACGGAGAAGGAAAATCAACGCTTGTAAAATGTATCATGAAAGAGATTGACCATGATGGTACATTGACTTTAGGCCATAATATACAAATTGGCTATTTCGCACAGAATCAGGCTTCTTTATTAGATGAAAACCTCACCGTATTCCAAACCATCGACGATGTTGCTAAAGGAGATATCCGCAATAAAATACGCGATTTGTTGGGTGCCTTCATGTTTGGAGGAGAAGAATCGACCAAGAAAGTGAAAGTGCTTTCGGGTGGAGAACGTACTCGCTTAGCTATGATCAAGTTACTATTGGAACCGGTCAACCTGTTAATTCTCGATGAGCCTACCAATCACTTAGACCTGAAAACCAAAGATATACTGAAACAAGCCTTGGTAGATTTCGACGGAACATTGATCGTAGTATCTCATGACCGCGATTTCCTCGACGGACTGGTAACGAAAGTATATGAGTTTGGTAACAAAAAAGTAACTGAACACCTCAGTGGAATCTACGAATTCCTGGAAAAGAAGAAAATGGACTCATTAAGAGAGTTAGAGAAAAAATGAGAGATTCATTAATCAATCTTTGCAACCAAGTTGCATCTTGATTATTTGGTTTTAAGATTTGAATCTCCTACTTTTGTACCCCAATGAAGATAAAGACTTTTATATCCATCTTTCTATTAACAATGAGTATGATACTTGTTGTTATGCCAACCATCCCCCATCATCATCATGGGAATGGTATTATTTGCATGAAAGATGATATAAAAGAAAATGATTGTGGTTGCCACCATCATGGTCATCATCACCACCATCCGGGAGATGATCCTTGTTGTACAAACAATTGTCTTACCCAAAACATTAATGCCGAATCGGCTCGTCAACAAGCAAATTTTATAGCAGAATTCGATTGGGTTCCTATGGTCTTTCTGCTTGTTGAATCTACTTTTAAACTAATCACACAACCCATAGATCCTGACGATTATAATGATCATGTCTATCGGGAATCGCTTCACGGCACGTTTATTACACGTGCCGCAGGGCTTCGTGCACCTCCTGTTTCTTGCTAAGGCTCTTTAGCTTCGATTCTACGTATCGGAATAATGGATACGCGGAAAAGCGGAATGAGCGGATGAACGCGGAATTTTAATTTAATATTCCCGGGCAAATCCGTATTAATTGATAATCAAATATTTATCTTTTCCGCGTTCTTCCGTTCATTCCGCTTTTTCCGCGTATCTATCACAGAAGATTTAATATCAACCAATTTTAAATAACAAACTAATTTTATTAATCATATCTATTATGAAGAAACTTATATTCGTAGGAGTTCTCGGACTTTTCTTGCTGGGTTCCTGCCAGAGTCGTTCTAAAGCAGACTCGCACAATCACGAAGGACATAACCATGATCACAGTGCTCATGCTCAACAAACAACTTCACATAACCATGAAGGATGTGATCATGACCACGACCATGACCAAGAACACAATCATGACCACGATCACGACCACAATCACGGGCATAGTCATGAAGAGGGAAACAGTGATGAAATTGTACTTTCCAAAGAAAAAGCAGAAGCAGCCGGAGTTAAATCGGCAGTAATTAAGCCCGGCACATTCAATCAGGTAATAAAAACCAGCGGACAAGTTCTTGCTGCACAAGGAGATGAAGCCACAGCCGTAGCCACAGTGGCAGGTGTTGTTTCTTTCCGCAACCGTTTGTTGGAAGGTATGAGCGTTAATAAAGGTAGTTCTTTACTTACTGTATCTGCCAAAAATATGGTAGACGGTGATCCTATTCAGAAGGCTCGTGTTACATTTGAGAAAGCTCAAAAAGAGTTTGAACGCATGCAGGCATTGGTTAAAAACAAAATTGTATCTGAGAAAGACTTTAATCAGGCTGAACTTGAATATCAGAATGCCCGTATCAGCTATGAAGCAGTAGCTAAAAACCATTCTACCGGCGGTCAAATGATTATTTCTCCCATTACAGGCTTTGTTAAAAACATCCTGGTAAAAGAAGGAGATTATGTAGAAGTGGGACAACCGGTAGTAAGTATTACACAAAACCGTAAATTATTCCTTCGCGCAGAAGTATCCGAGAAATATTACAGCCATCTGCATACTATAAGCTCTGCCAACTTTAAGACTCCTTATAATAATGCAGTATATCAGTTAAATGATCTTGGGGGGCGTTTACTTTCCTTTGGAAAAGCAGCAGGAGATAATTCTTATTATGTACCTGTAACATTTGAGTTCGACAACAAAGGAGATATTCTTCCCGGCTCATTTGTGGAAATCTATCTGCTTTCTTCTCCTATAAATAATGTGATTTCGCTGCCGCATAGCGCATTGACAGAAGAACAAGGAAGCTTCTTTGTATATCAACAATTGGATGATGAATGTTATAAAAAACAGGAAGTCACCTTAGGAGCAGATAATGGTGAAAGCATACAAATACTAACCGGAATATCTGCCGGAGAGCGTATTGTAACTCACGGAGCTTATCAGGTAAAACTTGCTTCTGCAAGTAATGTATTACCGGCACACAGCCATGAACATTAAAGCCTCTCCCTTTTATCTGAAAGTCTCAGTATGAATAAATTTAGTAAACAATGAACAAAACAAAAAAGAATGTAACTCCCTCCTCCCTCTCCTTAGGAGAGGGCCGGGGAGAGGCTGGATTTTTAAATAAAATCATAAAATATTCGCTAAATAATCGTCTCATTATATTAGCAGCATCCGTGCTTCTGATTATTGGCGGACTTTATACCGCCGTAAACACAGAAGTAGACGTATTTCCGGATTTGAACGCTCCTACGGTAGTTATCATGACCGAAGCCAACGGTATGGCCACCGAGGAAGTAGAACAATTAGTCACTTTCCCCATCGAAACAGCAGTAAACGGGGCTACCAGCGTACGCCGTGTACGCTCTTCCTCCACTACAGGCTTTTCGGTAGTATGGGTGGAGTTTGATTGGGGCACTGATATTTACCTGGCTCGCCAGATTGTTTCGGAAAAACTTTTGATAGTCAATGAGTCTTTGCCTCCCAATGTTGGCAATCCTACGCTGGGTCCGCAATCTTCCATTCTGGGAGAAATGCTCATTATAGGGTTGACTGCGGATTCAACTTCCATGCTCGATCTGCGTACCATTGCCGATTGGACGATTCGTCCACGACTACTTTCTACCGGAGGGGTGGCGCAAGTTGCTGTATTGGGTGGCGATCTGAAAGAATATCAGATATTGCTGTCTCCCGAACGGATGAAACATTACAACGTTTCTTTGGATGAGGTGATGACTGCCACCCGAGGCATGAATCAAAACGCCAATGGCGGAGTATTGTACGAATTTGGTAACGAATACATTGTTCGTGGTATGCTTTCAACTACTCTATTGGAGCAATTGGGAAAGGTGATGGTTAAAAACACTGATAATATCCCCGTACTATTAGAAGATATATCTGATATAGGCATCGGAGCTAAAACTCCCAAACTGGGAACAGCCTCCGAAAGAGGAAAAGCCGCAGTGTTATTGACTGTAACCAAACAGCCAGCCACCAGTACATTGGAACTGACGGATAAATTAGAAGCTTCCCTGCAAGATCTGCAAAAGAATCTACCTCCTGATGTGAAAGTATCTACCAACATTTTCCGTCAGAGCCGGTTTATAGAAAGTTCTATCGGTAATGTGCAACGCTCTTTGCTGGAAGGGGGTATTTTCGTAGTTATTATTTTATTCTTGTTCCTGGGGAATGTACGGACTACGGTTATTTCGTTAGTTACTCTCCCACTCTCTCTGCTTGTTTCTATTCTGGTATTGCACTATATGGGTCTTACCATTAATACAATGAGTTTAGGAGGGATGGCCATAGCCATCGGTTCACTGGTAGATGATGCCATTGTAGATGTGGAAAATGTATTCAAGCGTCTGCGCGAGAATAAGCTAAAACCACAAGAAGAACAGGAATCCATCATTCAAGTAGTATTCAATGCTTCTAAGGAAGTACGTATGCCTATATTGAATTCTACCCTGATTATTGTAGCCAGCTTTGTACCTCTCTTTTTCTTATCGGGTATGGAGGGACGTATGTTAGTGCCGCTGGGTATTGCTTTTATTGTAGCATTATCGGCATCAACGGTAGTAGCGCTTACGCTTACTCCTGTGCTTTGTAGCTATCTGCTGGACAACAATAAAGGAAACAAAACGCTGAAAGAATCATTCATTGCCATTTATCTGAAAGGGATATATGAAAAAGCACTTGTTTGGACGCTTAAGCATAAACGCCTAATATTAGGAAGTACCATTGGTTTATTCCTGGTAGCCCTGATCTGCTTTTTCACATTGGGACGCAGCTTCCTGCCCCCATTTAATGAAGGCTCTCTAACAATTAACGTTAGTTCTTTGCCCGGTATCTCTCTTGAGGAATCCGACAAAATGGGGCATCGCGCAGAGATGCTTCTATTAACAATCCCTGAAATACAAACCGTAGCCCGCAAAACCGGACGCGCCGAGCTCGACGAACATGCCTTAGGAGTGAATACTTCTGAGATTGAAGCGCCTTTCGAGTTAGGTAAGAGATCACGCAGTGAGTTCATGGCGGAAGTACGCGAAAAGTTAGGTACCATTACAGGAGCTAATATAGAAATAGGGCAACCCATCAGCCATCGTATTGATGCTATGTTATCGGGAACTCAGGCTAACATCGCCATCAAACTCTTTGGAGATGATTTGAATAAAATGTTTGCTTTAGGAAATGAAATTAAAAGCAGCATTGCCGGCGTTGAAGGTATTGCCGACTTAAATGTGGAGCAACAGATAGAACGCCCTCAACTGAAAATTACACCTAAACGGGAAATCATGGCGAAGTACGGCATCAGCATGCCCGAATTCTCGGAGTTTGTCAATGTAAACTTTGCCGGAGAGGTAATATCTCAGGTGTACGAACATGGGAAAAGCTTTGATTTAACCGTTAAAGTAAACGATAAAAATCGTGATAAAGCAAACCAAATCGCTGATTTAATGATTGATACGGGCGACGGTAAAAAAGTGCCATTGAATTATATCGCGGATATTCGCTCGTCGATGGGTCCCAACACAATTAGTAGAGAAAATGTAAAACGAAAGATCGTTATCTCCGCTAATGTAGCCGACCGGGATTTGCGTAGCGTAGTTAATGACATTCAAAAACTGGTAGATGAACAAATCTCTCTGCCGGAAGGATATCACATAGAATATGGCGGACAGTTTGAAAGTGAACAAGCAGCCAGCCGTACACTATTGCTGACTTCTATCATGTCTATTATCGTTATTTTCTTATTGCTGTTTAATGAGTTCCGCAATGTAAAACAATCGGGTATTATCTTGCTGAACCTTCCATTGGCACTTATCGGAGGAGTCTTTATTCTTCTTTTCACTACGGGCGAAATCAGTATTCCTGCCATTATCGGCTTTATATCTTTGTTTGGTATTGCCACCCGAAACGGGATGTTATTGGTAAGCCGTTACAACCATTTACAAAGTGAAGAAGGCATGGGACTGTACGACAGCATCATTCACGGTTCTTTAGACCGATTGAATCCTATACTTATGACTGCCTTAACCTCGGCCCTGGCACTTATCCCACTGGCATTGAACGGTGATTTGCCGGGTAACGAGATTCAAAGCCCAATGGCCAAAGTAATTTTAGGCGGATTGTTGACTTCTACCTTATTAAATGGGTTCATCATCCCCATTGTTTATCTGATGATGCATACTAAAAAGAAAGGAGAAAATGTATGAAACAATTTATATTCACTGCCGCGCTCTTCCTAACGATGGGAGCGCAGGCACAAACCAGTTCCATAGATCGGATATTGAATGAGATTGAGCAAAACAATAAAGAATTGAAAGCCAATGAAAGCCTGATCCAATCGCAAAAATTAGAGGCGAAAACCGATAATAACCTGCCGGACCCAACTGTTTCTTATGCGCACCTGTGGGGCAAAAAGAATAGTGATGCAACGGTCAGCGAAATGGTGATCTCCCAATCTTTCGATTTCCCTACATTGTATGCCAGTCGTCATAAACTGAACAAATTAAAGATGGGAACATTCGATGGTCAGGCAGATATCATTCGTCGCGACCTGCTGCTTCAAGCCAAAGAGGTTTGTCTGGACATCATCATGTTACGCAGGCAAAAGCTCATTTTAGATGAACGTCTTAAAAATGCGCAACAACTCTCGAACATGTACACACAACGATTGGAGGCCGGCGATGCCAATATTATTGAAACCAATAAGATTAACCTCGAATTGCTGAACGTGAAAACAGAGGCAACGATGAATGAAACGACTTTGCAAAACAAGATGAAAGAGCTTAGAATGCTCAATGGCAATGAAGTCATTGTTTTTGAAGAAACAGACTATCCGGTCGTTCATTTCCCTGAAAACTTACAAGAGCTAAAGGCAGAGGTAATAGCTACCGATTTCGAGTTGCAATCTATAAATAAAGAAGTAGCCGCGGCACGTCAACAAGTTACTGTCAACAAATCGCAGTGGTTGCCTAAATTAGAATTGGGATATCGCAGAAACACGGAATCGGGAGATCCTTTCAACGGGTTTGTAGTAGGCTTCTCCATTCCCATCTTCGAAAATAAGAACAAAGTTAAAATGGCTAAGGCTCAAACATTGAACTTATCTTACCAAAAGGAAAATACCTCTTTACAGATAGAATCTGAATTAGCTCAACTTTATGAAGAAGCCGGAGCATTAAGAAGCTCCATGCAGGAATATGAAAAGACTTTCCAGGCACAGTCTGATTTGGAACTACTGAAACAGGCTTTAACTGGCGGAGAAATATCCATGATTGAGTATTTTGTAGAAGTATCTGTTATCTACCAAAGCAAACTGAACTATCTGGAGCTACAGAATCAATACCAAAAGGCGATGGCGAAGATCTATCGCAACAGGCTATAAATCAGATAGGCGGATTCTCATTTTTCTCAAGGGCTTGAGAAAAAAATCTCAAGCCCTTAAGTATCTATACTCAAGCCTTTGAGTATTTGTTCTCAAGCCTTTGAGTGTTTGTACTCAAGCCTTTGAGTGTTTGTTCTCAATGCCTTTGAGTGTTTGTACTCAAGCTTGTGAGTATCATAAGGAACTTTCTAACCCACCAAATAGCTACCAATATTCCTTTCTTCTTTATTGAAATCTACTCCAATCTTTATCAGTTCCCTGCCATCAACAGTATATGGTAATAGATATCCTTTTTCATCAATCTGCTGTAATGCTGCTTCGGCACTACCATTCAATTTGAATTCAAAGACATAGATATAATCACTCGTTTTCACTACGGCATCGGCACGACCACGAGCACTACTCACTTCTGCACCGATATATTCACCCAGAAGTTTAAATACTAAGTAGAACACTACTTGGTAGTGTCGCTCTGTTTTATCATTCAATTCGTAAGGGATGTCGGCAAAGAAAGCTTTTAAACGTTCCATGAAAGAAGGGATATCTCCGCGTTCTAACTCCTGAACAAATTTGCCGATAAAGAAACCTCGTTCGTTCTCATTGATACGGGAGTAGAATGGTAACAAGAACTTTAAGAAGGCATACTGCACCTCATCATTAGGGAACTTCAATAAGTAAAGGGCAAAACGTGGGTCGTAATCCTTTATGGTGAGATAACCGCTTTGGTAAATCATAGGAATAGGATTACTCGTTTCTGCACGGTATTCGGAGAAAGAAGAGGAATCCGTCTCTATGCCATCTATTAATAAACGAAGGTCGTAATCGCTTTCCTTCAATAGCTCTACCAAGAAAGTAGGGGTGCCGGTGTGGAACCAATAATTATCGAACTTCTTTTTTTGCAGCGCGTTCAATACACTGAATGGGTTGAACATACCCGGAGAATTCTCACAAAAGTGATACCCATCATATTGAGCAGCCATTTTATTGACTGTTTCATCAAAAGATAATTGATAATTACTTCCTAACTGATGTATTTCCGGAGTAAACACCTCTACCAATTCTTCGGCTGTAATACCACAAAGAGTAGCATACGATGAATCCATACTAATATCATTCAACTGATTCAAGTCGCTAAACACGCTTACCTGTGCAAACTTGGTAACTCCTGTCAGGAATACGAAGCGTAAGTAGCGGTCGGCACTTTTCAGTACTCCATAAAAGGCTTTCAGTATGCGGCGATACTCCTCCAGTAGAGGTTCATTAAGCATAGCTTGCAGCAGGGGCTTGTCGTATTCATCAATTAATACCACAACGCCACGACCGGTTTGTTCGTAAGCCCGACGAATAACACCGGTAAAACGGGTAGCAAGAGAATCTTCATCTTCACTGCGTCCATATTTTTTTTCCCATCGGGCCAGATAACTATTAATGATTATGTTAAGCCGCTCGGGTGCATCATATTTCTCCGCATTCAAATCAAGGTGTAAAACCGGGTATTGAATCCAATCCTTTTCCAACTCTGCTATGGCAAGCCCTTCGAAAAGATCTTTCCGTCCTTCAAAGTAAGACTCGAAGGTAGAGATAAGCAAACTCTTACCAAAACGCCGGGGGCGACTGAGGAAATAAGGTGTTGCAGCAGATACAAGTTGATAAACCATAGCAGTTTTATCAACGTACAGAAAGTTCTCGGTACGTATTCTTTCAAATGTCTGTATCCCTATAGGAAGCTTGCGATTAATATTCATGGTTTCAATCTCTATTTTATTTCTATATGACCCTATACAAAAGTATAACTATTTATTTAACTATCCTATTCTGTACTACAAACATTTAATACTCTCCGGCATAAATCCGGTTCTGATTCTCCACTCCTGCGGATAAAGATTATTAGCTCTGTTACCTATATTCTTCACAAAACCCAGTGGTAGTTGACGATAAGTGAGTAAGATATAGCCCTTAGGAACTTCGTCATCTAATACAATGGCTTCTTTGCGCAAATAAGCAATAGCATCTTCATAAGAAATCTCCCAAACGAAAAAGGAACCCGAAGCATATTCATTACTCATAGCCAATGCGTGAGCCGGAACAACATCCTTGCCTTTTATTTCTCCTAACGCAACTCCACGCTGAACAATACGCAATTCTTGTTGCAACAAAGCCGCTTTGCCCACATATTCTTCACGTAGAGCAGAAACCGTCTGTCCGTTTAAAAGCAATTGAAAACGATTCGAGTCTTTCAGCCATTGCTCTTTAAAGTCGAACTTGCTATTTTTGTGTTTCTTTAAATTTGCTTCGCGAACAGACGCATCTTCATGTTTACGCAAAACGGCCAAAAAGAAACCTTCGCCTTTCGTTTTATGAGGGAGGAAACGATAAACGGGAAAATCTTCTCCCAACAGATTTCCTGTAATCTCCGGGAATCCCGATGTCTGTATCGGGAGTATTTCTGCGCCCAACTCTTCGCTGATCCAAGCTACATTTTCCTCGTTCTCTTTAGTATTGTAGGTACAGGTGCTGTATAATAGAAGCCCACCGGGCTTTAGCGAAGGCCACACATCTGCAATGATACGCCGCTGACGCTGCCGGCAGATTTCCACATTTGCCAAGCTCCACTCTTTCATCGATTCGGGATCTTTGCGAAACATACCCTCGCCCGAGCACGGAACATCCGCCACAATGGCATCAAAGAAGGAGTACAAAGAAGAGAAGTCGGCCGGATCGTTATTGGTTACCACCACATCGGTATGCCCCCACTTGGTGATATTTTCTGCCAATATTTGAGAACGGCTCCGAATTACCTCATTGGCCACAAGTAAGCTTCCTCCGGGCAGACAACTGCGCAAATGGGTTGACTTACCTCCCGGCGCAGCGCATAAATCCAAGACGGTGGCAGGCTGAGAGAAGTAGGCTTTCACCGCCTGTTCGAGAAACATGGACGAAGCCTCCTGCACATAGTAAGCCCCGGCATGAAAAAGCGGATCGAAGGTAAACGTCAGTCGCTCGTCCAGATAGAATCCCGTATCGCACCAAGGCACTCTATCGGTCAGCGTATCAGGTATTTCTTGTTGACAATTCTTCCATTTAGAGGAATTTAACCGAAGGCTTACGGGAGAGTTTTCGGCCAACGCATTGATAAGTTTATCACATTCGGCATCACCCAGCAAAGTACGGGTTTGTTCTATAAAATCGATTGGTATATTCATCTGTTTACAATTACTGAATGCAAATATTAAAAATAATTCTATCTTCCTCTACAAAATTGCCTATAATATTTTTTATGGCTATCTTTGCGACCGAAAAAACAAACTTAACAAAACATTGAAACTACATATTATTATTGTTCTCTGTTTTATCACTCTCCTCGGTAAAGCACAGAACTCAGACTCGCTCGTCATACAGTATTTAACTGAGCACAATATACACGTAACGCATGATAACAGTGTAACGCTATTACCCAGCGGAACAGAGAAATTTGTTGACCTCTTTGCTCACATCAAAGAAGCCAAACACCATATACACATGGAGTATTTCAATTTCCGAAACGACTCTATTGCTTCGGAAATGTTTGGACTCTTAGTTCAGAAAGCCAAAGAGGGAGTCAAAGTACGGCTTATGTTCGATGCCTTCGGAAACAGTTCCAACAACAAGCCTTTAAAGAAAAAGCACCTGAAAGCTATCCGCGAGCAAGGCATCGAGATTGTTAAGTTCGATCCTATCAACTTCCCTTATATCAATCATGTGTTCCATCGCGACCATCGAAAAATTGTAGTATTAGATGGTAAAGTAGGCTATACCGGCGGCATGAATGTAGCCGATTATTACATTCAGGGATTGCCCGAGATTGGCAAATGGAGAGATATGCATACGCGTATTGAAGGAAGTGCCGTAAAAGACTTGCAGGATATTTTCCTCAAAATGTGGAATAAGCAAACCAAACAGGGCATCCAAGGAGACATTTACTACCCCGAAACTGCCGGCAACAAAGGAAACAAAACAATAGCCATTGTAGACAGGTATCCAAGAAAAGACCCCAAGACGTTGAGACGCGCCATTGTGGAATCAATCAATGAAGCCGATTCCAAAATACAGATTGTTAATCCTTACTTTACTCCTACTCAATCTATAAAAAAAGCACTGAAGAAAGCATTGAAAAGAGGAGTAGATGTAGAGATAATGATCTCCGAAAAGTCTGATATTCCTTTTACGCCTGATGCCGTTTTTCATATCTCGCACAGATTTATGGAAAGAGGGGCTATCATTTATATTTATCAGGATGGCTTCCACCATTCTAAAATTATGATGGTTGATGAATCTTTCTGTACAGTAGGTTCCACCAACCTAAACAGCCGTAGCCTTCGTTATGATTATGAAGCAAACGCATTTATCTTCAATAAGGAAACTACCGAAGAGCTTATGGACTTATTCGAAAATGATAAGGAACAAAGCATCATCATGACAGAAGAGTACTGGCAAGAACGCTCGCGATGGAGACGGTTTGTTGGCTGGTTTGCTAATATACTTAGTCCTTTTATATAGAGAGCCGTTATTTATTCCTTATAAAATAAATTGAACTAGCGTCGCTGTCGAGAGCGCTCATTTGAAGTATTGAAAGATTCTCGAATTGTTTAAGTGAGAAATAAATACTATAATCTTTTGCACAAGGTTTAGAAACTATATCCTTAAATTTCAATACAGCACCATTCAGCGAAACATCGTAGTAAACTTCGCCGGACCAGCGACGATTGATAGCAAAAGGCTTATTTCTCTGCAATCCTGTAGATGGCAGCGCAAAAAGTCTTAGGAAGTTACCCAGAAAGTAGTTACATAAATATTTTTCTCGGTCGAAGAAACAAAATTTCACTACACCTATCGTCTGAGGGAAAGTCTTGAATTTAAGTCTAACAGGATCTTCGACGGTTTCGATCGCAAGCGTTGGGTTTGGCAGACTTTTATTGCCCATTCTTTCACTGCCTTTGAGTTTATTAAGCGAAGTATGCAAGTTCGCATAATACCATTCACGCTCTATAGACATTATTACTCCACGCCCGACAGTTTTTCCACCTGCCGCGTCTTTTTTTTGATATTGTTTAAGGAAATCGGCACGATGATAATACTGTTCGAATTCCTCAATACTGGTTATCTCTTCTATCGGTGTTGCCCGATAGAATGCCGTATCACCATTCTCGAACCAAGAGCAATACATACTGTCTTTAACTATGTACCCGTTTTCATCGACAGACGCATCTGTCTGCAACTGAAGTATCATTGGTCTTTCGTTATCGGTCCAATTATAGAGCTTCCAATAGTTACCTAATTTGAGAAAAAATATATGCTGACCGTTTTTATTCAGATAAGTTCTTAATGTATCTTCGCCAAGGTCGCCATATCGGATGCCTATACGCATTACTTCAAAATCTTCATTATATTCTATGAGGTCATAATCACGATATTCTTCGGGCAAAGTGGGAAGAGGCATAGCGCTTACAATCGCTTTTTCTAACGGAAAAAAGCCAAAAGCAATAAAAATAAGGGCAGCAATTGCAATAATTCTTTTTATCCATTTCTTTCTTTCTACTTTCATATACAAGTTTACCTTAAATTCAACAATTACAGCTCGCAAAGGTAACAAATATCTAATGTACACAACAGATTAATCGTTAAACGCCTATTCTATTCTTTCATTTTTTTCTGCTTTTTGTGAGATTCTGCATATCTTTGTACTCCATACAACGAAAAAATCATCATGAAACAATACCTTGATTTATTAGATAGAGTACTAAAAGAAGGCATACAAAAAGAAGACCGCACCGGTACCGGCACTATCAGCGTATTCGGTCATCAAATGCGCTTTAATTTGGCAAACGGATTTCCCTGCTTAACCACTAAGAAACTCCATCTGAAATCTATTATTCATGAACTTCTTTGGTTTCTGAAAGGAGATACGAATGTAAAGTATCTGCAAGAGAATGGTGTTCGTATCTGGAATGAATGGGCAGACGAGAACGGCGAGTTAGGTCATGTTTACGGATATCAATGGCGCTCCTGGCCCGACTATCAAGGAGGACATATCGACCAGATTACGGAAGTAGTAAATACAATTAAAAATAACCCGGACTCGCGTCGTATGTTAGTGAGTGCCTGGAATGTGGCCGATCTTCATACAATGAATCTGCCTCCCTGCCATATATTCTTTCAATTTTATGTGGCCAATGGCAAATTAAGCCTGCAACTATATCAAAGAAGTGCGGATATCTTCTTAGGTGTGCCCTTCAATATTGCTTCTTATGCCTTATTGCTCCAAATGATGGCACAGGTTACAGGATTGGAAGCCGGAGATTTTGTACATACCTTCGGCGATGCACATATTTACTTAAACCACCTCGACCAAGTGAAGCTTCAATTAAGCCGTGAGCCACGTTCGTTGCCTCAAATGAAAATCAATCCGGATATAAAGAATATATTTGATTTCCAATTTGAAGATTTCGAGTTGATTAATTACGATCCGCACCCACATATTGCCGGAAAAGTTTCGGTATAGGGCTATACGATTGGTATCTGCCTCTTGATAGCTTGTCTGAAAGAGATCATTGTTTCTGTTCTCGAAAGCCCCAACGGACTAAGTTTGTTGTGAATGATGTCTAACAAATGATTGTTACTCTTGGCATACAACTTAATCAGCAAATCATATTTCCCTGTAGTAAAATGGCATTCCACTACTTCGGGCATATTTTCGAGTGCTTTAATTACATCCTCGAAGAATTCGGGGTTCTTTAGGTTTAACCCCACATAAGCGCAAGTGGTATAGCCTATTTTTTCGGGGTCGACCACATATTCCGTTCCCTTCAGAATTCCTTGGTTCGTTAATCTCTGTACTCGCTGATGAATGGCTGCGCCCGAAACATGACAGGCTCTTGCCACTTCCAGAAAAGGGAGGCGTGCATTATTTGCTATCAAACATAGAATCTTCTCGTCTAAAGTATCCGGCTGATAGTGCTCCATAGTATAGTTGTTATCTATTAGTTGTAATTATGACAAATATAACCATTTTTTTATCAATTATAGTTTCTACCTTTGTATTAATTAATAAACTAAATACCAAGATGAAAAAAACGCTATTCATTATTCTGCTCCTTTCATTACTATCACCCATGAAAGCACAAAAGTTCGAAGATTACTTCTCCAACCAAACACTGAGAGTAGATTATACACTTTGCGGCAATGCTACGCGGCAGGAAATCTACCCGGATGCACTGTCGCGGCTACCTTTATGGGCAGGAAGAAGGCACCACTTATCGGAACTACCCATTCAAGGTAACGGACAAATAACCATGCGCGATGCAGAAAGCAAACAGTGCATTTACAAAACATCTTTCTCGACCCTCTTTCAGGAATGGATCAGTACCGACGAGGCACAAACGGCATCCAGATCGTTCGAGAACACTTTCCTGCTTCCCTTTCCGCTAAAACCGGTAGAGATTGAAATTACACTACGAGATATTAAACAAGAAGTGGTAGCAAGCCTGACGCATACAGTGCAGCCCGATAACATCTTGATTCAACAAAAAGGAACAGCCCATGTCACCCCCCACACCTATCTATTGAAGGGTGGAAACGAAACCGACTGCATCAACATTGCCATCTTAGCCGAAGGATACACAGCAGATGAGATGGCCGTCTTCCGTCGAGATGCGCAGATTGCTTGTGAAGCTCTTTTCAGTCATGAACCTTTTAAGTCAGAAAAGAATAAGTTTAACGTAATTGCCGTAGAAAGCACCTCGCCCGACAGTGGAGTAAGTGTACCCGGAAAAGCTATATGGAAACAAACGGCTTTCGGTTCTCACTTCGATACATTCTACTCCGACAGATACCTTACTTCCGGTAGAGTGAAAGACATTCATGATGCTTTGGCAGGAATCCCCTACGAGCATATCATTATTCTGGCAAACACCGAAGAGTACGGTGGAGGCGGTATCTATAATTCATATACACTGACCACTGCACATCACTATGCATTTCGCCCGGTGGTAGTGCACGAATTTGGTCACAGTTTCGGTGGGTTGGCCGACGAATATTACTACAGCGGTCACACCACAAACGACTTCTACTCTCTGGAGGTAGAACCTTGGGAACAGAATATCACCACGCTGGTAGATTTCAAAAGCAAATGGCAAGACATGAAAGAAGCCAAGCAGGCCGGTTTATTCGAAGGTGGCGGCTACTCTGCTAAAGGTATCTACCGCCCGGCAGACAATTGCCGGATGAATACCAATCAACACCCTGCATTTTGTCCGGTGTGCCAACGTGCATTACAGCGAATGATTCACTTTTATACAGATAAAGAAGAAAGCAAATGATTAACATTCACCCAATTAAAACCTCAGATACCGAGTGGTATAATTACATGGAGCAATTAATGGTAAATGCCTTCCCTATAGAGGAGTACAGAGACTTGCAAGTATTAAGAAACTACACAGATACTATCAGTGAGTTTTTTATGAATATCATATTCAGCGATGATCAGCCTGTAGGCTTTATTAGCTATTGGGATCTGGGCTCTTTTTATTATGTAGAGCACTTCGCCATCGACCCCTCTCAGCGAAACGGAGGTTATGGACAGAAGTTACTCGCCCTATTAAAAGAAGAGCTGAAGCAGCCCATCGTACTCGAAGTTGAACTACCCGACGAAGAAATGGCACAAAGACGCATAAACTTCTATAAAAGGCAAGGATTTACTTTCTGGGATTTAGAGTACTTTCAACCACCCTATAGAACAGGTTACGAACCTCTTCCTATGCGATTGATGGTAAATGGAAATATGAATCCCGACAAAGATTTTGAAAGTATAAGAAAACGAATACACGAATCGGTATATGGAGTAAAAGCATAAAAAGATTATTTAATTTCAAAAAGTCAGAAAAATCCTCCCCATTTGGATTTATTTTACTATTTTCGGCGTAAATAAACACGTTCGCAATTACATTTGCGACTTATTGTCAATTTAAAATCTAATTTATATGGAATTACCATTTGCCGAATCATGGAAAATAAAGATGGTGGAAGCCATTCGTAAGAGTACGCGCGAAGAGCGCGAAGAGTGGATAAAAAAGGCACACTACAATGTGTTTCAACTCACATCCGACCAAGTATATATCGACCTTATCACAGATTCCGGAACAGGAGCAATGAGCGACCAGCAATGGGCTGCAATGATGGTGGGTGATGAAAGCTATGCAGGAGCCAGCTCGTTCTTCAACCTGAAAGCCATGATCAAACAGATTACCGGTTTTGACTATGTAATTCCTACCCATCAAGGTAGGGCAGCCGAGAATGTATTATTCTCCTATTTGGTGCACGAAGGTGATGTTATCCCCGGAAACTCTCACTTTGACACCACCAAAGGCCATATTGAAGGGCGCAAAGCCATTGCACTGGATTGTACCATAGACGAAGCGAAAGACACACAACTCGAACTGCCATTTAAAGGAAACGTTGATATTAAGAAACTGGAAGATGCATTGATCAAATACGCTGATCGCATACCTTTTATCATTGTAACCATAACAAACAATACAGCCGGCGGACAGCCTGTATCTATGCAGAACATGAAAGATATACGCTGCTTAGCTGATAAATACAACAAACCTGTATTATTTGACTCTGCCCGCTTTGCCGAAAATGCCTATTTCATTAAAACAAGAGAAGAAGCATATAAGGATAAAACAATCAAAGAAATCAGCCGTGAGATGTTCGACTTAGCCGATGGTATGACCATGAGTGCGAAGAAAGACGGAATTGTAAACATGGGCGGATTTATTGCTACACGCAAAGAAGAATGGTACGAAGGCGCCAAAGGTTACTGTGTACAATATGAAGGGTATCTGACGTATGGCGGTATGAACGGTCGCGACATGAATGCCCTTGCCATAGGATTGGACGAAAATACAGAATTCGATAACCTGGAAACCCGCATCCGGCAAGTAGCTTATCTGGCCGAACGCTTAGATGAATTTGGTATTCCTTATCAACGCCCTGCCGGTGGACATGCTATTTTTGTGGATGCACCTAAAGTACTTACGCATGTGCCTAAAGAAGAATTCCCCGCCCAGACATTGACCATCGAATTATATCTGGAAGCAGGCATTCGTGGTTGCGAAATAGGCTACATCCTTGCCGACCGTGACCCTGTGACACACGAAAACCGTTTTGGCGGAATTGATTTATTGCGTCTGGCCATTCCACGACGTGTATATACCAATAACCATATAGATGTTATTGCCGTTGCCCTGAAGAATGTATTCGATCGCAGAGAGAGCATTACGCGAGGCGTTAAAATACTATGGGAAGCTCCTATTATGCGGCATTTTACCGTGAAATTAGAAAGGCTTTCATAAAGGAAAGAGACAGATAGATATAAAAAAGAAGAGGATGTACCTAAAAGCACATCCTCTTCTTTTTTATATAAGCTCTTTAATTATTCGCGCAATTTAGAAGAATAATTAATCTTCAAAGCATACGCCTGACGAAGTGCCTGTTTAATATCCGACACAATACCCATCTTAGTCTCTTGATCGATCTTCAAAGATATTGTCATATATGCTCGTTCCTCTTCTTTCATTGTTTCTCTTTCCTGAGCAACGAAGTCTTGAATTTCTGCTACCTCAGCAAATTGGTCATTTAACTGAATGCGGCTTTCAGACCCCATTTTTCCCCGATACTCTTCCATTGGTTTTCCTACATAGATGAAGGTTACCAATGATTTTTTCTCAAGTTTCTCAAGTTCAGTACCTTGCGGAACCTTAAATTCTACTTTCAACGTTACCTCACGCATTGTTGTTACAATCATAAAGAAGAACAACAGAGTAAAGATAAGGTCAGGTAAAGAAGAAGTATTTAACGCAGGCATTTCACGTTTGCCCGATTTACTAAATTTTCCCATTAATTTCTTCCTCCATAGACTTTAGGTTCAGCCTCAGATATCTTCTGAGGATAAATATCACGTATAGCTTTTTGTTGTGCCTCTTCCAGCTCATCATAGTTTCTCTGCCATTTTTCCTGAGATTTTTCATTTCTCAGTTCATTATAAGCAGCTACCAGTTCATTTTGAACTGCTATATATACCTGATACGAGGTCATACGGTCATTCTGCAACGACACCACATGATTTGCTGTAACCATTACATTTCCGAAAAACTCAACATCTTTCGCTCTCTTTTCCGGAAGTTTTTCATCATTATATGGGTTAGCTATAAAATCTTTGGCGCGTTGCTTTAGGTCTGCAACTTCCATTACATCATTTCCTACCATTAACTGGTTATTGGCATTAATGTATACTTTCAGGATATTACGTTCTTTAATTACCTGTGATTCTGTTTCCATATTATCTTCAGGTGGCGGAGGTAAGCGTCTTGCCAACCCCATATCCGTATCCATTGATGTTGTAACCAAAAAGAATATCAAGATAATGAAAGCTATATCTGCCGTAGAACTCGAGTTAATTTCAGGAACTTTTCTATTTCCTTTTGCCATTACAATTTCTTTTTAAAATTGAAACTAATCAATTTGTATTATGAAAATCTCTTCTTAATTCCACTAAAGACCATAGCTACAATATTAGCTCCGATCAGGAAGTACAATGAATAGATAAACATATCTGTTATTTTCAACCAGAATTCGTCTCTATTTTCTGTACCATCGTATCCTTGGATCTCGAGAGGTTCGCTGCTACCCATGGCCCATGCAACAACCAATACAAGAACTAATAAAATTGCGCCTAATAATGACTTTAATGCAGCTACCGGATTATCTTTCAATGCTGCAACGAATTGTGCGACGAAAGCCAAAACAGTTGCCAATACAGTAAATCCAAGCAATCCGTATACTAAATACAACAAAGCATCTGTATAGGCAGGATTTTGCATTTCAGGAACTATTGGCGTTGCCATTTCTCCACCATAGAAGAAAAGCGCAAGCACAATAATTATAGCAGCAAATATTGCGTATAAAACGTAATATGATACTTTATATGTTAACTTACTCATCGTTATTATTTTTTGTATTTCAGATCATATTTAATAACCATATCAATCAAAGTAACAGAAGAGTCTTCCATTTCGCTTGTTAAAGCTTCGATTTTAGAAAGTATATAGTTATAGAATAATTGAAGGATCAACGCTGCAATCAAACCGAAGATAGTTGTGATCAAAGCCACTTTCATACCACCGGCAACAACTGTTGGAGAAATATCACCTACTTGTTGGATCTTATCAAACGCCATAACCATACCGATTACAGTACCCAAGAACCCTAATGATGGAGACATTGCAATAAATAGAGTGATCCATGAGCATCCTTTTTCAAGGTAACCTGCTTGAACACCACCGTAAGAAACCACTGATTTTTCTACTACATCAACACCTTGGTCAATTCTCATTAAACCTTGGTAGTAAATAGAAGCAACCGGGCCTCTGGTATTTCTGGCAAGATCTTTTGCGGCTTCAACATCACCTTTTTCCAAAGCAGCTTCAATAGAAGCAATAAATTTCTTGGAATTGATTTCGGCCAAGCTTAAATAAATAATTCTCTCAATACAAAAAGCAAGACCAATCACCAATGCAATGGCTACCAAGCTCATAAAGGAAGCAGTTCCTTCGATAAATTTAACTTTGAGTTCTTTGTGCATACCGCCTTCTGCAGCTTGTTCTGTTTGTGCTGCAGCAGCTTCTTGAGCTTGAGCTAATTGAGTTGAGCCAAAGATCAGGACTCCCATCACAGCAAGAATTGCAATAAACTTTTTCATTGTGTGTCTAATTTTTAAGATTAATTAATTAATTATTATACGTTAATTTTAGTTCTCTTTTTCACCTAATTAAAATGCGGAGAGAGCGGGATTCGAACCCGCGATACACTTTTGGCGTATACACGCTTTCCAGGCGTGCCTCTTCAACCACTCGAGCACCTCTCCAGTTTCAGCTTTTCTTCAAAATCGGTCGCAAATTACAAAAAAAATGGGAACTGCAAGCGATTTCAGCCACAAATGTATCCTTTTTTTTGTTCTGTTACCATATTCCTCTGTTTTTATATTAAAATAAAACGGCAAAATTAATAAACTTTAAGAGCCTGTTTAAAGGGGGTGTGCCAAAAGTAATATCACTATTATTAGGTTTCGACCTGTAAGCAATCACCCCGAATGGGGTGAGATGTGCATAACCCCGGGTGAACGAAGTGTAACCCGGGGTGGGGAGTCACCACACATAAACTCAACCCTAAAGGGGTTGAACCACCTTCGGGGTTCAGGTTGACAGTGGGAGTTTACCTCCCCGGGCTGCGCTACGCTGACCCGGGGTTATGCACATTTTACCCCTGCCGGGGTAATTGCTTACTATTTGTAACTAATTCAAAGAACGATTAGACTTTTGACACACCCTCTCCAAATACCCTCACAGTATTCTCGGTTGTTGCCCTTGCCACCTCCTCAATGCTTTTTTGGTAAACCTCCGAAAGTTTGTGCAGGGTATATCTCAGATACGCACTCTCGTTTCTTTTTCCTCTATAAGGAACCGGAGTTAAATAGGGAGCATCGGTTTCGAGCAGCAAGCGAGTTAATGGAACCGCAGAAAGCACTTGCCACAACGTTGAGTTTTTAAATGTTACCACCCCGTTTATCCCCAACATAAAGCCTTCGAAGGCTAACAGTTTAAGGACTTCGGCCTCGGAGCCTGTGAAACTATGAAACACTCCTTTCAATTCTGTATCTTTATAAGGAAGCAAAGCAGCATACAGTTCATCAAATGCATCGCGGCTGTGAATTGCCACCGGCAAATGATACTTTAATGCAAGCTGAATTTGCTTATCGAAAGCTATTAATTGTTCTTTCAGGAAAGTTTTATCCCAATATAAGTCCAACCCTATTTCTCCGATAGCAATATAAGAACGACCGGAGGATAGTTCATCCTCAACCCTTTGAAGCTCCTCTTCGAAAGATTCTTTTATAGAAGTAGGATGCACCCCAATCATCGGATAGCAATACCCGGGATAAGCATCTGCCACCCGAAGCATATCTTTTATAGTACTACTATCAATATTCGGCAAGAGCACACGAGATACTCCGGCAAGTTTAGCCCTTTCGATTACTTGCGGCAAGTCTGCGGAAAATTCTTCCAGATACAGATGTGAATGAGAATCTATAAATGTCATTACACTGCTTTTTGAGGTAGTTTTTCGCTCGAGCGGTAGTAATATACCACCCCATATTCGCGGCATTTATTTAAACGCTCTTCGTTGGGCTGTACATGCTCAAACTCCTGCTCTACCTGATTCCATATATCCAGAATAATCTCATCGGCAGCTTTGCGCATGGAAGCAATATCTTCCAAACTGCGATTGGTTATTGCTTGCAGGTTTTTCTGCATCTCATAGCCTTGTATAAAGATGTCATAACGTACTTTCACTTTGGCAATAGTCGGATTATAAATCGGTAATCCTCCCATGGCTGTGCGTTTTTGTTCGCCATTGATTATTTTACGTCCCCATTCAACGATGGCGGCTTCGCTGGTTAAATCGGGCACACTGTAATTATCTACCGGCAACCCATAGAATTCTTTATGCGTTTTCTTTATTTCCTGGCGCAATACAGACATATTTAACACCTGTATGAAATGCGAAACATATAACCGGGCAATTTTTACATTAGCCTGATGCTTCCGGCTCGATCTCGCCTGATTTTCATAACACTCCCTGTAGTACTTCTGTGCCCCCTCCATTCTAAGAAGAAGGTTGCGTGCTTCTGTCAACGTTTTTAAGGAGTATATCAAATCATACATATTGCTTTCTTCTCCTTTTTCCACGGCCATTTTTAAAGCTCTTATCCGCGCCTGATCTGTGTTTGGTAATCTTCTGTAAGGCATATAATGCTATATAATCTAAATTTCGCGGTACATTAATTCGTGTACCAGCTTTCTCAATTCGTTTTTATTGTTATCGCTTACGGAAACCTCATCCAGAAATTCAATTGCCTTACTATAATATTCCTGCATTTTAGCTTCACAAATATTTTTCACTCCTATTTGCTCATATAAAGCGGTTACACTACGTATTTTCTCTTGAGGATTGTAGGAAACGGCATTCAACCATTGGTTCAACTCTGCACGTTGTTGTTCATTTGCTTCCTCCAAAGCTTTAATGAGCATGTATGTTTTCTTATTACATAAGATATCTCCCCCTATATTCTTTCCAAACACTTGGGAATCTCCATATACATCTAAATAATCGTCTTTCAATTGAAAGGCAAGTCCTAAATGAATTCCAAAATCATAGAGTAATTGTGCATCCTTAGGAGAGGCATCTCCTAATATAGCTCCCATCTTCAAACCACAAGCAAGAAGCACGGCTGTTTTCAAGCGAATCATTTCAAGATATTCTGTGGCCGCCACATCACTTCGTTTTTCAAAGTCCACATCATATTGCTGCCCTTCACACACCTCAACAGCAGTAGTATTGAATAAGTCTAAGATTTCTTTTAAATAAGGGATAGGCGTTTTAGCTATATATTGGTTAGCGATCACAAACATCACATCGCCGGATAAGATCGCTGCATTATCGTTCCAAACCAGATGAACGGTTTTCTTCCCTCTACGCATATCGGCCTTATCCATCAGGTCGTCATGCAGCAATGTATAGTTGTGGAAGATTTCAACACCGGCGGCAGGAGGCAATACTTCTGCCAAATTCTCTTTATATAAGTTGTATGCCAACAGCATCAGTACAGGGCGAACACGTTTCCCACCCATACTCATTATATAATCAATTGGATTATACAATTCAACAGGGGGGTGCACAAGTTTGATGTCTGCTATATATGTATTAATTTCGTTTTGTAGTTCCTTTATTGTGTACATGAGAAATATTCGTATAAAAAAAGGTTGCCGGAAGCAACCTTTTCTATGGGTATTTAATGATTACTGAAGTCTAAACATTACAGGTACAGTATATTTTACACGTACCGGTTTATTTCTTTGCATTCCGGGCTTCCACTTAGGCATCAGACCGATTACGCGAAGCGCTTCTTTATCAAGATAAGGGTCAACACCACGCACCACCTGAGGGTCAACTACAGAACCGTCTCTGTTTACAACGAACTGTATGATAACGCGTCCTTGTGTTCCGTTTTCCTGTGCAATAGTTGGGTATTTAATCTTCTCGCTTAAGAACTTCATCAAAGCTGCATTTCCACCCGGGAATTCGGGCATGTTTTCTACAACTTCGAAAATAGTTTCTTCTACCGGTGCAGCATCTGCATCACCATCTCCAAAAGGACCGTTATAGGTGATGTTTCTCACCGGCTCGTTGTTATCTTCCGAAGATTGCATTTCTACTTCCTCGATTTCCACATTATCTTCCACAATTTCTAACACTTCAGCAATAGCCGGTGCTGGTGGAGGTGGTGGAGGAGGAGCGGTTTCCGGTTGAGTAATAGGAATAACTTCTTCTTCAAATACGACATCAGCCAATGCCTGACTGGTATCAATTACTTTATCACGTTCCGTCCATTCAAACGCAACGAACATGACAGCAAGTACCATCACATAACCAATCAGCATCCACATAGACTTCTTGCCTTCTAAGTCTGCTTTCGGTGATTTTTTGATTTCCATAATTATTATTATTTTTTTTAGTGTTCCTCATTCGAGGCAAATATAATACATTTTAAACTAAAGTATTCGTTTAACGCTGTTTTTTTATCTGGTAAGTTTTATATTTTTAAGTTTTTAAGGGTTGGATTCTAATTTCTTCCTCATCAATTGCCGTCTGCTTTAGCTGACGGACTATGAATTTTTATGCAATCAAGAAGTCAAATAGTTCTTTGAGTAATTTACAAATCGTAAGCAATTACCCCGACAGGGGTAAAATGTGCATAACCCCGGGTGAGCGAAGCGTAACCCGGGGGTGATGATACCCTCTCTTCTCTGAACCCCGAAGTGGGTTCAACCCTTTCAGGGTTGAATTAAATCTGAACTTACTTAAGGCAAATCATTATTTTCGCCCTACCCGTTTATAAATCGAGGATTTTTATCTAAGTTTGTCGAGTTTTCGTTCATAGAACAAATTCACCACATTACTAAAAAACACCATCCAATGAAAAAGATAACAATAGCGATCGACGGATTTTCTTCCAGTGGGAAAAGTACAATGGCCAAGGATTTGGCTAAAGAAATAGGATACATATATATAGATAGCGGCGCCATGTACAGAGCCGTTACATTATATAGTATGGAGAATGGCTTATTCGATGAAAACAACAGGATTAAAGCCGAAGAGTTAGAAAAGCAAATCAACAACATTCATATTTCATTTCAGCTTAACCCCAATACGCTACGCCCGGACACGTACCTGAACGGGGTAAACGTAGAAAACAAGATTCGAAGCATGGCGGTATCCGAGAAGGTGAGCCCGGTTAGTGCATTAGGATTTGTGAGAGAGGCATTGGTAGCCCAACAACAAAAAATGGGAAAAGCCAAAGGCATCGTTATGGACGGGCGAGACATCGGAACGGTAGTATTTCCCGATGCCGAACTAAAAATATTCGTTACAGCCTCGCCGGAAACACGTGCCCAACGCCGCTACGAAGAATTAAAAGCCAAAGGACAGGAAGTTAGCTTTGATGAAATTTTAGAGAACGTGAAACAACGTGATTACATCGACCAAAACCGGGAAATAGCGCCACTCCGCCAAGCAGCCGATGCTTTATTATTAGATAATGGTGAATTAAGCATTGCCCAACAAAAAGAATGGTTGATGAATCAGTACCAAAAAGCTGTTTGCACCGATAGCAATGAAAGAAATTGAAATTGATAAAGGCTCCGGCTTCTGCTTTGGGGTGGTAACAGCCATCAACAAAGCCGAAGAAGAGCTGGCAAAAGGCACCACCTTATATTGCCTGGGCGACATTGTGCACAACAGCAAGGAGGTGGAACGCCTTAAAGCCATGGGACTTATTACCATAAACCGCGAAGAATTTAGCAAACTACATCATGCCAAAGTTTTACTGAGAGCACACGGCGAACCACCGGAAACGTATGAAATAGCCCAAAAGAATAACATCGAGATTATTGATGCCACCTGCCCGGTAGTACTACAACTCCAAAAAAGAATTAAAAAAGAATTTCTGGAAGAGAAAGAGAGAGAAAAGCAAATTGTAATTTATGGCAAAAAAGGGCATGCAGAGGTGCTGGGGCTTGTAGGGCAAACAGCAGGCAAAGCCATTGTTATAGAGAAATTCGAGGAGGTTGATAAGCTGAACTTCGACCGTGACATTTGTCTTTACTCCCAAACCACCAAATCGCTGGATGAGTTTCTACAAATAGTGGAGTATATCCGGCAACACATTTCGCCAACGGCAACCTTCAGATACTACGACACCATCTGCCGACAGGTAGCCAACCGAATGCCTAACATCCGGAAGTTTGCAGCTTCGCACGATTTAATCTTTTTTGTCAGCGGAAAGAAGAGCTCTAACGGAAAAATACTGTTCGACGAATGCCTGAAAGTAAACCCCAACTCGTATTTAATTGATAGTAAGGACGAAATAGACGATTCGCTACTTAAAGATGCTGCCTCCATCGGTATATGTGGAGCTACCTCTACGCCTAAATGGCTGATGGAAGAGGTTTACATTTATATTAAGTCGCGAGTGTTAAACTCTAATTTTATCTACACCCCGGATTAAGACCCACTTCACTTGCCGTCTGCTTTAGCTGACGGTTTAAAGATCAAACTCGGCTCTGGGCTTTAGCCAAACCTTTCGGCTAAAGCCTGAAAACAGGGGCTCCTACTAACCGTCAGCTAAAGCAGACGGCAATTGATAGTTGAATTAATTATGAATATCTACTCATTACCTAATAAGTAAATGCTCATAATTAGTTGTATGATACCCCCTCCGCCCTTTGGGCACCTCCCCCTTGCAGGGGAGGAGTCGATGCCGCAGGAATTCCTCCCCTGCAAGGGGGAGGTGCCCAAAGGGCGGAGGGGGCATTATATAATTTAATTTTAAACACCTACTCATCACAAATTAAAATCCGTGTTTTAAGATCCGTCTAATCCGCGCAATCCGCGTCTAACTTTAAATTAGCCCCCCAAAGTTCGCAATCACCCTCTTTTCGCTATATTTGCACCATCAAATTAAAAAGATTGTTATGAGCACAGTAAAATGTATAGGTATATTAACATCGGGAGGTGATGCCCCGGGTATGAACGCGGCTATTCGCGCAGTAACACGCTCCGCCATCTACAACGGACTATCTGTAAAAGGTATATACAGAGGATACAGAGGATTGGTGATGGATGAAATCGAAGAATTCAAAAGCCAGAATGTAAGCAACATCATACAGATGGGAGGTACCATTCTGAAAACAGCCCGCTGCAAAGAGTTCATGACCCCCGAAGGACGAAAAATAGCCTACGAAAACATGCAAAAGCACGGAATAGAGGCTTTAGTAGTAATTGGGGGAGACGGATCGCTGACCGGCGCCCGCATCTTTGCCCAGGAGTACAACATTCCTTGCATCGGCCTGCCCGGAACCATCGACAACGATTTATATGGTACGGATACCACCATCGGATATGATACCGCCCTGAACACCATTCTGGATGCCGTAGATAAAATACGCGACACCGCCACCTCGCACGATCGCCTATTCTTCGTAGAAGTAATGGGACGCGATGCCGGATTCCTTGCACTCAACGGCGCCATTGCCGCCGGAGCCGAAGCCGCCATCATTCCCGAATTCAGCACCGAAGTAGACCAACTGGAGGAATTTATTAAAATCGGCTTCCGCAAGTCGAAAAGCAGTAGCATTGTGCTTGTGGCAGAAAGCGAGCTAACCGGCGGAGCCATGCACTACGCCGAACGCGTGAAAAACGAATACCCACAATACGATGTTCGCGTAACCATCTTAGGACACCTGCAACGCGGAGGTCGCCCCACAGCCAACGACCGCATTCTCGCCAGTCGCTTAGGTGCAGCCGCCATAGATGCCATCATGGAAGACCAACGCAATGTAATGATTGGTATCGAGAATGATGATATTGTATATGTTCCTTTCTCCAAAGCCATTAAAAACGATAAGCCTATCAAAAGGGAATTGGTGAATTTGCTGAGGGAGCTGTCGATTTAACCATTAGGACCCTCTGCCGCGTAGCGGCACCTCCCTACCCCCCCCAGTCGCTACGCTTCACTGGGGGTTATTCAAATTGAATCCCTTTGGGATTCCTACCGAATCCGGGGCATGAATGCTCCCGGAGCTCACAGCATAAATATAGTTTGCCGGTACCAGACAAGTAGTTTCCCGGTACCAAACAACTTGTTTCCCGGCACCAAACAAACAGTTTCCCGGCACCAAACAAGTAGTTTGCCGGTAGCAAACAAAACTCCCCCTCCTTCTCCACCAAAAAAGACGCGCGTTAGGTGCGTGATTGGTGCGTTAGGTATCTTTGCCTACCTAACGCGCCCTAAGCCACTGATACATTGTTCATTGCACCCCAAGTGCGTTAGGTGCGTTAGGTTTTGGCCTAAAATTCCCTGTATAAAACACCTGATTTTTTCTATAAAAAAGCAAATAGTTATAAAAAAGGCGATATTTTTCTGATTTTCTTTGCTGTTTTTCCGATTTGTAGTATCTTCGCCTCCAAATAAATAACTTAGGGAAAGATTCAATTAGAACCTGAGCCGACAGAAAACATTTAAATTTACGAGAAACCTACGGATGCTGAAATACCTTCAGAGACTACTGACACTTTGGTGTGGGCTTATGTACGCAACGAGCACCCTTCTGGCATTACCACCATCAGAATTGGGTAATGATTTCATGGAAGTGCAACTCAAAGTTAGTGCAGAGCAAGATGTAAGCTCCCCACCCCAGGAAATTATTCGCCTGCATTACCGCGTAAACCGAATAGTTATCGACCGTAACTATATGAACAACGCACAAGCACTAAAAACACTCGACGAGATATTCGACAAACACCCGATTAGCGACATTGCTTATATTGTAATTAAAGGAACAGCCTCTCCCGAAGGACCACCAAGAAACAACGAGTGGCTATCCGAACAACGAGCCGCAGCTCTCCGAAATTACATCATAACCAATTACCCGGGATTACACGACGATCAGATTATTACAATACCTCAAGGCGAAGACTGGGACGGCCTGGAGACTATGATAAAAAACGATAAGAATACGCCATACAGAAATGAATTGCTTCAAATCCTACAAAGCTCATTAGCCCGAGAAGAACAAAAAAGAAGAATGATACGCCTCGGGAACGGAAAATCCTACGCATACATACAGAGAAAAATGTTGCCCTACCTGCGGGGAGGTGTTTCGAGTACTATCTATTTTAGAGATAGGCACACGGAATACAGAGACACTATACTGTTAACACGCATAGATACCGTGTATCTCGACATGCCGGAGGAAGACAAACATAAAAAGAGGAGATCGTTTTATATAGCCATCAAAAACAACCTCCTCTACGATGCCGCCTTGCTGCCCAACCTCGCCATAGAGGTGCCCTTCGGCAAAGACTACCGATGGTCGGCAGCCATAGAAGGCAACTGGTCGTGGTGGGATTCGGGAGCCAACAACTACAACTACCACCGCATACAGATGGCAGGCGTAGAGCTGAGAAGATGGTTCAACTACAAAACCCGCAGACCGCTCAACGGGTGGTATGCCGGGATATACGGCTACGGAGGCACGTACGACGTTCGCTTCTTTGCCAAAAAAGACACCGACAAAGGTTACCTGAGCGACCTCAGCTACTCGGCAGGTCTATCCGTGGGATACTCCATGCCCATTGCCTGGAGGTGGAACCTGGAGTTTGGCATAGCAGCCGGATACTTTGGCGGCAAATACAAGAAATACAATCATAGCACCTGCGAGGAGGGTACATTCCCCTGGCTAAGTACACATAACCGAAACTACTTTGGCCTTACCAAAGCCCAAGTATCTATAGTATGGGTCATAGGAAAATGATGAAGAAAGTATATAACCATATAGAGCTAATAGTGATGGCGCTGCTACTGGTAGTGGCAACAGCCTCCTGCCGCAACAAAGAACTATCGCTCGAAGACTCCTGCGGAAACCCCGGAGACTGGCGCGTGAAGCTGGTAGTGAACTGGGAGCAGCCCACCGACGCACGCGTCATGCGCACCACCCTATTCTCTAAGCAGCCGGGCATTACTCACTACGACCGCGAGCACATCGATGCCGGCGGAGTGAAATACATATACCTGCCCTACGGCGCCACATACCTGCCGCTGGTGTACGACTATTATGCCAACAACATCTACTTCCGCAACGAAACCGATGCCGAAAACATAGAGGCCTACTGCGTACTATCGCGCCGCGAAACCTACGAAGTACGCGCCACACCCGTGCCCGGCGAACCCACCGTGGGCGAACCCAGCGAGTTCTTCTTCGACCTCCGCAAAGAGGGATTCGAGGTAGTACTCCCCCCCGGCGAAGACGAAGTAGTATTGAACTATTACCCCACCAACATTATGCGCGAGTTTACATTCCGCGTAAACAACGTAGTGGGAGCCAAAAACATAAGCAGTGTACGAGGAGCCATATCGGGCATGGCAGCCTCCTTCATGATGGCCAAAGGAGTGATTACCACCACCCCCTCCACCATCTTATTCGAAGGAGCCACAGCCAGCAACGAACAAATTGGCTACATCGAAGGCAGATTTTTCACCTTCGGCCCCGTAGAACCCTACAGCAACCGCTTCACCATAGAAGCCCTATCGAAAGGAAGCCTATACTTCACCTCCTACTGGGATGTGAGCAACCAGATTGCCGAATCGATGGCCGACCGGGAAGCCAAGCTGGCACGCGACGGATATGATATCTTAATTGAAAACAACCCCGACACCCATCTACCCGAAATACCGGAACCGGAAGGACCCGACCCCGGCGAAGGAGGAGGAGGATTCGAGATAGGCGTAGGAGAGTGGGACAATGTGGACATCTATCTTTAGGAGTTGAAAATTGAAAATTGAGAGTTGAAAATTGAGAGTTTCCATTCTAAACCCTACAAACCAAGAAACTCCAAACTATAAACTCCAAACTTAAAACTATAAACTTAAAAACAACCATTATTAATTAAAACGAAAACAATGAGAAAACTATTTTTATTAGCAGCTACTGCTACGTTTATCATGAGTTCCTGCTCAAGCGATCAGGACTTGGATGTGAATCTGTCTAACAGCACAGGTGAAAAAGAAATCGGGTTCCGTACCTTAACCGAAAAAAGCAGTAATACCCGTACTGTTATTACTAACGGCGACAATATGCTTAGCTTTACCTTGACCGGATGGTGGGATAAAGATGGCGCAACTCCTGATTATGGAAACCCGGATGCTGAAAGCGGAGTATATATGTTCAATGGCATTGATATATCGAGAGGTGAAAACCAAGATTGGGCATACGACGAAACACGTTACTGGCCTGCCGAAGGATCTATTGACTTTTTTGCTTACAGCCCGGCAGCATCGCGCAATGTGGAGAAAGGACTTAAAAACTTCAAAGGAAGTACTACTAAAATCAAATACACTGTTCCTCAAGTGAGCGAAACCAATGCGCAAGAAGATTTTCTTGTAGCACGATTAAGAGACCAAAATGGAAAGGCTAATTCTAAAGTAACATTAACATTCCATCATACACTTTCGCGTATATTGTTTAGTGCTCGCACTACCAAGCCGGGGGTTACATACCTGATTAACTCTCTTTCACTGTTGAATGTTAATCAAACAGGTGAACTTGATATGCTGAGTGACGATTTTACCGAATCGGGACCAATAAATTATACTAATAAAGTTACAGGTTGGGAAGGCCAATCTAATCCAGCCGATATAGCTGTAGATCTTAGCAAATCGCCTATCTATGTAACTTCGGGTACAGATTATACTCCGATATTGGGTACAACAAATGCATTGATGGTTATGCCGCAAGCAACAACTTTAGGAGCAAGCTCTTCTGGTTCAGATGGTAATTTTTACATCAAACTTAGCTACAAAGCATTCGTAGGAGATACCTATTATGCAGGTGGCCCCAATCAAAGTGCAATAAAGTATATTCCAGTAAAAGATCCTATTGTCGCTGCTAAAGGTATTACCTTCGAAATGGGACGTCAATACAACTTCTTCCTTACATTTGGTGATGAAGTAGGCGAGGCAATGAGCTTTGATGTAACTGTTGGCGACTGGACGGATACAACGCCGCAATATGTACCGGAGTTGGATGATTATTCATCATTAATAAGTAGCAGTTTTAAAGATGCTGCTTATGATGCTGGTGGAAATAAAGCTTTAAGTGGACTAACCAAAATTACAAAAGCTGATCTTTTAAAAGTGGTAAGAATTGAATCCGGAAGTAACTCTTTCGACTTTACTGGTATTGAATATTTCGAAAATTTGGAAGTGATTAATTTAAATAACGGCTTTGGAGGAAATACTGTAAACTTAGACGCTTCTAAAAATGCGAAGCTAAAGGAGTTAAATTTAAACGAGAATGTAACTCTTGGTACAGTAAATCTTTCTAATACAGCAGTTAAAAAAATATATTGCACTCAGGATGGTCAAAAAACTATCGCAAATTTAATTGCAGCAAACACGCCACTTAAGCAATATGGTTATGAAAATAATGAAATACGACTCAACGAGCCCACCGTTACTGGCACATTGAATTTGTCGAATTGTGGACTTACTACAATAGACCGGATGCCAAATAACGCCGCCCCTAAAGAGCTTATTCTTTCGAATAATAATTTTACTACATTTACTATACCCGATGGTTATAGTACAACCAAGCTGGATTTATCGAACAATAAGTTAACTACATTGACAGTACCAGCTAAGGCTACTTCTCGTTTCGATATTGGTGAACTAAACCTATCAAATAATAATTTCAAGAAATTAGTTTTTCAGCATTGTAAAATTACTACCTTGAATGTATCGAACAATGCAGTTCTTACTGATTTGGAGTTTGAAGCAGCAGCAACAAGCAATAATACAGTAATAGATAAGGTGGATGCATCAAGAAATTCGGCTTTGCAGAATATTACTTTTAGTGATGGTGGTGTTACATCTAATATTTTAATAAAAGAACTGGATATGCGTGATAGTAGAAATTTCACTAAAGTCGATGTGCGCTTTAGTAAAATAGAAGAATTGATCGTATGGGCAGGATGCGAATGGGATGAAATAAAAGATAAACTTAAACGTGCTAGCGGTGGTGGTAGTATTAAAGGCGAAATCACTCACGTATATGAAGCTGGTAAACTTGAAGAAATAGGAGGAATCTAACCAGCCAATCTAAGCCGGACGGGGTTGAACGTCCCCTTCCGGCTACCATTTTTTAATTAGCAACCCATTAAGCCCCTTAACATGGAAAAGAACAACAAGCTGAAGATATGCAGATGGAGATCGTTTTTGTTCTTCCTCCTCTCTGTTTATTTTCTTTCCGGTTGCTCTCAGCATACGGAAATAGATGATGATATGGATCAGCGAAATGCGATAGGCTTTAGCTGCACCACCGATGATGCCGGCACCCGTGTGAGTGAAACCGATATAAACAATATGGAATACTTCAGGGTATCTGCCGTGTGGCATAGAAAAGATGTATTCCTTATGCACAATCAGCTTGTAGAGAAAACAAACAATGGTTGGGAATACTCGCCCACCCTCTATTGGCCCGGGCAAGATGAATTAAGCTTCTTTGCTTATACACCGGCTATATCGAAAGGGATGACCAAATACGACATAGATAAGTCAAATAGAAAATGCACCATCGAATATACCGTAGATACCGATGCCGATAAGCAAGAGGACTTTATGGTGGCTACTGCATTAGATAAAACAAGTGGCCCGGTGGAGTTGGAGTTTAAGCATGCGCTTTCGTTGGTGAACTTCGAGATACAGAGCAGTGACGGCTCTCGTCGTATCTCCAAAATTCAGTTGGTAAATCTTAAAAACGAAGGAGTACTTACCAACACACCCGATGGCGCTTGGACGTGGGCTACCTCCGATGATAGTCCGTATGTATCATACAGTATTGATTTCAAATACCCTGTTGAGATTACAGACACTTACAAAGAGGTAGGTAAAATGCTGGCTGTTTTACCACAAGCGATTGACGATTCTCAGATTCTTTATCCTTTCAAAATACTTATTACCGATGAAGCAGAAAAAACGTATGACTTTCAACCTACAGGTTTAATTTTCCAAATGGGTAAGAGGTATACATTTAAAATAACGCTAAGTGCTACATAGAAGAGAGACCAACGGTCTCTTTTTTCGTAATGAATAGGGTTGGAGTTAAGAAAATAATTCCGCGTGTTTCCGCTCATTCCGTGTTTTCAGCGTATCTATCTTGTTTTGAGTTATTTTTAGCCACGGATGACACTGATTGCACGGATTTTAAGACACAGATAAATATCTCACTACTTGATATCACAAATTAAAATCCGTGTTTTAAAATCCGTCTAATCTGCGTTATCCGTGGCTTAAAAAAATAATCCGGTTTCAATCATTCCCGAACCAGTTTGAGCGAAATGGAGGAATGGGTACGCGGAAAAAACGGAATGAACGGATGAACGCGGAATATATATATATATTCGTCCTTATGTCGCAAGAAAAAATAATTCCGCGTGTTTCTGCTCATTCCGCGTTTTCAGCGTATCTATCTTGTTTTGAGTTATTTTTAGCCACGGATGACGCAGATTGCGCGGATTTTAAGACACGGATAAATATCTCACTACTTGATATCACAAATTAAAATCCGTGTTTTAAAATCCGTGCAGCGTAATCCGTGGCTTAAAAAAATAATCCGGTTTCAATCATTCCCGAACCAGTTTGAGCGAAATGTTCCGCATGGTGTAGGGGTAGGCCTTGTGTCTGCCCTGATAAAGGAATGTTATTTTCCCTGCGGGATTTTGGGCGGACACAAGGCCCACCCCTACACCATGCGGAACCATTCCTATCCGAACCATTATGAGTTAATCCCCTCCGAATTCATTGCCCCTCCAAATAAAAGCGTTATTTTTGTAATAGATAAAACAAAATAACCCCAATATGCGATACCTCGACCCTAAAGCCGATCTGACCTTCAAGCGTGTATTTGGCGAACACCCCGATTTGGTGATGAGCCTTCTGAACGCCCTTCTGCCTCTGAGCGAAGAAGAAGAGATAACAGATATAGAGTACCTTGCTTGCGAGATGGTGCCCGAAAACCCTCTACGCAAAAATAGCATTGTAGACGTTCGCTGTAAAGACAAACAAGGCAGGCAGTTTATTGTAGAGATGCAAATGATATGGTCGCCCGAGTTTAAGCAGCGTGTATTGTTCAATGCTTCCAAGGCTTACGTTCGTCAGATAGATACCGGCGAGCATTACGAGTTGCTGCAACCGGTATATTCGCTCAATCTGGTTAATGAGGTCTTCGAATCGGATTTAGAGGGCTATTACCATTACTACAAATTGGTGCATGTAGAGCATACCGAAAAGGTTATCAACGGTCTTCACCTGATATTTGTTGAGCTTCCTAAGTTTACACCCAACACATACGCTGCCAAGAAAATGCAGGTATTGTGGCTTCGTTATCTTACGGAAATCAGCCAACATACAAGAGAAGTTCCGCAAGAGCTAATGGATAACCCACAAATTAAAAAGGCTGTTACTGCCTTAGAGGAATCTGCCTTTACTGATGCTCAACTGCTGGGCTATGAAAAGTTTTGGGATATTATTAGTGTGGAGAAAACGCTATACAGTAGTGCAGAGCGAAGAGGATTAAAAGCAGGAATGGAGCAAGGCTTGCAGAAAGGAATGGAGCAAGGCTTGCAGAAAGGTTTGGAGCAAGGCTTGCAGCAAGGAATAGAGAAAGGCTTGGAGAAAGGCATGGAAATTGGCCGCGAAGAAGGTGTAAAAGAAGAAAGAATTGCTAATGCGCGAAAATTCAAGCAGCTGGGAGTAGCTGCTGATATTATAGCTCAAGCAACCGGGCTGTCGATAGAGGAGATAGAGGAGCTGGGGTAGGTTATTTGAGATAGGTTTTGAGGGAAATGGGAATGGGTACGCGGAAAAAACGGAATGAACGGATGAACGCGGAATATATATTTTCTCCTTATGTCGCAAGAAAAAAAATAATTCCGCGTGTTTCTGCTCATTCCGCGTTTTCCGCGTATCTATTTTATTATGAGTTAATCCCCTCCGAACTCATTGCCCCTCCAAATAAAAGCGTTATTTTTGTAATAGATAAAACAAAATAACCCCAATATGCGATACCTCGACCCTAAAGCCGATCTGACCTTCAAG
>NZ_QVMK01000018.1:0-51621 GCF_010500995.1 Bacteroides sp. 224 | reverse complement strand
TGTAGACGTTCGCTGTAAAGACAAACAAGGCAGGCAGTTTATTGTAGAGATGCAAATGATATGGTCGCCCGAGTTTAAGCAGCGTGTATTGTTCAATGCCTCCAAGGCTTATGTTCGGCAGATAGATACCGGCGAACATTATGAGCTTTTGCAACCGGTATATTCACTCAACCTGGTAAATGAAGTATTCGAATCGGATTTAGAGGGCTATTACCATTACTACAAACTGGTGCACGTAGAGCATACTGAAAAGGTAATCAACGGTCTTCACCTGATATTTGTTGAGCTTCCCAAGTTTACACCCAACACCTACGCTGCTAAGAAAATGCAGGTATTGTGGCTTCGTTATCTTACGGAAATCAGCCAACATACAAGAGAAGTTCCGCAAGAGCTAATGGATAACCCACAAATAAAGAAGGCTGTTACTGCCTTAGAGGAATCTGCCTTTACTGATGCTCAACTGCTGGGTTATGAGAAGTTTTGGGATATTATTAGTGTGGAGAAAACGCTATACAGTAGTGCAGAGCGAAGAGGATTAAAAGCAGGAATGGAGCAAGGCTTGCAGAAAGGAATGGAGCAAGGTCTGAAAATTGGTCGTGAAGAAGGTCGTGAAGAAGGTCGTGAAGAAGGTGTAAAAGAAGAAAAAATTGCTAATGCACGAAAATTCAAGCAGCTTGGAGTAGCGGCTGATATTATAGCTCAAGCAACAGGGCTGTCGATAGAGGAGATAGAGGGGCTGTGATAGACTAAAAGACTAATACAAAACTGTTTTGAATTAATTCACCACAGATTAACACAGATTTTCACAGATCAAATTATTCCATTACAAAGCCAAAGAGAACAGAGTTTTTAGTTAATAATCTGTGGAAATCTGCGTTAATCTGTGGTGAAACTCCCAATACACCTAAAAATTAAAATGGATCGTCCCTGTTGATGTTCCTTGCTTTTTATAATACTTCAGTGCATCAGGCATTAATTTTTGCAGCTTCTTTATACGTGTTTCATCCGAAGGGTGAGTACTCATAAACTCCGGCACCTTCGATCCTCCTTGAGACATACGTTGCCAAAACGGGATGGCTGCCTCCGGGTTATAACCTGCCATAGCAATAAATACCAACCCTAAATGGTCGGCTTCACTTTCGTTCAGGCGAGAATAAGGAAGCATCACGCCATATTGTGCGCCTAAGCCGTAAACCTGCATTCCTAAGGTTTGAACCATTTCAGACTTCTTACTCAATAACAACCCGGCGGCTACTCCTCCATAATTCATTACCATTTGCTGACTCATACGTTCGGCTGAGTGCTTCGCCACTGCATGAGCTACTTCATGCCCCAACACCACGGCCAGTCCTTCTTCATCTTGTGTATAAGGTAAAATTCCCTCATTTACCACAATCTTCCCGCCGGGCATACAAAAGGCATTGGCTTCGGGATCAGCTACCAGGTGAAATTCCCAAACGAACTCTGCTGCCTCTTTCTCGCGACCATTGGCACGGAGATATTCTTCTACCGCATTGGCCACATTCCGCCCTACACGCTCCACCATAGCTGTATTTTTCTTATCGGCAGAGGGTTGGGCTACTTTCATATATTCCGAAAAGCTTTGTGCGCTCAGGCTCATCACTTCCTGATCGGACACCAAACTTAATTGTTTACGGCCCGTTACAGCCACAGTGCTACATCCGCTCAAAAAAAGTATAGACAAGCAAAAGCCTGCCGTTCGTATCATTTCATTTCTTCTCATCATGGATTACTAATTTATATTATAAAACAAATTATTGAAACAACATACTAAAAAACAAGTATTGGTTACCTTTGTCGGCAAAATCATCATTAGAGTTTACTTGTGGACAAAAATAATAAAAAAACTTCAGTAGCAGAGCTCAACTTGCAAAAACAACAGCTTTTACTACGTATGGAGTATGAGCATGAAAAAGAGGAATTCCAACGACAAACCGAAATCATGGGAATCGGCAGAAAGATCAAGAGAGGGCTTTGCTGGTTTCCGGTAAAGGCAACACGGAGTTTTTATAATTCATTAAACCAGTTAGTTGTAGAGATAGAGCGGAGAGAAGACAAAGAGATTGAACATTCTTTCGAGTTCGGCAGGCCTGTATGCTTCTTTACCCAAGATGCAACCGGGAAACTACATTACTTCAAATTCACGGCACAAGTTAGCTATGTCGACAATGATCGAATGGTTATCGCCCTCCCTCATACAAATTCATTAACAGATATACAAGCTTGTGACTTATTAGGTATTCAACTTTATTTCAACGAAACAAGCTATCAAACCATGTTTGAAGCCCTATCCGATGTATTACGAGCCAAAGGAAACAGATTGGCCGAATTACGCGATACCCTGATTGGTCCTCTCCCACCTCGCCAACGAGATCTCTTCCCTATTCGTTTTCCCTGGCTGAATGCCACACAAGAAAGTGCCGTAAACAAAGTGCTCAGCTCCAAAGATGTAGCCATTGTGCACGGTCCTCCCGGAACCGGAAAGACCACCACGCTGGTAGAAGCTATTTACGAAACATTGCATCGAGAGAACCAGGTTTTAGTTTGCGCACAAAGCAATATGGCTGTGGATTGGATTTCCGAAAAACTGGTAGATCGAGGTGTGCCTGTATTACGCATTGGCAATCCTACCCGTGTTAATGATAAAATGCTCTCTTTTACATACGAACGCCAATTCGAGAACCACCCTGCTTACACCGAGTTATGGAGTGTGCGCCAATCCATTCGTGAGTTGCATGGTAGAATGAGGAAAGGCAGTTATTCGGAAAGAGAAGGAATGCGCAGCCGAATGAGTCGTTTGAAAGACCGAGCCACCGAATTAGAAATCTTAATTAACGAAGATTTATTTTCGCAGGCAAGGGTAATTGCCTCCACTTTAATAAGCTCCAACCACCGGATATTAACCGGTCGGTATTTTACCTCTTTATTTATTGATGAAGCTGCTCAGGCACTCGAAGCAGCCTGTTGGGTTGCTATTCGAAAAGCCGATCGTGTTATCCTTGCCGGAGATCATCAACAGCTACCACCCACCATTAAATGTTATGAGGCAGCCCGGGAAGGACTTAGCCAAACGCTCATGGAAAAAATAGCCGCCACCAAACCATCGGTTGTTTCATTATTGAAGGTGCAATACCGCATGCACGAAGCCATCATGCGTTTTTCCTCCGATTGGTTCTATGAGGGAATGCTCGAAGCAGCTCCGGAGGTACGCCACAGAGGGATCTTGGATTATGATACCCCTATGACATGGATAGATACTTCAGAATACGAGTTTCAAGAAGAATTTGTGGGAGATACTTTTGGGCGTATCAACAAAGCCGAAGCCGATCTCTTACTCCTGAAATTGCAAGAATACATTATTCGTATCGGCAGGGAACGCATTGTAAACGAACGGATTGACTTCGGTTTAATATCACCTTATAAGGCACAAGTGCAATATTTAAGGAATAAGCTCAGAAGCTACAATTTCTTTCGTCCGTATCGCAACGCAATTAGTATTAATACGGTAGACGGTTTTCAAGGGCAGGAGCGAGATGTTATTTTTATCAGTTTGGTACGTGCCAACACCGACGGACAAATAGGCTTCCTAAACGATTTGCGGAGAATGAATGTAGCCATCACCCGTGCCCGTATGAAGCTCGTTATACTGGGAGATGCCTCTACACTAACCAAGCATTCTTTTTACAAAATGTTATTCCAATCCGCACAAAATTCATAACTTTGCGTCTGAACCTTTAAATTTTAATAATCAGTTCATGAAAAAGAAAGCATTTTATTCATTATTACTTGCAGTTATCTTTCCTGCATTTCTATCTGCCCAAGATCAAGGGCACGCTCACGGAATGTCGAAATCCTACACCTGGCCTACCGAAAAAGGAGTACTCGAAAAGCTCGATAAATGGCAAGATCTGAAGTTCGGAATGATTATTCACTACGGTCTATACTCTGAGTTAGGCATTGTAGAATCATGGTCTATCTGTGCCGAAGAAGCCGACTGGATTCCTCGTGACTCAACCATCTGTTACGACGAATACAAACGTCAATACTGGTCTACCATCGACCGCTTTAACCCTGTAAAACTCGACCCGGAATCATGGGCTCGTTACGGAAAAGAAGCCGGTATGAAGTATGTAGTATTCACGACTAAGCATCATGACGGTTTCGCGATGTTCGACACCAAGTACTCCGACTTCTCCATTACCAAAGGAGCTTTTAAAGATCATCCACGCAGCAACATTGCTAAAGAAGTATTCAATGCTTTCCGCAACGATGGCTATATGATTGGTGCTTACTTCTCTAAGCCGGACTGGCATTCGCAATATTTCTGGTGGGATCGGTACGCTACCCCCAACAGAAGAGTGAACTACAACATTGCCAAAAACCCTTGGAGATGGAAGCAGTTCGAGAAATTCACCTACAATCAAATCGAAGAACTGATGAACGGAGATTACGGTTCCATCGATATCCTTTGGTTAGACGGTGGTTGGGTGCGTCCCGAACGTCCGGGAGAAAGAGAACGATTAGGCACAAGCTTCTTGGGAGCTATGGAAATAGACATGGATAAGATTGCCGCAATGGCCAGAAGCTATCAGCCAAACTTGCTTATGGTAGACAGAACCATAGCCGGCAAAAACGAAAACTACCAAACCCCCGAGCAAGGGATACCCGATAAGCAATTAAACAATCCGTGGGAAAGCTGCATCACCTTAGGAAAAGACTGGGGCTTTACTCCCAATGATCCTTATAAATCATCGGCTACCGTTATTCATAAATTGGTGGAGATTGTGGCCAAAGGCGGAAGCTTACTATTAGGTATAGGTCCTAAACCCGACGGAACACTGCCCAACGAAGTGGTAGACCGACTGAAAGGCATTGGCGAATGGACTTCGCAAAACGGAAAAGCCATCTATGGTACTCGCAATGCCCAAGTGTACAACGACGGAAACACCTGGTTTACCCAAAGCAAAGATGGTAAGAAAATCTATTCCATCACTTGTCTGACAGAGGGAGAAGCTATACCCGAAACCATTTCATGGAAAGGTTGGGAGCCAAAAAAAGGAAGTGCTATTCGGTATGTACCTACCGGACAAAAAGTGAAGTGGACAAAAACAAACGATGGAGATATTGTTATTACCTTGCCCAAAGGCATTAAGCAAGGATGTGCTGCCGTTGCTTTTGAAGTTACGCCGGCACCATCTAAACAGCTTATAGCATTCTAACTTAACATATTTAAATTTCATGATTAAAAGAGGGTGTGTCCGTGTTGTGGGCACACCCTCTTTTTATTACCACTCCATTACAATCTCCTTGCTGGTATACGAATACGCACCAAAGTACCCCAATGCACCACCCGATATATTGCTTGTGGGGTTGGCTAATGCATTCTCCATATTATCTCTTGTATAGAAGAAGGTATAAGTGCCTTTGTCTATACAGCGCATTTCTACAGTTATCTTATCACCTTTCTTAATGGCATCTTCATCTCTTCCGTCTTCATAGCTTACAAATACGGGCAGATGAACCATACTTCCATCCATAAATTCGGTAGAAATCAGCGGTTCCCTCAACCGGGGATATTCGTCATTAATCCCAATGATAAGCCGGTAATACTCGTTTTCCTTTCCTATGGGATCTTTGAAATGAATCTGAGGAAATGGATAGTCGTGTATCGGAAATTTCCATTGAGTTAAAGAATCAATCTCCACCCGGGGAGGCATATAGGTGGTAGCCGTATACTCCACTTCTTCATAGGTAACGGTCAACTGATAGGTTCTGCGCTCAACACCCCTTATGGTGGTGGCTATAAACTTGCCCGATGCATCGTAAGGCAATACTTCTGTATTTCCGGCATCATCGCTAATAGACACAACAGCCTCCGATATCGGGGTATAAGCCGTATTATCGCTAAAGTCTTTCGTTTTGGTGATGCGCACCTCGGCAGGAGCACCCATACGGATGGAAGCGTCGATCACCAAACGAGGTTCTACAGAATTTAAGTCTACATCTATAATATCTTCGCAGGCAGTAAAAGCCAACAGAAACGCGGCAGCAGTAAAAAGTATCTTTCTATTCATAATTCTCAATAATGTTCGGTTAAAATTTAAAGTTCCACGATATAGATGGCACATAAGTAAATAAAGAATAGCGATAGGCAGATGTCTTCCCGGGATCATCATCGTTTGTACGGAACTGAATCATATACGCATTCTTCCTTCCATAAGCATTGTAAAGGCTGAAAGCCAATTCCGACTCAAACTTGGCAGTCTTTTTCAGCAGGCAGGTGGCACCTAAGTCCAAGCGATGGTAGGCAGGTGCCCGGTAGCCGTTTCGCTCGGCATAATACATCACGTCTTTTCCATCAACCTGATACTTACCACTGGGGTAGGTTATAGCATTTCCGGTGTAATAAACCCATGCGGCAGACAGTGTCCACTTGCGATTTAGTTCATAGATACCTACCAAAGAGATGTCGTGCGTTCGATCCTGATAAGCATCGTACCAGTTACCTTCATTGATGCCGTTAATCTTTTTCTCCGACTTTGCCAGTGTGTAGCTAAGCCAACCATTTAATCTTCCGGTACGTTTCTTCAACATAAACTCCACTCCGTATGCTCTACCCTTGCCTACCAATACTTCCGTATCGATTACATCATAGCCTTGAAACTCTGCATGATCTTTAAAGTCCAACTGATTGCGCATATCCTTATAGTAAGCCTCTACGCTAAACTCATATACATTATTGCCAAAGTTTCTGAAATAACCCAGTGTAAACTGATCGGCTATCTGAGGTTTAATGTTGTTGGAGCTGGATGTCCACCTATCAAAAGGAGTACCGGCCGATACGTAAGTGAGCAAATGCATATTCTGTGTAGTACGCGCATAAGAGCCCTTAACAGATGAAGTAGCATTCAGTTTATAAACAGCCGACATACGAGGTTCGAGGTTGATATACGTTTTCACAAATTTGCCCGAACCGTGCCAGATACTATCCGTTACTTCGCGATGTTCGTTCAACTTATAATATTCGCCTTTACCGAGAGCGGAGAAAGTAGAAAGTCGGAGTCCGTACAGCAATTCCAGTCTGTTGTTCAGTTTCAGTTGGTTGGAAAGATACAAACCATTCTCCCAAGAGTAGCGGTGATGAAGGTGGATATTATTCTCAACATCAGAATCTACATCAAAATCGCCGGGGGCAATATCATGATAGGTAGACTGTAGCCCTGCACGCCAAGTGCTGTTTGCATTGGAGGTAAACTGAAGCTCGTGTTTAAAACCGTAATCTCTGATCTTTGCGTTTCCATCTTCTTGCATTCCTCCCATATCCATATCGTATCCGTAGGAATATTGGCTGAACTGCAACGAAGAGGTAGAAAGCCATTTAGGGTTGATATTCCTTGTCCACTTGGCATTGAGGAAGGCATTTCCCCATCCCATCTCGGCTACATCTTTCAACACCATTTTATCTCTTCCCAGATATCCGGAAACGGATAGTTGGTCTTTGTCCGAAAGAGCAAAATAGAGTTTCATATTCAAATCATAGAAATACAGATAAGCATTCTGTGCTTCGCTTATTCCCGATAAACGGGCAATGGCATCTGCATACGTTCTGCGTGCTCCCAACAAAAACGAGGATTTTCCTTTCTGAATAGGTCCTTCTACATTCAGTTTGGAAGAGATCAGACCGATACCCCCGGAAACTCCGTAGTTCTGCATATCGCCATTTCGCTGCTGAACATCGAGAATGGCAGACAGGCGTTCGCCATATTGCGCCGGAATGGGGCCTTTGTACAAAGCAGCATCTCTTATCACATCCGAATTGAATGTAGAAAAGAAGCCCATTAAATGGGATGCATTGTAGATAGACACATTGTCGAGCATAATCAGGTTCTGATCCGAAGTTCCGCCACGCACGAAGAAACCGGAACTACCCTCACCGGCACTCTTTACTCCGGGCATCAATTCTAAAGACTTAATAATATCTCGCTCGCCCATCAATACGGGAAGCTTATTCAACTGAGGAAGCTCTAATTGAGTAACTCCCACCTGAGGATCAGTTACATTGGCATCCGTCCGGCGAGAAGTAACTACTACTTCTTCGAGCTCTACGGATGTTTGCAACATTTGGATATTTTGTTTCATTGCAGCGTTAACAAGCGATACGTTAACTACTTTCTCTTCATAGCCCATGTAGTTCAGGTGCAGCTTATGGCTTCCTTTGGAGAGAGACAGATTATACCTGCCTTTCGAATCGGTAGTAGTTCCTACATTTGGCTTCCCCTCTACATAGATGGATACGCCAATCAGAGCTTCTGCTGTTTTAGCATCGGAAACCAATCCTGTGACTCTGTAGTTTTGAGCCGAAACCGAAATTGAGATAACAGATAGTAGAATGCCCGTAATTATACGGAATGTTTTAGTTAATGTCATTGGTTAATGTCTTTGTCTTTTAAAGAGATGTTGTTAATTGTTTGTTGTTCCAAATTCGGAGCAAAAGTATACATTTATTTTGCACAGCATATAAAAAAGAGACAAAGAGTATGATTTTAACTACGAAAGTGAAGGTTTGGTAGAGAAAGAATGATACTTTAATAAATAAAGTATATCCTAACAAGTTATTTCATATAGATAGAATTGCCTTGAACCTTTATCTTCTTTAAATTAAAACGCTCCATAAAAACATTCCGATTCATAAGAGGTATACTACTAGGTAGAGAAATAACTTCCAACGACTTACAATTATCAAAAGCTGCCATGTCTATGTATTTAACACCTTCGGGTATAATAACATCCGTCAGCTTCTCGCAATTCCCAAAAGAATTAAATTTTATCTCAACCATTCGACGAGATAAAACTACACGTTTGAGATTTGCACAATCATAAAAAGCACTCTTACCAACATATTCTAGCGAGTTAGGTAATACAACATCCTTTAAACTACTACAATTTGCAAAACAAGCTTCCCCAAGTTTCTTAAGATTCCTCGAAAAATTTATTGACTGTAAATTCCTGCAACCACAGAAAGCCATGCGACCAATTTCTACAATAGTGCCAGGAAGAGTAATCTCAAGTAATAAAGCACAATTATAAAATGCAGCCTCTTCTATTTTAACAACAGTGCAACTTCTTCCACCATAGTTTACTGTAGTTGGTATGTTAATTATTCCTTGATAAGAAACACTACGTTTAGATATTACCGCTACTTCATAATCTGCAATAAACCTGTAATGAATGTTTACACCATCCCTGTTAGGCAACGAGAACTCTAAACTGAAGACATTCTGTGATATTGCCAACAATGGCATAATCATAAAAAGAACTGATAAAACAGTTTGAGCTAATACCTTTCTTGCTGACTTTCTTAAATATTTTGTGTTGTCATTTCTATTTTCTTTTTTTAGGCGACCAGCAAAGGCCACAATAATAAAACCCATTTATTTCCTTTTAATTTGGCTCACTCTGGAGACCTTATTGTTTCTCTGGCAGTTAACAAATAAATGAATAAAGCCAGAGTGTTGTAATTCATATCACATGAACTACCTATTCTTTACGATCAAATATATACAAAATTTACCACAAAAGGAAATAGTTAAGAAAATAAATTATCAAGAAATAACGGTAATCATCAGCACTCCTCCTTCCTTAGCACCTGTATATGTGCCTAAAGAAACTCCCCCTCTGACAACCTCTTTAACTACCAAGGGAGCATTAAGAAGAATAGATTCAATTCTAAGGAAATCACCAGGATACAATTTTCCTTTATTTACATGAATAACTTTGCAAGTTTTATCCGGCTGTACTTCTAAAATCAATTCTCTATCTGGGGAATAGACAAGATAAAGCTGTTGCCCTACATGAAATTCTTTAGGAAAGATGCAATCCGGACAATCACCAAAACCAGAATTAGTACCTTCCAATTCTTTTTGTAAGATACTCCAAGTAGGATACTCCAAGTATTGGGCAATAATATTTAAAGTTGTTTGAGTGGGATCTACTTCAGCAAGAGTACCAAAGAGTCGCTTTAGCGTATTAACAGACAAACGTTCACCGGTTTTTTCAAGAATACATTCAGACAATACAGCAAAATCGGCAGGACGCAACAATTGAGTAGCTGATTTTTCTTTAAGAAGTTGGCAAATTAAGGTTGGAAGTATCATTGGGCATATTTGCTAAAGGCATTTTTATAGAGTTCCTCATAGATGCTGGGAGGAAGTTTCACATATTTTCCATTCTCTAATTTCACTTCCATAAGTAATTCATCAGTGCTTATGAGTTGATAATAAAGAGCATAAAGAGAAGCTTTAGTATCTCTTTCTTTTTTTATCTTTTCTATTATTGAAACCTCTAAAGGAGTGGGGGTTATTACAAATGTAAAAGCAGATGACACATCTTCTTTCACTGACTCCTGTTCAATATTCATATCAACAGGAGGAAGTGAGGGTGCAGTAATAAAAGTCTTATCTATGAGTTGTCCTCCCCAGAAAACAAATACCATCACGATTAATAAGAAAGCACTTACAGCATACCGACGCTTCATTGCTGACAACATTGAAGATCTCATTTCATTAATTGACTGATATCTTTTTTGAGGATTGAAAGCAGTACATTTGCCAATGAATTCTTTTGAACCAACTCCAATACCCCGAAGAATACATCCAATTGCATATATATCGCAGGCGGGAGACAGGTTTCCTATTTTAGTTTTTTGTTCAGGAGCCGCATATTTTCCAGAACCTGCTGGCTGATAAAGATAACAATCCTGATAAGCAAAACCAAAATCAATTAGTTTTACGTGATTTCCTTGTCTCGTTATCAGTATATTATCAGGTTTCAGATCTAAATGCAGTATTTGATGCTGATGCAGATATTCAATGGCAGCAAGCAACTCTGTAATAAATTGCTTTTGGTTAACTTTGTTTTTAAAATGAGTAGGGGTTTCTTTCTGAAATTCATCTAAAGTAAGTCCATCCACATATTCTGTTAGAATACATAACCCTTCCTTATCTTCTTTGATATCCACATAACGCACAATATTAGGATGATCCAAATGAACTCCTAATTCAAATTCCTTTCTAAAAGCAGCTATGTATAATGTATTCTGAAGATATTCCTCTTTTAGTCGTTTCATCAAAAGCCATTTTCCATAATAATTCACCTTGTAGCAACAAGCTGTAACCCCCTCACCAACATAGTATGACATCGGAGAGGAAAGCGAAACTATATGAGGAACTGCAAAACCTGATTCTTCTACTCTATCCATTGTCTTATTCAATCTTCTCCTCTACTGGTATTCCACTTTGTGAAATAAAAGTTCAAAGATAACATCATCTAACTGATTTTACCCAATCTTTGTTGAACAAATTTCCCCTGCAACATATTCCTATATTGCTTTAGCAAGATTTTGCACGACCGTAACGAGATTTTGCCACGGCCGCAGCAAGGTTTTATCACGGCTGTGACAAGATTTTGCCGCGGGCGTGGAAAAACCTGACATAAGAAGCATCATATATGTGCTATAGCCATGTAATGAATAAATTTTTGTTCATTAGAATATATGCCTGTGGTTTTCCTGCTGTATTATGAATCAGTTTTTATTCATTAATCACCCAATTCCAAACCATCAATAAAGTATTGTAACTCCTGACTTAAATATACTTCATCGAAAGTAGTTTCATGATGAACACTAATATAGCATCTTTGTATAGTTTCAATAACATTTCGTATATCTTTCTTGCTTATATTTGGCATTGTGTTTAGCGCATGAAGCGCTTCAATTCTTAAATCTTCATTCATAATTGATAATCACGGTTTTACTAAATTTATCCTTAAAGACATAGATCCGGATTCTTTCAATAATCCGGATCTGTTTCGCACCAATACTATTATCTCTGTATTGTCTGGTAGTCTGTTGGTTCAGTATGTTGATACAATTTCTTTACCTTTCCACCATAACCAGTTACAGAAACCTTATACCCTTTTACCAATCCAAAGAAATAGTTATGAACTGTATTACGGTATTGGGGATTTGCAATTATATCATATTCTCCACCATCCAATGCATCATACATTGCACACGACTGAGCTTTTTTTACCCTTTTACCAAAAAGAGATGGCTTTTCGGAATTATTCTCAAAATATTTATTACCACCGCTTACTCGCACTCCTAAGAGATACCATTGATTAGCTTTCCCAATGACCTTGTTTTTCTCCGATAGATCTACTTCCGCTCTGATTTCATTAGGGTGAACTTCTGTATAAGCGAAAGGAGCAACTACTCCAGTCCGGCTTACAGAAGCACAACTTGTCATTAAACCAACCACACTAAGTGCCAAAAGAAAACGTAATTTTCTCATGCTTTTTTGTCTCATAATTAAAATAATGTATATATTCCGAGGCTCAGAGGAATGATTATATAAAAAAAGAAGTGTGAGCCAACTTAGTTTATCCCCTGAAGAGGCTCTGGACTGCCCAAGACGTGGATAAAAAAAATCGCTCACACCCAACTTGTATATATTTCAATAACATATACGAGAGGTAGAACGTTTATTTTATTCTTATACGTCTTCGAAATTGTCCAGATTTCTTCAGATAGAATAAGCTAAACGCTTCTTAAAATAAAATGTCTGCTATATAATATAGCGTTGCAAATATAAAAAAATGTTTAGCAATAAACGCATCTTTGTGAGCGATATTTATTTTCAATGCACAAATTAACAAAATTCAGATCAAATAAGCATTATCCAAGTTATCCATCTAATGCAAAGTAATAATAAATTTCCGTTTCATATTTATTTTAATTTTCCAAATTCTTAAGGAGTAGCAGAAGAAAAAATACAAAAAAAGAGTGCCTCGCTCAGAAACACTCTCATTTATTTATCTGATTAAAAAGTGATTAGTTATTCTCCGGACGCAACTTACGTACCACTGCACCTGCTTGCCACATTTCGCTTTCGCGAAGTTCTTTCAACTCTGCTTCCAATCCTTCGCGGTAATCGGGTTTGGAGTTGGTGTCGATAGAGCGTTGTGCTTCGTTACCTACTTTTACCTCGTTGTATAATTTGGCAAATACCGGTTTGGTGGCATCGTGGAAGGGTCCCATCCAGTCGAGGGCACCACGCTGAGCGGTGGTTGAGCAGTTGGCGTACATCCAGTCCATACCATTCTTTGCGAATAAAGGCATTAATGATTGAGTCAACTCTTCTACGGTTTCATTGAAAGCTTCGGATGGAGTGTGTCCGTTTTCGCGCAATACTTCATATTGAGCTAATAAGATTCCTTGAATAGCACCCATCAATGTACCGCGTTCGCCGGTAAGGTCGGAGTACACTTCTCTTTCGAAGGTAGTTTCAAATAAATAACCCGAACCTACACCGATACCTAAGGCTACTACACGATTCCATGCGTTGCCGGTAGCATCTTGGAAGATGGCATAAGAAGAGTTCAAGCCACGTCCTTCAAGGAACATCGTACGCAATGAAGTACCCGAACCTTTAGGAGCTACCAAAATTACATCTACATCTGCCGGAGGAATAATATGTGTACGTTCTTTGTAAGTGATACCGAAACCGTGCGAGAAATAAAGTGCTTTACCGGCAGTAAGGTGTTTCTTTACAGTAGGCCATACTTCAATCTGAGCGGCATCCGACAGCAAGTATTGAATAATAGTACCACGCTGACAAGCCTCTTCAATATCGAATAACGTTTCGCCGGGTATCCAGCCGTCGGCTACTGCCTTTTCCCAGGTTTTGCCGCCTTTGCGTTGTCCGACAATTACATTAAATCCATTGTCGCGAAGGTTCAAAGCCTGTCCTGGGCCTTGTACACCATAACCGATTACGGCAATGGTTTCATCTTTCAATACTTCACGAGCTTTTTCCAATGGAAATTCTTCACGAGTTACTACGTTTTCTGTAACTCCGCCAAAGTTCATTTGTGCCATTTTAATTTAAGTTTTTGAGTTTATGGGTTATAAGTTTTTAGTTTATAGTTTTGAGTTTATAGTTTATAGTTTGGGGGGACTATACAAATATTACTTTTGCACGACAAACTACTTCGTCGTGGTTCTTTCTTATCTCTACGCTAAATTCCCCACCGCCAATCTCTTCTTTATAGAATTTCAGTTCATCGCCATAGTAGCCTTCGGCAATGTAGGCTATCTCGAAACGACGAACGCGCATGGTTTGATAATATTCTATGGGGAATAAATCCAGTATATGTTCTATATAACGGATGCTGTTTATATGACCGTTCACATCAATATCGTTATATTTGGCTACCAGGGTTTCCGCCACTTCTTTGGTATCTACTTTAATACGGGTAGGCTTCTCGATGGGGCAATCTTCTCCCTCGCAAATATAATGGGCGATGCTGCCGTCGTGCATACTTAATAAGTCGGCCGGCTTACGGGTATTCATATTGATCATAGCCCAGATAGAACGTGCATAGCCTATCTTTATTCCATCTTTATTAAGGATGGCAAAGTTACGGTCGGTAAACAAGCGATACACATTCTCTACCCACGTCTGAACTGTAAATTTCTCATATTGATAAGGCATATCATCCAGTTCGATAGCCAAACGGGATAGTACCCAAGTATAGTTTTCTTCGTTGAGCGTAGACATTCCAAAGCCGCGATCGGTGGCATGAAACCCAGCACAGTTCAACAAATGATTGCCCAACACGCCTAAGGTTAGCTTCCCGTTAAAGTCTACATGGAAAGGCTCGGCTACAAAATGGTAGGTACCAATTTTATTCTCTTTCATAGATCATTCTTCTTTTTTGTTTTGAAGGTATTTCTCTTCTCGCATGGTTAGATATTCATTTACTCGCTCAAAGCAACTGGTGGTGATAGCTACACGCCCCGAGCGTACAAATTGCAACACACAATTAAATGCACGCAACTCGTTATATAAAGAGGTGATTTCCTCGCTCATTCCGTTCTTCTCGACAATACAAAACACCGGATTTACCTCTACCACCCGGGCACTGTATCTACGAATTATTTTAGATGCGAGCGGATTCTCCTGAAACTCGGGAGTAGACAGCTTGTAAAGCGCAATCTCGTGGAAGTAGATTTCATCGTCCGTAAAGTAATGAGCTTGCAATACATCTATTTTCTTCTCAATCTGTTTCACTACTTTCTCTATCACATCTTTGGTAGCCCACGTAGTGATGGTATATTTATGTACTCCTTTAATGGAAGAAGCCGACACATTCAGGCTCTCTATATTAAGCTGGCGACGGGTAAATACGGCCGTCACCTGATTGAGTAATCCTGCTATGTTCTCCGAATGAACGATAAGGGTATATAATGTTTTCTCCATGATTTTTATTTAGTTACGGGTTATGAGTTACAAGTTACAGGTTACAAGTTACGGGTTATAAAATACAGTTCACAGATTACACTAACATCTTGTAACTCGTAACTTGTAACTCGTAACTTGTATAACTCGTTCAACATTCCAACAACATTTGATTTATACTACTTCCCGGAGGTGTCATTGGCAATACGTTACCTTCTTCTATCACACAGGCTTCTAAGACGAATGGCCCATCGGTAGTTAACATCTCGCGGATGGCATCGTGCAGTTCTTCGCGCTTTACGACGCGACGGGAGTTGATTCCGTAGGCTGATGCTATTTTCATATAATCCGGATTCATCATCGGGGTGAACGAATAGCGACGGTTGAAGAACATTGCTTGCCACTGACGCACATTGCCCAGATAGTTATTATTAAGAAGAATTACCTTTACGGGGGCTTGTTGCTCCATGATAGTGCCCAACTCCTGAATATTCATTTGCAAACCACCATCGCCCATGAAAGCGCAAACAGTACGATGAGGAGCTCCAAAGGTAGCACCAATAGCAGCAGGAAGCCCGAAGCCCATGGTTCCCAAACCTCCGGAAGTTACAATACTCCTATTCTTGCTATACTTAAAGTAGCGAGCAGCCATCATCTGATTCTGACCGACATCCGTCACCAAAACAGCTTCATGATGAGTAGCTTCGCTTACGGCACGAATCACCTCGCCCATATTCAGCGGACCTTCTTTCGGATGAATTTCTTTCTCGATAACCTGTTCGTTCTCTTGTTGGGCATATTCGGCAAAGCTTTCAATCCATGCTGTATGTTTATTCTCTTGAATCAGTTGAGTTAAGCGAGCCAATGTTTGCTTACAATCGCCCAGCAGGGGGATGTCTACCTTAACGTTCTTATCTATTTCGGAAGGGTCGATATCCAGGTGTATAATCTTGGCTTGCTTGGCGTAGGTGTCTAACTTTCCGGTTACACGATCGTCAAAGCGCATACCTACGGCAATCAATACATCGCACTCATTGGTTTTTACATTGGGGGCAAGGTTTCCATGCATTCCCAACATACCTTTATTCAACGGATGATCGGAAGGAACAGCCGACAGCCCCAACAGCGTGCAGCCCAAAGGCAAATCTGCCTTCTCTACAAACGAGCGTAGTTCTTGTTGGGCATTGCCTAACTCTACTCCTTGCCCTACAAGCACCAAAGGCTTCTTTGCGCTATTGATTAGTTTAGCGGCTGTTTGCAAATATTCTTCATCTACATCCGGCTCAGGATCGTAGCTGCGGATAAAGTCAAGCTTCAAGGGTTCATAATCTACCATTTCTACCTGTGCGTTCTTGGCAAAGTCTAACACCACCGGGCCCGGTCGTCCGCTTTTGGCAATGTAAAAGGCGCGCGCTACTGCCCATGCCACATCTTCGGCACGCTGTATCTGGTAGCTCCATTTGGAGATAGGTTGAGTGATACCTACTAAATCGACTTCCTGAAAAGCGTCCGTACCCAGAAAAGGAGTGGCTACCTGTCCGGCTATAACTACCATAGGAGTACTGTCGATCATAGCATCGGCCACACCGGTCACTGTATTGGTAGCTCCGGGTCCGCTGGTTACCAAGCATACGCCTACCTCGCCGGATACTCTGGCAAGCCCCTGTGCTGCATGCGCAGCCCCCTGCTCATGGCGAACCAGAATATGGTTTAATGTATTCAGATGATCATACAAAGCATCAAACACCGGCATAATGGAGCCACCCGGATATCCGAATATGGTTTTCACACCATGATGTTCCAACGATCTCATTAATGCTTCGCCACCGGAGATTCTCTCCTCTGTTGAGAGAATCTCAGTTGAGAGTGGAGAGTTGAGAGTTGAGAGTGGTTTGTTGTTATCTTTTTTAGTCATGATTTCTTGTTTTATTGAAAGTTTTTATTCAATTGAGAATTGAAAGTAGAGAGTTGAGAGTTAGCCATGCGGCATCGTAACTCTCCACTCTCAACTCTCCACTCTCAACTATTAATCACCCTCACCGCTCCTTTATCTGCCGAGCTCACCATACTTGCGTATGCTCTCAAGCTCTTCGATACATAACGTTCCCGGGTAACGGGTGTCATGGGGCGAGCGGCCAATTCTTCGTCTGTTAGTTTTACGTTGATTGATCTTTCGGGTATATTGATTTCGATGATGTCTCCATCTTGCAGTTTACCAATATTTCCTCCGGCAGCGGCTTCGGGAGATACGTGACCGATACTTAACCCGGAAGTTCCTCCACTAAAACGACCGTCGGTAATCAAAGCACATTCTTTTCCTAAGTGACGCGATTTGATATAAGAGGTAGGGTAAAGCATCTCCTGCATACCGGGTCCTCCTTTAGGCCCCTCGTGAATGATGACGACCACATCGCCACTGACGACTCGTCCTTCAAGGATTCCATCACAGGCTGCTTCTTGTGAATCGAACACTTTGGTGGGTCCTGTAAACTTCCATATACTTTCGTCCACACCGGCGGTCTTTACCACACAGCCATCTTGGGCAATGTTTCCTTTCAATACTGCCAGTCCGCCATCTTTGGAGTAGGCGTGCGCCATATCTCGGATGCAGCCTTCGGCACGGTCTTTATCTAACTCCTTATAATATGTATCTTGCGAACCTAATACCAAATTGAACTTACCTGCCGCGGCACTCTTGTACTTTCCGGTGGCGGCATCGGTTACGTTGGGGCTCATGATGTCGTATTTGTCGATGACTTCGGCCAATGTCATGCCGTCTGCACGGTGCACGCTTGTATCCAGCAATCCGCCTTTGGCAAGTTCTCCGAGTATGGCAATGATACCTCCGGCACGATTTACATCTTGTATATGGTATTTTTGTGTATTGGGAGCTACCTTGCATAAGCAGGGCGTTTTACGGGAAAGCATATCAATATCATCCATCGTGAAGTCTACTTCGGCTTCCTGAGCAATAGCCAACAGGTGAAGTACTGTATTGGTAGAGCCTCCCATAGCAATATCTAATGTCATGGAGTTCAGGAAGGCAGCACGGGTGGCAATGCTTCGGGGAAGAACGGTTTCGTCTCCATCGCGGTAATATTTATAAGCATTTTCAACAATTAGTTTGGCTGCATCCTCAAATAAGCGCGTGCGATTTGCATGGGTGGCCACAATGGTGCCATTACCGGGCAATGCCAAGCCGATAGCTTCGTTCAGGCAGTTCATGGAGTTGGCCGTAAACATTCCCGAACAACTACCGCAGGATGGACAGGCAGCAGCTTCTATCTGTGCCACTTCTTCATCGCTCACGCTTTGATCGGCCGACTTTATCATGGCATCAATTAAATCTAAGTGTTGTCCGTTCAATTCTCCGGCTTCCATGGGTCCGCCCGATACAAAAACAGTGGGAATATTCAGCCTCATAGCTGCCATCAGCATACCCGGAGTTATTTTATCGCAGTTGCTGATGCATATCATAGCATCGGCTTTATGAGCATTCACCATATATTCTACGCTGTCGGCAATGATATCGCGCGAAGGTAATGAGTAGAGCATACCGTCATGCCCCATTGCAATACCGTCGTCGATGGCAATGGTGTTGAACTCTGCGGCAAAGCAACCAAGTTTTTCGATCTCGGTTTTTACTTGCTGTCCAATCTTATGCAGGTGCACGTGTCCCGGCACAAATTGGGTAAACGAGTTCACTATTGCAATAATGGGTTTGCCTAACTGTTCTTTCTTCATGCCGTTGGCCGTCCATAAGGCGCGGGCTCCTGCCATGCGGCGTCCTTGTGTGCTTAAAGAACTGCGTAGTTGATGTTTCATATTTATCTCCATTTAATTAAAAAAGCCTCCCCCACAATGTGAGAAAGGCTCTAACTAATATCTTATTGCTTTACGACAATACAAACAAAACCTTTCTCACGCTCTTGATGTGACCACCACGAGGTTAATAATAGATAGAGAAAGAATAATTGATGTATTGTTATTCATAATGCTATATTCTCATTTCAAATACGTCACAAAGGTAAGTGCTTTTTTATAATATACAAGCAAATAGAAGAAAAAAAGAGAAAAAATACGAGTAATTGAAAGAGATAGGGGCAATAAAGGGTATTTTTATCAATTGCCGTTTGCTTTAGCTTAATAACATCAACTTAAGAAATCCCGAAGGGATTGAACTTTGAATAACCCCCAGTGAAGCGTAGCGACTGGGGGTGGTAAGGTGCTAAAATGCCTCTCAACGCTGAAGGGTTGAAGCAAATTCGGAGTTCAGATGGCGTGACAATACCTGACATTAAGTTCTAATTAAAGGCCAACGGCCTTTGCTCAATAGCATAGGGCAAAGCCCTATGTGGATGATTATATCGTGTGTTTCGACCCCAACGGGGTCAATCTTGCATATAACAGGTTGACCCCGTTGGGGTCACGAGATATACACGGTTTTTGATTACATAGGGCTTTGCCCTATGCTATTGAACAGAGGCCGTTGGCCTCTAAGTTAATGGCGTTGAGCTAACTAAAGCAGACTGCAAGAAGCTAAAGATAGAAAAACCTTAAAGTAAACTGTACTGCAATTAAAAGACAGTAGCATTTCCCCTCGCAGACAGTAGCAATTGCCCTCGAAGACAGTAGCATTTCCTCCCGAAGACAGTAGCATTTGCCAAGTATGGCTTTTTCATTCTTTTTCCACTTTTATCTTTACTTTTCACTTTTATCTTTTCACTTTTATCTTTATATCCTCTATCTTTGTAAATTGAACCTAAAGGATTCAAGCAATACATATATTAATATACAAAAACAAAAATGAAAGAAGAAAGCAAGTACATTACTGTAGCATATAAATTATATACTACTGATGAAAAGGGAGAAAAAGAATTAGTAGAAGAAGCTACGGTAGAACATCCATTCCAATTCATTTCCGGTCTTGGATCTACACTTGATTATTTCGAAACCGAAATTCTGAAACTAAATAAAGGTGATAAATTCGACTTTACTATTCCGGTAGACGAAGCCTACGGAGATTATGAAGAAGACCACGTAATAGACCTTCCGAAACATATTTTCGAGATTGATGGTCGTTTCGACGCTAAAATGATTGCTCCGGGAAACATGGTTCCTCTGATGGACAACGAAGGACGTCGCCTGAACGGTACTGTAGTAGAAGTAAAAGAAGATGTGGTAGTGATGGACATGAACCACCCATTGGCAGGAGATGACTTAAACTTTGTTGGCGAAGTGGTAGAAAGCCGTGTTGCTACTCCGGAAGAAATTCAAGGCATGATAGCTATGCTGTCCGGCGGCGGTGGATGCAACTGCGGATGCGAAGATGGTGGCGACTGCGGAGGCTGCGGAGATGAGCAAGGCAGCGATTGCGGTTGTGGCGGTGGTCATTGTCATTAAAAAGAGATAAACACAGAGGCACAAAAGCACAGAGTATCTTGTTTCTAATAAGATTGTAATCTCTGCGTCTTTGTGCCTCTGTGTTCATTATAATGTACTCAGATCTTTTATCTTTGTTCGGAATTCCAACTCCACCTTTTGCAGCTCGCGCTCGGCTTCCAGTCTTTTCTGCCTTCCTTCTTCCTGCACGGACATCACTTCATCGATAGTGGCAAACAGGTCGATATTAATTTTGTGCAGCGTATCCATATCTACAATACTTCGTTCGCTCTCGCGTGCCAGCTCTATGGTAGATGAACGAAGCATATCACTGTTGCGACGAAGCATTTCGTTGGTAGCATCGTTCACAGCTTTCTGTGCATCTAAGGCTTGCTGCGAGTGAATCAGCCCTAAGGCAAGCACCATCTGATTGCGCCAAAGAGGCAACGTGTTTACAATACTCGATTGTATTTTATCCATCAGCATGGCACTGTTGTTCTGTATCATCCGTATCTGGGGAGCCATCTGCAAGGAAATCATACGGCTGATTTTCAAGTCGTGCAGCTTCTTCTCGAAGTAATGGAGCTGCTGTGTTTCTTCGTTCGAGAGTTCTTTAGAGCGAAGTTCCTGTATCTTATCCTCGCCGGCATAGATATATAAAGACAAATCTCTGCAATAACCCTCATTCTGTTTATATAGCTGATCGAAAAGGTGTATATCCTTCAGCAAGGTTTGATAATGTTTCTCCAACTGGCGCTCTACCTGCACCACATTGGTTTCCACCTTCGAGTACTGGCTTTTAAGATGTATCAACTTCTTTTTCAGGCTCATGAAGATGGAGAAGAGTCCTTTGCTGTTCATCGTCCGGTCGAATGTTTTCAGATTAGTAAGCAACCCGGACAGCAACTCTCCCACTCCTCCCATATCTTTATTACGCACCTGCGTAAGAACCGTTTCCGAAAAGGATACCATTCTATTCTGAGAAGCAGCGCCATACTGAATCACATAACTCTTATTGCTGATATCGATTTTCGATTTGTATTCGGCTACTCTGGCTTCTTCTTCCGCAGTTAACGCCGGTCTGGTTTCCTGATCTTCTGCAGTTATTATTTTGTTTTCCATCTTATTTATTCTTCGTTTATTAATCCTCTGTTTCTTAAACTCTGTTGATAAGCCATCGATTCTGCATCAATATCCAGCATATCGGTTTGAAACATTCTAATCAATTCGTTTTCGAATGCTTGATAAGTCAAATCCAACGAAGCTATAATGCGGTTGCGAGATTCCAGAATCTCTCCGGAAGTAATTCCCGACACCTCCAGAGCTTTGAGCTGCTGCAAGAGTTTAATAACCGTATCTGTATGACGCATAGCAAAAACCTCGCCTGCCGTATGATCCTTCTCCTGAATCATATAAGCAATCTGGCTCATGCGGCTTAATTGTGCTTTCACTCGCGGAGTTTCTATTTCTTTCTCCCAATATTTCAGTTCCGCAGCCAGTGTTTTGCGCTCGATAATATCAATCTGTGCTTCCAGCAAATGCACCAACTGCTTGATGCGGCTGTTTGGAATAAAATCGATGTTCAGTTTCTCGGCATCTAACACTACCTGAAGCGTGCTGTACTGCGGACCGCTTTTATAGCTCATCTCATTGATACGCCCATAGGGAAACGATTTTACATTGCGGCGCTTGCTGATAAAGATCAATCTTTTCTCGGAGGCAACCAACATCCCTGCCTCGTTATTAAAGGAAGCCGAGATGGCTTTCAGTAGGTTTTCATCATCGAGTAGTATATTGGCCAGTTCTTCCAATATCTCGGGAGGAAGAAGCACATTCTTCGATTGTTTTTCTATGCGCTTTATTCTTCGCTGCTTGATTTCCTCTTCCGATTCTACAATGGGCTCGTCGTCTTCTACGCGTTCTTCTATTTTTATCTCATCAAAGAGTACTTGCTTATCGGCAGTAGGATTCTGGCGGAGGATGTTTAGGATATTCAGAAAATCACGAATTACTTCGCGCGGAGTCAGGAACTCTGTGGCTCCCGGCTTATTATAGATTTCTTCCATAAAGGTGTGAATGTCTTTATCGGAGAGATCGACCTCGCACTTATAGTTGAAATTGAAAATGGTTCTCAGGTTATATAGCAACACAAAGATTTCGTCATGGCTCAGCGGCATCAAGCGGATTACGGGTTGCGAATAATCGCGGCGTTCCATCGTTTCGTACTTATTGACTTTAAGCCGGGTTTTTAAAGCGTCATAACTGTAGAAACCTTTTTTATCGTCTTCAAGTGTTTCCGTGGTTCCGGCTACATTCAGAAACAGGTTCTCTACTTTCCCCTGAAAGCAATCATTGTACATACTCAACAAGGTTTCATGGTTTCGTTGACGCATTCCGGGGTTTGCTATCTTAAACAGGTTTACCGCTTCATCCAGGTTTATTACCAATCCGCTATAGCCGATGCTTACGAATAAACGGCCGAAGTTTTTCAGCATATCATAGTAATTGCGATCGTTCACAATTTCGCTTACTCCCAAATCTCGCCTTGCTTCTGTTTTGGTGGTGTATTCTCCTTTTAGCCAACGAAGGGCGTTTTTGCGCAACAGGTCATCGCTTTTAATAAAACCTTCGTAGTATTTAATGATGGCCAATCCAAAGTCGAAGCCTCCCGTTTCGGTTATTTGATTTACGGTTTTAATGATTTCATCCTGAACAAGCGTAAAGTATTGCTCGTTGCGTATCTCTACCAAAGATACTCCATGAGTGGTTGCTGCTTTTACAATAACCTGTTCAATCCACTTTTCCAACAGAATATGCAAAGCTCCTCCTTCGGGTTTGGTTTGAATGGCCACATTGTTCATTAGTGCAGTGTATAGTGCTTGGGCTTTCCCATCGTTGGAGTATAAACGGATGTGGGGAGTAAAATCGGCACCGGCCACTACAAACTTCTGTTTCAGGGCAACAGTGGTTAAGAGATGAAGCATAAACGATTTTCCCGATCCATAATCGCCAATCCAAAGTTTCATCATGCTGTGCCCGTTCTTCACTTCTTCGAGGGCATTCAATACCATTTCCACTTCGTTGGAGCGCCCTACGGTAATGTGTTGCACCCCTATTTTGGGTACAACTCCACTCACCAATGAGTTTATAATTGCAGTAGCCTCTTTGGGCTTAACCTTCATTTCCATTTTCGTTTATTTGCTGAAAATACGCTTCGTTTATCACATAGTAGTCATCGTCTTCCTCTATCAGCACATCATCCAACTCTTCATAATACTCCTCATTGATGCTTTCTATAAACTGACCGACAAATATTCCGCGAGGACGTGCAAATATATTAACTTCTTCTTTATTTAGCTTCAAAGAATTGCTAATAAATAACTGAAAGAGAGCATCTTTATGATTGGCAGGTAATTCGGGCGTAGCTTTTGCCGATGGTTTTTCAATCTTGGGGGTAGAAATCGGTAGCTCTTCTTCCTCGCTCAGCAAGTTGCCCAGCACCCCTGCTACTTTAGATTGTTTCTCGGCTGCCGACTTTATGGCTTGTACGTTCAGCTTTATTTTCTTGCGTTGGGTAAGCTGCATTTCGTCGAACTGCTCTATGGCTTTTTCCCAGTTTTTGTATCGAAGTAGTTTTTTGCAAATGGCATCAAACTGCTTTTCTTCTTCGGGGGTTTTAAACAATAGCTTACGGTACTTCACTCCTATTTCCTGATGTTTGAAGGTGTCTGAAAGGCATTTCACTTTCAGGTAGTGCAAATAAAAGCGTAAGGCGTATCCACGGTCTTTCTTTGCCAGAAAGCGATAGGACTCAAGGTATATTTTACGCTCCACAGGAACTCTTTGAGCGTTATTTTCGCCCAGCCGACACACATCTTCATAGTACTGTTGAACGTGTTTTGGTGTAAAGCTTTCCTGTAAATGGTTATACCGAATCTCCCAGGCATCAGCATTACGGGTATAGAATCTTTTGTCTTCTGTTCCTGTTATCTTTCGTACAACAGTGCGCGCTTTCTCATCGATGGTTTGCCCAATCTTTGTAGTCAGTTGTTCTTCGCAATCTTCGCTATCAAAAAGATCAAGAACATCATAATCCAACTCTCGTATAGCGGCATATTCGCATAAAGTAAAAAGGCTACCGGAAAAGGAGTTCATTTCCTCCGGAAATTCTCTTTGTACGGTAATATATAATATAATAATCTGCTCCTGACAATACTTGTTTGCTACCAGCATATTTTCCCTTAACCGGGGAAGCTCTTTATATTCTTCTTCTGTAACCTCAAAATCTTGAGTGAAGATCTGGTAGACTTTCTTTTTTTTGCTTCCCCGTTCAGCAGTATAAAGGTTAAGAACAGGAATGAAAATGATAAGGATTAAGACTATGAAAAAAATGATATATCCCATTGATTAAATATTAAGTATCTGTATGCCCTACAAACTTACGGATTATATTCGAGTGTATCATAAAACCAAAATGAAAATGCCGGAACAGAGTATCCGAAATCAAAAAAAGTCTTTCAAACAATTGCTTGAAAGACTTTTTCCTTGTGCGAGGGAGTACCTCGATTAATAGTTCATGCTTCCGCTACCGGAAATCTCATTCCACTGAGCCACAGTAATATCTCCTACTGTTACCTTGTTTTTATCTACCGTAAGTGTAATATTATACTCTGTACCTGCATTGAGCTGTGTGAAGTAATTCTTCAGATCGATGCTTAACGAAGTAGCAGCCACCTGCGGTGTTCCGTTTACGGCAGGTATGCTTACTGTTGCCGTAGCCGAGCTGAGAGCAGCAAGCTCGGCAGCTGTTTTAGGCGTAAAGATGGTCGATAAACCGGCTTTATTATTGGCCACAGTATAATCGTATGTTGCAGTATAAGCATTGGCACTAAGTCCGGCAAAAGTTACTGTAGTTTTAGAGTCGGCTGTTATAGCTGCCCATTCAGCATCAGAGTAAAGAGCTCCCTTTTTCAGCGTTACACTGATTCGGCTGTTAATGTGCCCCAGAGTGAACGATAGCGGTGCTCCGTAAACAGTTGGTGTAACTGTTCCCTGAAGTATGTCTTTCTCCGGTGTTCCGTTACCATTAGGAGTAAAGGTTAGCATAAACTGTCCCATACTTCTTGTTACTATGCTTTCCCAGTAAATAGGAGTGCCCGATGTAAGGGTAAGAGTAGGGGTAGGCAATTTCACGAAACTGTAAGTAGCGGTAGTACTTCCGTATGTTAATGTCAGTACTCCATCGCCGGGCAATTCGCTTAAGCTTACAGCATCTATAGCTACTGCTGCTCCTGCCTCCGCAGTATCGGGTGTCCATTCGGCCACACTTATTGTTACAGTTACGTCTGTTGGTTCCAATGTAATGTTTAGGGTGGCGTGCTTACCGGCTTCCAATTCCAGTGCGTTGGTAAGTTTAACATTGTAGGTCAATTCTCCCAAGGTAATGGTACCTACCAGTGCACCTGCAGCAAGCGTAGTAGAGGGATTCATGATGAATGAATTTCCGCTTCCTGTTACCGTTTGGGTATAATTTAATAGTTTTACTACGGCATTGCTTAAATTGATGTTAGCAGGAAAATCTGTTCCTGCTGTCAGATTCAGCGTAAGTTTAGCTTTAGTGTGTTTAAATTCAAGAGCAATAGCACCTCCGCTCATAGTTACGGCATCTGTTGCTAAATCGTCGGTAATACTGGTTATAGCATCTGCTACTCCTATAGCGGTGGCAGCAAACACGTCGGTCGGCAAGGTTTCTTCTACCAAGAAGAATTTAGGGCTGGCAGTCCATGCACCATTAGCATATTCATAAACAGTAGGATTAAGTCCGTTTTTGGTTACTGTAAACTTCTTAACATCGGGTTCGCCTGTTAGCGGATTATTGGGGGTAACAACGTTGATGGCATTTGCCGTAGCTGTACCACCATTTCCCCACTCCTCAATAGTAGCACTGATATCTGCAATAGTTTCTTGCTTAAGTGTTATTACAACGGTAGTAACCTTGCCGGCTTGCAATGCTATATCGTCGGGCAATGTAGCGGTAAAGTCTTTTCCGCCAACGCTTACTGTAAACGCAACTCCGCTACCGGCAGCAGTAGGCATTACAATAGCAGTACCTCCCACCAAGTTAATATCGGCCACATCGGTGGTAGAGCTAATTTCTTGAGTCAGCAAGTTGTATGTACCTTTGGTGGCAGTGCCGTGCAAGGTAACAGTTGCTGCCGAAGCATCTATACCAGTGGTACTTGCATCTGTATTAACAACCATCGCCAATTTGGCTAACCGATGACGGAAAACTAATGACACATTGATGTTACTTGTAGAATGTCCGGCAGCTCGTTCCGAAGTCATCAGGTCGATAGCCGGAAGCGAGGTTTGTGAACTTACATCAATTTTCAACAGACCGGTTTCCAGTGCTGATTGGTCGGCATACGGATAGTAAGCCAATACATCAACCTTCGATCCGTCTTCGGGATAATAGGCTGTATTTTGCTTATCGGTTGCATCAAAGGTTGCTGTAGCTCCACTACCAGCGGTGTTTATATATTTGTAATTAGCTTGATTGCTGTACACTACATCGGTTCCATCTACCAAGGTATATATACCAATAAGGTCGTTGGAATGCCAAGTAACGTCGGTTGCACGGGTCGACACCCCGGCATTAACGGTTAACGGAGTACGAGAGTTAGAAGAAGGAGTATTGTCATCTTCATTAGAACAGCCAACCAATAGCGCTACTGCTACTAAAGCTACGATCATCGAAAAATGAGAGCTGAGAACCGATAACGATCTCTTTATTTTTATATTATTCATATTGATAGTTGTTTTTTTGATAGTTTTTACATTCATTATTCTATGTATTATTAGTCTTGGTGACCTTCAATTTCTACTGTTCCTCCATCTTCCCAAGGGGCTATCGTAGCCTGACCGAAAATATGGGTAAGACTCTTTTTATAATTAGAAAAAGATATTGTAAGGCGCTGATTGGTAATATTCTCCTCGCGATTGAAGGTTTGTCCGGCATCAAGACTGTATCTACCTACTATGGTAGAAGAGCCGTCGGCAGGAGTAATCGAAATAAGAGCTTCGCCCTCAAACATTACTAAACAAGGATGAATATGCAAGCGCAAGGTTACACCGGTGGCATCTACCTGAGCCAACCAAGGGGTGTAATCTTCGCCACCAAGAACGTAGGTATCATTGCCATTATCTTTAAGGCTGTGTATCGCTATCCGAGCACTACGAATGTATTGTTCGAACTCACTTGTGCTCCATTGGTTGGGGTCGGTATCCGGAGTGATTTTTATAACCAAATCGGCATTGAGATGGTCGAGCTGTTGACCGGCATCGGTATATAGCTGTCCGGTAGTAGAATCGAAGGTAACAGAACCACCAATCCGATCGGCATTATGATACTGCTGCCAAGTGCTTTGGTTAGGAAGAGCATCGGCCTCTTTAGTGAGACTGTAGCGACCATCAGCCGGCACCTCGCCGGTTGAAAGCACATCGGCCTGTGGTGTCCAAGTGCCTTGGGCGGTATGGGTGTAATGCCCAATAACTCCATCGGTTCCGTTGGATGCAAAGTATTCGGCTTTCAACACATCTCCTGCGTAAAATGGTTGCAATGTTTCAGCACCCTCACCGGCCCGAGTAGAGGTTTGACCTGCCACAGTAAGATTGCCTATGCCAACTTGGTTTGTTGGGTTGCCGGAAGCAGGCTCGTTGTCGCTGCCACACGATGTTGTTGTTAGCAACAATGCTGCGGCAGTTATCATTATTAATTGTTTACTATTCTTCATTATTTTGAATTTTTAAGTACTTAACCTAAGCACTCAGGTTTGAAGTATGTTTCGATGTCTACCACTATCTTGTTGTATCTCCAACCACTACACTCCCGGGACCCGAATTGCCTGAACCATATCCCACAAACACCTGATGTTTTTTCCCCAACAGGTCGCTTCCACTGATGGTAAAAGAGTTGTAGTTTACACTACCGGTTATCTTAGTACAATCAGCAGCCAAGCGTGGATACAAAATTAAAGGTTCGTTGTTTTCCACCACATGGGTATTAGTAAGACCATTGATAGTAATAATAGAACCTACCGGAAACCCAACAAAGGCTACTTGTGCAGTTTCATGTGCGTCGGTACCGAATGTTAGATGAAGAGGAGAACCCACAAACCTCACTAGAGAAAGATCTTCGGGTTCTATGATCTCTATTTCTTCTTCGGGAGGTAAAGGAGGTATAGGTGGTATAGGAAGTCCTTCGCCAGTAGTGGCTTTATAGATAGGTTCGGTATCGGATACACGAGTACCGTTAGCATCTTTAACTCCAAACCAAGAGGTAATACTAGCATTTACTACTATACCGCCGGATGTTGGCCAAAGAGGAGGCGTACCGTGAAATTCCCATGTACTTCCATTGTAGATGGCTTGATGCACAGTAGTGGTTTGCTCTCCACTGAGATAAGTAACAGTAAAGAAATCGGTTCTCACATCACCGGCAACCCATTCGGCCATATCAGAATCATCGATAGTAGAACGAGTAGATAATTGCCACGTGGGTGGTGTGGCAGGAGTATAGATCGTAACACGTGCATCATCTTGGATGTTTAAATCGGGCATCTCATTGTTGCACGCAGCAAGTAGCAAAGTAAATGCTACTATCATAGTCAATTGTCCATAGTCAATTGCCCATTGTTTTATGATATTTCTTCTCATTGTTGGTATAATAATGTAATTATTCGATTCCATTATAAGCATAGTTGATTTTGGGAGTTGCTCCGGTGCTCCAATCCCATACATCTTTACCTTCGAAAGCGCGTTCTACGATTTCGATGCTATATGTATCTCCTACGGTATTGAGGATAACGGTACGTACTTTCCCTGAAGAAGCCTGAGTTATATTGTTGTAGCGATCTTCTTTTGTGTCGATGGTAGATACAAAGTTGACTTTAGGATTCTGATACATATTTTTTCCTTCTCTTGCGAATCCAATAGCGTAATCGGTTTTACCATTTACCAGACCTACGGCATGATTGCATGCATCGATTGATGGGGTAATAAGTTGTGTCTCTCCCATCAGCGATCCTAATTTTGTTAATTTTCCACCATTATCCTTTGTTTCAATATCGACGGTAGAGTAGTTGTATTTAAACTCACACGCCGCTTTCCATCCCACAATTCCGCCTATCTGTTCTAGATTTGGAGTTGAAATTGTTTTTTTTATTGTCCCGGTAGTGTAACAATAAGTGACGTAAGAAGGGAAAAAAACAGGTTGTATTTTTCCTGCAATTCCGCCTATGCTATCGAAAGTACTTGACATATCGACGTTGATATTGGCACCACTTGCCACTATATTACAGTTATTATTACTGCCGGCTGACATCCCTAACAATCCACCTATATAATTATTCGCTTGTTGGCCCAGTTTTCCTGTTACAGTTATATCAGCAAAACAACGACTAATATGAGTATAAGAATCAAGAACAGCGCTCCCTAACAGCCCACCTACATACGTAGCACTTTTATCCTGCTTATCACAAATAAGTTTACCTTGAACACTACACAGTGTGATGGTAGTTTTGCCTCTACTATTCCCTACTAACAAAGAGAGGTGAGTCGTGCCTCCTGAATCCTTGTCGGTATCTGAATACTTACTAATACAATTCCGTAGATTTACACCTACTAACAAAGCATCCTTAACAGACCCAAACATGGCAGCGTAGTAGTTGGTACCACTACAAGTTGCTTCTATATTAAATCCTGTTATGGTGTATCCGTTTCCGTTGTAAACTCCTGCAAAAGGATTGTCATATATTCCTATGGGCACCCAAGGGGTTGATTCAGCAGACATATCGATATCGGCTATTTGTATGGCTTTCTTATTTAAGTTCTCCGGAACTTTCATTGCTTCCATATAGTCTATAAGATCGTCGGCAGTTTTTATCACATAGTCATATCCCATAGACATATACACCTCTTTCCCGTCATTCCATTCGGGAGTATCGGTATCCTCTATTACATCAACGATTGATGCCATGGTACTACAAACAAATGTTAAGCTGTATCGGGTATTGGCTTTAAGTCGGGCTGTACTATTGGCTTCGTAGACAATATCTCCCACAGTAACAGTAATATTTCCCAGGTTTTCGGTAGGATATAGCAATATATTAGTTGGAGTATTGCTGGTATTGCCAACAAAACTAATAGATTGCATTTGCGAGGTAATATCGTTGTCGTCGGTATCTTTCACAGTTACGTTAATCAACGCTTTCCGATGGGTAAAGTTCAGAGTAACATTCCATACGGGGCGTCCGTTAGCGTCTACTCCTAAAATCATGCTACCATCGGTGGTGCCGGCCTGGGCTACAAGAGGGTCTACGCCTTCAGGGTCGTATCCGGCCGTTAAGGTAACTTCACTATCCTCCACAGGCAGGTTGAGGGCATCGGCAATCTGCCAAGTACCATCGGGCTGTAAGGTGGCTGTGGTGGTAATGTTGCCAACAGTGATATCTATCTCATCGCCGGCCACAAAACATGTTTTTATGTTGGTGGCAGTTCGGGTTCCGATTCCTTGCTTTACTTGCGAAGAAGATTTCCATGCAGGAGTTGCTGCGGTTATTGACACCGGTGCTACACCTGTTTGAGATAAATCAGTTTCTTCCGAGCATGCGAAAAACAGCAATGCGATTGCTGCTACCATGGCCAATTGCATATAGTCAATTGCCCATCGCTTTATGATGTTCTTTCTCATTTACGTAAATGTTATTCTATTTCTGATAAGTATAATTACTATCTGCCTACAGTTATTGCTCCCCCCTCTTCAAAATCAGAGATATTGAAATGGGTAACCTCTGCTTCTCCTTGTTGGTTGATGGTTACTGTTAGCATATATTCGGAACCTGCCAAAAAGGTATATGGACGATTGGCTATAACAGTATACTTTTTACTATTGGCAGTAATGTTCAACAGGTGTGCATTGGTAGCTATAACACCGGGTATAACCTGAACATAACCGCCAGTTTTGTAATCGTTCTTAACCAACAGATTTACTGTGTTACTTGCGGCTTCGAGAGCTGGAGGCATAGTAGTGGCATCCCATGTATAATTAGGTGTACTTATACCATACAAGGTGGCTGCACTGGGAATAATCGTTGTTCCTGCGTTATTCTTTACCTCGAGCTTAACACGTGCTGTAGCCGGACTTAGTTTCATGGCAATGGTTGGAAATCCGTTGTTCCAAGTTGCGCTGGCAGTTGGGTTGGTGTAAAACACAGGCATACGAACGTCGTTATACGTCACCTCTCCCCAAGCATATACAGGTAGGAGGTTAGTTCCGGGAACGATGTAAGTTTTATCAGCCTCGCCGATAGGTTCAAAAGTGGCAACACTGCCATCTTCGGCGGTAGTGAGTTCATACGTTTTGGTATCATTAATCTTTCCTGTTACATTAAGATTAATAGAAAACGTATTTCCGGGGTTCATACCTCGGGTTTCTATTGTAAAGTTTGCAAATTCCCCTTGTGAATTTGAATGTTGCGGTTCATGACCGCTTTCGCATGCAACTATTGTTAGGGCGATGGTAAGCATCAACGTTAATTGCCTGAAGTTTTTTGCATTCATTATCATGATGTATTATAAATTTTTGCTATCTAACGGGTTTGCGTATACCCGGTGGTAGACTACTACCATTTAAGCTTTGGAGTAAATTCTCCGTTTTTTTGTTTTGATGCCGGTAATTAGTTGTTTACAATTACCCCTGCTTCGTTACAATTGGTTAAGATGGCAGCTTCATTAAGTCCCACTAAGGCGTTAGTGTTACTTGTTCCTGTTATGCTACCTCCCTCTACATTGCAATTGGTAATGATTGTACCGTTAGCGTGACCTACCAATGCACCTATATTAGAAGCTCCTTTTACACTTACATTCTTCAGGTTGATGCCTATTAACTTAGCATTATCGGTTTTGCCAAAAAGACCTTGATTATCGTTTTCCGTGTTAATCACAAGCCCTGAGATTGCATGACCTCCTCCATTGTAAATACCTGCAAATGAAGTAGTTCCTATAGGCAACCATTCTTTAGCACTTAAGTCGATAGGTGCCACTTGTATAGCAGTAAGTTTGGTCAGTCCGTCTTCGTTTACCAACTTAGCAAATGCGCGGAGGTCGTCGGCTGTACGTACAATCATGTTATAGGGACTGTATTCGGCTTCATATCCGGGAGCGGCTGTCCAAGCATCTACGGTTATGTTGGTTACGGTTAACAGATGTTTGTTATCGTAATCCATAGTTATAACAAGGCGTTTGCCGGCTTCGATAGTAGCCGTTGTGGTATATTTCCCTACAAGCGTCCGATTGTCGATTTGTATAGATATGATCTGACTATCAGAAGCCGGTACTTGCTCTACAGGTATTACTGCGCGATAAGTAGCTGCTTGTGGAGTAAGGGTGGCTACATAAGGGGCAATTTCCTCGGGAGTAGCGTCACCGGTGTAGATTCGCACGGTTGCTGCTGCCATGTGAGCTACAAAATCTACTCCTTCCCAGTTGATACTGTTGGGGGTTGGAGTTACATGAATTACTACATCAACGTGTTGATGTTGCAGTTGAGTACCGGTTTCGTTCACTAATTGAGTGCCATTAAACATGAGGTTTCCTTCTATGTAATCGGCCTCACGATAACCGGCTAAACTACTTTGATCTGCCATAAGATTGGCAGAACCTCTTTGAGCTGTAAATTGTTCGGTAGGGGCAATGTTTTCTTTATAGAGAAAACCCTCGCCTTCGCCGGGTGCTGCTACCCAGGTAGCATCTGCACGATACTGATAAGTAGTAGTTCCGCTAACCGAGCCAACTACTTTCAGGAGATCTCCGGGCAAAAAAGCCTCATACTCGCTTGTCCAATCGGCTATAGCACGAGTTTTTGTTACCTGTTGAACACCACTCCTCGTCGGCTGATTGCCTACTGCTAAATTGCCCACTGTAACAGGCGTTTTATCCGGCGATATGCCAGACTCCTCGCTGCTGCTATCGCATGCTGTTAGCACACCAATAGTAGCAATTGCCAGTGCAATTGTTTTGAAGTTCTTCTTCATAAATGTTCTTTTTAAAAGTTTTTGCTGTTTTATCCCTTTTTAGGGAAAACAGCAAAATTAACCAAAATAATTAAAATAATCGGAGAAAAAAGACAATTTTATCCAAGGTAGTTGGCAGTATCGCACTAAAGTATTGACAGATTGCTACTTAACATACACTAAAAACAAATGCCGATGCAGAGAATTTCTTCCCTTGCATCGGCATATATATAGTTCGTTTGGTTACTTTATGCTTTCCCCGTCATAATATCCAATACCATCTTATCTGTTTCGTTCATGGCTTGCGAGCCAATCTTTGTCAGGTTACGAATACTCTGATCTACGTCTTCGTCTACGATACCCTCTACGCAGGTCACGCATTTTTCTTCCATAGCCATCATAGCAGAAAGCACAGCAGTAGATACTCCACTGGCCACTTTCAAGGCACAGCTTGGTTTGGCTCCATCACAGATCATACCGGTAAGGTTGGCCACCATATTCTGAACAGCATAAGCTACTTGGGCGTACTCTCCTCCCATCAGCCATGTTATACCACAACTGGAACCTGTGGCTGCTACCACACAACCGCACAAAGCAGAGAGTCTGCCTAAGCTTTGCTTGATATAGATAACCGTCAGATGACTCATAGCCAACGCCCGAATCAATTCATCTTCGTTCTTTCCATTCTCTTCGGCATATACTACCACAGGCAAAGTGGCGGATATACCTTGATTTCCACTGCCCGAATTGCTCATCACCGGAATCATGGCACCTGCCATACGGGCATCACAAGCACCCGAAGTATAAGAAAGGATATGCGTATAGGTAGTATCGCCCATTAACTTGCATTCCTTGTTTCCGCGAAGCATCTTTCCTAAGGCATGTCCGTAGTTTCCTTTAAAAGATTGTTCGGCAGCGGCTTTATTCAGGCGAGCCGTTTCAAGAATAAAACGAATATCATCGAGTGGAGTAGTCAAAGCGAAATCATATACTTTGCGAAGGGTAAGTTCGGGGGCAGTATCTTCGGCTTCAACTTCCGCAGCGCATTGCTTATCCAGCAATACCTCTTTCCCTTTTGTGATGCACACAAATGCAGTATGCCCACCTGCTATAATAGCGGTAGCCGTTTCATTTCCTGCTTCGCAAACAGCTTCAATATAAAGTTTCTCGGTGATGTTTTCTTTTAGCGAGATGTTTATACGCTTCTCATCAATAAATTGCTTTCCCTGTGCCACAGCTTCGGGCGTGCAATCTCTCAACACCTCCAGTTGATATTCCGACTTACCAATCAGTGCTCCCAAAGCAATGGCTATGGGAAGGCCAATCATGCCCGTACCCGGGATACCTACTCCCATGGCATTCTTAAGGATATTAGCACTTAAATATAATGAGATTTTTTCAGGCTTCACGCCCAATGTTTCAGTTGCTTTAGCAACGCACAATGCTACAGAGATGGGTTCTGTACAACCGATAGCAGGAATAACTTCCTTCTTTATCAGTTCAATGATTTGTTTTCTTTCCGATTCAACCATAACGTTTCTTTCATTCCATATTTGACAAAAGTACAACTATTCCGCAAATTATCAGCTATTACATGTATAAAAAAAGAGGATAACTTTAAAAGTCACCCTCTTTGTATATCAATTTGAAAGACAAAGCTTAGAAGAATAAATAACGATTGTCTTTTACGTTTGCTTTCAGATAAAGATCGTTTATAAGACGGCTCAACATACGTTCATGCATACCATTTACAGTTTGCTTTTCTTTTTCAACATCAAACGTTTCGTTTTGTGTTTCCTTATTATAAACCTGCATCACCATTACACCGGCATTACCTTTAATCGGAGCACTCAATTGGTTAAGTTGAGCTACCGAAGCATAAGCACCTACCAGAGGTTCGCTACTGTATAAAGAAGATATATAAGCAGGTGCAGAGAATGATACATGTTTAACCGAATCGCTTACCGCATTTTCCATTGCTTTGTATTGATCGAATGAACTAATACCGGCAGCTTTCATATTGTTCATTATCAAAGCAGCTTTCTTATCTTTAATAACCTCAGCTCTCAACTGCGATTGAACTGATTCTAATGAGCGATAGCCTTCTTTGTTTACTTTGCTTAAAGCTACTACCAGCAATCTGTCGTTATTACCGCACTCATACAAGCCCGAAACTTCGCCTGGTTTTGCAGCAAAAGCCCATCTTAAAGCTTCTTTTGTTCCTTTGATGCTACCAATACCATATTCTGCGCTATTAAGATCACTTCTGTCTAATAATTTATAACCAGCATCTTCGGCATTAGCTTCTACTTGTTCTAATGTAGAATTAGCAGCAACAAATTGACTGAAATCGTTATAAGCTTTATTGTATGTATCATTACTGAAGTTAATAGTACGTTTCACTACAGCTACTTTATACTTTTCTTTCATTGCTTTTTTAGCAGTAACCTGCACTATTACATTAGCCACACCAATAGACACATTCGCAGTTTCGTTTACACTTAAGTTGGTAATAGCTGTGATATATTTAAGGTCATCACTGTTAAGTTGTGCACCTTCATAACTTGGAGCAGTAAGCCATGTTTTAGTTCCGGGTTGTCCGTAAAGAGTTGCTAAGTCTTCAAATTTAGCTCCACCTTTCAAGGCATCGTAAATACTGTCTGCCAGAGCTTTGGTTTTAAGCATATCCTGATGATATACTTGAATTTGACGATACTCCACAGAGTCGGCAGCAGTTACTTTAGCTATTTTTTTGAAAGCATTTAAAGTATTGTCAGCAGCATTGAAGTAAGGACCATATACTTCGCCCATACCTACAGAATCCAATCGAGAAGCTACATCAGCCGGGAAAGCCGCTTGGTTGCAAAACAAATCCATATAAGGATATTCCGAATCGGCCGAACGAACAAGAGATGCGTAATCAGAAGTCGCTTCATTCAATTGTTCTACAGCTTCGGTTACTTCGTTCTGAAGAGCAGCTTTATCTTCTTCGCTTGCTACAACCTGTACGTCGATATATTTCACATCTCTGGATTCAACATACTGTCTGTATTGTTCTTTTCTTTTGTTATAAAGTTCTTTCACTTCCGAAACTTTCACTCCTCCAACTAAAGTATCAGGAACAGAAGAGTAAGGAATGGCAGCAAGCATTAAGTCCATCTGGTTTACTCTTGCATCAAATACAGCTTTTGCTTCAACCGAGTTTGAAGAGAGTGCTTTCGAAATCAATGCCTGATATTTTTCGGCTAAACGATTCTGCACTAACGATTTTTCGACGAAAGCCCATAACTTGCCGAGAGATACATACTGAGTAGGCATCGTGTTTTTATCCATTTTAGCGTAATCAACCAAGAACTTCTTCAACATATCTTTGTCGAAAGCACCTGTTTGAGGATTACGGAAGGGAGTTGCCTGCAACATTGGGTTTGTTCCCGCATCAATCATTGCTTGTACTTCCTCTTTCGAAACAACAAGACCAATTTTTGCGGCTTCAGCTTCTATCAGCTTATTGTTTACATAAGAACGCCATACTTCATCTTTTATCTGATTAGTCTGTTCGTCGGTTAATGAACTAAAGTTATTTGTCATTTTAACTACTTCAGAATATTCTTCCACCAAAGCCTGAAAGTCTTGTGCTGAAACAGCTTTGCCGTTAACTTCTCCTACATCTTGTGATTGATGTGGCTGAATAACTTTCCATGCGTCGCCCGCAATAAAGGCAAACAACGCCAGACCAATAACAATGATCAATAGAGGTCCTTTAGAGCGAATGTTTTGTAATGTTGCCATTTTTATTTAAGTTTTTAAGTTTTTGAGTTTATTTGTTTTAAGTTCTTTGAGTTTAACTTAAAAGCGCACGAAGATACAAAAAATGCAGATATGTATCTACCTATCTATTAAAAAAATAAGCCATTGTTCTATTATTCTGTAACTTTCAAACGTACAAGTTCTATTTTGGTTGCTGTTACTTTAATTATTTTAAATTGAAAATTATCTACTGCAATAACATCGTGCAGCTTCGGAAAGCTTTGATGCTGATGAAGGATCAGTCCACCCACTGTCATATAATCATCCGATTCGGGGAGTTTCAGGTCAAACGTTTCGTTCACTTTTTCTATTTCCAAACGCCCGGATAATACATATTCGTCTTCGTTGATTTGCTTACAGATATAGGATGTATTATCATGTTCATCTTCAATATCACCGAAAATCTCCTCTACTAAATCTTCTAAGGTTACAATACCTGCCGTTCCTCCAAACTCATCTACCACCACTGCCATGCTACGCTTTTGCAGCAATAGTCTTTTCATCAACTTCAAGGCAGTCATTGTTTCAGGCACAAAGAGCAGGTCTTTTACACAGTCTTTGCTATCTTTAGGATTACGAAACATCTCCGAAGAATGCACATAACCCACCACATTGTCTATATTACCTTCATAAACAATGATTTTAGAAAGGCCCGATTCTACAAACTTTATCTTAATCTCTTCCAAGGAGGTAGTTAAATCAACTGCAACAATCTCGGTACGAGGTATCATGCAATCTCTGATTTTTATATTAGAGAAATCGAGCGCATTCTGGAAAATCTTAACCTCGGCATCCAAGTCTTCCCTATTCTCTACATTGTCGATACCGGATTGAACAAAGTAATCCAAATCAACCTTCGTAAAAGCACGAGTAGATGTCTCCCGATTTATTTTCACTCCGAAAACCCGCAAGATAAGCGAAGATATGCCAGATGCCAGATAAGAAAAAGGAAGAAGAAGAATATAAAATACAGTTAGTGGTATAGCAAATATTTTAAGCATCAGGTTGGGATTCAGTTTAAACAGCATCTTGGGCAGAAACTCTCCCGTAACCAAAATAATTAAGGTAGAAATAATGGTTTGTACCAATACCATCAAACCATGATTTTGAATAATTCCGGCCAACAATTTTTGTTCTATGACCTGAGCCATCAAAATACCATACACCACCAATACGATATTATTCCCTACCAACATGGTAGAAATAAAGTTATTGGAATGCCTGAAGAAATAAGAAAGTATCGTACCTGATAGTCCATTCTTTTTCTCCATTTCGAACCTTAGTTTATCAACGGAAACAAAGGCGATTTCCATTCCGGAGAAAAAAGCGGAAAGTAAGATAGTAATAATCAGGTACACAAACGTATCCATAAAATTCTATAATGAGTCTGAGGATGTAGTTACAGGATTAGAAGTAGTATCCATTGGAGCCGGTTGTTCTTTAAAATAAAGAATACCTTGTATATTCAATATCTTGTATGAGGTCATTTGCTGATCCGACTCAAAGCCATATCCTTCTATTATACGATCTGTTTGTTCAATACGGATATATTGATCTGAATAAACCTTTTCTTTGTTTTCATCCCAATACAACAAATCCGTATTAAATTTCTCTCCTTTGATATTCTGAATCTCTACATTACTAATTAGTTTCCAGAGTTTCTGTTTATCGTAATAATAGGCAGTATCAGCCTTAATGCTGGCATCTACATTAAACAAGGTGTCAAATTTCTCCAAATAAACTCCCTTCTCGAAGGCCCAATGAGATGGTTCTTTACGATCAAAGATCGCCCATTCCTCTGTATCAACGCGATAGCGTGTAATGCCCGAGTCCGAAATAAAGGTAGTAACCCCAACGGTTTTCATCACGGGTAAAGAGTCTCGTTCAGTTATTGCCTCTCCTATTTCTTTTTTCTGTCCGATGCAAGAAAGAAAAGAAAGAAGCATAACACCGACCATAAAGGCTGGTGTTATGCTATATATATTCTTGCAACAGAATTTGCTATCCCGCTTTCGTCGCAACATATCTCTATTTATCTGATTCTGGTTGATTCGCCAATCCATCCACCAATAGTGATGGTGTCTCCGGCTTTATAACCCAACATAAATAAATCAGAAGCAGCAGGTAAATGAGCTGAGTATGAATTGATCAACTTGTTAGCCTCATCGGTCAAACTCGGATCTACCGCTTTCGCTTTTTGCAATTTATCAATGATCAGGTAATAGGTACATTTGTTCAGTACTGGTTCATCGCTCCATTTTGGGCTGCTTGCGTACAGTGTAGCAATCAGGATGTAAGCACCTCCCAAATTAGGATTAGCATTAAGAGCTTTTTGAGCATACGTTCTTGATTGTCCGAACTTCTTGGCAGTATACAAGATAGCTGCTGCTCTGTAAGCCATATCTGCTTTTTTGGCTTCATCTGTTTCCAGGCTCACTGCTTGGTCGAAGAATTTAACGGCTGTATCTAAATCGCCTTTTTTGTATGCCATAGCAGCACATCCGGCAGCCGATTCGGCAGAAGGTTCAATAGCATGCACATAAGTAGATGCTTGGAAGTAAGCTTCAGATTCTGTACACTTCATATTCTTCATGATAATGATTACCTTTTTAAGGTACACAAGATCTGTTTTATTACTTTCTACTTTAGGTCCGTAAATACCTTGCAAAGATGCACAATCGGCAGCTCCACTGTTTACGAACAGCGCATCCAGGTTACCCTTTACTCTTTCGTAAGCTGTTTTTTGAGTTTCTTTTTCAGCAGCAGCAAGTGCTTGGTCTGTCCATTCGGTAATATTCAGATAATCCTGAATAAATTCTTCTTTATGGTTTTCGTCTGCTTGCAGTTTGTTGTACGAAGTTTGCATCAGGTAGAAAAGAGCGGCGGCAGAAGCTTTTTCTTTTTCTTCTGTTACCGATTTCTTAAACAGATCATAGATAAAATTAGCATCTACTTCGGGAGCAAGATTCATATAATCCATCCCTTTGTTCGATGTTAGTCTGGCTTGCGAAGCAACACCTCTTAACGTTTTAGCAAACTCCGGTTGATATTGTATCAACTGATCATGTACTGCCATCAACTCTTCAAAGTAAGCTTTGTATTCGGGAGAATCTTTTTTCAATTCTTTTAAAAGAGCTTTCAAGATAGCGAAACCATCCGTATAGGTGTAATAGCGGAGGGTAGGACAATCTTTCAATACAGCTTTCCAAGGTGTATAGGCATCTTTAAAGTTTCCGGCTCTAACAGCTTCGTGTGATATACTACTGTTTGTTTTACATTGGTCGTCGTCTTGCGCAAAAGCAGTCATTACTCCGGCCGAAAGAAGTAGTGTAACGACAAACATTTTCATTTTCATTTCAATAGTGATATTAGTGTGTATTTATTAGTTAGACTTGTTAATCTACTTTTCGTTTAAAGAACCAACGTTCGTTGAATGTTACTCCAATGGATAATCTAAAGCAATTTTCGCTCATCATTCCACGTTGTCCGTCGATTCTGACATATTGTGCAGCTAAACTTACTCTTGATAATGATTTTGGTATAGGTAAAGTAAGTCCTGCTGATGCTCCATACTCTTTAGTTGCCCGGAATTCTGCTCCGTTTGCATCTTTCAATTTATAATAAGGTGTAGCATAATAAGCTCCTACTCTATATTTAATTGCAGAAAAGAAGTTGCGAGGATAAAGTGTAGGCAAGAATTCCAATCCGACTGCAATTTTTGAACGATCGTAAAAAGCATTCTTCTGATTCATATATGTTACACTTCCCCATTTTTGAAGGTTATAATCCAGCCCTACAGTCAATCTTCTGTCGTAGCGATAAGAAAGCCCCGCACCCAAAGACATGGGGATTTCATACGTAGCCGGTGTATCTTCTTTTTCTGAAACGCTTGTTGTTCTAACCAAATAAGCATCATTATTCAAATCATGCTTCGGAGAAAACACAACACCCAAAGTCAATTCTCTTTTCTTATCGAAATTATGTGTGTACTGAGCTCCAAAGTCCAGTTTAATATCTTTTACGTCCAAATAATTCACCTCCTGAAAAGGATAAGCATCCGTCACATTGTCAATAACTACTTGTCGTGTTCTTGTTATATCTCCCCAAAAGTAGGAAAAATTTGCTCCAACCGAAAAGTTTTTAAGAATTTTAAACCCTAAACCCAGATACGCTTGGTGCAATCCTCCTTCGCCATAATAGCTTTCTGTGTTTTTTACGCCTTCTGCATCTTCATTGCTTTGGCTCATACTATACCCCACATTGGAGTAAGGTAATAATCCCAAAGACATACCAAACCGGGGGTGCAACCTGAATTGCATAGCTACATAATCGAAACTGGAATTACCTGCATTCAATTTGGTTATTCCATCTACAAAATTGGTATTCTGAATAGAAACTCCACCTTCAAAAAGAAAAGTCAACGAGTCTACTGCCGTATAAGACGCCGGATTCACCGCGTTTATATGATATCTATCGCGCATTCCATAAGCTACGCCTGCCATTCCTCTGCTATTGGCGAAACTTTGATTAGATAATTCCCCATAACCAAACCGCGTGTAAGGAGAGTTTGTATTATTCTGAGCAGTAGCAAAGAGTGTTGATATAGTGAGCAAAAGCACCCCTATTATCGGTTTATAATTTACCATTATTGAAGTTTAAGATTCTATTTAATCCTTTCAGCACTAAAAAACTATCTGCAAAGATGATATTTTTTACGTTTGTATCAAAAGAAAATTGATCTCCACCCGTTAAAAAAACCAAAAGGTCAGGATATTTATGGTTTAGATACGTTATATAACCTTGTATTTCATATTCAACTCCTTTTAAGACCCCTGCCCGAATGGCGGTATCGGTATCTTTGCCTATCTGCAGCAAACGCCCTTCGGGATTTACCAACGGCAAACGCCCCGTGTATTGATTCAGGGCTTTAAAACGCATTTGTATGCCGGGCGAGATGTTGCCTCCCTGGTATCGTCCTTCTGCATCTATAAATTCGTAAGTGATGGCCGTTCCTGCATCAATAACAAGGATATTACGCCCCGGATACTGATCGTTGGCTCCTACGGCAGCAGCTATTCTGTCGGGACCCAAGGTTTGCGGTGTTTCATAAAGATTAATAATTGGCAATGGCGTTTTATCGTTTAGCCAAAGCAGGAAAGGGAGCTTTTGATTTAAGCGCTCAACAGTGTGAGGTAACAGATCAATGGTAGTGGCTATAATGGCATTGCTGATAGCAAAGTTGCCGCATAAATCATCTAAAAACAACAATTCGTGCCCCTTTTCATTTACATGCTCCACCAAGGCAGTACCTTCAAAAACCGCAGCTTTTACGCGGTTGTTACCTACATCAATTATTAAATTCATCCACTTATTTTTCAGATATCGACCGACAAACTTAAATAAAAATCGCCAATTCTCACTAATTTGTGATGTGTAAATTTCAACTAAAGTCATTTCAATATCTGCATTGCAATGATTTGAAAAAAAGTGAAATCAAAGTAAAAGGGGATAGATACACGGAATGAGCGGAATGAGCGGATGAACACGGAATTCTTTTCCTTGCACCGCTAAGAACGAAAATCTATCTTCCGCGTTCATCCGCTCATTCCGCTTTTTCCGCGTACCCATCCCTAATAAAAAACTAAACAAAAAGCACTACTCCCCAAATAGCGTTCGTTATAACGACCCTATAACAATATATAATGATACTACTGTAGTAGTAGTAACTAACAATAAAAAATAAAATTAAAATCAATATATTTTCAAACTACAAATAAATACTACCGGCACTAAAAGCAAATGATACTGGCACCAAGAACAAATGCAACCGGCATTGAGAGCAATTGCTACCGGCTTTACAAAATCCGCCACAAATCCTCTCTGCCCCCATTTGCCCATCCCAGGAAAAAGCTATATCTTTGTCTGGAATATTTCATCAGGCATTGAATGAGTACGTATATCAAACACATAATAGTCTTACTTTTCCTGTTCGTGGCTTCGGGTATCCAGGCGCAAGAGCAAGAAACAAAAACCGATTCCATACGAGTGAGCTTGCTTACCTGTACGGCAGGAGAAGAGATTTATTCTCTTTTCGGGCATACGGCTATCCGCTACGAAGACCTTCGGAAAGGAGTTGATTATGTATTCAACTACGGGATATTCAGCTTTAAGACCCCCAATTTCATTTGGAGATTTGTGAAGGGAGAGACTGATTATCAACTGGGTATCAATCATTTCGACGACTTCAAAAGAGAATATGCTTTTCACGGCAGAGGAATTATTCAGCAAACCCTCAACCTGACTCTTGAAGAGAAAGAAGAACTGTATCGCTTACTCATCGACAACTATCGCCCCGAGAACCGGATTTACCGATATAGCTTTTTCTACGACAATTGTTCTACCCGCCCAAGGGATAAAATAGAACAGGTTATCAGCAAGCAGCAAGAGCAGTTGAAATACAACAATCCACCCCGTAAAATTGGAAGAACCTTTCGCAGCATTGTGCATCGACATACCAAAGGTTATGAATGGGAACAATTCGGCATGGACTTCTGCATTGGGGCAGATGCCGACCAGCCAATTCAGTATTATGAAGAAATGTTTGCTCCCTTTCTTCTGGAAACGATATTCGATGAAGCTCATATCACTGATAGCAAAGGAGATAGTCGTGCATTAATATCCGAAAAACAGGTTTTACTGGAACAAGAAGAACACCAGGTACCTTCGAAGTTTTTCACCCCCATGAGAGTGTTTCTGCTGCTTTTCATAATTGTAGCCGCAGCAACCATCTATGGCATCAAAAAAAGAAAATCGCTTTGGGGCATCGACCTGATTCTCTTTACAGCAGCCGGATTGGCAGGATCTATTATCTTCTTTTTGATGTTCTTCTCCGAGCATCCGGCGGTAGACTCTAATTTCCTGATCATTGTATTTCATCCCCTGCATCTACTTTTGCTTCCTTGGGTATTGCGAAAAGAGAGAAAGGGTCGTAGAAGCATCTATCACACAATAAACGCTCTGGTTTTAACACTCTTTATACTACTTTGGTGGGCAATTCCGCAAATTTTCAACTTAGCAGTATTACCTTTGGCACTTTGTTTGTTGGTACGTTCGGCAAGCAATCTTATTCTGACTTATAAAAAAAATAGATGAAAGGACTTCTCACTTCGATTATTACTGTACTAACCTTTACCGGGTTACAAGCTCAAACGGTTCCTGCATCCCCTAAGTTGATAGTGGGGATTACGGTAGACCAATTGCGTACAGACTACATAGAAGCCTTTTCTACTTTATACGGCGATAAAGGTTTTAAGCGAATTTGGAAAGAAGGGAAAGTATTTCGCAATGCGCAACATCAATTTGCAAACCCTGACAGATCATCTGCCATAGCTGCCATTTATACAGGCACTACGCCTGCGGTAAATGGCATTGTTGGTAATATATGGCTGGATGCATCTACCCTGCGCCCCGTAGAATGTGTGGAGGATTCCGAATTTATGGGTTACAATACTGCCGAATACTCTTCGGCCGCCAAACTTTTAACGTCTACTATTACCGACGAACTTAAAATAGCCACCCAAGGCAAAGGATTGGTTTATGCCATTGCACCTTTTCGAGATGCCGCCGTAATTAGTGCCGGACATGCTGCCGACGGTGCTTTCTGGATTAACGACATCACCGGTAAGTGGTGTAGCAGCACCTACTACAGCGAGTTTCCCTGGTGGGTAAGTCAATACAACGACAGAAAAGCCGTTGACTTCCGAATAACAGAAATGACCTGGGAGCCCTTACTCCCCACAGAAAGCTATACCTACATTACTGCCGAAGGTGCTAAAGAAGCATTTAAGCATAAATTCGATGATGCCCGAAGGAATAAATTCAAGAGATTCATTACCAGCCCGTTTGTGAATGATGAAGTCAACCAATTAGTTGACGAATGCCTTAGAAATAGCTCCATTGGGGTAGATCGCATCCCGGATTTTCTGTCTGTAACTTATTACGCAGGCAACTTCAACAGGCAAAGCATACAGGAATACCCGCTGGAAATACAAGACACTTATATAAGATTAGACCAGAGCATTGCCAAACTGCTTGATTTACTGGATGCTAAAGTCGGTTTAAGTAATGTATTGTTATTCATTACATCTACCGGATATACTGATTCCGACAGCCCCGACCTGAAAAGATATCGCGTTCCCGGTGGAGACTTTCACCTGAACAGATGCGCTGCCTTGCTCAATATGTATTTAATGGCAACCTACGGAGAAGGGCAGTATGTAGAAGCTTATCATAACCAGCAAATTTATCTGGACCATAAGCTGATAGAACAAAAACAGCTCAATCTTGTTGAGATACAGAATAAATCGGCAGATTTCCTGATTCAATTTAGTGGCGTGAATGAGGTGTACTCCGCCCACAGATTGCTATTAGGAGCTTGGACTCCCGAAATACATAAAATCAGAAATAGTTTTAATCGCAAACACTCGGGCGACTTGGTAATCGACGTACTTCCCGGATGGACCATCGTTGACGAGAACTCCACCACCAATCAGGTAGTACGAAATACGCATACTCCCATGCCATTGGTATTTATGGGAAGTCACGTAAAGCCCGAGATTATTCACGAGCCTACCAACGTAGATCACATAGCACCTACACTGGCTTACTTCATGAGGATACGTGCACCGAATGCATCGAGAGCTACTCCTCTGACAGATTTGCGTGAAACATCTAAATAGAACACAGAGACGCAAAGACACAGAGAATTAATACAAGAAAAGACTTTGTACGTCTGTGTTCTAAACTTATTTTTAAAATATAATAAATTAAATATATAATGGGATTCAACGAATTTATAGGCAAACTCTTTGGAAACAAAGCCGCGCGAGATATGAAAGAGATTCAGCCCTGGGTAAACAAGATTAAAGCTGCTTACCCCGAAATAGAAAAGCTGGATAATGACGCACTGCGTGCCAAGACAAAAGAACTACAGGAATATATCCGCAATTCGGCTGCAAAAGAACAAGCCAAAGTAGACGAACTTAAGGCAGGAATCGAAAACATCGAATTAGAAGATCGTGAGGAAGTATTCGCACAAATCGATAAGATAGAAAAAGAAATACTCGAAATCTACGAAAAGGCATTGGACGAAGTACTTCCGGTGGCCTTCTCTATCGTTAAAGATACAGCTCGCCGCTTTACAGAGAACAGCGAGATTGTAGTTACCGCTACCGATTTCGACCGCAACTTAGCAGCAACCAAAGATTTCGTTCGCATAGAAGGCGATAAAGCCATCTACCAAAACCACTGGTTAGCCGGAGGTACCGAGATTACCTGGAACATGATTCACTATGATGTACAGTTGTTTGGTGGAGTTGTATTGCACAAAGGCAAGATTGCCGAAATGGCAACAGGAGAAGGTAAAACATTGGTAGCCACGCTCCCCGTATTCCTGAATGCACTTACCGGAAACGGTGTTCATGTGGTAACTGTTAATGATTATCTATCTAAGCGTGACTCCGAATGGATGGGACCTCTGTACATGTTCCACGGATTGAGTGTAGATTGTGTCGACAAGCATCAACCTAATTCCGATTCACGTCGCCAAGCATACCTTGCCGATATTACATTCGGTACCAACAATGAATTCGGTTTCGACTACCTGCGCGATAACATGGCTATCAGCCCGAAAGATTTAGTACAACGCCAGCATAACTACGCCATCGTTGATGAGGTTGACTCCGTATTGATTGATGATGCCCGTACACCGCTTATCATTTCCGGTCCGATTCCTAAAGGAGAAGATCAACTGTTCGAACAGCTCCGTCCGTTGGTAGAAAAACTAATGGAAGCCCAGAAAGGACTGGCTACCAAATACCTGACCGAAGCGAAAAGATTAATTGCCTCATCGGATAAGAAAGAACAGGAAGAAGGTTTCCTTGCCCTGTATCGTAGCCATAAAGCCTTGCCAAAGAGCAAAGCACTTATCAAATTCCTCAGTGAGCAAGGTATAAAAGCCGGTATGCTCAAAACAGAGGAAATCTACATGGAGCAGAACAACAAACGTATGCACGAAGTAACAGAACCTCTATACTTCGTAATCGACGAAAAGATAAACAGCGTAGACCTTACCGATAAAGGTATCGAAATGATTACCGGAAACGCCGAAGATCAAACACTGTTTGTTTTGCCCGATATAGCTGCCGAACTATCTGCCCTCGAAGGAAAAGAAGGTTTAACAGAAGAGCAAAAGCTCGAAGAGAAAGATGCTTTGATGACTAACTACGCCATCAAGTCGGAACGTGTGCACACCATCAATCAGTTATTGAAGGCTTATGCCATGTTCGAAAAGGATGATGAATATGTAGTAATCGACGGACAGGTAAAAATCGTAGACGAGCAAACCGGTCGTATTATGGAAGGTCGTCGTTATTCCGATGGTCTGCATCAAGCTATCGAGGCTAAAGAGCGCGTAAAGATAGAAGCTGCTACACAGACGTTTGCCACCATCACCTTGCAGAACTACTTCCGTATGTACCACAAGTTATCGGGTATGACGGGTACTGCCGAAACAGAAGCAGGCGAATTCTGGGATATCTACAAACTGGATGTAGTGGTAATTCCTACCAATCGTGTAATTTCCCGTATTGATATGAACGACCGCGTTTACAAAACCAAACGCGAGAAATATAAGGCCGTTATCGAAGAGATTGAACGCCTGGTACAAGCCGGACGCCCCGTACTGGTAGGTACCACCTCGGTAGAAATCTCGGAGATGCTGGGTAAGATGCTGGCTATGCGTAAGATAGAACACAACGTATTGAATGCCAAGTTGCACCAGAAAGAAGCCGACATCGTAGCTCAAGCCGGTATGAAAGGTATTGTTACCATCGCTACCAACATGGCGGGTCGTGGTACCGACATCAAGTTGAGTCAGGAAGTGAAAGATGCAGGCGGTTTGGCCATCATCGGTACAGAGCGTCATGAGTCTCGCCGCGTAGACCGCCAGTTGCGTGGTCGTGCCGGTCGTCAGGGTGACCCGGGTTCTTCTATATTCTTCGTTTCTTTGGAAGATGATTTGATGCGTCTTTTCTCTTCCGATCGTATTGCTTCCGTAATGGACAGACTCGGATTCAAAGAAGGTGAGATGATTGAGCACAAAATGATCTCCAACTCTATCGAACGTGCCCAGAAGAAGGTGGAAGAAAACAACTTCGGTATTCGTAAACGTTTGCTTGAGTATGACGACGTAATGAACAAACAACGTACCGTAGTTTACACCAAGCGTCGCCACGCATTGATGGGTGAACGTATCGGTATGGATATCGCCAATATGATTTGGGACAGGTGTGCCGTATCTATCGAAAACAACGATTACGAAGGATGCAAAATCGACATGCTGCAAACCTTAGCTATGGATGCTCCATTCGATGAAGAAGAATTCCGCAGCGAAAAGAAAGAGAATCTGGCAGAGAAAGCATTCGATATTGCCATGGAAAACTTTAAGCGCAAAACCGATAAGTTGGCTCAGGTAGCTTACCCTGTTATTAAACAAGTATACGAGAACCAAGGACACATGTACGAAAACATCATGATTCCTATTACAGATGGTAAACGTGTATATAACATCTCTTGCAACCTGAAAGAAGCATACGACACCGAATGTAGAGCGGTAATCAAAGCCTTCCAAAAGTCTATCTTATTACACGTAATCGACGAGTGTTGGAAAGAGAACCTGCGCGAACTGGACGACCTGAAACACTCCGTACAGAATGCCAGCTATGAGCAAAAAGATCCGCTGTTGATTTACAAGCTCGAATCGGTAACGCTGTTCGATACAATGGTTAACAAGCTGAACAACCAAACCATTGCTATCTTAATGCGCGGACAAATTCCTATCCAGGAGCCAAGCCAGGTTCGTCAGGCTGCCCCCGAACAACGCTCAGACATGAGCAAGTATCGCGAGAGCAAACAAGACCTGAATGATCCTAATCAACAGGCTGCTGCCCAACAAGATACCCGCGAAGTAAAACGTGAACCTATACGTGCAGAGAAGACAGTAGGACGCAATGACCCTTGCCCTTGTGGTAGCGGTAAGAAGTTCAAAAACTGTCACGGTAAAGTATAATACACCACTACATAAAAAAGGATCCCGGATAATTGTCTTTTATTCGGGATTTTTTTTATTTTTGTCCAAAACTAAAGCCACAAGCTATGAAGAAGCTGTTCACCATCTGCATGATATCATCATGCCTTATTGCATTAAGTTCCTGCTACTCACTGGAACAAATGTCTATTGATTATCTGCTTCCTGCCGATGTAAACTTTCCCGCCCAAATCAAAAAGGTAGGGATAGTTAATAATATGAGTAATACACCGGATAATCATCGCATTGTATCTAAAGACACAATCCTCAGAAGGTATGAAAACGCACGTAGGGTTACTTTCCATAACGGCGACCCGGTAATTGCCACAGAAAGTTTTGCCGAAGCTCTCGCTGAACAAAACTATTTCGATGTTGTAATCATCTGCGACTCGGCCTTGCGCGCTAATGATAGAATTCCCAGAGAAGAAACACTCTCAAAAAGAGAAGTTCAGGAGTTAACCAAAGACCTTGGGGTTGACATGCTCATTGCTTTAGAGAATCTACAAATAAAAATCTCAAGAGTTATCAGTGCAGCAGCACAAGGTGGCTATTGGGGCACCATCGATGCCAAGATTCAGCCTTTGCTCACACTGTATATTCCACAGCGCACACTACCGTTGGTACAGGTCAGCAAATCGGACAGCATTTTCTGGGAAGACTCCGGCGTTAACCACTCACGCCTTAGTACGCTGAAAATAACCGATGAGGAAATCATTAAAGAGGCTTCCGAATATGCCGGGTCCATTCCCATTAAGTATCTTCTGCCGCATTGGACGAAGGGTGCCCGCTTCTATTATTCGGGAGGAAACTCATACCTGCGCGATGCTGCCATCATGGTAAAGCACGAAGAATGGGATAAAGCATACGCCCGCTGGAAACAACTTTATGACAAAAACAGCAAGAAGAAGAATAAAAAGAGGATGTTCGCTGCTTTCAACATCGCATTATACCATGAAATGAGCGATAGCATTCCGGAAGCACAGAAATGGCTGAAGGAAGCAATAGAACTGGCAGCCGAGATTATAGATCATAGATATGTTCCTGCAATAAACCAGCACAGTACAACATCCAACCAGGTTATGTACAGGTATTATGGCGGACAATTAAACAAAAGAAACAAAGCAAACAGCTATTTAGAGATACAAATGGGTCGCTTTAATGAGGAAAAAACAGAAAATAAAGAATAGATAATTGTTTTTTTTATACCTTTGAAACAAATAACAAGGGAGGATCTATGAAACTAAGTCAACAATCGCAATCACTCATTGAATCAACCATTCAAAAAGCTATGGACAATTTTCCGTGTGGATGCGAGCGGTCTATTGTCACTGATATTTATTTGCAGGCCAACCAAAGTGCCGGCGAATTAGTCATTTTTAATGATGAAGACGAGGTATTGGCTAACTGCATAATCAAAGAATGGATAGATTACAATGGTTCCGACTTCTTTAAAGATATGGAACGAGTATTCACTTCTATCCTGAACAGGATGAAAGAGAAATGTATCTTCGATAAGCCATCCATTCTGCAACCTTATTCTTTTGTTTTGGTAGATGAAGAAAAAGAAACCATCGCCGAACTACTCATTATTGATGATGATATGATGTTGGTAAATGAGGAGCTATTGAAAGGATTGGATAAAGAACTTGACGATTTCCTAAAGGAATTGTTGGAGAAATAAATAGTTGAATAATGTATAAGAAGGATCTGCCAGAGCACTTTAAGGTTTTGGCAGATTTTTTTTATTTGAACACAGAGTCACAAAGACACAGAGAAAGAATATAAACTCTGTGTCTTTGGAGACTGTAATTTAAACTGTGTCAGTAAAGAATAAATTATTAACTTTACTAACACAGTTTTTTTTATGAAAGAAGAATTTGATTTTGAAAGCATTAAG
>NZ_QVMK01000017.1 GCF_010500995.1 Bacteroides sp. 224 | reverse complement strand
GGCGGCAGCATTGCTGTTAGCCACAGGGTCGTTAGGATAATAACGAGGAATTAATTCCATGATTATATCGCGGTATTCTTTGCTGTCCACTCCGTAATCTTCGGCCACCTTATACATCTCTAACTGAGAGAGGTGTTCGGGAGAACGCTTGATTACTTCTTTGGCTTCGGTAAGGGTGTAGTTTCTTACTGAGTAATCTACACGATATTCTACACGACGAAGGTCGGGGTAAAGTTCGGTTAGCATCTTTCGGTAAGGAATACCTTTGTTTACACGTTTCAGGCGGAGTTCGCGAGCATCGGGAGCTTCGTCATTCGTGATGATAGCCAAAAGATCGGCTTTGGGTTCCAAGTTGCTTTCTTCCACCAGAATTTTCAGACCATTCCAGTCTTCGGCAGTATTCTTAACGGTGAAAAGGGCATCGGGGAAAGCGTAACGTGTACGGATATATTCTTTCAAAGCTAAAGCACGATTGTGAGATAGTTTATCATTGGATTTATAACTTCCTTCGGGAGAAGCGAAACCTTCAACCATCATACCGGTGATCTGAATATCGGGGTCATCGGCAATACCGGAAACGGCATCATTGATCTTGGTTAATTCCACAGGGTTACGACGGAATTCGGGAAGAATAACCGAACGACCTACTTGGAAATCGAGGAAAGCACTACCTTGGCGGTTACGAGTTTTTATTTCGGATACAGGCTCAACCATTGCAACCAACGGATTCACTTCATAAGGAACACGGGGAGAGAGTTCAACACGATTAGCCAAACTGTAAACGTACAGACGACTTTCGCCACGACAACCGGTGATCTCTTGTTTCAAAGAGAAACGACTGTTATCCATCCACTCTTCGTAAGGAACACGGATGGAATAGGTGAACATTTCATTGGTTTGTTCGTTTGTATTGATCTGAAAACGAGGAGCTTCATAATGTGATAACCACTCATCGCTGGTTATAGCAAACCAACGGCGATTCAGGTTAACACGAGCACGACCGGTTAGCTGAATATAGGGAAGCGAAAGTTGAGGACCGCCACCATCTACGCTAATCTGAGGTTCGAAAATTACCGAACCACAATTGGGAGAAGCTTTGGAGTCTACGCGAATATCGAAGCTTACGTAAAGGCTATCGCCAACTTCGCGGAACTCACGACCTTCTACAAAAACAAGGCCTTTGTAATCCTGAGCAAAAGCTGAGCCAAAGCATAGCAAAAGCAACAAAAAGAAGCAGCCTCTCCCCGGCCCTCTCCCAAGGAGAGGGAGATGGGAGAATGATTGACTAATAAAAGTATATATTGTTTTCATGAAATACGGAATTATATGTTGTAAAATAGGATTTTGATGTATCTCCCATCTCCCTCTCCTTGGGAGAGGGCCGGGGAGAGGCTTTTATTATTTCAGGATATATACGAAACTCACCGTAGCACGCGTGGGGCCGATATAATGCTTGTTCTTTGTTTTCTCAAAGTCGCCACACTCACCGAAGATGTAACGGTCGTAATCAATATACAGGTACCCCAAACCAATAGAGGCTTCTATATTCCAACGGGGAGAAAGGTACCATTGATAACCGTAGCTAAAGCCGCCACCGTAAAGCTGACCTTCGTAGCGGTGTTCTTTCAAAGCACCAAGGCGCAAACCGCCTACATTGAAGTAAGACCAGGTAGGATGGAAACCCCAGAAGTGACCGTAGAAAGGCTCACAAAGCCAGACACGAAATTCGGGTTGTACAAGGATGTGCTTGAATTTTTTCTCGTCGAAGCTCCAGGGATTGTAGCTGACATCTAAGTCTATACTATAACGCTTGGAGATGCGGTACTCAACACCTACATTTAAGCTTAAAGTGGCATCCAGCAATGCATTGTTCTTAAACCCCCAACGAGGAATAGCAGTACCATATTGATGTGGAACATCATAACGGGTTAGGACCTGACCGGAAACCGGTAACAAGAAAACAATCAGAAAGGAAAGTGCTAATAATGACTTTCTAAGGATAGGCGATATTAGAACCAAACGACGACTTAATAAGCCGGAATGGTCATAAGACATGATGCCACGCAAAAAGAATATTAGGATTAATCTCATAATAATCTGTAAATGATTTCCCGTAAAATAAGTTTTAACTAAAGTCTAAATGCCTAACTCTGAATAAAGAGATGAACATTCGATTTCTTTTGCAAACTTACACACTATGTTTTTAACTCGCAACACTTTTCTATCTTTCTTTTAAAGTGTTCTATTTTTCGTTTTCCCCCTAATATTTTACAGTTTTTCTATTTTGGAGTAGTAATTGGCTATTTTTTCTTTTCCGAAGATGTAATATAGACCATTTGATGATCTTAAGCACTCTTCTCCGATCCTACAAGTGCTTTTTTCGGTTTTTTCTGTGAGGTTATTTTCTCTTTTTTCTGAGTTTTAGCACTTCTTTTTTCTTCTTTTTCCTTTTCTTTCTACTTGGTAATTATATCCCACTAATTATACTACTTTCAGCCTTGTTAATTAACCTACGTTAACTTGTTTTTCTCTAATGAGCAGCCTCCCTATTTTGGAGAAATTGGCTGATGCTATCTTTCCTCTAAGTAAGTGTTCATAATTAATTTATATCATTACCCCCTCCGCCCTTTGGGCACCTCCCCCTTGCAGGGGAGGAGTCGATGCCGCAGGAATTCCTCCCCTGCAAGGGGGAGGTGCCCAAAGGGCGGAGGGGGGCAATGATATAAACTAATTATGAACATCTACTTATAAATAGAATGAACACAGAGTCACAAAGGAGGATGTGTTCATTAATTATTTTTATTCAACTCGTTTATAAATCATTCTTTTTATGTAAGTTTGCCTGATTTTTTATCACAAACTTAAAACTTAGAATATGTCAACTTATTCAGAAGATAAAAGAGCAGTTACCACACATCGTTTGTGGGAGATGAAGCAAAGAGGAGAGAAAATTACGATGCTTACAGCCTACGATTACTCAATGGCTAAAATCATTGATGAAGCAGGTATCGACTGTATTTTGGTAGGTGACTCTGCCTCTAACACCATGGTAGGTAATAAAACTACGCTGCCAATGACGCTCGATCAAATGATTTATCATGCGCGTTCCGTAGTTAATGGGGTACAGAGAGCTTTAGTTGTAGTAGATATGCCTTTTGGTACTTGCTCCGGAAATCCAATCAAATCATTGGAAGCCGCTGTTCGTATTATGAAAGAGACAGGCGCTGATGCTCTTAAAATTGAAGGTGGAAAAGAAATCCAGGAAGACGTAAAGAAGATTATTGATGCAGGTATTCCTGTGATGTCTCATTTAGGATTGATGCCACAATCTATTAATAAATATGGTACATATACTGTTCGTGCAAAAGATGAGAAAGAAGCACAAAAGCTAATAGACGACTGTTTGCTGATGGAAAAGATCGGCTGCTTTGCCATTGTGCTTGAAAAAATTCCGGCATCTCTCGCCACAGACGTTAGCAAGAAAGTGAGCGTTCCTATTATAGGTATTGGTGCAGGAGGCGGAGTAGACGGACAAGTACTTGTTATTCACGACATGATGGGTATCAACAAGGACTTTTCGCCCAAATTCCTTCGCCGTTATGCCGACTTACATACGATTATGACAGAAGCTACTCAAAATTACATCAAAGATGTGAAGGATAGTAACTTCCCGAACGAATCGGAAAGCTATTAAGCTTGATATTATAGATGGAGGTGTGTCATGTATTATTTATGATTTGAACACAGAGACACAAAGGCACAGAGAATTTAACTCACTAAAAATGAGAGACTCTGTGCCTCCGTATCTCTGTGTTCAAAAAGAAAAGAGACCCGGTTTATAATTCATCATAAGAAACAGAGAAAGTATCTCCACCTTTTATATTACCGGTTTGCAACCCTTTCTTCAGCCATCGGGTACGTTGTGCCGATGTTCCATGATTAAAAGCATCGGGTACGGTATATCCTTGAGATTCCATTTGCAAACGGTCGTCGCCTATTTGGGAAGCTGCATTTAAGCCTTCTTCAATATCTCCGTCTTCCAATGAACTGAAATCTTTATTGTCATGATATGCCCATACACCGGCATAGAAGTCGGCTTGTAACTCTAAGCGCACATTGAGTCGGTTGCTTTCTCGCTTATCGGCTTTCTGTTGCATTTGAGTAACCTTGTCTAAGGTGCCCATCAAGTACTGAACATGATGACCTACTTCGTGCGCAATTACATAAGCATAAGCAAAGTCTCCACCTGCACCTAATTGATCTTTCATCTGCTTGAAGAAAGAAAGGTCAATATATACCGATTGATCTGCCGGACAATAAAAAGGCCCTGTGGATGCAGATGCACTACCGCAGCCGGAAGTTGTACTGCCACTGAATAATATCATTTTGGGTGGAGCATAAGTAGCTCCGTTCTCTTTGAAAATCTTAGTCCATACATCTTCGGTTCCTGCAAGGATAATTTTTGCAAAAGCAGCAGCTTCCTCTTCCTCGGCAGTAGGTGTATAACTCTGTGAAGAAGAACCCATGCCATCCATAGCTTGCTGAGAAAGGAATGATAAGGGATTACCACCTGTCAGCCAGATGATTAATGCTACGATAACAGTTCCGCCAATGCCTAAAGAGGCTTTGCCGCCCCGGCGAGCTCTGCGGTCGTCTACATTATCACTCGCCCTTCTTCCATCCAGTCTCATAAGTTATGTATTTATCCTTCAGCTTGAATTGATTCGTCAACAACCTTGATCTTTTCTTTCATTAGTTCAATATCAGCTTTCAGCTTCTCAACTTTGCGGTTGATTTCGGTTAACAAGCTGTTTCCTTTCTTTGAAGATGCAGATAAAAAGCCCAGATTATTTTCATACGTTTGAAGCTCGCTTTTCATATTTTCATGCGCACGTACCAATCTCTCGCGTTCTCTGTATAATGACTGAGAACCTCCTTTATCACTATTCAGATTATTGATGGATGATTTGAAATTACTTAATTTCTTTTTCGAGATATTCAGATTGAATCTATCAAAGAGCTGATCAATTAAAGCGTGATATTGCTTATATATCTTATCTTTTTCTTTGAATGGCACATGTCCGATGGTATTCCATTCTTTCATGAGTTCGCGTACCAGCTCATTGGCTTCTTCTGTATCCATTGTTTCATCAATGTCTTCCAATTGCTCAATGATGCTTTTCTTCTTCTTCAAATTATCAACCTCTACAGTACGTTGAGAAGATGTTGCTTTTCCTTTTTGCTCAAAGAAATAATCGCAGGCTCCAATGAAACGTTTCCATACCAAGTCAGAGTATTTCTTCTGTACCGGACCAATGGTTTTCCATTCTTTCTGCAAGTTGATCAGAATATCAGAAGCTTCTTTCCAGTCGGTACTATCTTTCAGTGCTTCGGCTTTTTCGCAAAGTGCTTTCTTCTTTTCCAGATTCTCGTTCATGCTTTCCTTCAACTGCTTAAAGAACTCTCCTTTCTTCTTAAAGAATTCATCGCAAGCTTTGCGGAAGCGTTCGAAGATCTTCACATTCATCTTTTGAGGCGCAAAACCTATAGCTTTCCATTTGTTTTGTAAAGCAATAATTTCCTGGGTCTTATTCTCCCAATCATTGAATGTTTTCAGTTCGTTATATTCAATAGCCTCTACAATTTCGCAGATAACTGTTTTCTGATCTAAATTAAGCTGTTCGCTTTCTTTAAGTTCTTCGAAGTGTTGCTGGTGACGACGATTCACTGCTGTAGAAGCAGTTTTGAAACGATTCCATGTTTCATCACGAAGCTCTTTGACTACCGGACCCGTATCGCGGAATTCCTGATGTAACTTTTGTAATTGATGGAAGGCCGACACTACATCTGTTTCTTCCGCCAATCTTTCTGCTGCTTCACACAATCTGATTTTAATTTCCAGATTCTTTTTGAAGTCGTAATCGCGGAACTCATTGTTCAGTTTCAGAATATCATAAAACTTCTCTACGTAGTGTTGATAGCTTTTCCAAAGTTCATTAACCTTGGCTTGAGGTACAAGCTTTATTTCATTCCATTGCTGTTGCAACTTCTTAAATTCGTTGTATGATTTGCCGGTATCCTCGGATGATTCTACCAGTTCTTTCAAACGATCTATGATGGCTAACTTAAGAGTAAGATTTTCTTCTTTCTGCCTTTCCAGTTCGGCAAGCATTGCATTTCTTTTCTCTTTGATGGTACCCATTACTTTTTTGAATTCAACCTCCACTTCATCCGGTTGTGGGGCGAAGTCCTCTTCCGTACCGCCATTTTCAACAAAAGCTTTCTTGACCTCTTCCAATTCGGCGTTATGCAGTTTATAAAACATTTGCTTTAAACTGTCTAACTCATGTTTATCTGCCTCTTCTGCTTTTGCGGCAAGTTCTTTAAGGTTACTTAATATACTTTCCTTGCTTTGTTTAGGTTGTTCAGCCTCTTTTTGCTCAACAGGGGTTTCCTCAGTCGAGATTTCTGACATTGGAGTTTCAGAAACTTCAATTGATTTTTTTTCTTCTAAACCATCTTGCATAAGAGGTTGATCGGTTACGTGAGAGTTCATCATTCTGTATTTTTGGTTGATAGGGTTAGCCTACATTTTTCTTATTTGGTCACAAATTAATAAAATAAAAAGATTACTTCATACATTTTGCGCTGTTTTTTTTTATTTAGGACAACAAAACAGTAATTCCCATATAGAGCATCATCCCAATAATATCATTGGTTATGGAAATAAAGGGGCCGGTAGCAATGGCAGGATCTATTTTTAGTTTTTCCAGTGTAAGGGGCACGAATGTACCAAAGATAGACGCAAACATAACTACAGCAAAAAGGCTTATAGATACGGAATACGTAACAGTTGCCGTAGCGCCGAAGCGAACGAAATTGTAAGAGTATACCAGCATCGATATAATAGTGGCATTGATAAGAGCCACTACCGCTTCTTTACCGATTTGCCTGACTGTATCTTTGGAGTTTAAGGAATTATTAGCTAAACCTTGTACTACAAGTGCCGACGATTGTGTTCCGACGTTTCCTCCCGTTCCACCTATCAAAGGAATGTAAAGGGCCATTTCGGGGTGGATGGCAAAAGTAGAATCGAAATTACCCAGAATCATTGAGTTGCCGATACCCCCCACCATACCTATAAGCAACCAAGGAAGGCGTGCCGTTGTTTGTCGGAATACGCTGTCGTGCGTTTCTACATCTTGCGAAAGACCGGATGCCAATTGATAATCGCGTTCCGACAGCTCACGTGCTTCGTCCATTACGTCGTCTACAGTGATTTGTCCTACTAACCGGCCTATACTGTCTAATACGGGTATGGCCACAAGGTCGTACTTTTCGAAGGTCTGCACCACATCGTCAATCGGGGTATCTACACGTACGGAAATGGGACCTTTCCTCATCACATGTTTTACTTTGGAGACAGAAGGAGACGTAATCACTTTTTTGAGAGGGAATACTCCCTGAAGTCTTTCATCATCATCTATTACATACACATAATAGATGTCGTCCAAGTCTTCGGCTTGATGGCGCATTTCTTTCAGACATTCGGGCATACTCCAGTTCTCGTTTACCACCACCATTTCGGTACCCATCAATCCACCGGCGGTATCTTCATCGTATTTTAGCAGGTCGACGATGTCTCCGGCTTGCTCAAAGTCTTCAATATGAGAGAGGATTTCTTCCTGTTTGTCTTCGTCCAGTTCACGGATAAGGTCTACGGCATCATCCGTATCCATATAGTCGACAAAGCGTTTGGCGATGGTTTCGGAGGGAAGAATATCAAGAAACTCTTTTCGGGCATCTTCATCCATCTCTACCAATACATCGGCAGCGGTTTCATTGTCGAGCAAGCGGTATATGAATTTAGCATCTTCGGGAGACAGTTCATCGCACAATTCTGCAATATCTGCCGGGTGAAGCCCTGAGAGTAGCTCTTTTACTTGATTCGAATCTCTCGACTCGATCAGTTCTTTTATGTTTTTAATGAATTCTTCGTTCATCTTTCTTCCGTTGGGAGTTGAACATTAAAAGTGGCAAGTTCTTTTTCTACCTTATTGGTTAGTTCAATAAATTGCTGTACCGATAATTGTTCGGGGCGTTTATTGAATATTTCTTCTTGCGTTAACAAACTATCTTTGCCTAATATCGGTTTGATAGAGTTGCGCAATGTTTTTCTGCGTTGGTTGAAGGTAGTTTTTACCACTTGCTTAAAGAGTTTTTCGTTGCAACCAAGGTCTACGGTTTCGTTGCGCGTCATTCGTATCACGGCACTTTTTACTTTGGGAGGCGGATTGAATACGTGCTCGCTCACCGTAAAAAGGTATTCTATTTTATACCAGGCTTGCATCAATACACTTAAGATACCGTACGTTTTACTTCCGGGTCCGGCAGCCATTCGTTCGGCTACTTCTTTTTGTATCATGCCTGTGCAACAAGGTATCAGGTCTTTATTCTCCAATACCTTGAAAAATATCTGACTGGAAATGTTGTATGGATAGTTTCCGGTAATAATAAACGGTTTTCCGTTGAATACCCTATCGAGGTGCATTTTCAGGAAATCATCTTCAATAATATGATCTTCCAGCTCCGGATATTCCTGACGAAGATAAGCTACAGATTCAAAATCAACTTCAACAACTTTCAACTCTCTTTCTTTCTTTACCAGGAATTGAGTCAACACTCCCATTCCCGGACCGACTTCCAATACAGGTAATTGAGGGAGAATATCTACTGTATCTGCAATATCCTGTGCTATTTTCAGGTCTTTCAGAAAATGCTGTCCCAAGAACTTTTTAGGTTTTACCTGTCTCATCATTATACAATTTTAAGATATTAATTGAACACGGAGACACAGAGGTACAGAGTTCAGATAAAGACTTTGGGGCTTCCACGTCTCTGTGTTCAATAATTATTTTTATTCGACTCGCTTAAAAATCTGTATTTTTATGTAAGTTTGTAGCCGACAAAGGTAATTCTTTTAAATGAAGAATGACGAATTGAGCATGAAGAAACTCTTAAAAAAAGCACTTAAAATGGTTCTTCCTATAGCTTTAGGAGGAGGTATTTTAGTATGGACATACCGGGATTTCGAATTTTGGCGAGTAAAAGAAGTTCTTCTTCATGAGATGAACTGGTGGTGGATGATTCTGTCATTGTTTTTTGGAATATTCAGCCATCTGTTTCGTGGTTGGCGCTGGAAGCTTGCCTTAACTCCTTTGGGAACGCCGCCCAGAACTGTAACTGCCATCAATGCGATATTCATTTCTTATGCAGCAAACCTGGTTCTTCCGCGTGTGGGAGAGGTTTCGCGCTGTGCCATACTGTCTAAATATGATGGAATTTCTTTCTCCAAATCATTGGGTACAGTGGTTACCGAACGAATGATTGATACGCTATGTGTAGCTTTACTTACCGGTATTGCCATGATGGGGCAAATGAAGGTAGTAGGTCAGTTTTTCGGAAAAACAGGAACCAACCTGCATTCCATTGGAGATTTGTTTACCTCCGTACAATTTTACATCATTGCCTTTAGCGTGATTGGAGTAATCATTCTTTTGTATTACCTGGCACGCACACTCTCCTTCTTTGAAAAGGTAAAAGGAGTGGTAGTGAATATCTGGGAAGGAGTTATCTCTTTAAAGAAAACAAAGAATATACCCGTTTATCTCTTTTATACGTTTGCCATTTGGTTCTGCTATTTCATGCAATTTTATATCACCTTCTTTTGCTTTTCTTTTACACAGGATTTAAACATTTGGGCAGGGTTGGTGTTGTTTGTAGCAGGCACCTTTGCCGTAGTAGTGCCTACTCCTAATGGAGCAGGTCCCTGGCATTTTGCAGTAATAACCATGCTGACACTTTATGGGGTAAACGAAACCGATGCAGGTGTTTTTGCGTTGCTGGTTCATTCAATTCAAACATTATTAGTTATAATATTAGGTATATACGCTCTAATAGCTCTATCTACCGTTAATAAATTAAATACTTTATGAAAACAATTCAATCTTTAGAACCACAGAACGTGTGGAAACATTTCTATTCGTTAACACAAATTCCGCGTCCGTCGGGATTTATGGGGCCGATCACCAAGTTTCTTATGGAATTTGGCAAAGACCTGGGTCTGGAATCTTTTACAGACGAGATTGGTAACGTAATTATTCGTAAGCCTGCCACTCCGGGAATGGAAAACCGCAAAGGAGTTATCTTACAGGCTCACATGGATATGGTACCTCAAAAGAACAACGATACAGTACACGATTTCGAGAAAGATCCTATTCAAACTTATATAGATGGCGAATGGGTGAAAGCCAAAGGCACTACACTGGGAGCCGACAATGGTATTGGTGTTGCAGCAATTATGGCTATACTCGAAGATAAAAACCTGAAACATGGTCCGATTGAAGCTTTAATTACTTTAGACGAAGAAACCGGTATGGTTGGCGCGTTCGGATTAAAGGCAGGCACCGTGAACGGAGAAATTCTTCTGAACCTCGACTCGGAAGATGAAGGCGATCTTTACATTGGTTGTGCCGGTGGTATTGACATTACAGCTACTCTGCAATATAAGGAAGTAGAAGCCGAAGAAGGCGACATCGCCTTTAAAGTTTCCGTAAAAGGATTGCGCGGAGGCCACTCCGGACTCGAAATTAACGAAGGACGTGCCAATGCCAACAAACTGCTGGCTCGCTTTGTATATGATGCTATCGTAGACGAAGAAGCTCGTTTAGTGAGCTGGTCGGGTGGCAATATGCGTAACGCTATCCCCCGCGAAGGCGAAGTAGTGATTACCATTCCCGAAGAAAACGAAGCGGCTTTATTGGAATTGGTATCGGAGATGGAGAAGACTTTCAACGAAGAGTATGGTGCCATTGAAACTCCTATTTCTTTAACCGCCGAGCGTGTAGACACACCTGCAATGGCAGTGCCCGAAGAGGTACAAGATGCGTTGGTTTGTGCGGTTTACGGTTGCCAAAACGGAGTAACCCGTATGATTCCTACCATTCCCGATACGGTAGAAACTTCTTCCAATCTGGCTATTGTGGAAATAAAAGGCGGAGAGGCTTCCATTAAGATTTTAGCTCGCAGCAGCAGCGATAGCATGAAGGAGTGTTTGGCTAAGAGCCTTGAAAGCACATTCCTGCTTGCCGGTATGAAAGTTGAGTTCAGCGGTTCGTATTCTGGATGGCAACCCAACGTAAACTCTCCTATTCTGGCTGCCATGAAGCAATCGTACAAAGAGCAATTTGGTGTAGAACCTCACGTAAAAGTGATTCATGCCGGATTGGAATGTGGTATCATCGGAGCAAATATCCCGGGATTGGATATGATTTCGTTTGGTCCTACTTTACGTTCACCACACTCACCGGACGAAAGAGCACTGATACCAACGGTTGCTAAATTCTATGATTTCTTGACGGCTACGCTGGCTAATACGCCGGAGAAGAAGTAAAATATAGGCTTCGTTAATAAAATATTATATCATGAAGGTGTGTCGATTATTCTTGGCACACCTTCATTCTTTTAAACTGCCAGTACCATTCCCCCCAATTGCCAGTAGCATTCTACTCAACTGCCAGTAGCATTTTCCCTGTTTATTACTCCCAACGTTCATACCCATAATTCCATACCATTCTGTCGTTTGGGCGTGGCGGAGCATCTTTGGGAATGATATTTCCGTAGTACGAGCGTTCTCCTGTTACTTCGTCTATCGTTTCAAAGCGATAAGGGGTTGTTGCCTCCTGTTTGTTCTCCAGATCATTGAGTTTCTGGGTTACCCGTTTGCAGGTGATGGTGCCTTGACGAATAAAGTTGGCAAAATAGAACTTTATATCTTGCAGGGAAAGCTGTTTGTTTTCTGTGCCATGAGTAAGCACATGTTTCAGAAATAGGTTTATGATATATGTTTCATGTTTTAGAAAACGGGCTTCCAGTCCTGAATGTGCCGCTTGACATTCTACCCAAGTTCTGTCGGAGAATGCCTCGGTTACATATTCTTGCCATGATTTCTTTTCCTTTCTTTCTTCGGTATTTAGTATTACTACTTCTTCTTCTTTATATATAGCCATACTTTTGCCATCCCTTTTGCTATCTTTTTGCCATCTTATTTTTGCTCCTTTTTTTCCTGCGGCAGATTTACTCTTAGTATAACTTTTCTGTTTCTTTTCCAGTTCATTAAGGTAGATAGATGTAAGGTAATTTTCTCCATCTATCTCCGTTAGTTCAAAGAGGTTTTGGTTTCGGATAAGGTCGTCGAGCAATGATTTATTTGCTTTAAAGGCGCGTAAAGCCATTCGTATAGTGCTTAGCTTGCAGCAATAATCCGGGTGTTGGTATAGCTCCATCAATAGAACGGTATATGTGCCAAGACCTTTAAGTCCGTGTTTTTCGATGATTGCTACAACTTTTTCGTCTTTTGTGATGTCTGCTTTTAATGGCAGGTAATGTTTCTTTCCCATGCTTGTTTCTTCTTTTAAAATCGGCATTAAAACCGAAAGTGATTAATTAATTTTAAGAATCGCGTTTGTTAGCGAAATTATTCGTATCTTTGTGAGTGTATTTATTGGTTATCGCTACAAATTTCGTTATTATTTTCGAGAAAAGCAAGAGGCGTCTAATTTTAGCTTGAAATGGTTCGGAAAGGAAAGGATTTAATAGTGAAAAGTGAATAGTGAAAAGTGAATAGTTATGATGCCGCACTTTTCACTATTCACTATTCACTTTTCACTTAATAAAATTACCAATATCGCATATTATCTTGTATATTTGTTTTCAGAAATAAACAGAAGTCAATTATGGAAAGTATAGATTACACTGCCCCCTTTCGTCGTTACCCCATCGGTATACAAAGTTTTGAGAAACTTCGTAGTGAGGGTTATGTTTATATTGATAAAACCGAGCAGATGTATCGGCTTATCCGTATCGGCAATCCTTATTTCCTGAGTAGACCTCGTCGGTTTGGTAAGAGCTTGATGCTCTCTACCCTTGAGGCTTACTACAAAGGAAAGAAAGAACTTTTTAAAGGACTGTTTATTGAACGTGTAGAGAAAGACTGGAAGACCTACCCTGTATTGCACCTCGACCTGAATGCCGAGAAGTATGAAACAGTAGAAGATTTGCAGAAAATATTAGAGAATCAGTTAAGTGCTTGGGAAGTAGAGTACGACTCTCTCTCTACAACAGACTCCTATTCCATGCGCTTTATGAATGTGATTGAAAAAGCATATAAAAAAACTGGCCTTCGCGTAGTAGTACTTATCGACGAGTACGACAAACCCCTATTACGTTCCATGCACGATGAGGAGCTGCAAACTCGCTTCCGCAACCTGCTCGCCGCTTTCTATGCCGTGCTGAAAGATGCCGATAAGTGGCTGCAATTCGTATTCATCACCGGTGTAACCAAGTTTGCACAGGGGGGCATATTCAGCAACCTCAATCAGTTGGTAGATATTAGTTTGGATCACCGTTTTGCGGATCTTTGCGGATTGACACAGCAAGAGATCGAAACCTATTGTGCTCCCGAGTTGGAAACGCTTGCCGCCGACAATGGCATATCGCGCAACGAAGCCGTGGCTAAATTAACCCGTATGTACGATGGCTATCATTTTAGCTATCGCAATATGATTGGTATGTTCAATCCATTTAGTGTATTGAACACCCTGTCTTCCGGAGTGTATGAAAGTTATTGGTTTGCCAGCGGAACACCTACCTTCCTTACCGAAATACTAAAGAAGACCGACTTCGACCTCCGCGATTTGGATGGTATACGCGTGCCTGCTCTCTCCTTAACCAACAATCGCGCCAGCATCGACAACCCGATACCGATGATTTATCAAAGTGGATACCTTACTATCAAAGAGTATGATGAACGTTTTCAAATGTATACACTGGGTTACCCCAATGAGGAAGTGAAGTATGGATTCCTCAACTTTGTTACGCCATTTTATACCTGTGTATCTACAGAGAATACTCCTTTCTACATTGGTCTGTTTGTAGACGAACTGGAAAAAGGCAAAACCGAAGCCTTCCTCAATCGCCTGCGCGCTTTCTTTGCCGATTTCCCTTACGAACTCAATGATAAAACTGAGCGGCATTATCAAGTAGTATTCTACTTAGTATTCAAACTAATGGGACAGTTTACCGAAGCCGAAGTACGTAGTGCCCGTGGCCGTGCCGATGCGGTGGTAAAGACCAAAGACTACATCTATGTATTCGAGTTTAAGTTGAACGGCTCTACCGAAGAGGCCCTTCGCCAGATTGATGAAAAAGGCTACCTGATACCCTATACTGCCGATGGACGGCAATTGGTGAAGATTGGCGTAAGCTTCGACCGCGAAGAAAGGAATTTGGGAGAGTGGGAGATTGTTGCAGAGTAAACATTCTTATTATATTTAAACCACAGATTAACACGGATTTCCACAGATTAGCAACTCGAAACTCTATATATCTATTTGGTATTGGTTTTATAGTGAAATAATTTAATCTGTGAAAATCCGTGTTAATCTGTGGTGAAACAACAAAAACAGGCTATATGAGAAGTAAAATTGTATTAATCGCATTGTTGTTACTTTCAATTAGTACATCACCGACAAGCTACGCACAAAGCTATAAGAAACTATGGAAATTGGTAGAGGAAGCCGAGCAAAAAGATATCCCAAAAACGGCAATTAAACTCACTGAAAAGATTTATAGAAAGGCAGAGAAAGAGAAAAATTCTCCTCAGATGTTGAAAGCCTATACAGCTCGTTCGCAATACCGGAAAGACATAACCCCCGACAGCTTTTATGTAGACTTGAAAGGATTGGAGGCATGGGTAAACGAAGCTACCAACCCGGTAGATTGTGCTATTTTGCATACGCTGATAGCAAATGTATATGGAGAATATGCACTGAATAACAGTTGGGAACTTCGTCAGTCTACCAATTTATCTGATGAGCCTTCGGATGATATTCGTGAATGGAGTGGCAATCTGTTTGTGCAAAAAGTTTTGAAGCATGCCCGTGCTGCCTTAGAAGATCCCGTTCCTTTATTGAATACTCCAACCAAAGCGTACGAACCTTTTGTAGTGCAAGGAGAAGAAAGCGTTTATTATGGACATGATATGTATCATGTGATTGTTTACTGCGCAGTGAGAGCACTGAAAGATGTAACATATTACCGGAATCTAAACTCTGTTGCTTCTCAAATAGCAGGAGTATACGAAAATGCCATTGCTGCTTATCTACAGAAAGGCAATCAAGATGCAGTTATCCTGATGACACTAAATAAGCTGCATGAACAAAGTTTAAGAACTTCGGATAAGAATACCTATTTGCAAGCTTTAGATCAATTGATACAAAACAACAAAGCCTATGAAAGCATTGTAAAGGCCTATATACACAAGGCCAATGCCTTAGTAAGCCAAGATAATAAAGTAGATGCATTGGAGTGTTGCAATGAGGGAGTCGAGAATTACCCTACAGCCAAAGCATTGCATGAACTAAATAAAATCAAAGAGGATATATTGACACCCCACATGGTTGCCGAAGGCAGAAAGGAAGGTTATCCCGGATCAACTTTTAACATTTTTGTAAATCATCGGAATCTTGATAAGGTTATGGTCAGTCTCTACCATGCCGCTACTTACCCGGCTATTGGAGAAAGATACAAAGACATAACCACCGAGGAACTAAAGAGTGTAGCCTCAACCAAGATCACATATGAGTTCCACTTAAATCGTCCTGCCGATTACTTATCTAAAGACACAGTTTTAGCAGTACCTGTACCCACCGAAGGACTTTATTATGTAGAGATAGTGCCAGTTGGGATAGAACCTGAAGAATGGGAAGACCCCAAGATCTTTCCACTTGTAGCTACTCGGCTAAGTACTATTTCCCGAACATTACCCGATAGGCAGCTCGAAATAATGGTTTTAGACGCTCAAAGCGGTTACCCAGTGCCTGGAGCAACTGTTTTGCTTTTTAAAGAGGAGCAAGGTTTGAAAGTTGTAACAGATACACTAACTACGGATACTCTTGGAAGAGCAATTACTTTACCTAAAAACAAACAAGAAAGTTTCATAGTGAAAAAAGCCGACGACTCCTCTGTCTATACAAAACGCCTGTCTGACAACTACTATTCGAAACCATGGAGAATGAAACAAATAACTTTATTGACCGATCGCAAAGTGTATCGCCCGGGACAAACAGTATATATAAAAGGAATTGCCTACGAACAATATTTAGATGATGTGAAAGTTGTTAAGAATGAAGAATACAATATAACCATTTTTAATCGCTATAAGAGGGAAGTAGGCAGTCAGAAAGTGCGTACCAATGAATTCGGTTCTTTTACTATGGAGTTTATCTTGCCCTCAGGCGGACTGAATGGAGCCTATCACATTGAAACCGAAGAGGGATCAACAGTTGTTTTTATGGAAGAATATAAACTTCCAACATTTGAGGTAACATTCGATTCTCCCGAAGAAAGCTACCAGTTAGGTGATTCCGTAGAAGTATCCGGCAAGGTGAAGACCTTTAGTGAAGTATCTGTTCAGGAAGCAGAAGTAAAGTATATAATAACCAGAGATTTGTATATCTGGCCTTCTTATGGTTTCGATTCAGAGTTAATAGCATCGGGCACAAGCAAAACAAACGAAAACGGTTCCTTTAAAATACCTGTTAAATTACTACCAAATAACTTGGAAAGAAGAGATCTGGTGAGATATAAAAAGTATAGATATACCATAGAAACTGTTGTAACCAACGAGGCTGGTGAAACACAGGTCTCGCAAATCTCCCTGCATGCCGCTGAACACTCTTTACTGTTGAATATGAGTATGGAGCCAAACGAGATAGTAAACAAAGAGGAACCTATTCAAACCATTTTCTGGGTAGAAAATCTGAATAATCAACCTGTTTTGGTAGAGGGTACTTATAAATTGTATTCTTATACAGTTTACAATGATGAAAAGAAAGAGCTTTCGGCTACTGTTATTCAAAAAGGCACATTTACTTCTAACGTAACTACAGATTTGTCAACATGGAAAGCCCTTCCCTCGGGAGCTTATAGAATAAAGGTTCACATAAAAGATACACAAGGTAGAGTAGTAGAACATGAACAAGATATTATTCTTTTCTCTACCAACGAACAACGTTTGCCTATTGCTAAAGAGTGCTGGCTTTACGAGCAAAATCTCGAATTCGATGAAGAGAATCCGGGTGTTTTTGTGTTTGGTACTTCACTTCAAGATACCCATATCTTTATGGATGCATTTTGCGGAACACATAGATACCATAGCGAAGTGATAAAACTATCAAACGAGATGAGGGTGTTCAAAGTTCCTTTCTCATCAGAGGCATACAATCAAGGAGTAACAGTGGTTCTTGCTTTTGTGAAAAACGGTTGGTTTTATCAGGAAACAGTTGAACTAACCAAACGAATAACTAACAAAAAACTGGAATTGTCTTGGGAGGTATTCCGCGACAAACTTCGTCCCGGACAAAAAGAAGAATGGAAGTTAAAGGTTAAAGACTCACAAGGTCTGGTTGTTCCTGCCGAATTGTTAGCACTGATGTATGACGCTTCCTTAGATAAAATCGAGCAGAATGATCAGGAATTGAGTGTCGATTATCGCTTTAATCATATTATTCCTGAATGGAATATGAATTTGGCAGACTTAAGTTTGCAATCATTTGGTAATCTTGCAATTGATATGGGATTGATAAGTAAAGGAGAACAAATATATGACACATTTTGGTTGCACTCTCCGGTTTATTTATTTGATAAGATAACATTTAGGGCAAGATGGAGACAGCCTGGCATAATTACAGAAGAAACCCCATTTTCTATGCGAACAGCCCATTATAATACAGCAAATCACCATCAAGAAGAAAACATCCCCGACCCCCGCACCAACTTCGCCGAAACCGCCTTCTTCTATCCCCAACTCCGTACTAACGAACAAGGCGAAATAGCCATCTCATTCACCATGCCCGAAAGCCTGACTCGCTGGAACTTCTGCGGATATGCCCATACGCAAGATATGCTGACCGGCATGATTAACGGAACGGTAACCACCAGCAAAGACTTTATGCTAACTCCCAATCTTCCTCGTTTTGTGAGAGTAGGAGATCAAACGTCTATTGCCGCATCCGTTGCCAACTTAACAGAGAAAGCCATCTCCGGAACGGTAACTTTAACTCTGTTCGATCCGCTGACGGATAAAGTCATCAGCACTCAACAACAGAAGTTCAATACCCAAGCAGGTAAAACCACAGGGGTGAACTTTACGTTCTCGGCTACCGATAAGTACGAATTGCTGGGCTGTCGCATCATAGCCAAAGGAGGTAATTTTAGCGATGGCGAGCAACACGTGCTTCCTGTATTAAGCAATAAAGAATACATTACGGAAACAGTAGCTATGCCTATACGTGGTAAGGAAACGCGCAGTTTCTCTTTGGAGGGCTTGTTCAATAATCAAAGCGAAACGGCTACAGAACGTAAATTGACAGTTGAGTTTACAAGTGATCCGAATTGGTATGCAGTGCAGGCACTTTCTTCTATGAGTATGCCTACTAATGATAACGCCATCTCTTGGGCTGCTGCATATTATACTAATTCGTTGGCAGCCAATCTACTTAATGCACAACCTAAAATAAAGACAGTGTTTGATGCATGGAAAGCACAGAATGGAACAAAAGAAACATTCCTGAGCAATCTGGAAAAGAACCGGGATGTAAAGAATATCCTGCTCGAAGAATCGCCCTGGTTGTTGGAAGCCACTTCCGAAACGGAACAAATGAAACGCATTGCTACCTTATACGATTTGAATAACATTCAAAACAATAACATTACTGCATTAACCAAACTGGAAGAATTGCAATTGGCAGATGGCTCTTGGGCATGGTATAAAGGTATGCCGGGTAGTCGTTACATCACTTCTTATGTGGTAGAAATGCTGGCTCGTCTGTCTAAACAAACAGCTAAAGATTTGGATGATGATGCGCTGACGATGCTGGAAGAAGCTTTAGACTTCTTAAATCGAGCTGCGCTGAAAGAATATAAGAATATAAAGAAAGCAGAGCAAAACGGAAATAAGGTCAAAGGCATCTCGGCTACTACATTGAATTATTTATATTTGCAAACCATCTCCGGTCAGCAAGTACCCGACGATAATCTGGAAGCATTCTACTATTTTATAGATAAAATAAAAGAATCCATTGCCGATTTCTCCTTAATAGATAAAGCCCATGCAGCTATAGTGCTCAGCAAAGCCAAGAAAGCAGAAGATGCTAAAATGTTCATCGCTTCTCTGAAAGAGCATCTCGTTCAAACAGATGAGTTCGGTGCATACTTTGCCTTTAACGAAAGTCCTTATAACTGGTCGGGACTGAAAGTTCCTGCCCATGTAGCCGTTATGGAGGCAATGGCCGAAGTGGGCGAAGAATACCATTTGGTAGAAGAAATGAAACTTTGGTTGCTCAAACAAAAGCAGACACAGCAATGGGATTCTCCGGTGGCTACGGTCAATGCCGTGTATGCATTGCTCTATTTTCAGGAGCACAATCCATTAGGTAATCAGGGAGATGCACACATTTCTTTAGACAAGAAAACAATCGAAACACTTTCTTCTGCAAGAACTTCCATCCCCGGTTTATCGTATATAAAAGAAGTGATAACCGATAACGCTACCCTATCCAACCTTAAAACTGCCGTAGTAGAAAAGCGCGATGAAGGCATAGGCTGGGGAGCTGTTTATGCTCAGTATAAAGAAGATATCAGCAAAGTAAGTAAATCAGGCAAAGAGCTATCCGTAGATAAAAAGCTTTATGTAGAACGAATCTCGGGAACCCAAAAAGAATTGCTGCCCGTTACTGCCGATACTCAATTGAATGTTGGCGATAAAGTAATCGCTCGCCTCACTATTCGCTTGGATAGAGCCATGGATTTTGTTCAACTCAAAGACCAACGTGGTGCTTGTTTTGAACCTATTGGTACTGCTTCCGGTTATTGTAGAGAAGCAGGAACAGGTTATTATGTAGCCATAAAAGATGCTTCAACCAATTTCTTTTTCGATTCTTTAAATAAAGGAGTGTATGTATTGGAATATGGCTACAGAATAAGCCGTACAGGGGTGTACGAAAGCGGATTAGCCACCATTCAATCGGCTTATGCACCGGAGTATTCAGCACATAGTAGTTCGGAAAAGATAATTATTAAGAAATAGTTTATGGAAAAAGCACTTAATTTGCATCTATACCATAGTAAACAATCAAAGAGAAATATATGAAAAGTAAAATTGCATTAATCGCATTACTGCTAAGTTTAATTAATCTGGCAACTATGAGTTACGCCCAAAGCTACAAGAAACTGTGGCAATCAGTAGAAGAAGCCGAGAAGAAAAGCCTTCCTCAAACGGCCATTAAGCTAACCGGAGATATTTTCCGGAAGGCTCAAAAAGAAAAGAACTCCCCACAAATGCTGAAAGCGTATACTGTTCGCTCTCAGTATCAGGAGCAGATAACGCCCGACAGCTTTTATGTAGATTTGAAAGGACTGGAAACTTGGCTGAGTGAAACTACAAACACCATCGATCGTTCCATTCTGCATACACTGATTGCAAATGTGTATGGCAACTATGTGCAAACTAATCGTTGGCAGCTTCAACGGGCTACCGATTTATCGGATGAACCTTCGGATGATATCCGCGAGTGGAGTGGTAATCTGTTGGTCAACAAAGTTTGGAGTCATTCGCAGGCAGCGCTGAAAGATTCGCTTCCTTTGCTGAGTACTTCTACCAAAGCTTATGATCCTTTTGTGGTACAAGGGGAGTTAAGCGATTATTTTAATCATGATATGTATCATGTATTGATAGAGCACATTGTTACAGCATTGGGAAATGTGAAGAACAACTGGAGCAGCGATGATGCACCTCTACAAATAGTGCAGATATACGAGAATGCAATTACAGCCTATAAGCAAAAAGGCAACCGGAACGCCGTTATTTTAATGACACTTAAAAAACTCAACGAAGAAGATACTAATCTACAAGCCTTAGACCAACTGATAGAAACCTATCAAGCAGAAGAGGTTATTGCAGAAGCTTACCTTCAGAAAGCAAATATGCTAAGAAGCAGCGAACGCAAAGCAGAGGCTTTGAAAGTATGTGATGAAGCAATAGCCAAATATCCGTCTTATAAGAAACTGGCTGAGGTAAAGGCACTGAAAGCTAAAATATTAGCTCCTCGCCTGTCTACTTCTATTGACGAATCGGGCTATCCGGGAGCTACCTTTAAGGTTTCAGTAAATCATCGGAATGTAGACAAACTCACAATCCATCTGCATCGTGCTACTGCGGAAGGAATGAAAACAGATAAGAAAGAGGTATATGGCGAAGAACTGAAAAATATATCATCAGAGAAGATAACTCATGAATTTCAATTGGTTCGTTCGGCTGATTATACCAATAAAGACACAGTGTTCTCAATACCTGTTCCCTCCGAGGGACTTTACTATATTGAAGTTGTACCGGAAGGAGTTAAAGAGAAAGACCAGAAAGCTTCTCCATTTGTATCTACTCGCCTAAAAGTTCTCTCGCGTGTTTTGCCCAACAAGCAGCTCGAGATGGCTGCTTTAGATGCACAAAGCGGACTTCCCATAGCAAGAGCCACCATCTTATTGTATAAAGATGAAAGAGGAGAAAAGAAACAAGTAGAACAACTGATCACCGGATTGGACGGAAAAGCAACCATCGCCTATCAAACAAGTTATAATGCTTATGTGGTTAAAGCAGGAAGCGATTCTTCTATATTCCCTCAAAATTTATACCGCAGTTATTACTCTACGGCAAGCAAGAATACGCGCCTTAGCTTACTAACCGACCGTAAAGTATATCGCCCCGGACAAACCATCTATGTAAAAGGGGTTCTGTATGAACAATACCTCAATGATGCCGAAGTGTTGAAAGATAAAGAACGTGTATTAACACTGCGCGATAGTAATAGACGGGAGATAAGTAAACAAACCGTTCGCACTAACGAGTTTGGTTCGTTTGCTACTGAATTTGTATTGCCTTCGGGCGGATTGAATGGTGCATATTATATAGAAACAGACAATGGAAGCACCACCGTTTATATGGAAGAATATAAGCGACCTACCTTTGAAGTTAAGTTCGATAAACTGCAAGGTAGTTACCGGTTAGGAGATTCCGTACAGGTATCGGGACAAGTAAAAAGCTACAGCGGAGTGCCCTTGCAAGACGTAGAAGTAAAATACACCGTGAACCGTGCATTGAATGTATGGCCATTCTACATTGCATCGCCGGAACTGATAGCCTCGGGCACAGGTACATTGGATGAAAACGGTATCTTTAAGATTACCGCTCACTTGCAACCGGATGGAAGAGGACCAAGACCCCAAAGCAGATACAGCAGCTATGTCTACACCATAGAAGCCACAGTAACCAACGAAGCCGGCGAAACGCAAACTTCGCAAACCACGCTGAATGCCGGCGAACGTTCTCTCCGCCTGAACATGAATTTGGCAGACGGAAAAATGGTGAATAAAGAAGAAGCCATTCAAGCTATTTTCAGAGTAGAGAACTTGAATAGCGAACCTGTAGCAGTAGAGGGTACCTATAAAATGTATCCATATACCATTTATGAGGAAGAGAAAAAAGAAGAATCTTCTACCGTTGCTTACGAAGGAACATTCAACTCAAACAAAGAGATTGATTTAGTTGCTTGGAAAGCACTTCCTTCCGGAGCTTATAAAATAAAAGCTCAGATACATGATTCGCAGGGAAGACTGATAGAACACGAGCAAAATGTAGTTCTTTTCTCTACCAACGACAAGCGCTTGCCGGTGTTTAAGAGCAGTTGGGTGTATGAACAAAACACAGAGTTCGATGAAAACACTCCGGCCTCCTTTGTATTTGGGACTTCATTGAAAGACACCTACATATTTATGGATGTATTCTGTGGCAAAAACAGAATTAAGAGCGAAGTGCTTCGCCTGTCGGATACAATGAAGAAGTTTGATATTCCATTTGAATCGAAAGAGTACGAAGAGGGAGTAGTGGTCGTGTTTGCCTTTGTTAAGAATGGACAGATTTATCAAGAATGTGTTCGTCTGTCGAAGAAACAGCCAAACAAGAAGTTGGAACTCTCGTGGGAAACCTTCCGCGATAAGCTACGCCCGGGACAGCAAGAAGAATGGAAACTACGTATAAAAGACACACAAGGATCTGCCGCCACTGCCGAACTGTTGGCTTTGATGTATGATGCATCTTTAGATAAAATCAGAGAAAACAAACAGCAATTGAGTGTTAATTACACTTTCAATTGGATAAATCCGGTGTGGAATACCAATTATATAGGAGCAAGATGGCAATCGTTTAGTAATCCAGCCTTTGAGTATAAGGCAACAGATGAACTAAAACAAATGTACGATGCCTTCTGGATGTATTCTCCTATGGCTTTAAGGTATAAATTTGCTTCTAAAAGAGGTATTATTTCAAGCAACGTTAATTCCGCTTTCGGTAGTAGCTACGATGCAATGGAAGCTCCTATGGCTATGGGCATGGCTTCCAGAGCAGCAGATTCAGGAGCAAGCTTAAAAATGGTTGAAGAGATAGCAATAGTAGATGATTTTGAAGGCGGTGACAATGATGCCGCTCCCGCTGCCGACCTTCGCACCAACTTTGCCGAAACTGCTTTCTTCTATCCGCAGCTTCGCACCAACGAACAAGGCGAAATTGTATTCTCTTTCACCATGCCCGAAAGCCTGACTCGTTGGAACTTCCGCGGATATGCTCATACACAAAGTATGTTTACAGGCACTATCGACGGAGTAGTTACCACCAGCAAAGAATTTATGGTAACGCCTAATTTACCTCGCTTTGTAAGAGTAGGAGATCAGACTTCTATTGCTGCCTCTATTGCCAACCTGACAGAGAAAGCTATTTCGGGAACAGTAACCTTGACTTTGTTCGATCCGATGACCGACAAAGTAATTACTACCCAAAAGCAGAAGTTCGATACCAAAGCCGGCAAAACTACCGGAGTGAACTTTACTTTCACTGCTACCGATAAATACGACTTACTGGGTTGTCGTGTCATTGCCAAAGGAGGAAACTTTAGCGATGGCGAGCAACACGTACTCCCTGTGTTAAGCAATAAAGAATACATTACCGAAGCAATTGCCATGCCTGTTCGCGGCAAAGAAACTCGCGAGTTTTCATTGGCTACCTTATTTAATAACAATAGCAACACTGCTACCGACCGTAAACTTACTGTAGAGTTTTCAGGAAACCCTGCTTGGTATGCTGTTCAGGCACTTCCTGCATTAAGCTTGCCAACAAGTGATAATGCTATTTCATGGGCAACTACTTATTATGCAAACTCACTGGCTGCTTATATAGTAGATAGCAATCCTAAAATAAAAACCGTATTCGATGCTTGGAAAGCGCAAGGCGGAACCAAAGAAACATTCATAAGCAACCTGGAAAAGAATCAGGATGTGAAGAATATCTTGCTCGAAGAATCTCCTTGGTTAATGGAAGCCACTTCAGAAGCCGAACGGATGAAGCGTATTGCTACCTTATTCGATTTGAATAATATACAAAACAACAATACCGGTTCTCTTACCAAGTTGAAAGATTTGCAATTAGCCGATGGCTCTTGGGCTTGGTACAAAGGTATGCAAGGCAGTCGGTATATTACTACTTATGTGCTGGAAGCATTTTCGCGCTTAGCCAAACTTACAGGTAAGCAACTGAAAGGAGATGCATTCTCTATGCAGCAATCGGGCTTTGATTTCTTACATAAAGAAGCTCTGAGCGAATATAAGGCACTGACTAAAGCGGCTAAGAATAAGAACGAGGTAAAAGGAATCTCGTCTACCACATTAGATTATTTGTACCTGATTGTTATTTCGGATCAACGTGTTCCGGATAAAAACAAAGAAGCGTGCGACTATTTCATCAATAAGATAAGCGAATCTATCACAACACTTTCTTTAACCAACAAAGCACGTGCAGCCGTTGTGTTGACCAAAGTGGGTAAAGTGGGAGCCGCCCAGCAGTTTATTGCTTCTCTGAAAGAACACACCGTTCAAACAGATGAACAAGGAACTTACTTTGCCTTTAACGAAAGCCCTTATAGCTGGTCGGGATTGAAAATACCTGCTCATGTAGCTGTAATGGAAGCTATGGACCAAGTGGCTAACGACAAGAAGATGGTAGAAGAAATGAAACTCTGGTTGCTCAAGCAAAAGCAAACGCAACAATGGGATTCTCCGGTATCTACAGTAAATGCCGTATATGCTTTATTGCATCGTGGAAGTAATCTGTTGAACAATCAGGGAGATGTTCGCATCTCTTTAGGAGGCAAAACCATCGAAACGCTTGCTTCGGGCAAGGCTTCTATCCCGGGACTGGCTTATACCAAAGAAGTTATTACAGATCAGGCTACCCTATCTAAAGCCAAAACCGCCGTTGTAGAGAAACGCGACGAAGGCATTGCTTGGGGTGCTGTTTATGCTCAATACAAAGAAGATATCAGCAAAGTAAGCAAGTCGGGTAAAGAGCTATCTGTAGATAAGAAGCTTTATGTAGAAAGAATCTCAGGTACTCAGAAAGAACTTGTACCCGTAACAGCCGACACTCAATTGAATATTGGTGATAAAGTAATCTCTCGCCTGACTATTCGTTTGGATAGAGCAATGGACTTTGTTCAACTCAAAGACCAGCGTGGAGCTTGCTTCGAACCTATCGGTACAGCCTCGGGCTATCGTTGGGGAGCAGGAACAGGTTATTATGTGGCTATTAAAGATGCTTCTACCAATTTCTTCTTCGATTCATTAAATAAAGGAGTATATGTATTGGAGTATAGCTACAGAGTAAGCCGTACAGGTACGTATGAAAGTGGATTGGCTACTATTCAATCGGCTTATGCACCGGAGTATGCTTCGCATAGTGGTTCGGTGAGGGTTCTTATAGAGAAATAAAACTCGGTATAGGATAGATACGCGGAAAAAGCGGAATGAGCGGAAAAACGCGGAATTTTAATTTAGTAAACTGTAATTAGCTGTTTGTTTTATTATTTTTCCGCGTTCATCCGTTCATTCCGCTTTTTCCGTGTACCTATCTATAATACAAATCTTTGTATTTTATAACTTCTTTACTTCTTTTCTTCTCCATTTCTCAACTAAAACGTCTATTTTTGTGTTTCAAACGTATAAATGAGTTGAAACAATGAAACGTATTATATTCCTCCTGTTTACATTATGTATTGTTTGTTGCGCTTCTTTAATGGCACAGACCCGTATAACTTCCAATAAAACAGCTCACAACTTTGGGCAGGTACAATGGAAACAGCCCGTAAGTGTAGATTATGTAATAACAAACTCCGGAGATAAACCACTCGTTTTAACCAATATAACGACTTCTTGTGCTTGTGCGGTAGCAGACTGGACAAAAACGCCTATTATGCCGGGAGAGAAAGGCAAGATAACAGCTACTTTTGATGCCAAAGCATTAGGACGCTTCAAAAAGTCGGTATGCATATATAGCAACGCTGTGCCCGAATTGCTTTATTTACATTTTTCGGGTGAAGTAGTGCAAAAAGTAACCAATTTCACTAATATGGATCTCCATCCTTTTGGCGACATACTTTTGGATAAAACTGAAATAGACTTTCCCGACTCTCATCTTGGAGATACTCCGGGACTCACAATGACTATTGTGAATCAATCGGAAATGCCCTACGAACCTGTATTAATGCATCTTCCATCTTATATAACCATGCAAGCCGAACCGGCAGTGTTGCAAAAAGGAGAGAAAGGAATGATCAAATTAACCCTTCATACAGATCGTTTAAGCGGACTCGGATTAACGCAAACTTCCGTTTATCTATCTCGGTTTGGAGGAGATAAAGTGAGTGATGATAATGAAATTCCACTATCTGCCGTTTTACTTCCCGATTTCTCCGGAATAAGTAACGCTCAAAGGTTAAATGCTCCATCCATCCAATTATCAGAGAAGGATATTGACTTGAGCGCTCAGTTAAGCAAGAAAAGTAAAGCGAGATATGATATAACCATATCTAATACAGGCAAATCCCAATTGGAAATAAGTAAGCTTCAAGTCTTTAACCCGGCAGTTGGAGTTGATCTGAAAACATCAATCATTCAACCCGATGGAAAAACCCGTTTAAGAATTACTTTGAATAAGAAAGATCTCCATAAGAAGAAACACCTTCGTATTCTGATGATTACAAATGATCCGAAACAACCTAAGGTAACAATTAATATTCAGGCCTCTGCCAACAAATAATCAGTGCGTCATGGAACATCCTGAAAACAATGAAGAATACAAAGGATTAGTAGTTAATAAGGGTATTGAACAACCTTCGTCCGTTAATCCTTATTTTAAGAAGCGTCCGCGGCAAAAGAAGCCGGAACTATCCGTTTCTGAATTTGTGGAAGGTATTGTAAAAGGAAATATCACAATACTTAGTCAAGCAGTAACACTGGTAGAAAGCGTAAAGCCGGAACACCAGGCCATAGCACAGGAAGTTATTGAGAAATGCCTTCCTTACTCCGGAGATTCTGTTCGTATCGGAATCAGCGGAGTGCCGGGAGCCGGAAAGAGTACTTCTATAGATGTATTTGGTCTGCATGTTTTAGAAAGAGGCGGCAAACTGGCAGTACTTGCCATCGACCCCAGCAGCGAGCGCAGCAAAGGCAGTATCTTAGGAGATAAAACCCGCATGGAACAATTGTCCGTACACCCTGCATCCTTCATTCGCCCCAGCCCGTCGGCAGGCTCCTTAGGAGGGGTAGCGCGCAAAACCCGTGAAACCATTATTCTTTGCGAAGCCGCAGGGTTTGATAAAATCTTTGTCGAAACCGTAGGAGTAGGACAAAGTGAAACGGCTGTTCATTCCATGGTCGATTTCTTTTTGCTTATTCAACTGGCAGGTACGGGAGATGAACTACAAGGAATCAAACGCGGTATTATGGAAATGGCAGACGGTATTGTAATCAATAAAGCCGATGGAAGCAATATTGAGAAAGCACAATTGGCTGCCACCCAATTTAGAAATGCACTGCATTTATTCCCTTTGCCCGATTCGGGATGGACACCACAGGTACTCACCTACTCCGGTTTTTACAACATTGGCGTAAAAGAAATCTGGGACATGGTTTACGAATACTTGGATTTTGTAAAGAAGAGCGGCTATTTTCAACATCGCCGTAATGAGCAGAGCAAATATTGGATGTACGAAAGTATCAATGAGCAATTAAGAGATAGTTTTTATAATAATGAAAAGATAGGCTCTCTTTTGGAAGAAAAAGAAGAACAAGTATTAAGAGGAAATCTAACTTCTTTTGTTGCTGCCAAAAAGCTATTAGATACTTACTTCGAGGAATTAAAGAAATAAAAAACGACTATTCTGAATAACTTAAACTCTCCACACGCGGAAGAGTAGTGCCACAGGCGTGGCACAGTTGTGCCATAGGCGTGGCACGGTTGTGCCATGGGCGTGGCACAGTTGTGACATGGGCGTGGCACAGTTGTGACATGGGCGCGGCACAGTTGTGACACAAGCTTGGCATGATGGTGGAATATAGGTATAAAAAGAAAAAGAGCAAGCATTATAATATATTGCTTACTCTATCTTGTTGGGCTACCAGGATTCGAACCTGGAAAGTCAGGACCAGAATCTGAAGTGTTACCATTACACCATAGCCCATTCTTTTCGGGTGCAAATATAATAAGTATTTTAAAAAACAACAAAAAAAGAAGAGAATTCTTCTTCACCTTATCTTTGATACAAGAATTCGGCGTATATTTGCAATTTGGAACAATAAACGTTTCTTTCTTGTTATTAGGGAATTAAGCAACAGACTAAGATCAATTTTATAGATGAACGAGACTAAGATTTTATTACAAAAAATCACCGAAGGGATACAAGAAAAAAAAGGTAAAAACATTGTTATAGCCGATTTAACCAACATCGGTGACACTATATGTAACTACTTTATTATCTGTCAGGGAAACACCCCCACACAAGTTAGTGCCATAGTAGATTCTGTAAAAGAATCCGGCAGGAAAGTAAATGCCAAACCTATTTTCGTAGACGGATTAAAGAATGCAGAATGGGTGGCTATGGATTACTCCGATGTACTTGTACATATTTTCCTTCCTGATATAAGAGAATTCTACAATCTGGAAACTCTTTGGGCAGATGCCAAATTAACGACCATACCTGATATAGATTAAAAAATATGGAAGATAAAAAGAAAAAACCCGTAAAAACGAATATGCCCAAGTTCAATTTGAGCTGGATGTACATGATCATAGCCATGGCTCTTTTTGGCTTCTGGTTAGCGAATGAGAGTGGATCGGGCGTACAAAAAAATATTTCATACAATGAATTTCAAGGTTATGTAAGCAAAGGCTTTGTAGAGAAAGTAACTATTTACAAAGACGATGCTACCATAGAAGCCGCTATCAAACCGCAACATGTTAAAGATGTGTTCCAACAGGATTCTACCAAAGTAGGCAAAAGTCCGTTGGTTACTACGCGGGCATTAACCTTGGAAGGATTGGAACAATTTCTGAATAAAGAACAAACAGAAGGACGATTCAGTGGTAAAGTGGAACCGGTAGAAAGAAACAACTACCTCACCATGATTTTATGGAACATTCTTCCGTTTGCTCTTCTTATCGGACTTTGGATATTTTTCATGCGACGCATGGGAAGCGGAGGCGCCGGCGGCGGCGGTGGAGTATTCAGCGTAGGAAAATCAAAAGCACAACTTTTTGAAAAAGGAAGTTCCATCAAAATAACATTTAAGGATGTAGCCGGACTGGAAGAAGCCAAACAAGAAGTAGAAGAGATTGTAGAATTCCTGAAGTCTCCACAGAAATATACTGATTTAGGAGGTAAGATTCCCAAAGGTGCTCTTCTGGTAGGCCCTCCGGGAACCGGTAAAACATTATTAGCCAAAGCAGTGGCAGGAGAAGCCAACGTGCCTTTCTTCTCATTGGCCGGGTCTGATTTTGTGGAAATGTTCGTAGGGGTAGGTGCATCTCGTGTGCGCGATCTTTTTAAACAAGCCAAAGAAAAAGCTCCTTGTATTGTATTCATTGACGAAATTGATGCTGTAGGACGTGCACGTGGCAAGAACCCAAGCATGGGAGGAAACGATGAACGTGAAAACACATTGAATCAGCTTCTCACAGAAATGGATGGTTTCGGTTCAAACAGTGGAGTTATCATCCTGGCAGCTACCAACCGCGTAGACGTACTGGATAAAGCATTGCTTCGTGCCGGACGTTTCGACCGCCAAATCCACGTGGATCTTCCGGACCTGAATGAGCGTAAGGAAGTTTTCGGAGTACACCTTCGTCCTATTAAGATTGATGATACGGTAGATGTAGATTTATTAGCACGTCAAACACCCGGTTTCTCCGGAGCAGATATTGCAAATGTTTGTAATGAAGCGGCTCTGATTGCTGCCCGTCATGGAAAGAAGTTTGTAGGCAAACAAGACTTTCTGGATGCAGTAGACCGTATTATTGGTGGTCTTGAAAAGAAAAGTAAAATTACCACCGAAGCAGAAAGACGCTCCATTGCTTTACACGAAGCAGGACATGCCAGCTTATCCTGGTTATTGGAGCACGCAAATCCGCTAATCAAGGTAACAATTGTACCTCGTGGACGTGCATTGGGTGCTGCCTGGTATTTACCCGAAGAAAGACAAATCACTACCAAAGATCAGATGTTGGATGAAATGTGTGCTATTCTGGGTGGACGCGCAGCCGAGGAGTTATTTATTGGTAAAATATCGACCGGAGCTATGAACGACCTTGAACGTGCTACCAAACAAGCCTTCGGCATGGTTGCTTACTTAGGTATGAGCGAGAAATTACCTAACTTATGCTATTACAACAATGACGAATATTCATTCAACAAACCTTATAGCGAAAAGACAGCCGAACTCATTGATGAAGAGGTGAAACGAATGATCAACGACCAATACAACAGAGCCAAAGATATTCTTTCTACACATAAGAAAGAGCACAATGAACTGGCACAATTGTTGATTGAAAAAGAAGTAATCTTTGCCGAAGATGTTGAAAAAATCTTTGGTAAGCGTCCTTGGGCATCTCGTTCGGAAGAGATTATGGCTAATGAGAAGAAAAACAACCCTGTTAGCGAACCCGAAGTATCAACTAACAACTAATTTACATTGAAGAACTTTATATTAAGAGCCGTTACCGGTATTTTATTTGTGGCCATCCTGATTGGGGGCATTATATACAGTCCTTTATCATTTATCATCTTATTTACGGTGATCAGTGCACTCACTGTATATGAGTTTGCTCAACTTATAAATAAAACGGGAACAGCTAAAATAAACAAATCAATAACAATGCTGGGTGGAGTTTATCTCTGCTTGGCATTTTTCGGTTTTTGCACAGGCATTACCACTTCACAGATATTCATTCCTTATCTGGTAATACTGATGTATTTAATGATCAGCGAATTATATCTCAAGAAGGAACATCCGGCCAACAACTGGGCTTATAGCATGATGAGCCAATTGTATGTAGCTTTGCCATTCGCTCTCTTAAACGTTCTCGCTTTTCAATATAATGAAGTAACCAATATGGTAGATGCATACAACTTTGTATTGCCGCTGTCTATTTTCATCTTCATCTGGTTGAGCGATACTGGTGCCTACTGTGTAGGTTCACTGATAGGAAAGCACAGGTTGTTTGAACGTATTTCACCCAAAAAATCATGGGAAGGTTCTATTGGCGGAGGTGTATTAGCGATTGCTTCCTCCTTTGCTTTAGCTCACTTCTTCCCTATCTCTACTATGGGTAATTGGGAATGGGCGGGTCTGGCCTTTGTGGTAGTGGTATTTGGTACATGGGGAGATCTTACCGAATCTCTGCTGAAACGCCAGTTAGGAGTGAAGGATTCGGGAAATATACTTCCCGGACATGGCGGAATGCTCGATCGCTTCGATAGTGCTTTAATGGCTATTCCGGCAGCGGTTACTTATATCTATATCCTACAAATGCTCAGATAATAAAGAGGGATCGGTTCTTTCGGAACACGATCCCTTCACCAACAACATTACCGGAACTTTACATTACTTTTCCTTCGCCGTCTACTAAGTCGGTAGGATCATCTACTTCTCGTGAGCTTTCAGATTTGTCAGTAAATAGGTATGTATATATTTTCTCTTCTTCGTCTATTAAATTGGCCTTTATTTTTATTCCTTTATAAGAAGTAGCCTCATCGTTTATATATTCACTTAAATTGAAGGAAACCATGCTATAACGGAATACTCCACTTACATCATCCTGATCATTATATCGGTATTCCAAGTGTATATATCCATCTTCAGGATCTTCTGCCAAAGTATTCTTAACCAAACTAACACGATGTTTTTGATACTTGGGAAGATTAAACACAAATTCCACATTCAAATAATGCCCTCCAATCCATATATCCCTTATATCAGCCGGATCATTTCCAAACCCTTCCTGATTTTCTTCTGTCAGTTCTTCTACATTTTTAGTTAGAATATTAGTTAGGAAGTTCACTCTTATAGCATGATCATATTTATCATACTGATCGGATAGAACTGTTACATTGGCTATCACTCGTTGTCCATCCACAGGTTTGTACCATCCAATTTCGGTAGCAACCGGCCAAAGAGTTTTTTCATTATCTGTCTCTAAATAATAGGTACTACCACCTACTACTCTCACAGTAGCCATACGGATTTCAAATTCTCCCAGTGAATAACCATCGTCACCACATGACTGGATTGCCGGTATCAACATTAGCAACAATCCCAATAAGTAAAGGTTTAGCTTCTTCATAATACTATATCGCTTCTTTCTTAATACACTATATAAACAAAAAATCCACGCGTTTACTGCATGGATTTTAGTTAATTAACAACTTTAACAGCTCCTATAATAGAGATATCATGGTTTTAGCTGCTCGCTCGGGGGCTCCGGCCGGTCCGAGTCTTTCTGCCATCTGTTCGTATGCATTCAGCATATCCTCACGATAAGCGGAATCATTGAGTAAACGATTCAATTCCTCCCGCATATTATTCACTGTCATAGTATCGGCCACGAGTTCTCTTACCACTTCCCGATCTGCAATGAGGTTTACTAAAGAAATATACTTCACTTTAATAATGTGTTTGCGAAGAAAGGAGATTACTTTTCCTATGGGTGTATGATAGCACACCACCTGCGGCACACGGAAAAGGGCAGTTTCGAGAGTAGCCGTACCGGAAGTTACCAATGCCGCTTTACTTTGACTCAGCAATTGGTAAGTTTGCCCGAAAATGATTCGCACATTCGCATCTCCTATATATTGATTATAGTAATCGGGAGAGATTCCGGGAGCTCCGGCAATCACCAACTGATACTCTTTATAGGTAGATGCAGCTTTAATCATATCCGGAAGATTATCTTTTATTTCTTGCTTTCGGCTGCCGGCAAGCAGGGCAATCACAGGTTTACCCTCTAACTGATTATGTGCCACAAATTCTGAGAAGGTTTCTTTATTCTCTTCCTGAAACTTCGTTATTTCATCTACCGTTGGGTTCCCCACATAATGTATAGGATAGCGATGTTTCTCATAAAACTCCACTTCAAAAGGCAGAATGGAGAAGAGTTCATTTATATCGCGTTTGATATTCTTTATGCGATACTCTTTCCAGGCCCATATTTTAGGAGAGATATAATAGAAAACGGGGATCTGTGTTTTGGCATGTACAAACTTAGCGATATCCAGATTAAAGCCGGGATAATCCACCAATATAACTACATCCGGGTTCCAAGCTACAATATCTTTTTTACATTGCTTCATGTTGGCAAATATTGTACGTAGGTGCAATAGTACCGGGATGAAGCCCATATAAGCCAATTCACGATAATGTTTCACCATCGTACCGCCAACAGCAGCCATCAAGTCGCCACCGTAGAAACGAAAATCGGCTTGGGGATCTTCTTTCTTCAAGGCAGCCATTAAATGAGAGGCATGCAAATCTCCGGAGGCTTCGCCAACAATCAAATAGTATTTCATTCTATTTTTGTATAGAAAGTCGGTTAGTTAATTCTTCTATAAATCCGTAAGCCGTCACGTCCACTGTTGTGGGAGTTATGGCTACATAACCTTGTGCAAGAGCCCAATTATCTGTTTTGGGGTTCTCGGGCTCGGTATTAACAAACTCGCCGGTGAGCCAGTAATAGCAATCATCAAATCGTCTTGGGCAGGGTTCCCATTCTTTTTGCCAACGACCCACTGCTTGTTCGCAGACTTTTACGCCTTTTACCTCTTGTGTATCAGGGAAGTTCACATTCAAGCAAGTTCTATCCGGCAGACCTTTTTCTAATACCATGCGAGCTACTTCAACCACATACGGTTTGAAAGGTGCAAAGTCGGCATCAGGAGCATGATTGCAAAGAGAGAATCCTACAGAGGGGATTCCGTTTAAACATCCTTCAATCACAATACCCATAGTGCCCGAATAATGAACATTGGTTCCGGAGTTATCTCCATGATTAATTCCTCCCACAATTAAATCCGGGGTACGATCCAGAATTGTATTGCGGGCAAGTTTTACACAGTCTACAGGGGTACCCGAGCATGAGTAAATGGTTAATCCCGGTTCTCTTTTTATTAGTTTATAATGTACGGGGGTATTTACGGTTAAGGCGCATCCACTTCCCGAACGGGCAGAATCGGGTGCCATAACTACAACTTCGCCTAAAGGGCGCAAATATTTAATTAGTTCATTAATTCCTTTTGCGGTTACCCCATCATCGTTAGATATAAATATCAAGGGTTTTCTCTCTTCCATAATATGTATGTATTGAGTAAGTATTCAAAATTAGTTCATCTATTAATTAAACTGCAAGCATTTACCCCGACAGGGGTAATATGTGCATAACCCCGGGTGAGCGAAGCGTAACCCGGGGATGATGGTACTCTCTCTTCTCTGAACCCCGAAGTGGGTTCAACCCTTTCAGGGTTGAGACTGAGTGTGATGACTGACCATCCCCGGGCTGCGCTTCGCTGACCCGGGGTTATGCACATCTCACCCCTATCGGGGTGACTGCTAAGATATGAATTAATTCTGAACACTTATTTATTAATTTATTTTTTGAACCGCGTAACTCTGCGGTTTATCATAAGAGCAACAGTATATTCAAATCTTTGTTTTACAATAAAAGAAAACAGCCATAACAATCAGAATGACTCCTAACACTCCATAAAATAGTCGCGCACGATTTGCACCCACATTACGAACGATAAACTGAGCATTATGTGCTTCGAAAAACCACTTCCAGTTAAAGATTGCGGCCAATAAAGCAACAATACCTGCCAGTGCAAATAGTCCTTGAATAAAATATTGAGGTGCCATAACTATTCTTCTAAAGTAACTGTTCTCGATCCGTCTTCTAATTCTTCAATGGTTACTTTGATGGTGTTCCCGGGCAATAAATCGTCTATCAATTCGGGCCATTCGATAAAGCAAAGGGCACCACTATAAAAGTAATCTTCATAACCCATGTCATACACTTCATCCAGTTTCTTTATACGATAGAAATCAAAATGGTAAATAAGCTCGCCGGTATCCGAACGATACTCATTAACGATAGCAAAGGTAGGTGAGTTAATTACATCCGTTACTCCGAGTGCTTCGCAGACAGCTTTCACAAAAGTAGTTTTACCGGCACCCATCTTTCCATAAAGGGCAAAAACCGTATTATCGCCCATGGCTTCAATAAACTGACGGGCTGCCTCGTGAATCTGGTCTAACGATTGAATTTGTATTTTCATTTCATTTGGGTTTTTATAAATGTTGCTTTCAGCAATTTACATATTGCATAAATAAGAATTGAAAAGAATATGATAGAGGCTCCGGAAGGTACATTCAGGAAGTAGGATATTAGCAGTCCTCCTAAACATCCCAAGTAACCGATTCCAATGGAGAGCCATATTATTTTCTTAAAATTATAGGTAAACAGGTTGGCTGTCATCTGAGGGATTGTCAATAACGAAATAGCCAAAACAATGCCAACCATCCGCAAGCAAGATACAATGGTGAGGGCGATAAACATCATCAACACATATTCGAACAACTGTACGGGAATACCTTGCGAACGGGCAAACTCACGATCAAAGGCAACTGCAACAATCGGATGAATGAACAGTGTAAAGAACAGAATTAATAAAATAGCTAATATACCCAACATCACAATATCTAATTGGGTAATCGTAAGTATATTCCCAAATAAAAAAGCAGATAAGTCGGGAGCAAAGCCCGGAGAGAGAAAGCTGAATATAATTCCTACAGCCATACCCAGCGTCCAGAACACTGCAATGGCAGAATCTTCGCGCATATCTTTGCGTTTGCTGAGCCATTCCACACCAAAGGCCGAAAGAACAGAGAAAACAGCAGCCGATAGTATGGGAGAAATACCCGTATATAGCCCAATACCAATGCCTCCGAATGAAGCATGTGTAATCCCCCCACTGATAAAGACCAGGCGTCTTGTTACAATGTAAGTTCCAATAATTCCGCATGCAATACTTGCCAGCAAACTACCAAGCAGGGCATGTTGAAAGAATGTATATTGTAGTAGATTCATTTGAGTTTAAAGTTTGTGAGTTTAAAGTTTGTGAGTTTATAGTTTAGAGTTTAAAGTTTGGAGTTTGCAAATTTAAGCCCGCATGGTAACTATAAACTATAAACTCCAAACTATAAACTCAAACTCTATTTCCTGCGTTCCCCTACAATCAAAAACACTTCGTCTTTAATATCGTCGGGTAGAGAGATTCCACGTAGTTGCAAGCTTCTTACCCAGCCTGCCACTTCTATGTCTTGCATTGTATAGAAAACTTCTCGAAATTGCTCTACTTGTTCATCCTCATATTGATTTGATGCGGTACCAATAAATGCATCTAACTCTTCATCGTCATAGTATTCAATCTCTTTACTTACGGCAGCTAACAGACTGTCTTTTTCGCAGGTGGCATGCTGACCACAACATTCGGTATCTGCTTCCTGAATTTCCGGCATCTGATCCAGTTCGCCTTTTTCTATTTTTCTTTGCAAATATCGATTGCGCGCATAACCTAAGATTAGTGCCAAAACTGCTATGAACAACAAACCAATAACAAGAACCCACATAATTAAAAATAAAATGTTTTCTGCAAAGTTACTTATTAAATTGTATTTTTGTATCCTCAACAGCATAAAGAATGATAAAGGATAAACCCCATACCTACAAGTTCGGGCTCATAACAGCCTCAGCTTTTGTAGTTGCCAATATGATTGGTACCGGTGTTTTTATATCTTTAGGCTTCGTATTGTTGGAAACTACCAACTTTATATCCATCTTGTTGTTATGGCTTTTCGGCGGAATCATTGCTTTATGCGGAGCATTAGTTTACGGAGAATTAAGCGCCGCCATGCCTCGTTCGGGAGGCGAATATCATTATCTCCGCGAAATCTATCACCCCATACTTGGCTTTATGGCGGGATGGGCTTCTTTAATTGTTGGATTCGCTGCTCCTGTGGCTTTAGCCGCCATCGCTTTCGGCACTTATTTATCGAAGGTATTTCCTTTTCTTCCTCCTGTTACTACGGCTTTAGTTGTATTGACTATTATTACCTGCATACATGCGTATGACTTAAAAATAGGAGGTGCAGTACAACGCTACTTCACTTTCTTCAAGATATTCATCATTGTGGGGCTGATTATCTGTGGCTTCATTTTGCCAGAGAATCATCAGGAGGTATCTTCCTCCGTATCTGAGTTTTCTTTGGGAGAATTGTTCTCCGGTGGCTTTGCCGTTTCTCTGATTTGGGTGTACTATGCTTACTCCGGATGGAATGCATCTGCTTATATGGCGAATGAAATCAAGAATCCACAAAAAACAATTCCTCAATCGCTTTTCATCAGTACATTGATTGTTACCATTCTTTATATTCTTTTGAATGCAGCTTTTTATCTTTCTACTCCGATAGAAGAAATGAAGGGGCAGTTGCAGGTTGGGCTTATCTCTGCCCATTATATTTTTGGCGAACAAGCCGGAAATATTATGGGGTTAATCATTGCCTCGCTGCTACTATCAAGCATTAGCTCAATGGTTTTCCTGGGGCCTCGTGTTTCGCAAGTAATGGGAGAAGACACTTACATTCTTCGGGCACTCTCCAAACGATCTTCCAAAGGAACCCCATACATAGCTATCTGGGTGCAATTTGCAATTAGCTTCCTATTGATTATCACCAACTCGTTTGCTATAATCACCAAATATACGGGTATCACTCTCTCCTTTTTTGCAATGCTGACGGTAGCCGGGGTATTTATTCATCGAAGAAAATTCCCAAACGCCGCACGTCCTTACAAAACATGGGGGTATCCTGTGATTCCTTGCGTTTTTATAACACTAATTCTATGGTCTATTATTTATTTGATTCATGAAGACTATGTCAGTACTTTCATTGATCGTGAACAACCTGTAATGTGGATGACCCTAATGAGTGTATTAACTTTATTAACAGGGGCAGGACTCTATTGGTGGAATTCAATAGCCGTTAAACATAAAAGTAAACAAAACAATATATGAAAACTAAACTACTTCTTTTAACCGTACTGTCTGCCGGAATACTATTGTGCATGTATTCCTGCAACAATAAACAACAGGGTACATCCACCACCCCCGACAGTACAACTATGATGAGTAATTCGACAGGGCCGCATGATAGCAAGCTAATTACCGATCAGGCACTTAATGATGCCGCCCGCTTTGTTGCCGGTCTTCCTGTTCATAATAAAAATAGTAAATTGTATGCACTGACACAAACCAAGGAGTGGAAGAATCATTCGCGCAATATGGACCAGATTTGGAACTCTTATCAACAGAGTGCGCCTAAGGTTTTGTCTTTTGCCATGAACGAATTGAACAGCATCAATAAGGAAAGCAGTGCTATGTTTTATCCTTTCGGTGGACCGGATTTCTTGTTTTCAAATTCTTTCTTCCCCGATGTAGATACTTATTTTCTGATTGGATTGGAGCGTACAGGGCATGCCATACAGGTTAAACACCCTTCTGCCCGCACATATCGGCTGTATCAGGATGCTGTATCGGATGTGCTTAGTTTAAGTTTCTTCCGAACCAGAGATATGAATATAGAAGAAGAGAATGACACCATTGATGGGGTTATTCCTGTGATTTCGATGCTTATGGCTCGTACCGATAAGGAAATTGTCAGCATCAAAAGTTGTCGGATTAGCAATAAAGGAGAGCTTGTTTCTACTCACGAGAATGGTAGTCCGATTACAGAAAATACGGGTCTTGTAGAAATAAAGTTCTTCAAAGAAGGCACCAGAAGACTGCAAACATTGTATTATTACGCTACCGACCTTAGCAACGAAGGTTTGCTAAAGAACAAACCACTTGTTACTTATATAAATAATCTAAATAGAAAGACTACAGTTACTTTCATTAAATCAGCATCTTACCTGATGCACGAAGGTGACTTCTCTGATATCCGCAGCCTGATTCTCGATCATTCCAATACAGTGGTACAAGACGACTCCGGAATTCCTCTCTCTTTTTATTCGCCCGATAAATGGGATATTACATTGTATGGTACATTTTATAAGCCCACAACAGCGTATACCAAATATGCACAGCCAGAACTGAGGGATGCTTATCAAACGGGAGATCCTAAGCCGTTAAATTTCCGTATTGGTTTTGCACGGCAGTCGAATTTGCAGATAATGGAGAGGAAATAAGAGAATATTTTATATTATGTTGAACACAGAGACACAAAGACACGGAGATTTATTATTCTATAAATTAATAACTCTGTGCCTTTGTGTCTCTGTGTTCAATTATTAGTTTATAGCTCCTTAACTAACACCCCTGCCTTCTGCAAATCCTTCCAGAAATCAGGATAAGACTTAGTAACTACCTGCGGCTCTGCAATACGCAGATTGGGAAAGTGTATAGCAGCCGGTGCAAATGCCATCGCCATGCGATGATCCTCGTAGGTATGTATTATTGGCTTCTCCTCTCCTACCATTTTCTCGCCATCCCATATTAATACAGAATCATTCTCTTGGCGGATTTGGAAGCCTAATTTACCCAATTCGGTAATAAGAGCTGTAATACGATCTGTTTCTTTTATCTTTAATGTTTGCAGACCGGTGAAATGGAATGGAATATTTAATAAGGCACAAGTTACCACAAAAGTCTGGGCAAGATCGGGCATTTCCACCAAATCTTCTTCAATTCGATTTACTTTTATTTTACTCTTTCGCAATATAACTCCCCTATCAGTAAACTCTGTGTCAACTCCTAAGCGTTCAAAGATCTTCGTCCCTTGAGAATCTCCCTGATAGCTATTCTTAAACAACCCCAGTAGTTCAATCTCTGCATCATTGCTAAGTGCTACCAACTGATACCAATAAGAAGCAGCACTCCAATCACTCTCTACTACAAAAGGAATGCTCTGATAAGGACGCGGCTTTATATGAAGGCTATTCTCGGAAGTCCAACTCAAATCTGCACCAAAATCTTTCATTAATTTGATGGTAAGATTGATATAAGGTCTTGAAATGACCTCCCCTTCCAGAAAAAGATTTAATCCATTTTTTAGCATTGGAGCAATTAAAAGCAATGCAGATATATATTGTGAACTTACATTTCCCTGCAAAGCCAATTCATTACTATCGAGTTCTTTGCCTGTGATCTTTAAGGGCGGAAAACCTTCTTTCTCTACATATTCTATTTGAGCGCCTAACTTTCTTAAAGCATCTACTAAAATAGCAATGGGACGATTCTTCATGCGTTCGGTGCCTGTTATTATCCGGCAACCGGGAGTAATGCTAAAATAAGCAGTAAGAAAGCGCATGGCAGTTCCGGCCGCCATAATATCCACCACTTCATTATTGCCCGATAATGCTTTTAGCATGACATTGGTATCATCGCAATCCGACAGATTTTGAGGAATATATTCTCCGGAAGCCAGTGCATTCATTATCAACACCCTGTTACTTATACTCTTAGAGGCCGGAAGCTGTATATTTGCTTTTAAGGCAGATGGTATGGAAAGTTTATACTGCATAAATTCACCTAAATATAATATATGCAAAGATAGCTATTCAACAAGAATCTTATACCTTTGTACGGTATTTATTTAATTCATAAATCATTTTAATCATACATTCAATGGAAAAGAAAACAATTGTAGCTTGGGCAGAAGTAACCCCGGGAAAAGAAAAAGAATTCATTACCTTGGCCGAAACCCTGATTGAAGCAACCCGCAAAGAAGAAGGAAATATCAGTTATAATCTTTATCAAAGTCCGTTCACTCCTACCTCTTTTATGTTCTACGAGGAGTATAAAGACCAAGATGCGATAAACACTCATGCCACATCAGCGCATTTCAAAACATTTGCCGGAGGTGTTGAAACTTTGCTTGCTTCAAAGCTTATCATTAAAACACTTTAGAAATAGTCTTGAATTAGTTCACCACAGATTAACACAGATTTGCACAGATTAAATTATTTCACTACCTCCCTCCCCAAAAACATTGTTTTGAGTTAATAATCTGTGAAAATCTGTGTTAATCTGTGGTGAAAATTCCCTTCTTGCCAAACCTTAATAATGCTACTGGCATTTGGGGCAAATGCCACCGACAGTTGAAGCAAATGCTACCGGCAATTAAAACAGTGGTTGGTGGAATGCAGAAGCAAAGGAAAAGTATAGATATAAAAAAAGGGATCACGCCTGATCCCAACCTTTGTTAACCTTAAATCTAATACTATGAAAAACACAGTACAAAGGTACGGAGTTTTTCGGTTTGTGCAAATTTCGTGTGCGACAACGCAAGCTTTATAACAAGTTTTAGCAGTTTGAAATAGATTTTCAAACAAAACTATTTTCATACAGAAAGAGTGTACTTTCCATATATTAAAGGAAAATACACTCTTATAAAAGGATGAATTATTAATTCTTAAGAAAGTGCTGCAATAGCCGAACCAATCAGATTTGGTTCCTGCATCTTTTCTTTAGCCGATATCACCATTGTAACACCTGCCGGCAACAGCTTTTTAAGTTCAGCTTCTACTTGCTGCTCATAATCGTTGCTCCAGAACAGGGTTCCGTCGGCAGCCAGGTAGATATTCTTTATTGCACTGTCTTGTGCTACCAAAACCTGAACCAATCCGGCCAGAGAAGCAGCAACCAGTTGTGCCGATCTGTTATAAACCCAGTTGGCGATGTCTACATGATCTTTTTTGTTTTTATCAGGGTTATTGATGATATAGCTCAAATCGCCACCGTCGAAGTCATATTTAACCTTCTCAAACATAAATACGGTTTTGAAGATTTCGCCCAAATAACCACCCGATATAGCTTTTTCAAATCGCTGACTACCCTTATTATTCGATATAGCATCTACCAGATTATCGATAATTGTTAAATGAGGAGGATTGAAATTTCCCGATTCCAGGTTAACAGGAATCACACCTTCATCTTTACTGTTCAGCTTTTCTATTTTATTAAGAGGCATCAAGCTGGCCATGTTGGTACCTGTTCCTACAATTAAGCCAACGTAAGAATCGAAAGGTTTACCATCTATGCGTTCGGTGAGTCCGGCAAACAAACTGGCAACTGTATCGTTTACTACCTTAATATCTTTAAATGTGGTATTTATCTCTTTATGGTTATTCAGGTATTTAAGCAATGACTCTCCTACCGGTTTGTTTATCATATCAGGAATATCGATTCCTTTTGTCCAACGAAGAAGAATGGCATCACCATTTAAGCGCGAAGCTGCCGGATAAGAGAAACAATATCCGATTTTGGTAACACGTTCATCGAGTTGTTTTAGTTCGCTGATAAAGCAGCCCATTCTTTCATGCAGCTTTTCTTGCGTAAAGCCTTTTGTTTCCACGCGAGATAAGCGATGTTTTACATCCTCAATAATGGTAGCTTTTCCATCTTTATATTCTACAAGGGCAGCTCTGAAATTGGTTCCACCCCAGTCGAGCGCAAGCACTCTTTCTTCTCCTGTAACACCTTCCTCTTTGGGATGAATATGGGTAGGAATGGCAGATATTTCTTGATTATCTTCTTTAAGACCTTCTTCGATTCTTGCTTGAAGTGCATCTGCAATAAACTTCAATTCTTCGGTAGCTAACGAGAAAATGTTTTCCATGAAATAAAATTTTAGTCGATTAATATTTGATCAGGTATCTGAAAAAAGGTGAGAAACATCCGGAACTTCTCCCTTCAATCTCCCACCTTTTTATCTTATTCTATCTTATACGGATACTCATTATAAAGCCCCTACTTCTTTCAATGCAGCGTTTGTTCCGCGTACGGCAGCAGCACTTGCTTTAAATTTAGCTTTTTCATCTTCATTCAAAGGAAGCTCCACAATTTTCTCTACACCGTTGCGACCTAAAAGTACAGGCACACCACAGCAGATATCTTCTTCGCCGTATTCGCCTTCCAATGCTACAGAGCAAGGAATCATTTTCATTTGATTGTGAAGAATCGATTCTACCACAAATGCTCCGGCAGCACCCGGTGCATACCAAGCAGAAGTTCCCAATAAACCGGTCAGTGTAGCTCCACCTACCATGGTAGCTTTGGCCACTTCTTCAAGTTTTTCTGCAGAAAGATAATTAGAAACAGGCAATCCTTTGTAAGTAGCAAAACGAGTTAAAGGAATCATGGTAGTATCTCCATGACCACCAATTACCATACCTTCTACTTCGTTGGCATTGCAACCAATAGCTTGTGACAAATAATATTTAAAACGTGAGCTATCTAAAGCACCACCCATACCAATAATACGGTTCTTTGGTAAACCTAATGATTTCAATGCCAAATAAGTCATGGTATCCATAGGGTTAGAAATTACCACGATAATAGCATTAGGAGAATATTTCAATGCGTTTTGAGCTACTGTTTTCACAATACCTGCATTCACGCCGATCAACTCTTCGCGAGTCATACCCGGTTTGCGAGGAATACCCGAGGTGATTACGATTACATCCGAGTTAGCTGTTTTTTCATAATCATTGGTGCAGCCTATCAAGGTTGTATCGAAACCTAACAATTGTGCTGTCTGCATCATATCCATTGCTTTACCTTCCGAAACACCCTCTTTTACATCGAGCATTACTACTTCATCTGCCACTTCATTGAAGGCAAGAACATTTGCACATGTAGCACCTACGTTACCTGCGCCTACTACGGTTACTTTTGACATAATACTATTCTTATTTAAATTGATAAATATTCTTAGATCCATTTGTTTGAAAAGGCAAAATTAAGAGGATATTCTTAATTGCGGAAATATTTCCGTAATAAATTTAGTTAAAGAAAATCACTCGTTAACACCCAATAAAATAGAAATCAGTTACCAAAGAAAACATAAAAAGAAGTAAGCTACTTGCTGTACTATAACAAAAAAGACTATTTTTGCACGGTTTTAACAATCTTAACTTGAAAACATGAATAAAAAAAATACAATACTATTTACTGTTGTTGGCATTTTGATAGTAGCCATGCTGACCGTTACTTATTTATTTTTTGCAGAAAAGCAGAATAATAAAGAGCTTGTTCAGGTATTCGAACTGGAAAAAGAAGAGCTCGAAAACGAATATAGTCATTTTGCTACCCGTTATGACGAATTGCAAACAACACTCACCAATGATTCTTTATCCGTTTTATTAGACCAAGAAAAGGTTAAGGTGCAACGATTGTTGGAAGAACTTCGCACCGTAAAGAGCACCAATGCGGCAGAGATTCGTCGTTTAAAAAATGAGTTAACTTCACTTCGCAAAATCATGATGAGTTATATTACTCAAATTGACTCTCTGAATCAACTAACCGAAAAGCAACAAAAGCAGATTGCCGAAGTGACCAAAAGATACAATGCTGCATCTCAGCAAATCAATTCCTTATCTCAAGAAAAAGAACAATTAAATAAACGTGTGACGTTGGCTGCACAATTAGATGCAACCAACATTTGGGTAGAGCCCAAAAACAAAAGGAATAAAACCATTAAAAAGGTAAAGGATGTCACTAAATTCAATATCGGCTTTACCTTAGTGAAGAACATCACTGCCGAAACCGGTGAACGAATTATCTATGTCCGCATAACCAAGCCCGACAACAGTGTTCTTTTTAAAGACGCATCTCATACATTCCCTTACGAAAATCGCGAGCTTAATTATTCCATCAAAAAGTATGTTGAATATAATGGCGAAGAGCAATCGGTAGTGGTGTACTGGCAAGTGGAAGAGTTTCTGCATGCCGGAGAGTACAGAGCCGACATTTTTGCTGATGGAACTTTAATTGGCTCCAGGAAATTTAGTTTAGAGTAAGTTGGCTGGTTTGAATTTCATTCTGTAGAAAACTAACAAGCTGAATAAGAGAGTACCATAGAAATGGAATATTTGGAAGAAATAAAGGTACTACGAAAAAAGTTCCCAATAGGAATTAATCAGGCTAAAAAATTGTTGGTAGAAGCAGCAGGGAATGTTGCTGAAGCAGAATATCAATTTAAGAAAAGCTTAGTCAACACATTCATGCAAGAGCAATCATTGAATACTGAACAAGCAGTTCAATACCTTGAAGCAGCCAATTATGATTTAGGAGTAGCAATCCGAAATTTTGAAATGGAGACACATGGCATAACAGAACTATGTTTACTCAAAAACAAAAATAAGGAAGATGCACTTAATAAGGTACTACATGCAATTCACGAAAAATACGCATTTGACTTTTGGCTCTGTTGGGAAAAGAAATGTCCTCAAATTAGTTCCATAGAATATCCATTTGTAGTACTGATGGAATGGGTTAATTACGAATTGTGGGAAGGATATATTGTTCTTTCTCCTGCTGTAGTACAAGCATGCCAAGTTCTGAAAATGAATTGGATGGCAGACATACTTAATCATACAATCAATCGAAGTAAAGAGATTGAAAATATATGGGAAGATGATATCTATATATTATTGAACGAAATATTCTTGAAACGTCGTTCGGAATTGATAGACACATTATACGAATACGTAAAAGAGAATATGAGAGAATTCCCGTAAAAGAAATCGAAACAATTCCATAAAGCACAACAATGAAAACAAAAATCTTCACCACCATTGCCTTTATTACTTTTTTAGTATTCACCTCGTGCATATTTCAAAAGAAAGGAACGGATTCTAATTCTTTCACCACCGAACCCACCGAACAAATTTGTACTACCGAGGAAGAGGTTGAAGTATTATATCCTAATACTACTGTCACATCCATCATTCGCCCCGGAATAGATCTAAAGGCCGACCAAACCTATACGGACGAATTTGAATATATCACCTTTATCAGCGATATAGATTATCCTTCTTTTATTCTCAAAAAAGATGATGAAACAATTTTAGTAAGAAATAAAACCTCTCACGACATAGCGATGCTCGAGTTGAATCAGGGAGATATAGTCACAGTTCTATGGAAATTTGGATTCACTGATGAAGATGATGATGATTACTCTTTATCTGAACAGGCTGTAGAAATCAGCAAAGTCAAAGAAGGCAAAGTATCTCTATTCAAAAAAATACACCCAAGCCTGATGTACCACTACGACGAGGAATGCGGATACAACGAATGGGAAATTGAAAGGATTAACCACCAGATAGAATATTATTTGACCAACTCAACAAAAGAGCGGGTAAAGAGTATTACAAACAATCCGGAATCAGCCATCAGTTACTCCATCAAAGACATGAAACAAGGTGAAAATACAGTCCATATCGTTGAATTATTCCATGAGGTTGACGACTGCTTTGAAACCTTTCAGACAATTCATCTGGCAGAGAACAATGAGGAAACTTATTGTATGTCTATTTTTGAAAAAGATGAGAAAAGCAATACACTAAGCGAATTTAAAGTTAAAGAAGCAATTATTAGCCCCAGAAAAATTTCAATACTCAATGGAATAACAACGTTGGAAATGCGCAAAAGTGATGATGACGACGACTTCCAATGCATAGGTCTCCAACTTGCCGACTCACACGTAAATACAGCCATGGGAACCTATTTGGAAATTAAAAGAAAAGGAAAATATTATTTGGCGATTGTGGAATATGAGGAAAAACAATTCGCAACCATCGACCAAGCAATAGAAGCATCTCTCGAAAATATCTTTGCACACTACTATAGAGAAAACGATAAAGAACATGGCGAAAAAGTATGGGAAGCATTTGTAGTAGAAGGTGGATTGAAACGATTTATAAAGACTGCAAAAGAATATATCAACGACAAATTCCTCGACACTCCATTCAATGAAATATATGGTTAGAACACGTTAGCCGCCCATAAGGTTGTTTATGCAATTATTTTAATTATCTTTGCCGGTAATAAGCATTAAATACTTGTGAACAATATATCTTTAATGATTGTTCCTTGAACATATATATTCATTATAATGTATTAGTATACAATGAAAAAGCTACTATTACCATTTATCTTTATCGGCTTCATTTCTTCGCTAACAGCCCAAACGTATCTTAATTTAGATAGTTGTCGCGCACTTGCCATAGCCAACAATAAGGAGTTACTAATTAGTCAACAAAAAATAAAAGCCGCCCACTATCAAAAGAAGGCGGCTTTCACCAATTACCTACCAAGCATTTCGGGAACAGCCGCTTATATGCGTATGCAGAAAGAGATCTCATTGCTCAATGACGATCAGAAAAGCGCATTAACTCATATAGGTACTTCCGTAAACGGAAGCGTTCAGGAGTTTGCACAAGCCATCGGAACACAGTTTCCCGACTTGCAACCACTGATTTCATCCTTAGGAAACTCCGTAGTGGCTCCCCTGAACGGCGTTGGAAATTCTTTAATAGATGCCTTACGCACCGACACCAGAAATATGTATGTAGGGGCTATTACTCTCACTCAGCCTCTATATATGGGTGGCAAAATTCGCGCATACAATAAAATCACCAAATATGCCGAAGAATTAGCTCATCAACAACACAATACAGAATTGCAGGAAGTAATATTAAACACAGACCAAGCCTATTGGCAGGTAGTATCTTTAACAAATAAAAAGAAGTTGGCAGAAGCCTATCGAAACCTCTTGCAGAAAATGAATAGCGATATTGAAAAGATGGTAGAAGAAGGAGTAGCCACCAGAGCCGATGCACTATCTGTACGTGTTAAGCTGAATGAAGCAGAAATGACCTTCACAAAAGTAGAAGACGGATTAAGTCTTTCCAGAATGTTGCTTTGTCAACTATGTGGTATTCCGCTTACTACCCCCATTGTATTAAACGACGAAGATATAGAAGACCTCTCCATAAAACATCCTGATGATATTCAAATTGAACTAACATCCATATACGCCAACCGTCCTGAAGTTCAGAGCTTAGAACTGGGAACAAAAATTCACCAACAGAAGATAAACGTAACTCGATCCGAACATCTGCCGTCTGTAGCTTTAATAGGAAATTATATGGTATCGAACCCTTCTTTATTTAATGGCTTCGAGAAGAAATTTCGTGGTATGTGGAATGTAGGCGTAATGCTTCAAATACCCATCTGGCACTGGGGAGAGGGTTCGTATAAGGTAAAAGCAGCCAAAGCAGAGGCAAACATTGCTCAATATCAACTGAATGATGTTAAAGAAAAGATTGAGCTACAGGTAAATCAGGCTGTATTCAAGGTAAACGAAGCTGCCAAAAAGTTGATAATGGCCGACAATAATATGGATAAAGCAAATGAAAACCTTCGGTATGCCAATCTTGGATTCAAAGAAGGAGTCATCCCCACCAGCAATGTGTTGGAAGCTCAAACGGCCTGGCTATCTGCACAATCTGAAAAGATTGATGCTCAGATAGATGTGAAGTTAACAGAAATATACCTCAAAAAGGCCATGGGAAGTTTAGGTAAGTAAGATTTTAAATTAAGAATTAAGAAATATGGATATGGGCTCACAAAAGTCAGAAAGAAGAAAGTCTCAGAATAGCAACATGATACTTGCATTCCTTACATTGCTATCTGTTATTTTATTAGTAGCACTTGTTGGATTCTTTATGCTAAGAAAAGGTCCTGAAACCATTCAGGGACAGGCAGAAGTAAACGAATATCGCGTATCGAGCAAAGTACCCGGACGAATATTAGAAATACGTGTAAAAGAAGGACAGCATGTAAACGCCGGAGATACCCTTGCTATACTGGAAGCTCCGGACATCGCAGCCAAGCTTGAACAGGCAGAAGCCGCCAAAGCTGCTGCCGAAGCACAAAACGAAAAAGCCATCAAAGGTGCTCGTCAGGAGCAGATACAAGCAGCTTATGAAATGTGGCAGAAGGCGATTGCCGGTGTAGATATCGCAGAGAAATCACACAAACGTGTAAAGAATCTATATGAAGGAGGTGTTATGCCTGCCCAGAAGTTAGATGAAGCAACCGCACAGCTAAACGCTTCCATCGCTACCGAAAAAGCTGCCAAAGCACAATATGATATGGCCAGGAATGGTGCCGAACGCGAAGATAAGTTGGCAGCCGCCGCTATGGTAGGTCGTGCCCAAGGAGCTGTGGCAGAGGTAGAATCTTACATCAAAGAAACCATACTCATAGCCCAAGCTGCGGGAGAGATTTCCGAAATATTTCCTAAGATGGGAGAATTGGTAGGCACCGGAGCACCCATTATGAATGTAGCCATTATGAATGATATGTGGGTAACCTTCAATGTACGCGAGGATTTACTCAAAGACCTTACCATGGGCAGCGAGTTCGAAGCTTTTGTACCTGCTTTAGATCAAAAGAACATCCGATTGAAGGTATATTACATGAAGGATTTGGGCACATACGCCGCCTGGAAAGCTACCAAAACTACCGGACAATTCGACTTAAAAACATTCGAAGTGAAAGCATCTCCCATAGAGAAAGTGGAAGGACTTCGCCCGGGAATGTCGGTGATAATGGCCTCTCCCCAACCCTCTCCAAGGGAGAAATAAAAATCCTACTTACAAAGTTTAATGAACAAAAAGCTGCAATATAAGAAAAGTTCCTCCTCTTCTCCCTCTCCTTCGGAGAGGGTTGGGGAGAGGCTATTGGCAGTATCCAAGCGCGAATGCCGCCGTCTTGTCTCTCGTCCGCTTTACCTGTTTTGCATGGTAATAGCTCCTCTATTCTGCTATATATTCTTCACTACACTGATGGATTCGGGGCTTCCTACAAACCTTCCGATAGCAGCAGTAGACTTAGATAACACCTCCACCTCCCGAAACATCATTCAGAATTTGGATGCATTCAGTCAAACAGCCGTAGTGCAACGTTATGGTAGCGTAGACGAAGCACGCAATGCCATGCAACGAGGAGAGATTTACGGATTCTTCTACATCCCCCGCGGATTATCGGAAGAAGCTCAAAAGCAACAGCAGCCCAAAGTCTCTTTTTACACCAATAACTCATACCTGATTGCCGGTTCCTTATTATTCAGGGATATGAAAATGATGAGTGAATTGGCCTCCGGTGCCGCCGCACGCACTGTATTATATGCCAAAGGTGCCACAAAAGCTCAGGCAATGGCCTATCTGCAACCTATTGTTATAGATACCCATGCGTTAAATAATCCCTGGTTAAACTATTCTGTTTATCTCTGTAACACATTGGTTCCGGGCGTTTTAATGCTGATGATATTTATGATAACTGTTTACTCCATTGGCGTAGAGATTAAAGATCGAACTGCCAGAGAATGGCTGCGAATGGGAAATAACTCCATTTACATTTCATTAGCCGGTAAGTTGCTACCTCATACTGTTATATTCTTTATTATGGGCATCTTCTATAATGCATATTTATATGGTATTCTGCATTTTCCTCATAATAGTGGAATACTACCCATGATTTTTGCCACGCTACTGTTTATACTTGCTTCACAAGCCTGTGGTGTCTTCATGGTAGGAGTATTACCAACCTTGCGTTTAGGGCTTAGCTTTGCCTCACTATGGGGAGTTATTTCGTTCTCTATTTCGGGATTCACGTTTCCGGTAATGGCCATGCACCCTACTTTGCAAGCTTTATCCAATCTATTTCCGCTTAGGCATTATTTCCTGATTTATGTAGATCAGGCTCTTAACGGATACGATATGGCTTATTCTTGGGTGAACTATGTGGCTTTACTATTATTTATGATGCTTCCTTTCCTGATATTCAAACGTTTAAAAGAAGCATTAATCTATTATAAATACATGCCCTGATGAAAGAACTTACATTCAAAGAAAAAATAAAAGGAGGAATAAGCGACCTGTTCTATATTTGGAAGAAGGAGTTTCGCAATGTCTTTCGGGATCAGGGAGTATTGATATTCTTCATCCTCGTTCCTTTGGCATACCCATTGGTTTACGCATTTATCTATACCAATGAAGTAGTACGCGATGTTCCCGTCGTGGTGGTAGATGATTCCCGATCTTCCTTAAGCAGAGAATATCTCCGCAAAGTCGATGCTACCCCCGATGTACAAATTGTAGCCTATTGCAGCGACATGGAAGAAGCGAAGCAACTCATGAAAAAGCGTGATGCTTACGGCACTATTTATATACCTAATGATTTCAGTAGCAATATTGTAGCCGGTAAGCAAACGCAGGTAAGCATTTATTGCGATATGAGCGGATTGTTATATTACAAAAGCGTGCTATTGGCCAATACCGCTGTTTCATTGGATATGAACGAAAAGATTAAAATTGCGTTAGCAGGCAATACTACCGACCGACAAGATGAAATCACAGCTTATCCCATCGAGTATGAGGATGTTGCTATGTTCAACCCGACCAATGGTTTCGCCGCTTTCTTGATTCCCGCGGTATTAGTCCTCATTATTCAACAAACATTGTTGCTTGGTATCGGTCTTTCGGCCGGAACGGCGCGCGAAAAGAATAAGTTCAAGGATTTGGTACCTATCAACCGGCATTATCACGGTACTCTTCGCATTGTTTTGGGCAAAGGGTTATGCTATTTTATGATCTACGCCATTGTATGTGTATATGTATTGGTGGTAGTACCTCGCATGTTTAAGTTAAACCAAATAGGGATGCCGCTTGATTTGCTTTTATTTATGTTGCCTTATTTGGCTGCCTGCATATTCTTTGCCATGACTGCTTCCATCGCCATCCGTAATCGGGAAACATGTATGTTGATCTTTGTCTTTACATCTATCCCGCTATTGTTTATATCCGGTATATCCTGGCCGGGAGCAGCTATACCTCCGTTCTGGGAATATTTCTCATATATCTTCCCTTCTACTTTTGGTATTAACGGTTTTGTTCGAATCAATAATATGGGAGCTACTCTGCACGATGTCGGATTCGAATATAAAGTTTTATGGCTACAGGCAGGGTTCTATTTTGTAACTACATGTTTGGTATATCGTTATCAAATAATCATGAGTAGAAGACACATCATAGAAAGGTATGAGGAGTTGAAAGAGCAAAGAGAATTGAGAACAGAAAAAGGGTAAAATATTTGTTTATTTAGTTTGAATTATGTTCATTTGCTTTCATAATACTTGCTAAATTATTTATTATGAAACACATCTTTACTTTATCTACCTTTTTTGTACTTTCTATATTTTTAGGAATACAAGCAATTCATGCAGCCAACTATATCTCAAATAAAAACTTTTATTTAAAGAATTATGAAGGATTCCAAAAGAGGGAAATGACAGCAGAAGAAAAAGAAGCTTACCAGAAACGTCTGGAAGCAGACTCTATAAACGGATTTTATATCCCCAAAAACCTTGAGGAATGTTTCTTTGAACTAAACAAGCTCTTAAAGCCAGAAAATATTGAAGTTATAAAAAACCTTGAAAAAAGACACGAGACAATAATCTATCATCATGGACTTGGCACTTTTCTAAGAAACAACTGGGGATTATGGGGAGGTTCCAGGCTTCAGCAATACTTTCAGAAAAAAGGAATAGAACATCCTGATGATATGTCCTATACTGTTCTTTCTTATTATTATGACTGGCTAAACGAACAGCATGATGATTGGAAAGCATTTGAAGCTGAACAAAACAAGCCTAATCTGTAAGTACAACCACCCAATTCTTCATCAAAAAACGGTTTCTAAACAATCACATATATTTGTTTAAAGTTAACTGGCATTTAAATACATGAGAAACATCTGCTTCTTATTCAAAAAACACCTTCTCTTGCTAATAATTTTCTTGGCAGCTATGTTTCCTATACATGCCGCTGTTAATGATGGTATCTTCTATTTCTCCAACCTCGACCTTCGCGACGGCCTTTCTCAACTTTCCGTCTTAGACATCTGTGAAGACTCTAATGGCTATATCTGGATGGCGACTCGCAATGGATTAAACCGGTTTGATGGAGATCATTTCGTTATTTACCGCCATGACAATACAGATAAAAACTCCATATCCGATAATCATATAACCGTTTTACTTCCCGACACTTTAAGAAAAGGTTTATGGGCAGGAACCAATAATGGTCTGAATTACATAGACCTTCAAACCAATAGAATAACATCCTACCTTCATACAGATTATCCTGAAATACCCAGTAATCAAATTGTTTCTTTATGCTCAGATCCTTCCGGCAATTTATGGGTAGGTACCCGCAAAGGTTTATGTTTGTTCAAACCCGAGACGCAAACATTTGAAAGCATTCTTCTGAATGGTCTTTTATTTAATGAGACAATTAATGCTCTCCATATTGACAAGCAAAATCATTTCTACATCGGGACCTATAATAAAGGGCTCTTTGTATGCAATGATAAACTGCAAATTATTACCCAAATAACCCGTTCTACTACTCCCGCCCTCACTGACAATACCATTTTTGAGCTTTACGAAGATTCTTACGGAAGCATCTGGATAGGCACCTTAGATAAAGGACTTAACAAATGGAACCCTAAAGATAATACCATCCGGCAATTCACTACACAGAACAGTGGTTTATCCGATGAGAATATTCGTTGTTTCAAACAAATGAATAATGATCTTATTATTGGAACTTTCAACGGTTTAAGTATCCTGAATCTTTCCACCGATATAATTACACCTTATAATAACTTCGACATGAGGCAGGGAAATTTAAGCCATTTTTCTGTTTACAGCCTCTACATTGATAAGGTGAATACATTATGGGTAGGTACTTTTTCGGGTGGCGTAAATTTCTATAATCCATTAAAGAATCGTTTTACCTTTTATCACCCGAAAACTCAAAACAACATTGATTCACAGGGCATTTTTGGCGTTATGGCTTTTCATGCCAATCATTTATGGATAGCTACGGAAGGAAGCGGCTTATATTGTTTCAATGTAAAGACCAAACAATCCGAAAACTTTCTGTTGGATGTATCTCCGCAGGGACCTTACAATCGGAATATTATAAAATCGATTCTTCCCGATGGGGAGTATATTTGGTGTGGAACAAACAATGGTCTTATTTATCGTTTCCATATTCCTACCAAGCGTTTTTCCTTGGTACATCGATTTGATTATATAAAGAACTTAGGTATTTATACCTTGTTTCGAGACAAGGCTGAAAACTGGTGGATAGGAACCACAGCAGCAAACGGGCTCATCAAAATAGAAAAAGACGGAGACATAGCCGAACAAATCCCGTTGGAGAACAATTCTGCTGCCCTTGGGTTACCCAGCGTTCGAAGTTTCCTCGAACTAAAAGAAAGTGTTTTCCTGATAGGAACCCGATCCAATGGTCTTTATAAATACGATACTCAACATAAAACCATTGAGCAATATCATGTAAATGCCACGCTCCCCTCCCATAGGATGTCGAGTAATTATGTTACTTCTATCAAGCAAAGTAAAAAAGGAGAGATTTGCATCGCTACATTCGGAGGAGGCATTTATATATATGATGAATACAAAGGATTGATTCAACATATAAATAAAGACAGCGGCTTACCTAACAATAACATCTATGCCATGGAGGAATTCGAGAACTCCATTTGGGTCAGTCATACCGGTGGAATATCCGAGGTTAGTTTGACTGATTACCAAGTTAAGACCTACAATTGCTTTAACGGCCCCGATATTTTCGAATTCACCCCTCAGGGAAGTTGTTGCCTGCCGACCGGTGAAATATATTTCTCCGGCAGTAATGGGTTTCTATGTTTTCACCCCAAAAACCTGCTGACGAATGAATACATCCCTTCCATTGTTATCAACCAAATCTCTGTTAACAATGAAGTTCTAATTCCGGGAGATCAAACGGGCATACTGAAGGAAACTCCGGAGTTTACAGAAGAGATGACATTAGCCTACAATCAAGGTAACTTCTCCATTGCTTATTGTGCACTTAATTACATCTATCACGAACAAAACCAATATGCATACCGTCTATTGGGGCATGAAACAAACTGGAATCGGGTAGGTACTCGTAAAGAAGCATTTTATACCAACATTGCCCCCGGAGAATATACATTCCAGGTTATCGGTTCAAATAATGATGGAATATGGAACGAGCATCCGAAAAGTATAAAGATTATCGTTCTGCCTCCGTGGTGGAAAACTCCTTTGGCTTATTTCCTATACATTACATCCGTTTTAGCTGTAGGTATTACCATTGGATACTATATATACCGCAAGCGAGAATTGGAACATAATCTGGAAATCAAACAAATCGAAAGGCAAAAGCTTGAGGAGTTTCACCAAACCAAAGTTCGTCTATTCACTAACTTCTCTCATGAGTTGCGTACCCCTCTTACACTCATTATCAGTCCTTTGGAGGAGATGCTTCAACAGATAGAAATACTTCCGGCAGTGAAACAAAAGCTGGGTATGGTGTACAAAAACTCACAACGGTTGCTATTGTTGGTCAATCAATTAATGGATTTACAGAAGAACCAGGCAGGAAAGTTGAAGCTTAAACTATCTCATTCCGACCTGAATGTCTTTTTAGAGGAGATGTACTTAGCCTTCAAGCAAATAGCAGAACGCGAGAAAATAGATTTTCATTACGAATCTCTACCGGGTGAGTTCCCTGCTTACTTTGATTACAGTCTTCTGGAAAAAGTGGTATTCAACTTACTGTCCAATGCTTTTAAGTTCACACCTACGGGAGAATCTATTCAGATGTGCATGATGCCTCTGAACGCACAGGAAATAAAACAGAAATACCATAAATTATTATCCGAGGAAATCCATCAGACTCAAGCGGAAAACTTCTTCATGATCAGGATAAGCGATACAGGTAAAGGAATACCCGAAGAGGTTAAGCAACATATCTTTACTCCATTTTACCAGGTAGAAAGCAGTGAACAAAACAACACGAATGGAACGGGAATCGGCCTCAGCCTTACTCAATCAATCGTACGTTTGCATCATGGTGCCATCTTTGTGGAAGACAACACTCCCAAAGGAACAGCCTTTACCATCATTATACCCAATGAGAAAAGTGCCTATTCCATCGAGGAGCAAACGTCGGCAGATCATGAACAGTCTGCACCTGTGACTTCGGTCGATAAGCCCGATAAAGACATTCTTTTCATTCCCGATAAAAAGATACTGATAGTTGAAGATAACGAAGAGATACGGCATTACATCAAGAATAAACTGGAACCTTATTATACTGTATTGGAGGCCGATAATGGAGCAGTTGCCTTTGATATTGCACTGCAAGAGTTTCCGGATCTTATTATTTCGGATATAATGATGCCTGTAAGTGATGGTTTGGAACTATGCGCCCGTATTAAAAACGATATGCAAACCGGACATATTCCGGTGATATTGCTTACCGCACGCGCCATGGTGATGCATTTGAAGGAAGGTTATTTATCCGGTGCTGATGATTATATCGTGAAACCCTTTAATATTGAAATACTTCTTATACGGATATACAATTTGCTCTCTCAACGGGAAAAGCTTGCAGCTACGGAAATGGTTACCGTTTAACGCAAGATGAGAACTATAAAGGAATATTATTACAATCTGCCGAGACATTAATTACCAGATACAAACCAACTATAGGTGCCATACGTTCATGGGATCACAGCAAAGCCAAATGGGATTGTCCGGTTATTATTGATAATATGATGAACCTTGAATTGCTCTTCTGGGCTTTCCGTCAGACAAGTGATTCTGTTTATTACGATATCGCTGTAAATCATGCCAAAACTACAATGAAGAATCATTTCAGAGAAGATTACAGTTGCTATCATGTGATAGATTACGACACCATCAGTGGCGAAGTACTAAAAAAGAATACCCATCAGGGATATGCGCATGAATCGGCCTGGTCGCGTGGACAAGTCTGGGCGCTGTATGGATACACGATGTGTTATCGTGAAACCGGTTTACCCGAATTTCTGAAACAAGCGCAACACGTAGAAAATTACATCTTTACACATCCCAACATGCCTTCCGATTTAATTTCATACTGGGATTTCGACGCGCCTGAGATACCCAATGAACCACGTGATGTATCTGCTGCTGCTTGCATGGCCTCTGCATTATACGAACTCAGTCTTTATGACGCCTCAAAAAGCGAAGACTACAAAGGAAAAGCAGATATGATTCTGAAAAACCTCACTCACGGATATCGCGCTACTTTAGATAAAGATCAAGGTTTCCTATTGCTGCATAGCACAGGTTCAAAACCCGGAAACTTCGAAATTGATGTACCCATTGTTTATGCTGATTACTACTTTCTGGAAGCATTACTCAGAAAACAAAAGCTGGAAGCTACAGGAAAACTCTTTTAATAAGTAGGTATTCAAAATTAATTCATATAAGTAGATGCTCATAATTAGTTGTATGATACCCCCTCCGCCCTTTGGGCACCTCCCCCTTGCAGGGGAGGAATTCCT
>NZ_QVMK01000016.1 GCF_010500995.1 Bacteroides sp. 224 | reverse complement strand
TAGAAGAAAAAGACTAATTTTACATCGCCATCAGTATAAGACAGGAAAGTGAACGGGTATCACCGTTTTTTGTGGGTGGATATCAACCGTTTTCGCCAGTTATTTGAAAATTGAATATAAAAACAATCTGAATGAAATCATTTACTCCGAAATATTATCTATAGGAGAAGAACGATTAGTTGTTATTCCTAAAAAAGAGATTTGGACTCATACTTATTGTTTACATTCAGATCTTTTTGATGTCTCAACATCCTCGAAAATGCATCTCACACTTGTTCTTGATTATTTTATTACTGATGGAAAAGGTAAAAGATTTATAAAAACGAGTGAACTACCTTATTTTAAATAAAGTATCTATATTATTATGAAAATAAAAATGTTACTTGTGCTTCTATTTATTCAAGGATTATTATCCTTGAATAGCAGTGCACAAGTAGCAGACTTTGAAGTCGAGATGAAGAGTCTTCCAGGGTCTAAGTTAGAACTGAAAATCAAAAACAACACATCAGAAGCTATGATTATACTCAATGATGGACATAGGGTTGACAACCGAAGCTATCTAAGAGTTGATTATAAAGATGATCAAGATGAAATATTATATTCGCATCCTCTATCTGTTGGGAATAGACGAATATTAATAATTAAAGGAAAAGAAACCTGGACATATACCTATCAGTTACATTCAAACTTCTTTGATGTCTCTATAGCTAAGAAAATACATTTGACTTTAGTTGTTGATTATTCCATTGGAGATGAATATAGCAAGAGTTGCACAAAAGAATTTGATCTAACATACCAGAAATAACTTTCTGGAAGGCTATAAAAGCGGACAATCTTTCGATATGTCCGCTTTCAATCACAAACGATTTATTCAATGAATCCTTTTTTACAAATAATAGCTTACACACCAAATATATTTCAAACGGCCTTATGGTGTTTGCTATTAGTTCTGCCACACCTTTTTCATACCAATATCTTATCAGAGCATATTGCGTTATCATGGTATTTTCTTCTTTCGATTGCTTTATTCGTTATTTCTGTTTTTTCGTATGCAATACACAAAAAGCCGATACAATTCACTCTCACAGATATATTAATCATTTGTTATTTCGGATACACCTTGCTAAATGCTTTTTTAGTTCGCCCACACCCTGTTCCGAAATTCTTCTTGCTTCATCTTTTTCGGTAATCTTACTCTATGCATCTATCCGTTTAATGACAGGAAAACAAAAAAATATCGGATTATATATAGGTATGCTCTCAGGATTAATAGAAGCAGTCTACATCCTATTGCAACACTATGGATTATTTGAAAGTAAGCACCTTATATTTAATGCTACAGGGTCATTCTTCAACCCGGCACTCGCAGGAAGTTTTATTGCATGTTCGCTTTGTATATGCATTTATTTCTTAACAGAAACATTAAAAAAAAGCAACATATTACTTTTATCTATTGCAGCAATCCTACTATTATACGCACTCATCCTAACTGATTCCCGATCCGGATGGATGGCAGCCATAGCCGGTTGTTTTTATGTTGTATTGAATTCTGCATATAAACCGGTTATTTGGATGAAGTATCACTTCAAAAGAAGTATTATTTTAAAAATTGGGTGTATAATCTTAGCTTTTAGTATCATTTTTCTCATTTATCAATATAAAAAAGCTTCGGCAGATGGAAGACTTTTTATATGGAAATGCAGTATAGAAATGCTTAAAGATAAGCCGCTAATAGGACATGGGGTCGGGATGTTCAAAGAGAAATATCCATATTATCAGGCTGCCTTTTTCGCTAAAAATCAAGAATCTCAATATGCAGATGTAGCAGGGAGTCCATCTGTACCATTTAATGAATACTTATCCATTTTAACGATGCAAGGGCTATTCGGATTTATACTCTTGATCGCAATATTGCTCTCTATCTTTGTATATAGACCTGTTTCATCCTCATTACAAAAACAGAAAGGATTTTTATTGACTTTCTGTATATTCGCTTTTTTCTCATATCCCCTCTCTGATCTTCGCTTACTTTTATTTCTATCATTTTTTATAGCTATTTCAGTTGATAAAAGCATTGTTGGAGTTAGTAATAAAAAGATGCAAATACTTGCTTTCCCCGTCTTGTTATTCGGGTTATATTATGGTATAAAGACACAGAGCGATTACCGAGAATTGGAAGATGCTTTTCAGTCGCAAACTTCCATTCATAAAGAGCAATATGAGAAAATCAAATATGACATCATCTTATTAAGAAAATATCACTTTTTTATCGGCAGTAAAGTTGGTAATTTAAACAGGATAGACCTTATAAAGGATTATATTGAATTATACCCATCACCCAATGGTTTATGCGAACTGGGTAAAAGTTACAAAGAACTAAATAACTTTAATCAGGCTGAGCAATCTTTTATCCTTGCATCAAACATGAACCCATCATTAGTCATTCCAAACTACGAACTTTTCCTACTATATCAAGAGAAGGGAGACATCCAAAATATGAAAAAGATTGGAGAAAAAGTGTTGAGCCGGAAAATTAAGAAAGAAAGCACAGCATCCATCAAAATGAAAGCTTATATTAAAAACACTATATATAAACTAAGTGAGTAATATTTAAAATTACATCTTCCATGAAAAAATCGATTCTTTATGCTATTATTTTCGTTTATTCGATCTTATTATATGCATGCAATAAAAAAACAAGTGATTTGGAAAATGCTTTAATAATGGCGGGAGAAAACAGAAATGAATTAGAAAAAGTACTATCACACTACAGTCAACATCCGGAAGACACTTTAAAATATAAAGCTGCTTGTTTCCTAATTGAAAACATGCCGGAACACTACTCATATAAAGATTCTTTCTATATAAACAGATATTATCAACAATTGGATTCTGTTGCAGACATATACAAAGATCAACATATAGACATAAAAGATAGGTTATTTCGACAGATAACGAAAGAATACAACCAAAAAATGGAAGTCATTCCTGACATCCAAATTATGCAAGCCAATTATCTTATTGAAAATATCGACCGATCTTTTGATGTCTGGTTGAATGGAGAGTGGTCGCAACATCTTGATTTCGATGAATTTTGCGAATATATTCTTCCTTATAAAAGCTGTGAAGCACAAATATTCGACAATTGGCGTGACTATTTTCGTGACTATTGTAATGAGAATATTAAAAAGCACAAATATTCCCTATTGCTTAAAAATGCAGCTTTCAATGCTTGCGAAGCGGTAAAAGAAGAACGGATTTTTACTTATGAGAATGGAGAGCAGGTGTGGTGGTGATCAACTTCGCAATCAATACCCCAACCCCAACTGCCATAGCGGCACCACATTCAAATACCCGTTCTCAATATCATCTTTTACAACATATCCATTCTCAATATCTTTAATCTGTTTCTGCCCTTTACCTTTGCCTCCCACTTCGAACGTTTTATCGTTAATCAAAAAATCGGCAGAAGAAGATGAAAGTACATCATATTTAACACGCATTTGGTTCAGGAAAAAAGTCTCCCGGATATTGCCAATATTAGAAATGTCGTCTGCAAGATTATAAATAAGGTTGGCATTATCCAAATATATTTTATCTACTTTACCCAGTCCTCGAATACCGCCAGTGCTATCTCTTAGCTGAGCAATCATACCTGCTTCTTCTATATATAGGCAATAGTCTGCAATATTGTTACGACTAACAGATAGCATTTCTGCTATTTTACTCATATTGGGTTTGAATGGAGCACTTTTAGATATTATAGCAAGTAATTGCTTTAATTTTCTTCCTGTCGCTACATTCATATTGGCATACATCAGGATATCACTTTCCAACGTTTGATTGATAATCTGCCTTAGGCGTAACTCAAAATCTTCTTCCAACGCAAACGGGTAATACCCCCTCTTTAGATAATCTGAGAAAAGAGGCAAGGGACGCAGTGAATCGGATATCTCCACTCTATGTTGCAATACATCCTCCAGCGAATATACCTTTACAGAAATATGATGAAACAACTGCAAGTATTCTCTAAAAGATAAGCCTTGCATATTGTACATCACAGCTCTACGGCTCAAATCGGAAGCACCCTTTTTGATATCCAAAACCGAGGAACCGGTAAACACTACATTCAAGTCTTTATGATAATCATAAATGAGCTTTAGCTCTTTTGCCCAGTCTTTGTATTTATGAATTTCATCTATAAACAGGTATTTACCACCTTGTTTAACAAAGGTATCTGCTAACTCAGTGAACCTATGGTCTACAAAATAAAAATCCTCTGCTGTTACATATAATGTTTCGGCAGGATTCAGACTTTGTTTAATATATTGAAGAATAAGAGTGGTTTTACCAACCCCACGAGGACCGGTAAGACCAATCATACGACTTTGCCAGTTGATTTCATCATACATATAGCGCAGGAAGCGCGTATCCGTTCCTTTTATTAGTTTATGGGAATATTCAAACAACTTATCCATATAATCTCTTTTTTCACAAAGATAGCAATATTGCACTATCAAAGTGCAAATTCCACTTATTTTTGCACTATGGTAGTGCAATACATATTCTTATATAAATGGGCTACACCTATCAATCTTATCATAAAATTCGCAGAAAACACAGCATTACCCACCAAAAACCCCGGTTATTACACAATTATATGCCTCCAAAAAGTAGTGCCGATTGGTACATTTATAGCATAAAACCGCTTGTTTTATTACTTGTTTCAAATTGTGTAAAGCTATAAAACAAGTTGTTTCATAGTAGCAAACTAATTGTTTGCTGGTAGCAAACAAGTTGTTTTCCGGTATAAAACAAATAGAATTATACTGGGTACCAACTAATTATAGGTAACAAGGGGATTACTATGCAATTACAATCTATTATTTTTATCAATTTTAAAGCGTGCTGGCAAATTTGCCGTCACGCCTGCCAACACGCTTGCCAGCACGGGCTAACTGACTCGATTTCAGACAGATACAACCCCTCCGTGCTGGCGTGCTGGCAAATTTGCAAAAAATAAAATCATGGGAGGGGAAAGGAGACTGATGAATTTTTATCATCTCCTCCCACCCCCATAAACACCGGCAAAAAGAAAAAGATGGCAAAAAACGAAAAGATCAGTCCGCCCATTGTGCCTGCGGCAAGCGGAAACCAGAATGCCTCTTTATACACCCCTATCATAAAAGGAATAAAGCCAAGTACGGTTGAAACAATGGTTAGGAAAATAGGAATCACTTTGGCATTCCAGGCTTTTATATATACCTTCATCGGGCTTAAACCCGGACGGGCAACTTTGATGTTATTATATTCATTCAGGATATAAATATTCGCATTCACTGTGATGCCTGCCAACAATATAAAAGCGGCAAAGCCTCCCTGATCGAAATTCAGATCAAACAGATAGAATGTAAGAAACAAACCGATAAACGATACCGGGATAATAAAAATAACAACGAAAGGCTGCTTAACAGAGTTAAACAGAAAACTCGTCATAAAAAAGATAATGGCTATGATGATGAATAACAAAAGATACTGTTTAGGTCCGCCGCCATCTCCCCACCAATAATACGAGGATTCGCTTTCTGCCTTATAACCCAATGGAAATTGCGCGTTAAAGGAATCGATGGTGCGCTGCATTACCTTATGAGCCATCTGGTAAGAACCGATATATTCGTATTGCAAACATAAAAGGTATTGCTGATCTTCCTTGGCAATGCTTTGCGGTGCTATCCACTTTTCGATGGTTGCCATGCCCGATAGCTTAAAAGGCTTATCGCCTGTAGCTCCGGGGTAGTTCTCCAAGTTCCAGATATCCATTTCGGTTGCCTGTTTGGCAAATAGTTTGATAGGCTCTACTTTTCCGTCGTGCACCCAGTCGCTTACATGTACGCCTTTCTCAAACAGAGGCATTACGGAGTGGAACAGGTCATTGGTTCGAATATCAGATTGTATAAGGTGCTCCTTCTGCAAATCGAAAACAAACTCTGTATAATCATTCTTAAACCAACTGAATTTGGAGTCGATAATAACTTCTTTGATTCTTCGATATTGCAAAAGCGAATCTTGCATGGTGCGGGCAAAAGCATTGAGCCGATCGTAGTTATAGCCCAACAGCTTGATGCGCATTGAGCCTGCCTGCTCTTTCACATCATTATTAAATCCATCTCCCACGCCATACACCGACCAACTACCACCTCCCAATTCGGTAGCCTTGGTGATAAGACGACTTTTCAACAAATGCGGGAAAGAGCTTCGTTGATGTTCTTTCGTAAATAAGATGCGAACAGAAGCCCTTCGTCCGTTCTCTATATGCGTTTCGAACTGTTTGACTTCGGGATAATGAGCTATATATTTCTCCATCTTTTGGATTAATGCATCCATCTGCTCGTAGGTAGAACCGTTAGGTAACGAGGCTGCTACATTCAAAGAGGTTTCGCTCCGATCGCCCGACGAATAAGAGCCATTTCTTACCTTCTGTGCAAACAAACGCATGGTGCCCCCCAATGCCACGTCGGTAACCGGCTTTACATGGTCTTTATAGAAAGCAGAGCCTAAGGTATTATTATACAGGTTTCCCCAAAAGCCTAACTCCTGCTGTGCACCCGAAGCGAAAAAGCCTTTTGTATGCTTCACCTTAATTTGGTCGGGAAGCAGGAATACAGGCAGGCCGAATGCCAAAATGAGTACGGCGGCAAACCACTTTTTCCGGCGAGACATGAAGCGAATGATCTTCTCGTATACCCGGTTAAAGCCAATGACTACTTTCTCTCTCCTTATTTTTCGCTTGCAAATAAATGGAACACAGAGACACGAAGACACAGAGTTTTTATATATTCTTTGTGCCTTTGTGTCTCTGTGTTCATTTTTCTTTTTCTTTGTTCGTTTTGTAAGCTGAAGCCTATCAATCAAAGCAGGCACCAAAAACAAGGCTACGAATAAGGACACACTCAGGTTGATGATAATAACCCACGTAAAATCCTGCAAGTTAGCCCGCACACTCTCGTCCATAAAAAGTATGACAGACAATGCCCCTACAGAGGTCAAGGTAGCTGTAAGAATAGAGAAGAAAGCTTTTTTGTTGCCACGGTTTATAATCTGATCCGACATAATAATCACATTGTCGATAATCAAGGTCAAGGAGATGGTGAGTCCTGCCAAAGAAAACATTTGCATTTCCAACCGGAGGAAGTAGTAAAAGATGGCAGCAATACTTAAAGTAACGATGAGTGAAAATAGTATGAGGAATGAATATTTCAGGTTACGATAAATCAGCAAAACAAAACATAACAGCAAGAAGATGGTGAGTCCCGAACGGAAATAGATTTTACTCATTTCTTCCTGAATGTATTCACTGGCATCGTAAGATAGATGAAGTTCATAGCCCGCAGGCAGGGTTTCCCGATATTCATCCAGCAACGAACGAATCTGTTTGCCCAATTGCAGTTGGTTGGCAAAATCATCGGCAGTTATAGAAAGATAGATGGAATTCAGTCCGTTGATACGGAAAGAGCTGGAGGTACGTTCTTCTACATAAGATACCGCCACGAGTTGATCCAGATAGATAATTCGTCCTTCATTGTTTCGAATCTGTATCTCGGCGGGCACAAACTTTCGATCTGTATAATCAGAGGTTAACCCGATGCGTATCCACTGTTCTTTCTGATCTTCGTTCATAATACGACCTATTCCCAGAAATTCTTTCGTTAAATAAGACTGAATGGCGGAACGAATATCATTTACAGAAACGTGTAGGTTTTGTAGTCGCTTATAATCATATTCCAGTTGATAAATCATTCTTCCTGCACCACTTACATCCACCTTATCCACTCCTTTTATCTCGGCTATTTTAGGTTTTAGATTCTCGCTGATATACTCCTGAATCCGGATAGGAGAAAAGGGTGCATTGATTGTATATGTGAGGAAAGGCCGGTTCACTTCTTCACTCGTACCCGATAATGAAATAGAAGGATAACTAACCCCCGAAGGCAATGTAGCCCACGCCTGCCGGATAATGGTAGAAACCTCGAACCTACACATATCGGGATTAGCATGTTTAGACAGGCGAACCGTTATGCTCCCCCACCCGTTCGATGAGTGAGAGCTGATTTTCTCGACTCCCTTCATACGGCTGATCATTCCTTCCAGCTTGGAGGTTACCTCCGCTTCCACTACCTGTGCCGATTGCCCGTACATGGAAAAAGAAACATGAATAACCGGCAGCTTACGCGAAGGATTCAGCTTGACGGGAAGTTGCGGAGCCAGAAAGAGCCCTAACACCATCAGGCAACCGAAAACCAGAATAATGGAAAAGGATGATATTTTAGTGGCAGGTGTACTCATCAACGGATATTCATTAGGGCATCAAACATAAAAGAGAGGGTTTTATTCTTCTCGAAATCGAACAGGGTCAACTTCCTGAGCTTATAGTAGTTCTGCCAGTAATTAGATAAAGCATATATGTAATTCTTTTGAGCTGTATTTTGTCTGTTTTGAGACAGCGTCAGACTATTCAAGTCAGCTTTCCCAATGATAAACCGCTGTTTGGTTACATTGTAAGCCTGATCTGCCAGTTTCATGGCTCTTTCGGCACTGGCTATCAGGTTTTGCTGGGTATTAAAGTCGCCTACAGTCATGGTAATATCCTGTTCCAGTTTCACATACTGCTGCTGGATAGAAAGTTTAGTTACATTCAAATTATTCCGGGCCATGTTGGCTTTTCCTTTTCGAATGCCCCAGTCTACCAACGGAATAGAAAGCGACAAGCCGAATACATTCTGTTGAGAGAAATCCTGATAGGCACGAGAAAGCGTATTTCCAAACTGATTAAACCCGACACTTGCCGACAGACTGGCACTGAAATTAGAATTCTTACGGGTGTACTCCACCTCTCTTTCCGCGGTGAGTAATTCTTGTTTATAACTCAGGTAGTCCGGATTGTTCTCCTGTGCATACCTCAAAGCCTCATCTGCTGTTATGGTTAGGGTGCCGGGGCGTTCGGGCAGTTGAAGTGTAATATGCGTATCCTCGTCCATATTCAAATAAGATGCCAGGCTGAACATGGCTCTTTTCAGGCTCATCTCGCTGTTTTGCAAGCTGTTTCTTGCATTTACAGCGTCCAGTTCAAGGGTCAGCAAGTCGGCTTGAGAGATGGCTACTATCTTTTGTCGTTCCATGCCTATCCGATATAGTGTATCGGCAGAAGCTACATACTCCAAGGCCAGGTCATATTCTTTTTGAGCCATGGCCAGGTTAAAGAAATACCGGATAACTGTTTCGGATATTTCTTCTTTGGTATATAAAAACTGTCGCTTTGCCTTCTCGAACTTCAAAGGCTCCAGCCTCTTCTCCCACTTAAAGCTATTGAAGCCAAACAATGACTGCGAATATCTTAAACGCACCGGCACAGTAGTGTATTGATTTTTAGTCTCCGCCCCATAAGTTCGCAGAAAGCCCAATGATGACTCTAAATAAACAGTACCCCCTGTCAAATCTACATTTTGACTGATGGATAATTGAGCGGAAGATGATAGTTCTTGCTGATTACGATAGAAATTCATATTGTCCTTAGAATCATATTCCTTGATAATCTCTCTACTATATTGTAATGGATTGGTATTCAGGGTTAAAGAGGGTAATCTGCCAGCCTTGAATGTGCGGTATTCCCAATAACGGGCTAAGTAGAGGTTCTTGGAGCTAAATGCTTGCAAGGAGCTGTCGCAGGCGATTTCGATGCTTTTGAGGAGGGTGAGGGTTTTGGTTTGCGCATGCAGAGAAGCGCTTAACGAAAATATCAGGCTGACTACACTAACATTAAATAGTATTTTGTTCTTCATGCAAATACAGTACATTTAATTAATTTCTAACGAAAATTGGGTTACTATTTATTTTTCAATAAACAGATGAGGGTTTTGAAACCCTCAAACTGATTATTGAGCCTATCAAAGCTTTAGATCAAACGAAACCAAATAAAACTCTTGATTATCAGACACAGCTATTCCATATAGTTTATCTGGTTCATCCACTGGAGAATAAAGTCGAAGCAACGGACAATCTGTTTCATATCTACAAACCTCATTACCTTCCCAATCAAAGACAGAAATATTATTAAGCTTATTTGAATCTTTATCTCCAATTAGAATGGTATAGATATAAGTATCTGTGCTACAGAGAAAAGCAAATCCAAACACCATGTCTTCTCCAAATTTCACTCTCCCATCTACTTCATCAAATGAAGGAGGATAAAACTTACGAACTTTAGTCAAACTTATATTTTCTTTTAAATCAAACATTTCTAAAATCGCTCCATTAAGAATTCCAACCGCCATTTTTTCCTGATTGGGGGAGACAGAGATACAAGTTTGTAAATGAGGGAGATATTTATCTTCAGCACTAATTGGAAATTGATTATATTCTGATACAATCCCGTTTTGAGATAGCATTTGGAATCTTTTCAATTTAGATTTTACTCCTTCCCCTTCTCCCAGCTGTCCATCAATTAAATAATTTCCGCTTGTATAAAGAGGCCATGCATTTCTTACTACCCTTTCTCCGCCTAATTCATAAAGATTCTCGGTTCTTATAAAAGAAACCAAATCAGAAGGTTCATTACCTATCCGATAATAGAATACTTTCTTTAATTGCGAATCATAAATAGACAAAATATGAGTTTCACTATTAAAGGTAAGATTAGTACCCATTATCAATTCATTGGGTCCTTGTCCTTTCCTTGCAAACTTACCTACAAAATCGCCTGTATGTTTATCGTAAGCCTGTAGCCAATGTTCTTCTGTAAAAGCTAAAATAAAGATGTAATCTCCATGAACAAACATGTCATAGGGAGTGCCGATTATTAGCTCTTCCGAAATAGCTTGAGAAGAGAGCTTCTCTGATATCGGAAATACCGGAGGGTTATACTCATCTTTTTGAGGCTTACATGAAACTAATATGAAAATAGATGTAATTAGAATGATTGTACTTTTCCACATAATCAAGTGTATTTTTCTTCTTTCCTATAAATCAACCAATAAATCAACGGCACCACAAACAAACTCACCGGAGTTCCTATCAACATCCCTCCAATGGTGGCAATAGCCAACGGCTTTTCCAATTGCGATCCCAAATCATTGGTAAACAGTAATGGAACCATGCAGACAATGGAGGTGAAACTGGTCATCAGAATCGCCTTCAAACGTCTTCGTCCTGCTTCATGAATGGCATCCATTAACCGGAAGCCTTCTTTACGAAGCTGATTCATGACATCGACCTTCAAAATAGAGTCGTTAATAATAATCCCCGTGGTTACAATTAGACCAATAGCCGACATTAAATTGAGCGAATGGCCAGTGATTAATAACAGAGCAAGGGCAAATGTTATATCAATAGGTATCTCAAAGAGAATAATAAAGGGCTGCTTAAAGTTCCCAAACTGGGCAGATAGGATAAAAAACATCAGTAGTATAGATACGAACATGATAACGATCATTTCATTAATCATTTTTCGATTGGAGAAGAAGGTTCCGGAGAATTCTACTTCCCAATCTCTATCTTTGAGTACTTCTTCCTCTACTTTCTCCATAATCTGCTCCGGCTTCTGTGTATCATTATAGTAGAATGGAATGTATTCGCCCGACTTTCCGGCTACAATCTTTTTCAGGTCTTCGGACTGAGTGACAGATACAAAGGAGGATAAAGGTACTTTATTGCGTGTGCCATCCGGATTGGAAGAAACCTCGATCAATGTTTCATGAAGAATGTCGTGAACCTCCTTTTCTTCACCTCCCAACACTACCGGTAAGTACTGTTGCTGAGAGCGAAGTGTCGCAAAGCGATTTTCCTTGAATGCAGTTCGCAATGCTCTATATACCCAATCATAAGACACATTGTAAAGAAGTAGCTTCTCTCGGTTGATGTGCAAATCTAATTGACGCTGAAAGGCATTTCCTACAAATGACTCTCCGGTTAACGTCTCCATATTGTGTTCCATCTGCCGGATTGTAGCAGGTTCTATCTGGGTTGCTTTGTTGGTGGCATAGTATTCAACAACAAGGTCTGCTTCTCCTGTGGAAAAGATCTTCTCGAAGATGGTTCCGGTTGGCGAGAAACTCACCAGAGCAAGTGGGTAGTTTTCTTTGAAGTAACTTAATACGCGATCTTTCAAAGGTAAAATGTCTGCTGCGTTCTGTGTTCTCACATAGAACTGAGATTCGCCGGAGGTTTGTTCCTTATCCCGGTTCAAAGCAAATTGCTGCTCTCCTACCAAAGTAGAGGTTTCTTCTGCCAATTGGGTCAAGACCTCTCCAAAGGATAAACAACGTTGATAATTCTCTTGTAGGTGAATATTCTCATTCCAGTCGATATTTATCAACAATTCATTCTGTTTAATATCGGGCATCTTTTCTTTGGGAATCACTATAAAAAGTAATACACATAACGGAAGGGTACCCAGAATCAGAATGCCGGTAAGTACCTTATGAGAAAACACCCACTGAATCCCTGCATCATACATCCTAAAAGCAAACGCCTGACTCTCATGGTCTTGCAGAGTTTCTGCCTCAACTTCGCCGGTTATTGCTTTGTGATTGGTGCGATAGATCAGTTTATACAATACAGGGATAAGCATAATCCCCGTTAAATAAGAAATCATCAACCCAATAGTTACCGAAAAAGCCTGATCGGAAAAGAGCGACCCGGCAATACCACTCATAAAAATAAGGGGGATAAAGACCGAGATATTTGTCAAGGCAGAACTTAACATCGGAAGACTGATTTCTTTGGTACCAACCACACAAGCATCAGGAATAGAAAAACCACGCTGCCTGTACTGTGAAATATTGTCGGCAGCCACAATCGAGTTATCGATCATATTACCGGAGGCTAATATCAGCCCTGTCAGAGAAACCACATTCAGTGAAATGCGGAACAGGTAAAAGAAAAGTAAACTAATGATGAGGGATACAAAAAGCGCCAGACCGATGATTACCGATAAACGACTGTCTTTCAAAAAGAAAACAGAGACAAAGAATACAAAAAGAAAAGCCAATAAGAGGTTTTGTTGCAGGTTAGAAATGGTATAATCCAAGAGTTCTGTTTGGTTCTGGGTCATATTCATTTCAATCTCCGGAAACTCTTCCCGGAAGCGTTCCACCTCTTTATTCATGGTTTTCTGCATGTCGCTCATATTCTCTTCCGACTGTTTTATCACCGAAAGTAGAATGGCGCGCTTGCCATTGTAAATAACCATCCCTTTTTCTTTCTCGGGAGCGGCTGCAACCGTTGCCAGGTCTTTAAGCTGATAAATCCGGTCGTGTTTACGAATATAAATATGCTGAACATCTTCAATAGTTCTGAGCACGGACGAGAAACGAATGACGTATTCATAATACCCCTCACGAACGGTCATACTGCCGGGTTCTGAGTTGTTATTATTCAGGGCTCCTTCTATATCGGATAAGGTAATGCCACTGACTTCCATCATCTCTTCGTTGGGCGATATAAGTATTTGTTTCTTTACCAAGCCGGAGATGTCGATCATAGCTACTTGTGGTAATTGCTCGAATCGCCTTCGTATCACCGATTCGGCAAAATCACTCAACTCCATAAACTTAGGCATATCTGTTTCTTCAAAACAACTGTCGGCTTGAAGAGTCAGTGCCAGGTTAAATACGGGTATATCGGTAGCACTTGCTTTAATTACTCGCGGACGCTCCGACTCTTTGGGCAGGTAATTCATGGCACCGTCTATTTTTTCATTGACTTCTATAAAAGCCAGGTCTGTATCGGTACCATATTCAAAGCTTAAATGGATAACGCCATTTCCGTCGCGGGTTTCGCTGTATATATTGCGAAGTTTACCTACCTGCATCAGTTGTTGCCTCAACGGACGAACCACTGTGTTTTCCAATTGCCGCGCAGAGGTATTGCTTGCAGATACTTGCACGGTCATTTCCGGAATAGCAATATCAGGCAGAAGCGATACCGGGATATTGATATAGGTAATGATGCCCAGAATAAAAAGGGCCACAAAAACCATGATAACGGATATCGGATGATTTACGATGTACCTGATCATTGTACTTGTACTTTTGTTTCGTGAGCCAGGTTAATATTCCCTTCATAAATAATGCTATCGCCTGCTTGCAGACCTTCTGTCACCACATAGCTATCTGAGTTCTCCTGTTCGGTGGCTACATATACCCAATTGGCCTGTCCGTTTTTAAGTGTAAACACCACTTTGCGGTTGGTACGCAACACCAGCGCTGATTTAGGAATCACCAGTTGTTCGCCCAATAAACGTTGCACATGTATTTTTACGTTCATACCTTCGTAGAAAGTATTGTCTTTATTGGTAAGTACAGCTTTTACTTTTACCATACCGTTTTTATCAATCAGCGGATTGATTTCGGAGATTCGCCCTTCTACCTTATGACCGGGTTGTGAGAAAGGAGAAACAATGACTTTATCGTGGATCTTGGTAAAGGGAAGTTCGTTTTCGAGAATGTTGAATACAACTTCGGGCGTATAGTTATTAATCAGTGTGCAAAAGGCATCGCCTCCCGGTTGATTATATTCTTTGGCTGTCAGGTTGGCTACTACCCCATCAAAAGGGGCATATAGAGTAGCAGCTTTTAAGTTGTATTCGGCTACCTTGTAGTTATTTTCGCTTTGCTCATAGTTACTCCTGATCTTGGCAATTTTCATCACTTCATGAGAAACTTTGGCAGTGTCGCTAAGGGCATATCCTTGCCCTATTAGTACATCCTGCAAATCTAAGCGGGCACGCTCCAAAGATTCTTTGGCTTGCAGAAAGGCTATCTCCAGTTTAAACTTATCGAGTTCGGCAAGCTTCTCGCCTTTGCGCACTCGCTGCCCGTTCTTTACATAAATCTTCCGGATGATATCCTGAGATTGAAAGCGGAGATCGGCTTTTTGCATGGCGACGATGGTGCCGTTGCAGATCAACTCGTAAGCGAAATCGGAAGAGGTTAAAAGTTTAGCTTTTACTTCTACCGGTTTTTCATTGACTACTTCGGTAGTCTTTTTATCACTCTCTTCTGCCTTCTCTTCTGCTTTTTGGGAGGAGCAGGAGGATAGGATCAGTAGGGCGACTGCTACAGGGATTAGTTGTATTTTCATATTTTTGGTGATATAGGATTATTTTTTTGATTTAATCAGTTCTTTCACTTCCATTCTCATTTCTTCCACAGCCGTGGAATGTACTTTCGGCTCTTTAGTCAAAACAACTTTTGCTGTTTCAACTGCTTTTTCTTCCAACCCCATTTCAATATATAATTTTGTTAGAAGATACCAAGGATACATACGGTTAGGGACTAAATGAGTGGATTTTAGCAAAGCATTTTCAGCTTCGTTATACTCTTTCATTGCCTGATAATTCTTCCCCATAATATTGTAAAACATGGGGTCGGCACTTAGCTTGGCTCCTTTTTTCAGGATTCGGTTACTTTCTTTATAAGTTTCGGTTTGGGATAATATACGTCCATATTCAAATAGGAAATTGACTTGATCCTCCAAATAAAGTTCTAATTCCGTATATGCTTTTTGAGCTTGCGGATAATGCCCAAGATTATATAGCATCTGAGAAATTCTCCAATCTTTATAAGCCTGATAAGTTGGGTATCGATTATAAAGACACAATATAGTAATGGCAAACCCAACGAGTGCTAATACACGATTCGTCCTCTTCTCTGAGTTTACTTCTCTCTTTTTGATAGCGAGGGAACCACATGCCGCTAACAAATAAGCCAAAACAATAACAAAAGGGAGGATACTAAAAGGATAAGACATGAATGCAAAAATCAACAAAGCACATAGTGCTCCCATCTCTGCCATATAGTTTTTCTTATAACCTGTACATAAAGCGATTCCTATCATAATCACTAATAAAACGAAAACAAGAATTCCCTGTTCCAAACAAACTTGCAGATACTCACTGAAAGCATATTCCGGGCTTCCGGCTACATATTCCTCCTGCTCTGTTGCTTGTCCTGATGCAAAATAAGTAGCTTGCTCATTGCCATAAATACCCGGAAAATAACCCAACCCCACTCCCATCGGATAATGAGGAATGGCTTGCAAAGAGACTTTCCACATCAATGCTCTGCCATCAGCAGAATCTTTCTTCAAGAAGTACAAACCTGCACCGCCTGCGCAAAAGCAACCCAACAATATAATTGCCAATATAGTCATTCTTTTTTTATGAATAACAATATATTGCCTGATTCGAAAATGACGAAGTAAATAAATTACTCCAACCCATATACATCCTCCTATAGCTCCCAGCCAAGAGGCCCGACTCATAGCAGCAGGTAAAATAATTAATATGGCAATAAACGTAAGAGTTGCTACTCCCCAACGGAGGTAAAAAACAAAGAAACGGATATTCCATCTCTTATTCAGAACCCTATAATCTTTTAGCATATAATGAAAAGCAATAGGAATAATCATCGCCAAATAACCCGCATAAGGCCCCGGATTAAATAAAGAACCTGTTACTTTAAATGAGCCATGATAGGAAGGGGTGAAACCATATAGCTGACATAGCCCCCAAATAGCTTCTATCAACCCGGTTAACATTAAGAAAAGTAATAGGATATATCTTTGGCTCTTCCTTTGTTCTGCAAGAAATAAGCGAAAATAGAAATAGAGTATGCTACAAAGTATTAATAAGATGACCTTAGTAGATATTTCGCAACCTTTATTCCAGTAGATAAATAAATTATATCCCACTATGAAGGTTACTATTAAATCTATCCATGAGAATTGATAATGAATGGGGGATTGAAAAAGAATATATCTGAAGAATAATAAAAATGAGAGTATGCCCATAGAGGCATAAAACCAAAAGTATTTACTACTGGTTACATTTTGTGCTAATTCAGGAAGGATAATAAAGACTGTGCTAAATACTGTTCCAAAGGCTAATAGGCATATTAGTTCCCAAAGATATTTTAGTATCTGTTTTATGGTTATTTTCTTCATTCTAATTCACTCTTTTAAGAAACCTATCCCAACTCACTTTCCCAGTTTCTTTATTCTTGGTATTCCACACAAAAGCCACTTTCCCTACAATATGGTCTTCGGGCAACAACCCCCAATAGCGAGAATCTTTAGAATCGAACACATAATCGCCAGCCATGAAATAATAGTTCTTAGTGAATTTATAGGTGGTTATTAAGCTATCGGCCATAAATACTTGCTCATCTTTAGTACTGATTGCTTTGCGCGTTTCATATTCAATCAGGTTTTTATAAAGTACAATATTCCGCGTATCTATGGATAAATCATCCTCCTTTTGGGGAATATATAAAGGACCGAAATTCTTTATATTCCAAGAATAATGCTCATCGTGAGGAAAGCAATGGTAAACGGCAGGGTCAAAGTCCGATTCTTTTCTACCCGACAAATGTTGCTGATTTTCATAACAACCAAGTGTATCTATTGAATGTTTTACTTTATAAATGCCATTTTCAATGTAAAAGGTATCTCCCGGAATAGCTACACAGCGTTTGGCATAGAATAAATTCATATCTATGGTTATACGATGCCATTCAGAATAAGGGAAATTGAAGATCAACACATCATTGCGCTTTATAGCAAAACCGGGGGTTCGTTTTAGTTGAGCTTCCTCGCTGTTTTTCATAGAGAAAAAGTTTGTTATGATGCGAGCACCGGGGGTTAACTTGCTGACTATTACTTGGTCGCCTGCCTTGATGGCAGGCTCCATGGAGGGGGTGGGGATGGAAAATTTGGCAAAGAGGAAGAGGCGTAGAGATATGGCTAATGCAATGGCTATAGTTAGAAATAATAGCCATTGCATTAGATGTTTCAACCTTTGTTTTAAAACACTTTTTTTGTTATTTATTGCCATATTTTTCAATTAAAACCAATTTCTTCTTTCAATTTATACAGTAAAAATCATAACATTTTAAGCCCATGCTATTTAAAGTGCATTTTTACACATAAAATTTAACTAAGATAGGGTTACTATCTGAGTTAACATTAGGTAAAAACTCCATTGCATCTTCCACCCTTAACATACAATAAATCACATTCTCCTTAGTATAAATCATGTTCAAGAAAACAATATTGCCTTTAGGAGTACGATATTTCACTATTTGTCTATAACGTATAAATTCTCTTGACCTTTGATCTGTATTTACAACACGAGCAATAATATTTCTACTTCTTTTATCCCATATAGCAGTTTGTTTAGTCTTGTTATACAAATAAGAAGTAAAGATATAATTCTCTGTTTCTGCTAAATGATGTATATATATTACAGAGGCTTGTCGGTTGATATCTGTTACAAAACGATGCTGAGGAGTCATTTTTCCACGATAAGTACATATATAAGGTAGAATCTCATCTTTGGATTTAGCCTTGTAAATAGTGTCATTAAACACATCTTTCAGCAGTGCATTATTTTTATGATCCTTAAATATACCATATCCTTCATATATGAGCCCTTGAGGATGATCTTGACTAACTTCATATCCTACATTATGCCCTTGGGGATAGTGAAGTGAATGAACAATTTCACCATTGGAGTCAAAAAAAACAAAATATGGCACATCATTATCCATAGCAGGGAAAACACTTGTATAGGCAACATAAGTAGAATCGTTCAACTGTATAGGATGCCCTCCATAAGATTCCAATAAGAATGAGTGTTTTGTATAGTTATGCGTGTTATATGAAATTGTTTTTATGGCTGACCCAAACATACTTACCAAATTTAAAGAATCATTCATACTCCAGAAATTTAAATAAGGTAACTCCAAAGGTCCTTGTCCTTTTTCAATTAAACTTTCCTTGAATTTTCCATGTAAATCAAATCGAAGAACACCACTTGAAGTATGAAACATACCTGAAGAAACATAATAATCGTCATCACTTTCTGCCACCATCAAATTCAAGTCACTCAACAATGACCTTTCTGTTGCTTCAAAATTAACAAACTCAATATTTTTTGCTATAGAATTAATAGTAATAGTGTCTATCTCATAATTTAGATTTTCAAGTTCTTTTTCGAAATCAAGAAAATAAAAATTATCATTATAAGGTCTTTCTATATGAGTTTGCTCTCTCTTGTCTTTGCAACTATATATAAAAACAATTCCTAATATATATATAATGAAACTGTAATTTTTATGAGTTAATTTCATGTTATTCATTTTTTATACTTCCTTGAATATATTCCAATTCAAGGAAGTATTTGAATTCTTAATTTAATTAGCCACAATACCATGTACTAGAACAACTGTCACAGCACCATGCTCTATTAGATGTACCATACCACCAATTATAATTATCCATAGCTTCTGCTTTACTAACATTGCATACTATAGCATAGGAGTCTCCTGTAAATCCATAAGAACCACAAGTTCCTTTAGAAGTTTCTGTTTCTGATTGTGCAAGTGCTTCAATATTAGCTAATTTCAAAGTTGTCAATTCATTTTTTTTATTTAAATTCACATTAAAAGTCGCAACTGAAGCTACCACCAAAACGGCAAATCCACTTAGAATCTTTTTTTTCATATTTTCTTTATTTCAATTTAATTACTTGATTTATTTGTTGTATTTATCCTTTCAACAACTTAAGTCAAATAGACTTCATTTTTTATTTCTACCTTTGCCTTACACCTCCTTTCCTTATTTAATGAGGGGAGAGTTAAGGGCGAGACCAATTGTCTCCATTACAAGCGCTGACAAAGTTTCGCCCTTCTTTTTCTCCCTGTGTTTATTCTTTAATCATTCCTCTCACTACAAGTTGAATAACCTCTTCTTGTATATTACAAGAAACCTTTATCGATTTCCGAAAAAAGCCAGAAACATCTGGGGTTACTTTCACTTTTATTTCTGTTGAATCTCCTGAGTTTATTGGGTGTTTATCCCATTCAGGTACTGTACACCCACAAGAAGATGATATATTATTTATCAATAGGGGAGCATTTCCTGTGTTTTTCAGAACAAATACTTTTGTAGTTGTTTCATGAACACTAAGTTCTTCTAACTCTATTTCTGTTTGCTTTATCTCAATAGTTGTTTTTTCAACCTTATTGTACTGAATAAGATTCTCTCCCATAACAGCCTGTTTATAAATATCCCAAAGTTTTGGATTAATTGCAGGATTTCCAATCAACACAACCTGATTTTTTTCGTTCAAAAGAAAACATTGATATTCTCTTTCATCCGGAAAATCATTGAGTTCATTTAATTTATTTGCATGATCTGCAAATATGATCTGCCTAAAATTTCCTTGCATCAATAAGGTCTGAAGTTCAGCCTTATTTTTAGGGTGAAAATAGAATAAGAAACTCACTTGCCCCAACATTTGCAATTCTGCTTCTTTCAAGAACAGATTCCATTGATCAAGACGAGATTTACAACTCGTACACCCCACCGAATCCGTATACACCAGTATCTTATAAGGAGTATTCACCTCTGGACAAACTGTATCCTTCCCCATATACGTACACCGAACATCCGTCGGAAAAACAATCTCTTTCCCCACCCATTCAGCCACTATCTTCTCAGCTTCCATTCTCCTCGAGTCCTTCTTACACGAGGAAACACAAATCAATAATAGAATTAATGCAATTTGAATACTCTTTTGTATCATTTTTATATCTTTTAGTTTTTAAAGGTTACTCTATCATTATCGAAGGATTTCTTTACCGAAACATTGAGATGATTTCATTCGCAATTCTAATCTTATTTCAATATTTTTTCTATCATATTTTCGTCATAAATTAACAGAGATGCTTCATTCTTCCAAAGGTGGTTTCTTAGAGACTTATATTCATTTATATTTTTTTCAAAACCAGTATAATTCTACATATCCCATTTACGTTGATAAATATATGTATTCAAGGAAAAGGAGAAGAACATTTTTTACTATTTTTTCTCCGTTGGCAGGGAGATTTAATACTTTGGCAGGGAGATTTATTTTTTAGAGAATTCTTACATCACAAAACGATATGTAAATCTACCTGCCAAAGTATTAAATCTACCTGCCAACCTAAAATATAACTTAATTATTCCAGTATTTAGAATACTATAAATCATATCTTTGAGGATACAGAATATTTCTCAATGGAAACATCCGTCAAAACATTTTCATCTGCAACTAAATACATATATATTATGAAAAAGAAACTCTTAATTCTCTTTAATCTGATATGCATCATTCTATTAGCTTCATGTAAAGAGAAGAACAATTCATTAGAAAACGCATTAGCCATTGCAGGAGATAATAGACAAGAATTAGAGAAAGTATTGTCTCATTATAGCCAAAAGCCAGAAGATAACCTAAAGTACCAAGCTGCTTGTTTCCTGATAGAAAACATGCCTGGACACTATTCTTACAAAGACACTTCTTATATAAATAGGTATCACCATCAATTAGATTCGGTTGCTCTTATTTATAAAAACCAAAACAATACCGTAAAAGACAGTCTTTTTCGACAAGTAAGAGATCTATACACAGAAAATCAAGGATTTGTGCCGGATATCCACATCATAAAGGCCAATTATCTGATTGACAATATCGACCGTTCTTTTGATGTTTGGCTAAATGGAGAATGGTCTCTCCACATTAATTTTGATGATTTCTGCGAGTATATTCTTCCCTATAAAAGTTGTGAAGGGCAGATATTGGATAACTGGCGTGCATATTTTAAGGATTATTGTAACGGCAACATTAAAAAACTCCATTATTGCCATTTATTTAAAAATGCGGCATATAATGCTTGCGAAGCCGTCAATCGGGCACTTAAAGATAGCACAAAGCCTCGTTTAGTTAATGAACCGGGCATTATCCCAGTAAGAAAGATGAATACCCTCACCCAAATACCATTCGGAGTATGTGAAGACTACAATATTCTTGCCTTATCTGTGATGAGAGCCAAAGGAATCCCTACGATCATGGATTTCACCCCTCAATGGCCTTTTCGTTCTTTAGGGCATAGTTGGAATGTATTGATAGAAACATCCGGAAAAAAAGTTGTTTATGAAGGCACAGGTCAAAGTCCGGCTACACCACACAAAGAAGAACACCCTATGGCTAAGGTCTTTAGGAAAACGTATGCAATCAATAAAGAGATCTTAGAAATACATGGAAAAGAAAAATATATTCCGTCTACTTTCAACAATCTATTCATGAAGGATGTCACTCCGGAATATCTTACAACATGCGATATCAACCTTTCCATCGAATCTTCTCATAAACATACTTATGCTTATCTGGCTGTTTTCGACAATGAGAAATGGGTGCCAATACATTATGGTAAGATATCAAAGAAAGATAAAGTTACATTCGATAAAATGGGGAAAAGAATTGTCTACTTACCTGTTTTTTACGAAGCTACTGGCATTAAACCTTTTTCAGCTCCCATAATATTAACAGTTTCCGGAAATCAAGTCCAACTTATTCCCGACACTCTTACCCGGCAAACATTAGTTTTAAAACGTAAGTTTCCTCCTTTCGAGAATCTATACAAGGTTGCAGAACGTGTTGTAGGAGGAAAGTTCCAAATAGCAACCGATTCTCTTTTTAAAGATTCAACGACCATACACACCATCACAGAATTAGGTATTTATGCACAAAGCGTAGATTTGAGCGAAGCAGATGATAGTGCTCGTTATTGGCGTTATTATCCTCCCAATGGAGCTCATTGCAATATGGCAGAACTTTTCTTCTACGAAAAAGACTCTATTCAACCTACCATAGGCAAAATAATAGGCACACAAGGTTCTTTTCGAAAAGGTAACCAATATGCCAAAGAAGCCACATTCGATCGGGATGCGCTAACGTTTTTTGATGCCCCCGAAAAGAACGGATGCTGGGTGGGATTGGATTTTGGCAAACCTGTAAAAATAGACCATATAGTCTACTTACCTCGGAACGATGGGAATTGCATTGAAATAGGAGATGAATATGAACTTTTATACTGGGGAAACAATAAGTGGCAATCCTTAGGTCGGAAAACGGCCGATTACATCGCCCTTACTTACGAGAACTGTCCAAGTAACGCCTTATTCCTATTGAGAAACCTAACGAAAGGAAAAGAGGAACGAATCTTTACGTATGAACACGGAAAACAGGTGTGGTGGTGAAAGACGCCAAAGAAAATTCCTCCACACCCGGATGTAGAACCCTGCCCCATCCGGGTGGAGCAACTTCCTCCATCCGGGTGGAGAAATCGCCTCCATCCGGGTGGAGAAAGAAGTTTGAAACCGCCAGTCAAAATCAGGAAAAGTCAATCAGGACGAGTCACAGCGTGACACTTGTGACACTTCTGTGATGCTTTTTTGAAAAGTATCACCCACTATTTGATCCTGTAAATCAACTTGTTAGAACGCTGTGTGACACTTGTGACACTTTTTGATCGAAAAAATCGATCTGAACATAGGTTTTTTTGGTGAATTTCAGGGCATACGCATTATCATTTAGTACTCTTTTATGTCTAAATAATAGGGTATCTTTACCCACATGTATGCCCTAACGGGCAAGTGTTTCATAGTAAAATATCACCGGGTTAGAATCTTCGGATAATTGAAGTAACGTTTCGCTTATGAATCATGCGTTCTATAAATAAGTAGATGTTCATTATTAGTTCATAACGGTTTGGAAATGATTGAAACCGGATTGTTTTTTTAAGCCACGGATGACACTGGATTGCACGGATTTTAAAACACGGATAAATATCTTACTACTTTATATCACAAATTAAAATCCGTGTTTAAAAATCCGCCTAATCTGCGTAATCCGTGGCTAAATTTAAATTAAAGTAAATGAGGATAGATACGCGGAATTATTTTTTGCCACATAAGGACAGAAATATATCTTCCGCGTTCATCCGTTCATTCCGTTTTTTCAGCGTACCCATTTCCTTCAAAACAATATTATTTTCCGCTAAATTATCCCACCTTAAGCATCATGTTGGTACGCGATTATGATGGGCACATAACAATTAGTCGCTTTTCATCGTACAAAGTTTATAATTTCAATTAAGTCCATAAAACACTGCAAACCGATAACATAGTTATTAAAAAAGTAACAGTTTCCGATATTATGTCACTATTGAATAATACAGGTTTAGTCTCTAATATTATTTGCGCTTTGCCCTTAAATAACAATAAAAAATACAAGGTAGCATAAATCAATGCACTTAAACCCATTGTATACATTGCACGTTCATCGTTATTACGAAATTCTATAAAACTGTCCATAACAACACATAAAGGCAATAATATAACAACTCCCAGCACTGTGAAAGCAGAGGGAATAATGCCATGTTCGTGTACAACAACCTTTTTAAACCAAAGCATGTAATTGCAAAATATCACATTCAAAATCTTCATAGTATGCAAAAATACTAAAAAGGAAACATTATCTTTGCCTTTCGATGACACAACTGTTTATTCGATTATACGACTTTTTTCAGAGAAGAAAGACCATCCTGTATTTATCTCTCATTCTATGTGTGGCAGTGATGAGTTATTACGCTTTCCAGGTACGCTTTGAGGAAAACGTAAGCCGGTTCTTACCCGATACCAAGGATGCTGAAGTGGCAGGGAAAGTATTCGAAAACCTGAAAATCAAAGATAAACTGATTGTGATGTTCTCGGTGGTTGATACTACCAACGTTCCCGATACCGAAGTATTTGCAGAGGCAAGCACCCAACTAAGCGACAAACTAACAACCCGTTTGGGGAATACACACATCAAAGATATTTTCTATCATGTCGATGAAAACATCATAGGAGGAATGAGTGAGTTTGTATATGATTACCTCCCTCTTTTCTTAACCGATGCCGATTACCTTCGTTTCGATTCTCTGCTGACACAAGCATCTGTGGCGGCAGCTATGCAAAAGAATTATTCCAACCTGCTTTCGCCGGCAGGAATTGCTCTCCGGAAATATATTATGAATGACCCACTTCATTTGGGAGCAAATACACTGAAGCACTTACAGGATTTTCAGTTGGAATCTAATTATGAAATGGTCGACGGATATATCTTCACCAAAGATGGGCGAACTTCCTTCATGTTTATTACCCCTGTATTCGGTACCGGAAGTACAGGCGAAAACGAACATTTGATTGCTGCCCTGGAAGAAACCATTGGAGAGATAAACAAAGAAAATCCGCAGATAAAGATCGAATACTTCGGTGGTCCAACCGTAGGAGTTTATAATGCGAGGCAAATAAAGAAAGATACTATTATAACTTCGGCTATTGCCTTGTTGATTATTGTAGTCTTTATATCACTTGTTTTTAAACGCAAAAGAGCCATACCACTTATCATTACTCCCGTTTTATTTGGAGGATTGTTTGCGTTATGCTTCATTTACTTTATCAAAGGAACGATATCTGCCATTGCCGTAGGGACGGGGTCTATTGTATTCGGTATTGCTTTGAGCTATTCCATTCACATGCTGGCTCATCAAAACCATGTACACTCTGTTAAACAATTGATTAAAGAAATCGCTTATCCACTGACTGTGGGCAGCTTTACTACCATTGGCGCATTTGTCGGCTTGCTTTTTACCAGTTCCAATCTGCTGAGAGACTTCGGCTTGTTTGCTTCGCTGGCATTGGTGGGAACTACCTTATTCTGCCTCATCTATCTGCCACACTTCCTGAAAGGGCAAGCCCATATCAAGCAAGGAAAAGTATTAAATTGGATTGAACGCCTCAATGCCTATTCATTTGAGAAAAACAAATGGCTGGTGGGTAGCCTGCTTATTATCACCCTGATTTGCCTGTTTACTTCGCAAAAGGTCGGTTTCAACGAAAACATGCAGGTACTAAGCTACGAACCCAAGCATTTAAAACAAGCCGAAAATAAGCTGAATACCTTTTTCGATGAACACGGTAAAACGATTCTCTTTATAAGCACCGGAGCAAATATGGAAGAGGCTGCCTCTTCTTATGCAGAAACAAATAAGAAGCTGGAAGTATTAAAATCTAAAGGAGAAGTAACTGATTATGCTTCCGTCCGGCAATTTATTATTCCCCAAAGAGAGCAGGAGAAAAGACTGCAACAGTGGAACGACTATTGGACGAACGATAAAAAGGCGCTTTTGCAAGAGAGGATTGAAGAAGAAGCCAAACGTTACGGGTTTCGAAGAAGCTCTTTCGACGGCTTTTATAACTGGCTGAACAGTTCTTTCACCTTACTCGATTATCAGAAAGAGAATGATGAAATGGGTAATAGGCTACTCTCGGAATGGCAAACCTCAACCGATGATTTGACCATGCTCGTTACCCAGGTAAGGCTTGATAATACGATTAAAGAAGACGTTTACAAAGCTTTTGATAAAGAATCTCAGGTAGTGATATTCGATCGCGCTTACTTCACCAATAAGTGGGTATCTGCTGTTAACGATGACTTTTACCTGATTCTGTTTATATCTTCTTTCATCGTATTCTTTGCCTTATGGATTTCTTACGGCAGAATAGAACTTACCCTCATGAGTTTTCTGCCCATGCTGATCAGTTGGGTCATTATTGTAGGGATCATGGGGCTTTTCGGTATTGAGTTTAATATTGTGAATATTATCCTTTCTACCTTTATATTTGGTATTGGCGATGATTTCAGCATCTTTATTATGGACGGCCTTCAAAGTAAATACCGGACCGGACAGAAAGTGCTTGCTTCTCATAAAACCGCCATTTTCTTTTCTGCCTTTACCATGATTGTGGGTATGGGTGTATTGGTATTTGCTAAGCATCCGGCTTTACAAACCATCTCTTCCATTTCTATATTAGGTATGATCGCTGTAGTTTTGGTGGCCTATACCATACAGCCTATTTTCTTTAATTTCTTTATTGCCCGTCCTGCGGCTAAAGGGCTTCCTCCTTATACATTGTTAGGTTTACTTCGCACTGCCTTGTTTTTCCTGTTGTTTTTTGGTGGGTGTGTATGTATTTGGCTAACTATGCTGATCCTGATTATTGTACCTGTAAAGAAGGCTAAAAAGAAGCAGATTATAAGCTTGATGATTCATCGTAGTTGTCGGTTTATTCTTGCCGTAAGCACCTTTGTGAAGAAAGAAAGAATAAATCAGGCTAATGAGACTTTTAAAAAGCCGGGTATTATTGTAGCCAATCATCAATCGTTTATCGACATACTGGTGATCCTTTCACTGGCTCCTAAAATAGTTATGGTAACTAAGAAGTGGGTGTGGAAATCTCCCTTGTTTGGGGCTATTATTCGCTATGTAGATTTTTACTATGCGGGAGACGGGTACGAACTATCTGTAGATTACCTGAAACAAAAGGTAGATAAAGGCTATTCCATCGCCGTTTTCCCCGAAGGAACCCGTAGCCTCAACGGACAAATGAAACGCTTCCATAAAGGAGCCTTCTACCTGGCAGACGTTCTTCAGTTAGATATTATTCCTGTGTTGCTGTATGGTAATTGGCGCGTGGCTTCCAAAGCCCAGCCTTTTAACTTACGTAAGGGGATGATGGCTTCTGAGATATTGCCTCGTATCAGTCCGCAAGATGCTTCCTGGGGTGCTACCTATCAGGAACGTACCAAGAAGATATCCGCATTTATGCGCGAGCGGTATGCCACACTTTGCGCACAAAAAGATACCCCCGATAATCCTTTCTTTTATGAATCATTGGTGCAAAACTACATTTATAAAGGCCCTGTGGAAGAATGGTACATCCGTATAAAAGTACGTATGGAAAAGAATTATCGCCTTTTCAACGAGCTTATCCCCACTCACGGACAAATAACGGATATAGGTTGCGGACTGGGTTCACTCTGTTATATGCTTTCTATGTTATCGAAGCAGCGTCAGCTATTAGGCATTGACTATGATGAAGAAAAAATTGCGGTAGCCCATCACGGTTGGCTTAAAAGAGAACAGACCCAATTTGTTTATGCAGATGCGTTGGAATATGACCTTCCGCCAAGCAATGTCTTTATATTGAGTGATATGCTGCATTATATGAGCGATGAAGATCAATCTGCATTACTAAAGAAGTGCATACAGTTATTGCTTCCCGACGGGCTGATTATTGTACGAGACGGCAATTCTTCCGATGAAAAGAAGCATAAACTGACCCGCTTTACCGAATTGTTATCTACCCGCATCTTAGGTTTTAACAAAACCAAAGAGAAACTATGCTTTACCTCACAAGAGCAAATGCATAAGATCGCAAATGAATGCAATATGAAGCTGGAGATTATGAAGAACGACAAATATACCTCAAACACCATTTACCTATTCAGAAAGGGTTGATACAATGAGTAAATACGACATCATAATCATAGGAAGCGGCTTGGGCGGTCTGGAATGCGGAGCCATCTTAAGCAAGGAAGGCTATAATGTTTGTGTGCTTGAGAAGAACGGACTTTTCGGAGGATGTTTCCAGACATACACCCGCAAAGGGCGATTGCTGGATACAGGCATTCATTACATCGGTAGTTTGGATGAAGGACAAATTCTCCATCAATATTTCCGCAACTTTGGCATTATGGATAAGCTGAAGCTCTGCCGGCTGGATGCCGAAGGTTTCGATCGCATCTACTATAAACAAAAGGCTTACGACTATGCGATGGGATATGAACCGTTTGTCGAAACACTCTGTCGGTCTTTCCCCAAGGAGCGGGAAAACCTTCAAAGGTATGTTTCCCTGTTGAAAGAAGTAGGAAGCCTCATCACTGTCGACAACCTGAAACAAGGTATTATATCGAAGGAGGGCATGAAGTTCTTTGGAATGTCTGCTGCCCAAGTACTATCCGATATTACCTCCAACCCCGATTTGCAGGAAGTATTGGCAGGGTCTGCTTTGCTCTACGGAGGGGTAAGGGATGCCTCCACCTTTTATCATCACGGCATGATTAATAACTCCTATATAGAAGGTGCTTATCGTTTTGTGGGAGGGAGTATGCAAGTGAGCCTTGAACTGATTAATGTGATCCGTTCCAACGGTGGAACCGTAAGAAATAACAGTGAAGTGACCCGCATCATAGTGGAAAATGAACAAGTTACAGGCGTTGAAATCAATCATGAAGAGATTATAGAGGCAGACTATGTAATATCGAATGTTCATCCCAAACGAACCTTTGAACTAACAGATAAAACCCGAAGCATACGGAACGCCTATCTTTCTCGTATTAACTCTCTTGAGAATACTTATGGTGTGTTTACAGCTTATCTTTTAATGAAAAAAGACAGTTGCTTATACCAAAACAGGAATACCTATCTGCACGGTACTCAGGATGTATGGTATGATAAACAGAACCACCTGGGGCAAGTGAACAGTTGCCTGATCTCTATGCAATCCCCCGAAATGAACAGGCGTTTCGCGGAGGTAGTGAGTATCCTAACCCCCATGCATATAGATGAGTTAAGAGAATGGGAACATACCACCCCTGAGAACAGAGGGGAGGCATACAGACAGTTTAAAAAGGCAAAAACGGATGCATTATTCGATTTTATCGAAAAGCAAGGCTTTGCATTGGATGGAGAGGTGGAATCCATTTATACCACCACCCCTTTAAGTTACCGGGATTATACGGCTACTGTCAACGGATCAGCTTATGGAATTATTAAGAACTATAAATGTCCGCAAGTCGGCTTTATCTCTGCAAAGACGAAATTAAAGAATTTACTGCTAACAGGGCAGAATCTAAATGTACATGGAGCATTGGGAGTAACGCTTACCTCCATGATTACGTGTGCATGTTTGTTAGGTGAAGAATATTTAGCTAAAAAGGTTGGAAATGCGTAAAATCATATTTAAAATAGTAAAATACACAGGCATTGCTTTCTTAGCTTTGCTGCTGTTAGGGGCAGGTACTCTTTGGTATTTGTACAAGTCGGCAGATATGTTGACCCCGAATTTAATGGAAGCCCACGCTTATGAATTAGCCAATAAGGAAGGATTCAGGCAATACGGTCCCAATAAACTACGGCAAAGCGAGAGTGGTCTCTGGGAACTTTATGTAGAAGGAGATGCGTTTGAGCGGGGAGAGGCTATCGGACACCTTTCCGAAGATTTACTGTATTATCAGGAGAAAGTATTTGTCGATCAAATCAGAGAGCTTATTCCATCAGATAATTACCTCAAATTCCTTCGATTCTTTATAGCCATCTTCAACAGGAACCTCGGAGAGAATGTAATTGAAGAATATCGCAATGAAATCTATGGTATTTCATTATCCTGTACCCATGAATATGACTTTATAGGAACTCCTTACGAGCGACAATTGAATTATCATGCTGCTCACGATTTAGGTCATGCCATGCAAGACTATATGTTGGTGGGTTGCAGTTCCTTCGCTTCCTGGGGAGAACATTCTGCGGATTCTTCATTAATCATCGGCCGTAATTTCGACTTTTATGTAGGAGATAACTTTGCCCATAACAAGCAAGTCGCTTTCTATAATCCTTCTTCGGGTTATAAATTTGTATCTGTCAGTTGGCCCGGCATGACAGGAGTGTTATCCGGAATGAACGAATATGGTCTTACTGTTACGATTAATGCAGCGAAATCGGCTATGCCTACTTCATCAGCTACCCCCATTTCTGTTTTAACACGAGAGATTCTTCAATATGCTACGAATATAGAAGAGGCTTATGCCATTGCCTCTCAAAGAAAAACATTTGTAGCAGAATCAATTCTGGTTGGCTCTGCCAAAGACGGGAAAGCTGCCATTATAGAGAAATCTCCCGATAAAATAGCCCTTTTTACAGGAAACGGAGATACTCAATTAATCTGCACCAATCATTATCAATCCGATATTTTTAATGAGGATAAAAGACATCTTGAGAACATAGAAACCTCAGACAGTCCCTATCGTTTTGCCAGATTAGCGGAACTGCTCAATAGGAATAATCCGATTGATTACACCAAAGCCGCTTCTATTCTTCGGGATCATAAAGGGCTCAAAGATGCGGATATAGGTATTCCCAATGAAATGGCAATCAACCAGTTTATTGCTCATCATTCTGTCATCTTTAAACCTGAACAACGCATTATGTGGGTTTCCACATCTCCCTGGCAAAGTGGGAAGTATGTGGCTTATGATTTAAACAAAATCTTTGCTGATAGTCTTTCGTTTGATAAAGAAATCTATTCCGAAGAGTTAACCATTACAGAAGATCCTTTTATGCAGGAAGAAGCCTTTAAACAAATGGTGAAAGAGAGGGAAGAAAAGAAGCAAACCAAATAATACTTATATGGAAAAGAACCCCAACATACAATTCCAATCCCCTGCGGAAATTAAAGCCTTTCAGGAAGAAAGACTTATAGAGCAATTGACCTACCTTCAACAAAACTCTCCATTTTATCGGAGATTGTTTATTGAACATGGCATTGAAATCTCTCAAATAAAGACCATTGAAAATTTATGCAACCTTCCTGTTACTACCAAAACCGATCTTCAACTTCATAATGAAGATTTTATTTGCGTAAACAAAGAAGATATTATTGATTATGTAACCACATCGGGTACCTTAGGCAACCCTGTAACCTTTGCACTGACCGATGAAGACTTAAATCGCCTATCTTACAACGAGCTATTATCATTCACCACAGCAGGTTGCACAAAGAAGGATATTCTTCAGTTAATGACTACCATCGACCGCCGTTTTATGGCCGGACTTGCCTATTATTTAGGTGCACGCGAGTTGGGTATGGGCATTGTTCGTGTAGGAAACGGAATACCCGAACTGCAATGGGATACTATTAATCGTGTTCATCCTACCTGTGGTATGGTGGTACCTTCTTTTCTTATTAAGCTGATTGAATTTGCAGAAAAAAACAATATCAATCCTCATAGTTGTTCGTTGAAAAGGTGCGTTTGTATTGGTGAATCCTTACGAAATTCCGATTTCAGCTTGAATACACTGGGAAAAAGAATACAGGAGAAGTGGCCGGAGCTGCAACTTCATTCTACGTATGCCTCCACAGAGATGCAGTCTTCATTTACCGAGTGTAGTGAATTGTGCGGAGGACATCTACAGCCCGAATTAATTATTGTGGAGTTTCTGGATGATAAAAACAAACCTGTAGCAGCAGGCGAACCGGGAGAGGTTACCATCACCACTTTAGGAGTAAAAGGCATGCCTTTATTACGCTTCAAAACCGGAGATATCTGTTATCACCATACAGAGCCCTGTGCTTGTGGACGCAACACCATGCGTTTAAGCCCTGTTTTGGGGCGCAAAGGACAGATGATTAAATACAAAGGAACTACCTTGTATCCGCCCGCTCTCTTCGATATCTTAGATAGTATGCCACGTGTTATCAACTATGTGGTAGAAGTCTACACCAACGACTTAGGTACCGACGAAATACTCATTCGCGTAGGAAGTGAAGATAAAACCGAAGCTTTTGCCAAAGACATCAAAGATTTATTCCGCTCTAAAGTACGTGTAGCACCGGGCATAGCCTTCGAATCTCCGGAATATATCAGTAAGATACAAATGCCGCCAATGAGCAGAAAGACGATAAAGTTTATCGATTTAAGATGAAATATCACTTTAAAAATTAACTTTGCTATAACTATTATTTTATTAAACTAAACAGACTTAGACTTATGAGAAAATTAATTCTGCTGTTCTTTGTAGCTGTAAGTATGGTCAGCTACGGACAAAACAACAAAATCCAAGACGTAACCTTTTATGGTATTGATTTCTCCATGACCAAAGTGTATGGTGCAGACGAAACACCCGGACAGTTTATTCAGGCTTTTCATGGTATCAACCGCCTGTTTCTTTCGGAGCCTAAAAAGTACGATGTTTGCAAGTTCCTTAGAGTGGATATAATAGGAATGGATCTTGATCCTGTAGAAAAGCTTAATGATAAAATGGATGTATCTGATTTGATACAGAATGGTTATGGCGGGTATGTACTTACCGATGACCAGATAGAACAAGAAATAAAAAAGCTACCTATTGAGAAAACCACCGGTACAGGCTTGGTATTCATAGCAGAAGTATTGAACAAAGCCAGCAATCGCGGACATTACAAAGTGGTATATTTCGATCTTGCTACACGCGATGTATTGGAGATTATAGATGCCCGGGGAGTAGCAAGAGGCTTCGGACTGCGTAATTACTGGGCAGGATCAGTGTATAATATGATGAAGAAGTTGTAGGGAAATTTGAAATATTTTTCTTTATATTTGCCCTCAATATTAATATACTATACCAATGAAAGTAGTTGTAGATAATAAAATTCCATATATAAAAGAGGCTATAGAAGCAATAGCCGATGAGGTAATTTATGCTGTTGGCAGCGAATTTACCCCGGAGTTGGTGAAGGATGCCGATGCGCTTATTGTACGAACCCGCACCCAATGCAACCAACACTTACTGGAAGGAAGCAAAGTGCAGTTTATTGCTACAGCCACTATTGGTTATGATCATATAGACACCGAATATTGCAAAGCCGCGGGTATTGAGTGGATTAATGCTCCCGGCAGCAATGCAGCCTCAGTAGGGCAATATATAGAATCGGTGTTTCTTCTGCTCGAACAGGAGCGTGGACTTAAGCTGCAGAAATGTACCATCGGAATTATTGGGGTAGGTAGTGTTGGTAGTAAAGTGGAAACTGTAGCCCGAAAGTATGGCATGCGGGTATTACTAAATGATTTACCACGCGAAGATGCAGAAGGTAAAAGCTACTTTTCTACCCTAAAAGAGATTGCGTCCGAATGTAACATCATCACCTTCCATGTACCTTTAAATAAAGAGGGAAGCTATAAAACACTGCATTTGGCAGATCAAGCTTTCTTCGATTCTTTAACCCGCACCCCTGTTTTGATAAACACTTCGCGTGGTGAAGTGATCGACACAGAGGCTTTGCTGGCAGCCATAGACAATAGACAAGTATCTCAAACCGTAATAGATGTATGGGAGAATGAACCCGACATTAACCCGGAACTACTCGAAAAATGCTGGATTGGCACCCCCCACATTGCCGGCTACTCGGCAGATGGAAAAGCAAATGCCACCCGAATGGCATTAAAAGCCTTGTGTGCACACTTTGATAAACCGTTTGAGTATAAAATCAATCCCCCTGCCCCCGAAGAGACTGTAATAAAAGCAACTACCGAAGCCGAAGCTTTATTGCATATCTATGATCCCCGACAAGACAGCGAAAGGCTAAAGACCGAACCACAGCTTTTTGAGTATTTCAGAGGAAATTATCCATTAAGAAGGGAGAAGAAGGCTTACGAGATTGAGATTGAATAAGAAGTTGATTCATTTCTTTTTTTATTTGATCGATAGTTGATGAAGGTATCTTTATGGGTTTATCCATAATTATTTTTGCTACTCTTTGAGCTTCCTCATTCTTTTCAAGTTTATTTAAAACTAAAACTATGTGATATAAAGGCATGAATCGGTTAGGACACATATAAGAAGCAGTACGATAATGATTTACTGCTTTTTCGTTTTGATTTAACTCCTCTTTAATTTGTCCTAATAATATTTCCAAATCGTAATCCGCCCATAATGTGCGGCACTTTTCCGCTGTTACGAGACTTTCTCCATACAACCCGGCTTGATAAAGTTCCGCTGCATAATTATAAAGGAAATAACGATCTTTGCCCAATTCTTTTTCTATTTTATTATATTGTGATAAGACATATTTCTTATCTTCCGAATAAGAGAATTTTGCCAAATGTGCCCATTCAATCTCTGCTTTTACCCTTTCGTACAATTTTATTCCGGATAGAGATAGAAAAAACAAAGAAAGCAATGCTCCAATTTTTAGCCATTTAACCGGAATCTTTTTAGTAATTAGATAAACGTGGTTTTTAACCAGAATGAATGTACTATAAAAAAGCACTAGCCATACAAACGGATACATCAATGGATAAGAAAAAAGAGAAAAAGAACCAATAGTAATCCAACAAAGCAAAGCAAACACGCCATTCTTAGATGGGTATTTATAAAAACAAAAAACAAGATAAGCAATCCAGCCTCCTAATAACAAGAGCCCTATTAAGCCATAATCTACCAAAATACGTAAGTATTCACAAAAGGGATATTGAATATTATCAGCTAACATAGTATATGAACTTTGAGGGTTATTCTTAAAATAGTTAGCCTGATAATCCATATAATTAGCTTCAAATCCACCTGTACCATATCCAGTTAACAAATTTGATTTTAACATAGATATTGAACACTCCCAAACAAGGAGGCGACCCAGGGCAGAGTCTTTTTTCAAATAATAAAGACTTGTAATGGCTATTATGAGAATAATTGGAAAAGTTACCCACTTTATTTTATCGGAGATTCTCAAGTATCTTATACCCAAACAAATAAATAATATCAGAGTAGAAAATATGCCGGAACGGGACTCTGATAATAGAACAGCGATAGTTGTCAACAATGGGATGAACCCAAGAACCCATCTCATCTTCCCTTTTGCCTCTATGATACCTAATATGCAAAATGGCAAGCCAGCGCATAAAGATGCTGCAAAGCCTGCCGGATTATCAAAACTGCCCATTACTGGGAAAGCATTTGTTGGGGCACAGATATTAAAGTACTGGAGTATACCATATAGGGACTGAAATAAAATAGTTATGCTGATTAATCGTAAAATGTGTCTTTGAGGTATTTTATGTGTAATAACTGGATTAACAGAAATAATAATAATCAGATAGATACTTAATAAAATTATTCCGGCAATAGTAATGATCCATTTAGGAACAATTTGAGAATCGACAAAATGGAAGGAACTAAAAAACATTGCACCCATGCAAATTAGTCCTAATAAGGAGTACTTTATAAGCTTGTCAAGCATATTAATTCTTCTTAGTAATAGATAATCTCTAATAAAATAAGAGATTATCTATTAATTTTGAATGAAAAGTGTTAGAATATTCTTTTATTTTCTTCCTGATTTTATCCAAACAATAAAGGCAATCAAGGCTATAAGATTGAATATAAGCAGGAAAATAATCCATAGCACTTTAGATAATCGGGAAAGAGATTTTTCTTTCAGAATGATTATAAGACCTATGATGAATATTGTGATTAATATAATTTCAGTGATAGCAGGAAACATAACCATTGATACTTAATCTTTTATACTCAAATATTCTTTCTTAGACTGATTCCAAGAAGAAATTATCTCTTTTCCGGTACCTGTAGAATCTACATAATTATTGATATCGCTAATGTTTTTTGTCAATTCATCATATATACAGATATCCAACTCTGTCTTTTCAAAATCTTCTTTACTCATTATAAATTGGAAATGACAGGTAATTGTATCTATAGATATATGATCAAGAATCAATTGATAAATCTTTGACCTCAGTTCTTTTTGTTCTGAAGTTAATTTTTCTTCATTCATAAAAAGAATACCTTCTCTAACTTGTTCTATTTGTTCTTTTCTATTCGAAGAATTTTGTACTACACTGGAGTTGTTACAGGATGCAAAGAATAGAATAAATGAGACTAAAATAAATGATTTCATAATATTATTTTCTTATTTCATACCTTAGAGCCTGTTTAAATTTTGCTCGTTCTTTTATTTAGTGCTATTTTTAGGCTGTTTGTTTTCTTTTTAAGGTGAGAATAGCGGGCTATTTGAACCGCAAAAAGAGAACAGACAAAAAGAGTACTAAAGAAAAAACGAAAGCATCCTATAATAATTATTCTGTGGAAGTTTTAAACAGGCTCTTAAAATTCCAAAGAAAAACGAAAGTGTCCTATAAAATTATTATGTAAAAAATATCAGTAGATTCGAGAACCAAATAATAATATTATTAGGGTCTATGAACTTCTGTTCCTGCTTCTCTTTGATCTCCACCTGATACATTAAAGCCTACTCCTTGGAAAGAGATTGAGGCGCTCCAACCTATTCCATAGCAATAAGCCCAAGCAAATTCATGATACCTTGAAGAATCAAGATCCCCTCCAACAGTTTTTATATCAGCTTCACAAGTAAATCCAGAATCTGCCCAACTGCTTGAATTACATGATCTATCTACTAAAATGCCATTCCGGAAAGTTGAAACACACTTAAGACTGAACCCCATAACTTTTATATAATACAAATTATAGACAGGCCATCCTTTAGAAAAAACACATGTAGTACGTGCTATAGATTCTGATCTCGTTTTTACTTCAGGAGTACTTATTTCCTGATCAATTTGTGAAAAACTTCTAGGATTCAATATCATATAGCCAATATGGTCATAGAGAATGCCACCATGTTCATTTGAAGCAATCGCTGTAGAATAGTAAATATTTCCTTTATAATTCCATTCCAACTCAATAATTTCCATTCCCACTAAAATTTTAGTCTTAAGTTGGGGTATTAGTCGTTCTGTAGGATCAATGCCAATGGATTGTATTGCATTCTCTCTCACGGCTTTTAAAGGAAGAATTTCAAATTCATCTTTATTAGTATATTGAACAATTGAAGCATTATTGGAAAATAAATGTTCCATTATTACGGAAATTTCATTTTCTGAGTCAATTATTCCTTTGTGGGTATAACCAATAAGCTTAATCTCATTTGCTCCATTTCTGGTTTCTACATTACTCCGATTTTGGGCGGACTTCAGCTGTTCTTGCCATGTTGTTGGTAGATTTAATTGATCGTCATAATTAGACACTCCATTATAAGTATCATCAGAGTTACAAGAGATTAAAAAGATACTGATACAAGCCAGTATAAATGCACTTTTCTTCATTTTGAAATAATTTTAATTAATAATTTAGAGAATGTATAAGTGTTTCAACAGATCAAACATAATAGACCAATTTTATATTAACACTCAAATATAGATACCATTCATCTTTCCAAACAAATAAATTGGATATAAAAATTTTCGTTGGCACGGAGATTTATTATTTTGGCACAGAGATTTACTAACTGACTACAAAAACATTTTTTAAAAGACTTATAAAAAATAAAATATCAGAATAAATTCAAAAATTAGAGCGATTCAATTATCTCTGCTCTATTTAGAAAACAATCAAGAAAAGCAATGTATTTGTGCCAAAGTAGTAAACTTCCCTGCCAAGCTCGTTTATTTTCCATTATTTTCTATCAAATATCCATATAAACATGCATTTTTGTGAATTTCAAGCATCATCATTATGAAGAATTTTAAATTTATTATCGGAATCATCTCACAGATTATCATTGTATCCTCCTGTAATTTACAAAAAAATGAATTAGAAAAAACATTAACCCTTGCAGGAGAGAACAGAACTGAATTAGAAAGTGTATTATCATATTACAACCAACAGCCAGAGGATAGTCTGAAATATAAAGCTGCATGCTTTTTAATAGAAAACATATCTGGTCATTATTCTTATAAAGATACTTCTCGCATAAATAAGTACTACAGAGAATTAGATTCTATTGCAACGGCTTATAAAGGCAAAAGTAATCATTTGAAAGATAGTCTTTTTCGAAGTATTATAAACAAATACAGTGAAAATCAGGAACTTATTCCTGATATACAAATCATAAAAGCCGATTATTTGATTATGAATATTGAGCAATCCTTCAAAGTTTGGCAAAACGGTGACTGGTCACAGCATCTAGATTTCGATGAATTCTGTGAATACATCCTGCCTTATAAAAGTTGTGAAATGCAAATACTTGATAATTGGCGTGAGTATTTTGTGAATATTGCAACAGCGATATTGAAAAACATCAACATTGTCAATTATTCAAGAATGCTGCATACAATGCTTGTGAGAAAGTGAATCGGGAAATTAAGAACAAAGTAAAGCCTCGGTTAATCAATGAAGATGTACCTATCCCAATTAGGAAGATGAATATTTTAACTCGAATACCTTTTGGAACATGTGAAGATTACAATATCCTGACTTTGTCCATAATGAGAGCTAAAGGAATCCCCACTGTTATGGATTATACTCCTCAGTGGCCATTCCGATCTTTAGGGCATAGTTGGAATGTATTGTTAGAAACATCTGGAAAAAAGGTTGTTTTTGAAGGGGCAGGTAATAATCCGGCTACCCCTCATAAAGAAGAGCATCCAATGGCTAAAGTATTTAGGAATACGTATGCCATTAATAAAGAGATTCAAGACATGCATGAAAAAGAAAAGTATATACCACCCACTTTTAGTAGTGTTTGTATAAAAGATGTTACTGAAGAATATCTTAAAACTTGTGATATTACTATATCCATACCATCTCCTCATAAACACACTTATGCTTATTTAGCAGTTTTTGATAATGAGAAATGGGTACCCACACATTATGGAAAGATATCAAAGAAAAACAAAATTACCTTCGATAAAATGGGAAAAAGAATCGCTTATCTTCCTGTTTTTTATGACGCTACAGGTATTAAATCTTTTTCAGACCCAGTACTGCTTACTATATCAGGCAAACAAGTAACGCTGAAACCAGATACATTAACAAAACAAACATTGGTATTAAAGCGAAAGTTTCCAGCTTTCGAGAATTTATATAAAGTGGCAGAACGTGCGGTGGGCGGTAAGTTTCAAAGTGCTACAGATTCTCTCTTTAATGACTCCACAACATTACATACTATTACTGAATTTGGTATTTATGCCCGGGAAGTATGTTTGAAACATTGTCAAGATAGTGCTCGTTATTGGCGCTATTACTCACCAGATGGAGCTTACTGTAATATAGCAGAATTGTTTTTCTATGAAAAAGATTCCATACAACCGACTATGGGTAAGATCATAGGAACAGAAGGTTCCTACCGCAAGGATACAAAATATACTAAAGAGGGGGCATTCGACCGAGATGCTTTAACCTTCTTTGATGCTCCACATAAAAATGGAGGTTGGGTAGGTCTCGATTTCGGTAGACCTGTAAAAATAGACCGAATCGTTTATCTACCCAGAAGTGATGGAAACAGTATCGAATTTGGAGATGAATATGAACTTCTTTATTGGGGAAATCATAATTGGCAATCTATGGGTCGTAAAGTGGCTGATTATATAACTTTGACTTATGAGAATTGTCCAACTAACGCCCTGTTCCTTCTGAGAAACCACACTAAAGGCAAAGAAGAACGTATATTTACTTATGAAGAGGATCAACAAGTATGGTGGTGAAATAGTTTCAAGGCAGCAAACTCTTTGTTTGCTACCGCCAAACAACTTGTTTCAAGGCGGCAAACAATTTGTTTAACGGTTTAAAACAAATAGTTTCATAAAGCAAATATGGTAAAACATTTATTTCAAGAGGAAAATAAGACTGAGAAAAAGCGTGCTGGCAAATTTGCCGTCACGCTGCCAGCACGGGTTGCCAGCACGCTTTAACTAATTACATATCAACCATATACAAGCGAATCGTGCTGGCGTGCTGGCAAAAATGCAAAAAATAAAATCATGGGAGGAGGAAAAGGAATTGTAATTTAGGTTCTCCTTAATTATTTCTATTGATGAGATTTACAATCACTTTTACGATCATATCCTTTTCTTCCGTACGACTTTCGGCAATCATTAAGGTAATAGCCACTAACGTATTATTTTCTATCAGCTTTGAGCCATCGGGCTTATACAGTATTTCGTTTTTCTCCAGAAACCATAAAAACAAAAATGCAGCAATCCGTTTATTGCCATCACTGAATGAGTGGTTCTTGGTTACCAAATAGAGCAACATTGCCGCCTTTTCCTCAATGCTGGGATAAAGCTCCTCTCCACCAAATGTCTGATAAATAACATTAATAGAACTCTTAAATGACTCATCTTTCTCATTACCAAAGAGGTTGCCACTATTAAATTTCTCCTTTAAATAAAGGATGGCCTCCATTGCATTGTCATAATCGGCACGAAAGACTTCTTTATTGGTGGTTTGTTCCACACTTAATTGCTGATAATCATATTTATCTAATGTATCTAAAGCATAAGTGAAATCTGTAATGACTTTCAAGAGCCCAGTTGCTTCATCCAAAGACAATTCTCTAAGTTGAAGAACATTGGATAAGAGTTTTACAGTGCTTTTAAGATCATCATACTGCTGAACCTTGATATTCTGATTTATAGCATATCCTTTTATCAAATAGTCTTTCAATATTTGATTTGCCCAAATGCGGAATTGAGTACCCTGAGCTGACTTAACACGATAACCCACTGAGATAATAACATCTAAGCTATAACTTTTTACTGGCTTGTCGGAAAAAGCAATGTGCAAATTTTGCACATTGCTTTTTTCATCAAGCTCTCCTTCACTAAATACATTATTGATGTGTTTGGTAATAACCGATCTTTCTCTATTAAAAAGCTTAACCATCTGCGCTTGTGTTAACCAAACAGTCTCATTCTCTAATTTTACATCCAGATTAGTTTTACCATCTTGTGTTTGATATATAACAATTTCACCTGTATTCATAAGAACTTTTAATTAAGTATTCAATCTCTTTTCTCCAATATCTCTTCAATTACCTGTGGATAATATTTATATTCCAATGCATGAACTTTCCCTGCCACCACCTCTGGAGTATCTGTAGGTAACACGGCACAACTTACCTGCTTAATAATCTGCCCTTCATCATATTTCCCATCAATATAATGAATGGTAATGCCTGATGTTGTTTCTTTATTAGCCACAACGGCCTCGTGTACTTTGTCTCCATACATACCCTTTCCTCCATACTTGGGTAATAGAGAAGGATGAATATTTATAATCTTATTCGGATAAGTATGCAATATAAGATCGGGGATGCGTAATAGAAAACCGGCTAAAACAATGAAGTCAATCTCGTTTTCCTGCAATATGGCTAAAACATCTTCCCCGGAGCTCCAAGCTGATTTGGGAAGAACCACGGAGTTAATACCCAATCTCTGAGCCCGTTCCAATACATACGCATTTTCTTTGTTGGAGATAATTAGTTTCACCTTAACCTGCTCATTAGCTTCAAAATAGCATGCTATGTTCTCTGCATTAGAGCCCGAACCAGAAGCTAAAACTGCTATATTCTTAATCATATTGGAGAGTTTGATGCACAAAAAACCGGAATATGTGCAATAAAAACGAATTTAGTTAGCCAAATATTTGCTCAAAAGAATAAATATATATTCCTTTGCAGCGCAAATTTAAAGAATTAAAACTAATTATTAATCAAAATTTAAAAGTTATGTCTGAAATTGCATCAAGAGTAAAGACTATTATCGTCGATAAATTAGGCGTTGAAGAATCAGAAGTAAAGAACGAAGCAAGCTTCACTAACGATTTAGGTGCAGACTCTCTTGACACAGTAGAGCTTATCATGGAATTTGAAAAAGAATTCGGAATCTCTATTCCTGATGATCAAGCAGAAAAGATTGGTACTGTAGGCGACGCCGTTTCTTATATCGAAGAACACGCTAAGTAAGAATCTTATTCATCTATATGAAATTAAAAAGAGTTGTAGTAACGGGTCTTGGCGCCATTACCCCCATTGGTAATAGTGTTCCTGAGTTCTGGGAAAACCTCATCAATGGGGTTAGTGGAGCAGGACCTATTACTCATTTCGACGCATCACAATTCAAGACTCAGTTTGCATGCGAAGTAAAGAACTTCGATGCCACCCAATATATTGACCGCAAAGAGGCAAGGAAAATGGACTTGTACACACAGTATGCCATTGCTGTAGCCAAAGAAGCGGTAACAGATTCAGGTCTTGAGGTTGAAAAAGAAGACTTAAACAAAATTGGTGTTATTTTCGGAGCCGGTATCGGAGGTATTCGTACTTTCGAAGAAGAAGTTTCGAACTATGCATTGAATAAAGACAAAGGTCCTCGTTTCAACCCATTCTTTATCCCTAAAATGATTTCGGACATCGCTGCCGGACAAATCTCAATCATGTATGGCTTTCATGGTCCTAACTACGCTGTATGTTCAGCTTGTGCTACTTCGACCAACGCAATTGCCGATGCTTTCAACCTGATTCGTTTAGGAAAAGCAAATGTAATTGTTTCCGGAGGTTCCGAAGCAGCCATTGCAGCAGCAGGCGTAGGTGGATTTAATGCAATGCATGCATTGTCTACCCGTAATGATAGTCCTGAAACAGCTTCACGTCCGTTTAGTGCAAGTCGCGACGGATTTGTGATGGGTGAAGGAGGCGGATGTTTGATTCTGGAAGAACTGGAACATGCGAAAGCACGTGGAGCTAAGATCTACGCTGAAATAGCAGGAACCGGATTATCTGGCGATGCTTATCACCTGACAGCTTCACATCCGGATGGACTCGGAGCTAAATTGGTGATGCAGAATGCACTGGAAGATGCCGAAATGAAGCCCGAAGATGTTGATTATATCAACGTGCACGGAACGTCTACCCCTGTGGGTGATATCTCGGAGATAAAAGCTATTAAAGAAGTATTTGGCGATCATGCTTACAAACTGAATATCAGTTCGTCTAAGTCTATGACCGGACATTTACTCGGAGCAGCAGGAGCAGTAGAAACTATTGCAAGCATCCTGGCTGTGAAGAATGGAATTGTTCCTCCTACCATTAACCACACAGAAGGTGATAACGATGAGAATATCGACTATACCCTCAACTTTACATTTAATAAAGCACAAAAGCGCGAAGTGAAGGTTGCTTTATCCAACACTTTTGGATTTGGTGGTCACAACGCCTGTGTAATTGTTAAAAAATACGCAGAGTAATAGTCGTGTTAGGAAACACCATAAGCAAAATAAGGCTCCTGTTCCACAAGAACAGAGAGTCTTATTTTCGTTTTTATAGGATGCTTGGCTTCTTTCCTAAGAACCTTACATACTACGAACAAGCTTTAATGCATCGTTCTGTTAGCACACGTTCCGAGAAAGGACGTACAAAGAACAACGAACGGCTTGAATTTCTGGGAGATGCAATTCTTGATGCGGTAGTTGCCGATATTGTATATAAGCGTTTTACCGGTAAAAGAGAAGGATTTCTAACCAATACGCGTTCTAAAGTTGTCCAACGCGAAACCCTAAATAAACTTGGAATGGATCTTGGGTTGGATAAACTCATGAAGTACACTTCCCTACCCTCCTTCCACAACAGCCATATATGTGGCAATGCTTTTGAAGCGTTGATGGGAGCCATCTATCTGGATCAGGGATATAACCGCTGCATGCAGTTTATGGAGAAAAAGATTATAGGGTCTTATATTGATCTTGATAAGCTTTCGCGCATAGAAGTCAACTTTAAATCTAAGTTGATAGAGTGGTGTCAGAAAAACAAAGTCGAGCTTTCTTTTGAGTTAATAGAGCAAACTTTTGATAAGAGTTCAAGTCCGATTTTCCAGACAGAAGTTTTGATAGAAGGATTTTCTGCCGGGCATGGAACCGGCTATTCTAAAAAGGAATCTCAACAGAATGCTGCACAGGTAGCCCTAAAAGCTATTAAAACGGATAAGAATTTTGTTATCTCCATTTTAGAGAAGAAAGAAGAAAAGATGTTTTCCGAGGCTGAAACCTTAACCCCGGAAAAAGCAAATTCAGTTAAACTAACCGAAGCAGATCCCCATTTTACGGCCTTGAATGACTAAATCATGGTCTTCTGTTACAAGCTTTAATTTCCCTGCTACTTCACTTAATGGTAAAGAGATTATATCGTCTCCTTTCAGAGCAACCATTCTTCCATATTCCCTGTTTGCAATTAATTCCGTGGCATGTCCACCCATACGTGTAGCCAGATTACGATCGAACGAATTAGGAGCGCCTCCTCGCTGAATATAACCTAAAACCGTTTCACGGCTTTCTATACCCGTTTCGTATTCTATTTCCTGAGCAATATATTCGGCTACCCGCCTCTTACCATCTGTCATAATTCCTTCTGCAACGACTACTATGGAGTAAGGCTTTCCTTTTTTTACGCGGTTAATAATAGTTTCTCCAATACGCTTAATATCATAAGGTATTTCAGGAAGAAGAATAACATCTCCCCCTCCGGCCATGCCCGAATATAAAGCAATCCAACCGGCTTTATGCCCCATAACCTCAATAACCATCACACGTTTGTGCGAACTTGCTGTAGAGTGAAGGCGGTCTATGGCATCTGTAGCAATACTAACGGCCGTATCAAAGCCAAATGAGAAATCGGTACCCCAGATATCATTATCAATAGTTTTGGGCACAGAAACGATATTAACCCCCATATCGGCAAATTTTGCTGCTGTTTTCTGTGTACCATTACCGCCAATACATACAACGCACTCTAAACCTAATTCCTTAATATGCTCCGCTATAATGGCCGGTTTATTTATTCCTGTTGCCAGATTCTTCTTCTTGAAAGGTTTTTCTCTGGAGGTGCCCAGAATGGTCCCTCCCTGATTTAAAAGCCCCGACAAGCTACTCTCGGTCAGTATTTCTACATCTTTTTCCAATAAACCCTGGAAACCGCTATGGATTCCCACGACTTCCATTCCGTAGTGATTGATGGCTGTTTTGCATACTCCGCGAATTGTTGCGTTAATTCCCGGACAATCTCCTCCTGATGTTAATATACCTATCTTCATATAAATTGTGGTTATGAATCCTAAAAAAAGGCTTTTTCTTTCATTATTTCTTTCGTAAAGATAGAAAAAAATGATAAATAAGCTTACTTTTGCGCTTTCAAACATTTTTTGATAATTGAAATGAATATTACCAAAATTGTAGGCAAGGTCTTTGAACAGCGTGTGAAGGAAATAGAGCTCTATGCTACACAAGCTGAAGAGATACAACACAAGGTATTGAACAAACTCCTACGGAAAGCAGAAAATACAGAATGGGGGAAGAAATACGATTATAAATCTATTCGTACGTATGATGAATTTCGTAAAAGACTCCCTATACAGACTTATGATGATGTTAAGCCTTACGTTGAAAGACTTCGTGCAGGTGAAAAGAATTTGATTTGGCCTTCTGAAATCAAATGGTTTGCTAAATCCTCCGGAACTACAAGCGATAAAAGTAAGTTCCTCCCGGTCAGCAAAGAAGCGCTTAAAGAAATTCATTATAAAGGAGGTACGGATGCAGTGGCGCTTTATCTTCATATAAATCCCAAGAGTCGCTTTTTCTCCGGAAAAGGACTTATTTTGGGAGGAAGTCTTAGCCCTAACTTAAACTCCAAACATGCTTTTGTTGGCGATTTATCGGCTATTCTGATAAAGAATATCAGTCCGGCAGTTAACCTCATTCGTGTGCCAAGTAAAGAAGTGGCTCTGATGGATGAATGGGAATCAAAGATAGAAGCCATTGCAAACAATACAGTAAAAGCAAATGTAACCAGCATTTCAGGTGTTCCTTCCTGGCTTTTAGTAGTGATTAAACGCGTATTGGAGAAGACCGGAAAAAAGACGCTGGAAGAAGTGTGGCCAAACCTGGAAGTGTTTTTTCATGGCGGGGTGAGCTTTACTCCTTACCGCGAACAATACAAGCAACTTATTCGCTCTTCGAAGATGCATTATGTAGAAACCTACAATGCCTCTGAAGGATATTTTGCCACTCAGAATGATCTGTCGGACCCGGCTATGCTGCTGATGATTGATTATGGCATTTTCTATGAGTTCATACCTTTGGAAGATGTAGACAGCGAAAATCCCCGCGTCTACGGCTTAACAGAAGTGGAGTTGAATAAAAACTATGCCATGGTTATTTCAACCTGCTGTGGTCTTTGGCGCTACATGATTGGAGATACCGTAAAGTTTACAAGTAAGAACCCTTACAAAATAATTATCACCGGACGCACCAAGCACTTTATTAATGCTTTTGGCGAAGAAATTATTATTGATAATGCAGAAAAAGGATTAGCCAAGGCGTGTGCTGAGACAGGTGCTCAGGTGTTAGAATACTCTGCTGCCCCGGTATTTATGGATGCAAATGCTAAATGCCGCCATCAATGGCTCATTGAATTTTCAAAGATGCCCAACTCCGTAGAACGTTTCGCTCAAATATTAGATGATACACTCAAGGCTGTAAATTCCGATTATGAAGCAAAACGTTGGAAAGATATTGCGCTACAACCATTGGAGCTTATTGTAGCACGCAAGAATCTCTTCCATGATTGGCTGAAAGAGAAAGGAAAGCTTGGCGGACAACATAAAGTTCCCCGATTAAGCAATACACGTGATCATATAGAGGAAATGATTACGCTGAACGCGTAAAAGTTAATAGTGGAAAGATAAGAGTGAAAAGTAAAACCGGGAAGATAAAAGTATGCGTTACTATTAACTTCTCCCCTTTACTTTTCACTCTTATCTTTTATCTTTTCACTAAAACAAGCAAGCTCTCCGGCCCCATATTAAACAGCAAATCAATAATGCTGAGATTAGGAAGGAAACCATGTTTGCTCTCAAATACCTGATAATAAGGGCGGGGCATGAAAGAGGGATCTGCCTCTCTAAAATCCTTTTTGGGGTGAATGATCTCCCTGTAATCATATTCGTTCGAATCGAATGTTGTCTTGTATTCGATGCTTCGCTCTATATGAGGTGTTATATCAATTAGTTCGCAGATAAGTCGACAAAGTTCTTCATTAAAATCGAGCAGATAATGATATTTCTTCTCATAGAAAGGTCGAAAATCATCTTTATAGTATTCGAAAAAGGGAGTGCTGTTATAAGCAGACTCAATGGCATTCCAATGTAAATGGCGCCAATTTCCATGATCGGATATTTCGATATCTTTCATCGAACATTTTAAAGACACAGGCTTCACTGTAGGAATAGAAAGGGGCAATACGCCACCGGGGCCAGCGATATTACACCTGTTGCGGTAAGTCTGCTTTATATAATGGTCATACTGTTCGATAATAACTTTATCATAAGTTAAAAGCTTACTGAACCAAGATATAGGAGCCAAATAGGCAGAGCTGAGATAAACAATGCGTTGTTCCATCATATATTATTTAACGCGGGTAAAGAAGCGCCCCCACCGATAGCCTTGAAATAAACCCGAATATCCCTCTTTGGAGAACCAAACAACAGTTGCCTTACCAACAAGGTGATCGTGAGGCACAAAACCAAATAAACGGGAATCTGTGAAGTTTACAGAGTTATTGGATGCCATCCAGTAATAATCTTTAGAAAAAGTATAGGAGTCAACCGCTTTTCCTTCTATATATAGACTATCATTTTTTACCAAAGCTTCTTTATTTTCATGTAATCGAATGGTATTTCGGAGCAAGGTAATATTCCAAGGGCGGACTTTTATACTACTTCCTTTACCGGGAATAATAATGGATTTTGCATCTTCCGGTGATGATTTAGCCAGAGGATGTATCCAATTATCTGTAGTCAGCGCCTGAGTAATCAGATAAGATTCGTAATGACTAAAGCTCCGGATTAAGCAACTGTCATTATAGCCCATTATTTCACTATTAGTAATGGCAAGCGCTTTTAGAAGAGAATCCGTTGAATGCTGTTTATTTAGAGGGTAACTATAAAGCCGTTTTCGATCCGGCCCGGCTTTTTCCCGGTGAGATTGCGTAGCAAATAAAGAATCAATGAGCAAAGTATCTCCGGGAATACCAATGCATCGGCCTATATAAATATTTCGCTGATCAATGGCAGGCTCTTCCGAAGCAGGGTTATTAAACACAATAATATCTCCCGATTGCGGGTTTTTATACTGCCATCGATGATAGGAGAAGAGAGACATTAGCGGTAATCGTAATCCGTAGCTCCATTTATTAACCAGAATACGATCTCCTTGAAACAAGCTGTTTTCCATACCGGAAGAAGGTATGATATAAGAAGTAAATAGAAAACCGCGGAGCAATAATACAAGAATTACTGCTCCGATAAATATGACAATCCATTTCTTTCCTTTTCTCATATATACTGCTTATGGGTAAGGAACCTATTCATTTAATGTACCATTTTGAATATACGGTTCCATCGGATTTTTCCGCTGAACCAACCACGATCTTTATCTAAAGACAACCACACCAGAATGGGTTTTCCTACCACATGATCTTCCGGAACAAATCCCCAAGAACGTGAATCGGCCGAATTATGACGATTATCACCCATCATCCAATAGTAATCCATTTGGAAAGTGTAAGAACTTGTTTTTTGTCCGTTTATGTATACACCATCTTCTTTTCTTTCCAGCTTGTTTCCTTCGTAAGCTACAATACAGCGCTCGTAGTATGCAAGATTTTCCGGAGTCAGCTCAATGGTAGCTCCTTTGGCGGGTATCCATAGAGGACCATAATTATCTACGCTCCAGTTGGTATGCAGGTTAAGCGGATAAAGTCCACCTGCAGGCATATTATAGTTTCTTATACTTGTTACAAGATCTTTGCGAGCCAACAGCTTTTCCTTTGCCTTTTTGGTTAAAGGTAACACAAATTCCGTACTGCCCGGGCTGTAACCTTGAGTATCTTCGTTGCTAAGACCCAGTTCCCGGAAGAATTCCTCAGGAATTGTTTTGCCTGTTCCTCCCACGATATATATAAACTCCACGCCTTCCGGTTCTTCTTGTTTTACTCCATTCAGATAGATGTCGCGGTTAATGATTTGCAATGAATCTCCCGGAAGAGCTATGCAGCGTTTTACGTAATTCTCGCGTCTGTCTACCGGGCGATAAATAATATCCCCATATACTTTGGGATTAGCTTTTATAATACTTCTCCCTTTGTTGTAAACAGCTTCATAAACTGAATTTTGCTCTTCAGGAGTCAACTTGGAAGTATCGAGATACTTGCCATCAAGTCCCACTCCGAGTGCCACTGAATAAAACTCCGGCAGTTGGGCATTTAAGGCAATAGTATCTCCGGCAGGAAAATTAAATACTACAATATCCTGATGCTTTACCTTCCCGAATCCGGCTACGCGCTTGTATGGCCATTGCGGTGTTTCAATATAAGATTTTGTATTGAATATAGGCAATGTATGTTGTGTCAAAGGCATAGAAAGAGGAGTATTGGGCACTCTGGGGCCATAGCTTACTTTGCTTACATACAAAAAGTCGCCTACCAACAATGACTTCTCTAACGAAGAGGAAGGAATCTGATAGTTCTGAAACAAGTAGATATTTACAAAGTAAACAGCAATCAAAGAGAATACGATGGCATCCACCCAACTCATCACACTACGAACGGTAGCATTCTTTGATTTCTTCCAAAATGTCCAAGGCACTTTCTTGGTGATATAAACATCAAAAATTAAGGGTATAAGAATAAGCCCTAACCAGCTTTTTACCCACAATAAGAACAATAGGTAAAGAGCCAATACAATGGCACAGGTAATCCACTGACGACGCGTAGCTTTTTTTATATTACTTTCTTTCATTCTTTATGTTACTTTAAAAATGGAAACAAGTCTTGTATTCCCAGAAAACCTTCATGATTGGCAGTATATTCAGCGGCAAGTACAGCTCCCAACACAAATCCACCGCGGTTTTTAGCATCATGAGTGATGGAGATAACGTCTGCATCAGATTCATAACGAATGGTGTGTATGCCAAAAACTTCTCCTTCACGAATTGATTCTATAGGAATTTGCGCAGTGTTTTCTGCTTTTCCTTCTATCCAGGATGTCTTTCTATCAATATTTTCCAGCAATCCTTCGGCCAGAGTAATAGCCGTTCCACTGGGAGCATCCATTTTATGGATGTGATGCGTTTCGCTCATAGAAACATCATAAGCCGGAAATTGATTCATGATGTTAGCCAGGTATTTGTTTACTGCTGAAAATATAGCTACGCCAAGACTAAAGTTAGAAGCCCAAAACAGTGTTTTACCACCGGTTTTGCACATCTCCTTGATTTCTTCGCCATGTTCGGCCATCCATCCGGTGCTTCCGGACACCAGTTTTACGCCGGCTTTGAATGTTTTAAGGTAGTTATTATAGGCAACCTTGGGATTGGTGAATTCGATGGCTACATCTGCCGAGCGAAATGCTTCAGATTCAAAATCTTCCTGGTTATTAATGTCGATGATAGAAACAATTTCATGTCCTCGGCTAAGAGCAAGTTTCTCGATCTCTTTGCCCATTTTCCCATATCCAATTAGCGCAATCTTCATATTATTAAGTAATTAAATGTCGCAAAGATAAGGAATTTGAAGGTTTAGTTGCTATTTTTGTATTATATTTACTCTATAGAACATTTATTTAAATGTGTTGCTACACAAAATTTTAATAAAGCAACCCACTAACATTCATGATAGAAAGATAAATGGAGCAACTATTGCATTATGTATGGAAATACAAAATATTTCCCTTGACAGAACTACGAACCTCTACAGGAGCATCTGTAGAAGTTATTGACCCCGGCTTATCAAACATGCATGCCGGTCCGGATTTCTTTAATGCCAAGATTAAAATAGATGGAACCCTTTGGGTAGGAAATGTAGAAATTCATTCCATTTCATCGGATTGGTACAAGCATAACCACCATACAGATAAAGCGTATGATTCAGTCATACTTCACATTGCCAGTGAAGTGAATGAAGACGTACGCCGTTCCGATGGAGTTGCCATTCCTCAACTGAAATTAGAGTGTCCCGAGCATATTCGTTTGCGATACGATGAATTAAGACAGGCAGATATGCGCCCTCCCTGCTATTCCATATTGCCCTCTTTGCCTAAACTAACTGTTCACTCCTGGTTCTCGGCCTTGCAAGCCGAGCGATTTGAGCAGAAGACTGCTGTTATCAAAGAGCGACTCAAAAAACTGGATAACCATTGGGAAGACACTTTCTTTATTACACTGGCTCGTAATTTTGGTTTTGGAGTGAATGGAGACGCTTTCGAAACTTGGGCTAATTTACTCTCTTTCCGTGCCATAGATAAGCATCGGGACAATGCCATACAAATAGAAGCCTTTTTCTTCGGACAAGCCGGTTTGCTTGATGAAGATTTAAAAGAAGATGCTTATTACGCCGAGCTTCAAAAGGAATATCGTTTCTTGAAACATAAGTTTGAATTAAAGCAAATGGATGCTACTTTATGGCGTTTTCTTCGGATGCGTCCCGGTAATTTCCCTCATATTCGTATTGCTCAACTGGCATACCTTTATGGAAGAGAAAGAGGATTATTCTCGCAGATTGTGGATGCTAAAACAGTATCGGAGATTCGGCAAATTCTTTCCGTACAAACCTCGCTTTATTGGAAAGAACGATATATTTTCGGTAAGAAGTCTCCCGGAAAAGACAAAACTTTGGGAAAAGGTTCACTCGATTTGATCGTGATTAATACAGTAGTTCCCTTTCTTTATGCATACGGACTGTACAAAGGAGATGAGCAGCTTTGCGATAAAGCAACCTCTTTTCTTGAAGAGGTAAAAGCAGAAAAAAATTACATTACCCGTATGTGGGATGGAGCAGGCCTACCGGTAAATACGGCTGCGGATTCGCAGGCTTTGATACAATTACAAAAAGAGTACTGCGATAAAAAGAAGTGTTTGTATTGCCGGTTTGGGTATGAGTACCTAAGAAAGATTAAGTAGTGAAACGTTTTTGTGGTTTTTTAGCGTTAATAATTCTAAAATATCAATCAAAACAAGGAAATAAAAAACTCTTTTTCTAACTTTATGCCATTAAAGCAAAGAATACTCTTGGTAAAAAACCAAAAGCCAAGTATAGCACGCACTTTAACGATAAAACTATATATATAGAAAAAAATGAAAACTTTCAGATTATTAGCCATCCTATGGATAGTGGCTGTATGTGGCGGAACAATCGTTTCGTGCAAATCATCAGATAAAGAACCCATCGAAGTTATTCACCCTTTTGTAGGTAAATGGGAACGCGTCAAGTCGGAAGGATGGACTACCGTTGAAGAAAGCTGGACAGATGTCTATAACAACGATGTATATACCGAAAAGGATATTTACGAGTTTAATAGAGACCAGGAAATGGAAGACGGACAATATTTTATTGAGTTTATCACCAATACGGAAGGTACATACATTAATAACCGTCTTGTAGGCACTATTCCATATCGTTTTCCGGGCGATCGTATCTTCTCATTCGCTTGGATTCATGAAGAGAAAGATAACATTCTGGAGATAACCGGAGGAGGAAAAGTCGAAAGAATCAGAATCGAAGAAGAAGATCCAGACACACTTATATTTTACTATACGAGCTATAATAGCGCCCCTGATGCTTTTAGAGAAAAAATTACAAGTGTTTTTAAGAGAGTTAAATAATGATTCTTTTTTAAAGGGGATATTGTCATTCTGAACATAGTGAAGAGTCTTCTCACGAAACTTCTACACACCATGCAAAGAAACTTCCTATGTCAGGATGACAAAAAAAGAACAGGGGAATTTCTCCCCTATTATATCACTACTTCTTTCCAACGATAAGCTCCTTTATCAAATGATCGACTTTGCCGAACTTTTCCATAATAAACAGCATATAGCGCACATCTACCCCAATACAGCGCTGTAAATCAGGTTCGAAAATAATGTCGCTGCTCATGGCTTCCCAGTTTCCATCGAAAGCTAAGCCAAGCAACTCTCCTTTCGCATTAAACATGGCACTACCGGAGTTTCCTCCCGTAATATCGTTGTTGGAGATAAAACACACACTCATATCACCGTTTTGGTTCGCATATTGCCCATAATCGCCCGAAGAAACCAACGAGAGAATTTCGGGAGATACCTGAAAATCAGGATCATCGAAATGTTCGCGTACCTTTTCTAAAATACCACGGGTGGTAGTGAAATGGCTATATTCTGCACCATCGAAAGGAGTATATCCACGCACAGTACCAAAGCTTAAACGCATGGTAAAATTAGCATCCGGATAGAAATCATGATTGGCGTACATCCTACGAACAGCGGCATTAAAAAGACGTTCGTCGCGCTCTATACTCATATTCGTTTCTGTAATTGTTTGATTGATTTCAAACACTTTCACGATTAAATCGAGGCTTAGAGCAATCATTGGATCCTCAAAGAGGTTGAAAGTAGAATCCTGCTCTGCAACCCACCTTAAGGCCTGCGGAGTAGTTAATTTCGTGTTGGCATAAAGGGAATCAACAAAAGCTTTATCATCTCCCCCATAATCGGCGGCTATTCGATTATATACTTCGGGCAGATAGTCCGGGCTCACTTGCTTTTTATACTCTCTGAGCATAGCCAGAAACACCTCCTTATCGATATCTAAATCCAGGTTCTCATATTTGTCGAGTAACTTACGAATGCTCGCAACCAACTGCTTTTCTTCTGCTCCAAAATCAAAGTTCAGGATTTCCAGAGCCAACTGTATTAATTCGGGGCCATACATAAATGTTTCGTAGAAATAGGCCATAGCACGACCGGGTTCGCGGCGTTGCTTATAGTCCAACTCCAAAGAAGTGAGCAAATGAAGAAGATTCTCCCGTTCAAAAGGGGTGTTTTGTATCCATCGCTGTAAACTTGCTTCCATTTCGCGTTTCTTCTCCAATACTTTCAGTTGTTGTATGGCTTTATTGGTTCCGATGCTGTTCTTCCAATAATTAGAGCTTTCATCGTATTTAGAGGCATATTTAATCCGAATATCATCCCGCTTATCCATTTCGCGCTTCCAGATGGCTTGTTTTACACCGCGTACATCAATCATAGCTTGATTTATTCCGGTCATCATTTCTTCAATACCATACGATGAAAGGTAGCGTTCCGTAGTGCCGGGATAACCTAATGTCATACAGAAAGAACCTTCTTTGTATCCATCCAAAGAAACAGGAACCACATAAGGAGGCTGATAAGGCACATTATCGGGCGAATAATCAGCCGGTTCATTATCCTTATTTGCATAAATGCGAAATACGCTAAAATCTCCTGTATGGCGTGGCCACATCCAGTTATCCGTATCCCAACCAAGCTTACCGATGGAAGAAGGAGGAGCAAATACCAAGCGAACATCGTTGAAATCGCGGTAAACAGAAAGCCAGAACTCATTACCGGCATAGTAAGCATCTACAATAGGAATCAGCGTAGAATCTCTTTCATATACTTCTGCCTGAATAATTTCCACGATAGAATCGGTAGCCCAATGCCGTTCCTCTTCGGTCATAGAATCGGTCAATACGGTTAAAATACGTGGAGTAACATCTTCTGTTGACAGCAAAAACCGAACATAAAGCTCGGGGTTAGGAAGTTCCTCACTCCTATCGCGAGCCACAAAGCCATCTTTCAAATAATCATGTTCTAATGTAGTATGCTGTTGAATGGCACTGAATCCGCAGTGGTGATTGGTAAATACAAGCCCATCTTCCGAAACCACTACTCCGGAGCAGAACCCTCCAAAGCTCACTACGGCATCTGTCAGAGAAGGCTTGTCGGGGTTGTACAGTTTATTAGCTGGTATTTTCAATCCCAGTTCCTTCATGGATTTGCGTGTTTGCTTATTCAGGTTTCCGAGCATCCACATTCCCTCATCGGCTAAAACGGGCACACAAATGAGTAGGGCGAGAATAATGGCATTAAATTTTTTCATTCTTCTATAGGTGATTAAGTACAACCGTTTTACTTCCTTACAAAACGATTGATAATGGGTATTTGATTGATTGGCAAGTCTTTTTTAACAATATAGGCCACAAAGACACCGAGCAGCAAAGTGCGGAACAGTAACCTGATAACTATATGTTCGGGAACGATCAGCAATGATAAGGCATATAAAACAGCGGCTAACAAGGCATAAACGGCTATGCCTTTTAAATCGTAAACAATCGGATACTTCTTTTGTCCGATGAAGTAAGACAGTAATGTAATCACCAGATATCCGGTAAACCCTGCCCAGGCACAAGCCCAATAGCCATATATGGGTACAAAGCAAACATTCAGTGATACGATAATTATACAGCCAATCATAGAGAAGTAGGCTCCCCAACGAGTCTCGTCGATAAGTTTATACCAGAAAGAAAGGTTGAAGTAGATGCCCATAAATATCTCTGCTACCATAACCACCGGAACCACCTCTAAACCAATCCAATATTTGTGGTCACCAATAATGTATTTCAGCAAATCCATGTAAAACATCACAGCCAGAAAGCCCAATAAGGCAAAAATAATAAAGAACTTCATGGCTTTTGCATAGATCAAGCGGTTGTCTCCTTCTTTATTCTTTCCAAACACAAAAGGTTCATAAGCATACCGGAAGGCTTGAGTAAACATAGCCATAATCATGGCTATTTTTGTAGCAGCTCCATAAATGCCTAATTGTATGTTGGCTTCTTTAGCAGTTCCGGAATACAGAAAAGGGAAAATGATTCTATCTATAGTCTGATTCAAGATTCCCACCATACCCAAAACTAACAGCGGAAAGGAATATTGGAAGATACGCTTCATTAAAGCCTTATCAAACTTATAAGCAAATCCTTTTAGCTCCGGTATAAAGAAGAACATTTGCAAAGAGGAAGTTATCAGATTGGCGATAAACACATACCCTACCTTGTAGGCAGGATCGTAAAACCAGGATATCGTTTCGGGATAATGTGTATGAAGCCACGGACAGCCAAGTAAAAAGAAGCAGTTAAGCAATAGACCCAGAACGATGGAAAAGAGCTTTATAAAAGCAAATTTAAGGGGTCTTTTCTTATGTCGTAAATATGCAAAGGGTATACTCTGAAAAGCATCCAAGGCAACCACCACAGCCATAATTCCCAGATATTCCGGATGGCTCTCATATCCCAACCAGCCGGCAATAGGATTCAGAAAGGCAAAACTAAGTAAAACAAATAGCAATGAAGTACTGCCTACGGATATTAGGATGGAAGAATAAACTGTTTGTTCGTTTTCATCCTTTTTATTGGCAAAACGAAAAAACCCCGTTTCCATCCCATAAATAAGCAATACCTGAAGGAAAGCTACAAAAGCATAGATATGGGTTACTATTCCGTATTCGCCGGACTCGGCAGAGAAAACCTTTACATACAAAGGGAACAGCAGGTAGTTTACAAACTTACCCAGAATACTGCTCATGCCATAGATTGCCGTGTCTTTTGCCAGCGATTTCAGATTAGACATTGAAATAGTTTTAGTTAATCGAATAATGTGTTTTGCCGCCCGTTATACAGACTTTTGCCTAAATGCTTGTATGCTAACTCGGTTACTTCGCGACCTCTTGGTGTACGCTTTAAAAACCCTTCTTTAATCAGGAAAGGTTCATATACTTCTTCAATGGTACCGGCATCTTCTCCAAGGGCTGTAGCAATGGTGGTTAGCCCCACAGGCCCTCCCCTGAATTTATCTATAATGGTACAAAGAATCTTGTTATCTATTTCATCGAGTCCATACTTATCAATATTCAATGCTTCGAGCGAGAAGTTTGCAATCTCCGTATCAATAGAACCGGAGCCTTTTACTTGCGCAAAATCGCGCACACGCCGCAATAAAGCATTGGCAATACGAGGGGTACCCCGGCTCCGGGAAGCTATTTCGGCAGCTGCCTGAAAAGAACAGGGAACATTTAGTATACTGGATGAGCGTTTTATAATTCCACTCAATACATCATCATCGTAATACTCCAGATGCAGGTTTATTCCGAAACGCGCTCTTAAAGGAGCTGTCAGCAATCCGCTACGAGTGGTAGCACCTACCAATGTAAATGGACTTAAATCAATCTGAATGCTTCGGGCAGAAGGTCCTTTATCGATCATTATATCAATCCGATAATCTTCCATTGCAGAATAAAGGTATTCTTCCACTACGGGCGACAGACGATGGATTTCGTCGATAAACAACACATCGTTAGGTTCAAGGCTGGTAAGTACACCGGCCAAGTCGCCGGGTTTATCCAATACAGGCCCCGAGGTTACTTTAAAACCTACATTCAATTCATTGGCTATGATATTGGAGAGGGTGGTTTTTCCCAATCCCGGAGGTCCGTGAAGCAAAACATGGTCGAGCGCTTCGCCACGTAAGCGAGCTGCTTTTACAAAGATTCTCAAATTATCAACTACCTTATCCTGCCCACTAAAATCATCAAAGCTAAGTGGACGTAAAGCATTCTCAAATTCGCGTTCGTTATTGTTCAACCGATGGTTTCGTATATCAAAATCTTCTTCCATTCAGGGTATCTCTCCTTGTTTAAAGAGCAAAAGTATAAAAGATAACAGAGATAGCCGTTTATTTTAAGAAGAAAATAAAACATATTTCCTATTTTTGCGATAATTATAAGCCACATACATTATGGTCCTGAATTATATTTGGATTGGATTTTTCATTATAGCATTTATTGTTGCAGTCGTTCGTCTGGTCTTTTGGGGCGATACCGACATCTTTACTGAAATAGTAAACTCCACATTTAGCTCTTCTAAAACGGCTTTCGAAATCTCTTTGGGACTTACAGGCATACTTTCTCTCTGGTTAGGTATTATGAAGATTGGCGAGAACAGCGGCTTAATAAGTAACCTTTCTCGCTGGTTGAGTCCGGTTCTTTGCAAATTATTCCCTGAGATACCGAAAGGACACCCGGCCATGGGATCTATGTTCATGAATATTTCGGCTAATATGCTGGGACTCGATAATGCGGCAACACCTTTAGGACTAAAAGCCATGAAAGAGCTTCAGGAACTCAATCCTAAAAAAGATACTGCTTCCAACTCCATGATTATGTTTCTGGTGATGAACACCTCCGGACTCATGTTAATACCAATTACCATCATGGTTTACAGGGCACAGATGGGAGCTGCCCAACCTACCGATATATTTATTCCCATATTATTAAGCACCTTTGTTTCTACATTTGTAGGGATTACTGTGGTAAGCATTTCTCAGAAGATAAATATCTTCACCAAAGGCACTTTAGTATTTCTTACGGGGCTAAGTATTTTCTTTGCAGGCATCATCTATTTATTTGTTACCATGCCGCAGGAAAAGGTTAATATCTACTCTACACTGGTAGCCAACGTATTGTTGTTTTCGGTCATCATCTGCTTTATCGTCAGTGGGTTGCGAAAAAAGATCAATGTATTCGATTCTTTTGTAGAAGGTGCTAAAGATGGTTTTACTACTGCTGTAAGAATTATCCCCTATTTAGTTGCCTTCCTGGTAGGGATTGCTGTATTTCGTACTTCCGGTGCTATGAATATTATAGTCGATGGAATCGGCGCATTCTTTGGCTTTTTTGGTATAGATACCAGCTTTGTAGGAGCACTCCCTACTGCACTTATGAAATCTCTTAGTGGCAGCGGTGCCAACGGGTTAATGATAGATGCCATGAAAGAGTATGGAGCCGATTCATTTGTAGGCCGAACCGCCAGCGTGGTAAGGGGTGCTTCGGATACTACCTTTTATATTCTGGCTGTATACTTTGGTAGTGTAGGAATCAGTAAAACACGAAATGCTGTTAGCTGTGGACTGATTGCCGATTTCTCCGGGATTATTGCCGCTATTTTATTTAGTTATCTATTTTTCTTTTAATATATATGCCAATAACGTATCAAACAGATGGGGTAAAGATGCCTCAAATCCTTAAAAAGGAAGTAACAAGCTGGATTAAGGAAGTAGCCGCTACATACAGTAAGAAAGTCGGTGAAATCGCTTATATCTTCTGTTCCGATGAAAAAATACTGGAGGTAAACATCGCCTACTTACAGCATGATTACTATACGGATATCATCACTTTTGATTATACAGAGGGAAACAAAATATCCGGCGACTTATTTATAAGCCTGGATACCGTAAAAACAAATGCAGAGCAATTCGATGTTCCTTATGAACAGGAATTGCATCGGGTTATAATTCATGGCATTCTGCATTTATGTGGAATAGATGATAAAGGACCCGGAGAAAGAGAAATCATGGAAGAAGCGGAGAATAAAGCACTTTTAATGCTTGAAAACTCAAGAATTTAAGCAAACTCTCTCTGCTCAGATCGATTTCTTCGATCAAAAAGTGTCACAAGTGTCACACGGCGTTCTAACAGGTTGATTTACAGAACTAAATAGTGGGTGATACTTTTCGGAAAAGCATCACCGAAGTGTCACAAGTGTCACACTTGGTAAGTGGTATATTGTCCTGAATTCAGATACAGTTTCATCTTTCTTTCTCCACCCGGGTGTAGAGGGCTTATCCACCTGGGTGTAAGCGACTTCTCCATCCGGGTGGAGACGCATTCTACACCCGGATGGAGAAAAACTTTTCAAACTTTTTCATTAAAACATCAAGACCTCTCTCCTCGCGGAGAGAAGGCCTTTTATAAAAATTAATCCCTTTTTTCTCGAAAAAAGGCTGGCTAATGCAAATGTAAAGAAAGAAAATAATCAGCGATTCGCTTTCGCTGTATAATTGACGTTTTTTAGAATGTGAATTGAACTTCAGATACAGCTATTAAGAGAGAGACATATCTAATTCATTCACAGGTAGGTTCGGGTTAAAAAGAAGCTTAAAACCTATTTTTATGTTCTTTTTAGTTGTTGCATATATAGCAAATCCGAAATTCAATTCCACTCTAAAAAACAACCACTATTGCACTACTTAATTTCAAACTCCTCACAAAGTATACCTTTCGGGAGTATTGCTTTTCCTTATTGTTTAATGCAAAGATAAGCAACAAAAGAACTCGATTAAATAACAAATAGAAGTTTTTGCTTACTGATAATCAACAACTTACAATTTTATTTTCTGAAAATAATAACAAGCAGGGAAAACACCCGCCATATCTCCCACCCTAAACAGGAAACGCCGATGAAAACGAGTATTTTATGGCCAATAAAAAAGCGAACGAAAGACCTGTCTATATCTTCCGTTCGCTCTGTTCTTTAGTTTGGCTGTTATCGTTCAGAATGTTAATTGGATTTCAATGTTACTCAATTTGCGCAAAAGAAACCGGCTAAATTATTCATAAAAGGTTTGGATTAAAAGAAGCTTAAAACCTATTTTTACATCTTCAAGTTGTTATGTTGTTATAGCAAATTGAAATCCAATCACATTCTAAATAAACAACCACTAATCTTATTTAATTTAATCAAAGAGAAAACTGACTGTAAACGCTATCAAAATCTGTTTCTACATCTACATTGTATTTTGTTGATAATGAAGTATCTAAATCAATATATAGAGTGGTATTCTTATCAACTGAAAGAACTTCCTGATGAAGAACCTGTCCTGTTTCATCATCAGTAACCAAGATAAAGACATCTTTTGTTTCCTCGGCAAAATCTACAACTACAGCATTCCCGATAACATTTACGTCCGGAACAGGAACTTCGTTCATTGTTGGAGTGCGATCCGGTTTAGTTTTTAGAATAAGCTCTCTAATTGTAATTGCATTGGCACTTGCCATAAATACGAAGCTAAAGAAAGAAGCTAATAATAATTTCGTTTTCATAACGCTTAATAATTTTAGTGGTTTGGATGCAAAGGTAGCTAACAAATAAGCGTTTCCCAATAACATAAGGAACTTTTTTATTACTGATAATCAGATAGTTACACTTCTATTTCATTAAAAACATAACAAATGATTATTTCCCTCCCGAAGAAGCACCAAAAATGGAATTAAAGCTTTGTTCATCGAGCTTTCCTTTAATTCTGTACCTGCGTTGAGTCACAACATTTGGGTCGACTCTCATAAGATAAGCAATCAAAGGATTAGAGAATTCCATATAAGCTAAAGCACAGCAATAAACGTCTCCCTCAGACAGTTGAGGAAAGTTATATTGATATTGTTGTATAAAATCAATGTATATTTCTTCAATAGCTTGCTGTATCTTGGCGGCATCTTGTTCTGTCAATTCTTTAGGCACCTTTTTTTGCTTGCGAGATGCCTCGAAATCTTGTATAATCCTATAAACAGCTTTTGTTTGAAACAGACGCATACATAGTTCTTTCTGCCTGGCTTCGAGCAATCGTTGAGCCGATTCATTTTCCTGTCTTTCTTTTTCGAACTCAGATTTCGAATTGGCAAGCACATTCTGATACTGCATCAGTTTCGAACGATTCTGCATCAACTCCTCTTGCAGACCTATTAATTCTTTCTTTTTCCGCCTATCTAAATAGAAGAATATATAAACAGCCAAAGTAATCAACATTAAAAATGCAATAACCAAATAAAGCATGAAACGCTGCTGCTTAACTGTAACTTCTTTCTTATGAGACTCCAAAGCATAATCATTCATCAGCTTTGCAATCTCTTCTCGCTGATTAAAATACTGAATAGAATCTATGTACAGAATATACTCATCAATATGATTAACTGCATCACCATATCTGCCGGAGGTTTTAGACAAATTATATAAAGTCAGGTTAGAAGCTGCTTTTATATACATATTGGCATTCTCTAAACTTTTCTTGATATAATAATCGGCCGAATCATTTCTTTCAAGGCTCAGAAAAACACTGCCCTTCAGGAAATAATAGGAAGATAGATCTTCCGATTCCGGATTGAAATAAATAGCTTGAGAAACATATTCATTCGCTTTATCAAAAATGGCCCTTTCATTATAAAAATGGGCTATATCAAAAAGAATGGTAGAGGTCCAAAGAGAATCATTTGCGCTATAAGCCACTGCCAACCCTTGCTGATAATAATTCAATGCACTATCCGGTTCCTCTAAAAACAAGAATGTATTACCTATGTCTCTTAATAGAAAAGCATAATTCTCTTTATCGGCAATTTTTAATCCAATAGAATATGCTTTTCTATACCTTTCCATCGCACGAGCATACAACCCCTGATTGGTATAACAAGAAGCCAGATTGGCATTTATAATCACATTCAGTTTGGTTTCGGTATTCTCGCCAAGAGCATCTAATGCGGCCAGAAAAGATTCTACTGCAAATTTATCGTCTCCCAATTGTCGGTAAACTCTGCCCTGGTAATAATAGGCATCTGCTTTTATATACTCATCAGAACTTTTTTGGTAATAATCCACTGCTGTTTTTATCAATGAATCATTTACAAAAGGAAGCATATTTTTATCCATTGCCTTGGTTAAAAGCAACGCATATTCAGCTTGCTGTGAGGAACTCATAGATTCAACATCCGTTAAAGATTCCAATAGCGATAATGCGCTATCCGGTTTAACTTCCAACAGAGAGTCAACTTTCGTCATAAACGGAAAAGGAGCCGACTTATACACACACGACGTCAATCCCAACAATGCAACAATCAATAGCAGCCAATGTCTATGCCTCATATTTTATTTTCCCTTTTCCACAAAAATAGATGTTTTCTTGAATATTCATACAAGAATGAATTAACGAAAACACCCCCTACAACCATTCTTAACCACTGTTTAACAATTAGATACAATTACGCTTTTCGCATATTATATGGCAGAAAGAAAATAAACACGTAACTTTGCATACTACATATTTAGAAAGGATTTTATGGATTTTAACTACGATGTGATTGTTATTGGCGCCGGTCATGCTGGCTGTGAGGCTGCTGCTGCCGCTGCCAATTTAGGATCGAAAACATGTCTTATTACAATGGACATGAATAAAATGGGGCAAATGAGCTGTAACCCTGCTGTCGGAGGCATCGCGAAAGGACAAATTGTTCGCGAAATTGATGCTTTGGGTGGCTACATGGGGTTAATTACCGACCAAACAGCTATTCAATTCCGAATATTAAATCGCTCCAAAGGTCCGGCTATGTGGAGCCCGAGAGCCCAATGCGACCGCAATAAATTTATATGGGCTTGGCGAGAGGTTCTGGAAAATACAAACAACCTGCATATTTGGCAAGATACCGTAGAAGAAATACTTGTTGAAAATGGAGAGGTTATCGGTTTAAGAACTCAACTGGATGTTACCTTCCATGCCAAAACCATTGTTTTAACAGCCGGCACTTTCTTAAATGGATTGATGCATGTAGGGAAGGTTCAAATCCCCGGAGGAAGAATGGCAGAACCCGCATCTTACAAGTTAACCGAATCCATCGCAAAACATGGGGTTCAATATGACCGTATGAAAACCGGTACTCCTGTACGTATTGATGGAAGAAGCGTAGATTATAGCTTGATGGAACTTCAATATGGCGAATCCGATTTTCATAAGTTCTCGTTTATGAATACAGGTTCTCGCCAGCTCAAACAATTGCAATGCTGGACTTGCTATACCAACGAAGAAGTACATGCCATATTAGAAAAAGGATTGCCGGATTCGCCCCTTTACAACGGACAAATTCAAAGTATTGGCCCGCGTTATTGCCCCAGTATTGAAACTAAAATAGTTACTTTCCCCGAGAAGATTCAGCATCAATTATTCTTGGAGCCCGAAGGAGAAACTACGCAAGAACTTTATTTAAATGGATTCTCTTCCTCTCTCCCACTCGACATTCAAATTGCTGCATTGAAGAAAGTTCCTGCATTTAGAGATTTGGTTATCTATCGCCCGGGATATGCCATAGAATACGATTTCTTCGACCCTACCCAATTAAAACATTCGTTGGAATCGAAGGTTATCAAAAATCTATTCTTTGCCGGACAAGTAAACGGAACTACCGGATATGAAGAAGCCGGAGGGCAAGGACTCATTGCTGGTATTAATGCACACATTAACTGTCATGGAGGAACTCCATTTACACTCGGTCGCGATGAAGCTTATATAGGTGTACTTATCGATGACTTGGTAACAAAAGGAGTTGATGAACCTTATCGCATGTTTACTTCCCGAGCCGAATACAGAATCTTGCTTCGCCAAGATGATGCCGATGTGCGCCTAACAGAAAAGGCATATCAATTAGGATTAGCCAAAGAAGATCGATACAATTTATTGAAAACAAAAAAGGAAGCAATCAATCATATCATCGACTTCACCAAAAACTATTCTATTAAAGCTGCATTAATAAATGATGCATTAGAAACATTAGGCACTACCCCATTAAAGCAAGGATGCAAATTGATCGATTTAATCAATCGCCCTCAAATAACCATCGAAAACATTGCGGAACATATTCCGGCGTTTAAACGCGAACTCGATAAAATCTCTGAGCGAAAAGAAGAAATCATCGAAGCAGCAGAAATACAAATCAAGTATCAAGGCTACATCGACAGAGAGAAAATGATTGCCGATAAATTAGCGCGTTTGGAAAGTATCAAGATCAAAGGAAAGTTCGACTACAATAGTTTGCAGTCTCTCTCCACAGAAGCCAGACAAAAGCTAATAAAGATCGATCCCGAAACCATAGCGCAAGCCAGTAGAATACCGGGAGTTTCTCCCAGCGACATTAATGTTCTGCTGGTTTTATGCGGCCGATAAAAACGCATGTTTCACGTGAAACAATTACTTTTATATAGAAACCTAAAAGAATGGATAAAAACAAAGAAAAGCTTATCAGGAGCCTTAGAAACATCCCTGACTTCCCTATTCCCGGTGTGCAATTTAAAGATGTAACAACACTTTTTAAAGACCCCGAATGCCTCCAACTTCTATCGGATATGATGTACGAAATGTACAAAGATAAAGGAATCACCAAGGTGATAGGAATAGAATCAAGAGGATTCATAATGGGCCCTATTTTAGCAACGAGATTAAACGCGGGATTCATCCCTATTCGCAAACCTGGTAAGCTTCCGGCAGAAGTAATAGAAGAAAGCTACAGCAAAGAGTACGGAACAGATGCCATTCAAATACACAAGGATGCTTTAAACGAAAATGATGTGGTGGTACTACATGACGATCTGCTGGCAACCGGAGGAACCATGAAAGCAGCCTGCAACCTTGTTAGAAAGTTAAGCCCTAAAAAGGTTTATGTAAACTTCATTATTGAGTTGAAAGAGCTGCACGGAATAGATATCTTTGATAAAGACACAGAGGTTGAAACTATTTTATCGATTTAAAGTCTGGCAAATCATTTTCCGCATGATGTAGGGCAGACCTTGTGTCTGCCCTGATAATAGAAACATCTTATAAACGCACATAAAGGATGAACTCTCAAGAACTAAATACAAGCGAATACTTAAAAGGAATTGTCTCTAACCTCCCCGAGAAGCCAGGCATTTACCAATACCTGAATTCAGAGAGTACCGTTATCTATGTGGGCAAAGCCAAGAATTTAAAACGAAGAGTTTATCCGTACTTCAGCAAAGAACACGAACCGGGTAAAACCAGGGTACTCGTCAGCAAAATAGCAGATATTCGATACATTGTAGTTAACTCAGAACAAGACGCTTTATTGCTCGAAAACAGCTTAATTAAACAATACAAGCCCCGATATAATGTATTGCTAAAGGACGATAAAACATACCCTTCTATCTGCGTACAAAACGAATATTTCCCCCGGATATTTAAGACGCGAAAGATTATAAGAAATGGTTCCCTGTATTTTGGTCCATACAGTCATTACCCATCCATGATGGCAATATTGGAGTTGATTAAACACCTCTACCCTCTCCGAACCTGCAACTTTAATCTCTCACCCGAAAACATTCATGCAGGCAAATTTAATGTGTGCCTGGAATATCATATTAAGAATTGTGCCGGGCCTTGCGTTGGCTTGCAAAGCCACGAAGATTACCAGAAAAACATAGCCGAAATAAAAGAAATACTGAAAGGAAATACACAAGAAATAAGCAAGCACCTACAAGAAGAGATGCAAAAGCTGGCCTCTGAAATGAAGTTCGAAGAAGCCCAAAAAGTGAAAGAAAAGTTCCTATTAATAGAGAACTACCGAGCTAAATCGGAGGTTGTAAGCTCTATATTACACAATATAGACGTGTTTTCTATCGAAGAAGATGAGAATTCAGCGTTTATCAACTACCTGCACATCACGAATGGTTCTATAAATCAGGCATTTACATTCGAATACAAGAAAAAATTGAATGAAACCAAGGAGGAATTACTCTCATTAGGCATCATCGAAATGAGAGAAAGGTATAAGAGCCTCTCTAAAGAGATTATAGTTCCTTTCCTTATGGATATAGAACTCAATGAAGTAACCTTTACCATCCCCCAGCGAGGAGATAAAAAGAAGTTGTTAGATCTTTCCTTATTAAACGTAAAGCAGTATAAAGCCGACCGAATGAAGCAATCGGAAAAGCTAAATCCGGAACAACGCAGCATACGGTTAATGAAAGAAATACAGCAAGAATTACACCTTCCTAAAATGCCTTATCAAATCGAATGCTTCGATAACTCTAACATTCAGGGAGCAGATGCCGTTGCAGCTTGTGTAGTATTTAAGAAAGCCAAACCTTCTAAAAGCGACTATCGCAAGTACATCATAAAAACGGTAGAAGGAGCCGATGATTATGCCTCCATGAGAGAGGTTGTCAAAAGGCGTTATTCGCGCGCCATAGAGGAAGAAACACCCCTACCCGACCTAATTATCACCGACGGAGGAAAAGGGCAAATGGAGTCTGTAAGACAGGTTTTGGAGGAGCTAAAATTAGATATACCCATTGCCGGACTCGCAAAAGACAAAAGACACCGCACTTCCGAGCTACTTTATGGCTTCCCTCCGCAAACAATTGGCCTAAAACAAGGAAGTCCCTTATTCCGACTCATGGAACAAATACAGGATGAAGTGCATCGTTTTGCCATTACTTTCCATAGAGACAAGCGGAGCAAAAGACAAGTAGCTTCTGCCTTAGACGAAATAAAAGGTATCGGAGAGAAAACCAAAACCGAGCTATTACGACATTTTAAGAGCCTAAAACGCATACGAGAAGCTACCGAAGAAGAATTAGCTACAGTGATAGGGGCAGCTAAAGCTAAAATAATAAAAGATGGCTTATAAGAAACCATTAACCTCTATCCCACCCCGGAATACACCTTGCGAGAAACTGTTTTTATTTGTAACTTTATCACTTATTTCAACTAAATAATAAATGAGAGCAGTTATACAACGTGTAACACACGCATCTGTTACCATAGAAGGAAAATGTAAGTCGGCCATCAAGCAAGGTTTACTCATCCTGGTAGGCATTGAAGATGCTGATAATAAGGAAGATATTGAATGGCTAACCAAGAAAATCGTCAACCTTCGCATCTTTGATGATGAGAATGGTGTCATGAATAAATCGGTTCTGGAGGTAGATGGAGAAATACTGATAATCAGTCAGTTCACCCTGCATGCATCTACCAAAAAAGGAAATCGACCCTCTTATATTAAAGCTTCCAAACCGGATGTTGCCATTCCTATCTATGAAGAATTCTGTAAAGAAGTAAGTCATGCATTAGGAAAAGCAGTAGGAACCGGAGAATTTGGAGCCGATATGAAAGTAGAATTACTCAATGATGGCCCTGTAACCATTTGCATGGACACTCAAGCAAAAGAATAATTATGACTCTCGAAGAAGCACAAAAACAAGTTGATAGCTGGATTAAAACGCATGGCGTACGTTATTTCAGCGAACTCACCAATATGACTATCTTAACAGAAGAAGTTGGCGAATTAGCGCGTATTATGGCCCGTCAATATGGCGATCAATCTACCAAAGAAGGAGAAGAACTCAACCTTGCCGACGAGCTGACAGATGTACTGTGGGTGCTACTCTGCATTGCCAACCAAACCGGAGTGGATCTTACACAATCCTTCATCCAAAACCTCGAAAAGAAAACAAAAAGAGATAATCAAAGACATATAAATAACCCCAAATTAAGCAATCATGGAACAGAATGACGCTAATTTATCGAAGTACGAAATCACTCTGAATAAATATAATACAGAGCTCGACGACGCTAAAATACAAGAAACAGTAGCCAACATCATAGCCAATAAGGTGCAGGAAAACAATACTCCGGAAGTGAAAAAACTTCTCTTCAACTGTATTGATCTGACTACTTTAAACACTACCGATAGCGACGAAAGTGTAATGAAATTTACCGAAAACGTTAACAGATTCGAGAATGAATACCCCGATCTTAAAAACGTAGCCGCTATTTGCGTATATCCCAATTTTGCACAAGTAGTAAGTGATACTTTAGAAGTAGAAAACGTAAAAATAGCCTGTGTATCAGGTGGTTTCCCTTCTTCTCAAACCTTTATTGAAGTAAAAATAGCCGAAACTGCTATGGCGGTTATGGAAGGTGCCGAAGAAATAGACATAGTAATACACGTCGGAAAGTTCCTGAGCGAAGATTATGAAGGTATGTGCGAAGAGATTCAGGAAATAAAAGATACCTGTAAAGGTCGTCACCTCAAAGTAATTCTTGAAACCGGAGCTTTGAAAAGCGCTTCCTACATCAAAAAAGCCTCTATCCTATCCATGTATGCAGGAGCCGATTTCATCAAAACTTCCACCGGAAAAATGCAACCGGCTGCTACACCGGAAGCCGCTTATGTAATGTGCGAAGCCATTAAAGAATACTACAATCTAACAGGAAACAAGATAGGATTTAAGCCTGCCGGAGGCATTAATACTGTTAATGATGCATTGGTATATTACACCATTGTAAAAGAAGTTTTAGGCGAAGAATGGCTAACGAATGAACTATTCCGCTTAGGAACAAGCAGATTGGCCAATTTGCTTCTATCGGAGATTGTTGGAGAGGATATTAAATTCTTCTAATAAAGTTCTATTATATTCTTACGGGCTTGAGTATCACTTCTCGCGGGCATGAGTACAAATTCTCACGGCCGCGAGAAAATGTTACAGCGGCCGTGCCAATATCTTTCAGCGGCCGTAACAAAACTCTTATACAGCTTATTAAAATACTATTATTTCTTTCGATCTACCAGATACTCCAGGTAAGTAGTAAGAGAAGTTTTAATGTCCGAATCGGATACATTTTCCAATAATGAAAGTGCTTTATCTTGATATTCCTTCATCATTTTATCGGCATATTCAATGCCCCCACTCTGCTTGGTAAATGCTACTAAACGGGCTATTTCCTGTGCCGAAGCAGACCCGCTCTTCACATCAAAAGCAATCTTTTTCGCCCACTTTTCATTGGTAGAATTCAATGCATAAAGCACAGGAAGCGTCAATTTACCTTCCATCATATCATTTCCGGTAGGCTTACCTATATTCTTATCATCAAAATAATCGAATATATCATCCTTAATCTGAAAGCAAATACCAATATATTCGCCAAATAAACGGGCTACTTCACGCTGTTCCTGATTTGCGCCAACAGAAAGAGCAGCCGACTCTGTACATGCAGCAAATAAGGCAGCCGTTTTCTTACGTATTACGTCAAAATAAATCTCTTCTGAAAATTCGGGGTTACTTACATTAGATAACTGCAGAAGCTCTCCCTCAGAAAGATCGCGCCCCAAGGAAGAAATAACATTTATAATCTCTGTATTTTCGGTTTTTCCGGCCTGAACCAAACAAGTAGCTAACAGAAAATCGCCCACCAATACAGCTACTTTATTATTAAAAATAGCATTTACAGAAAGTTGACCTCTTCGCTGTGTGCTCTCATCTACTACATCATCGTGTACCAAACTGGCTGTATGAAGAAGCTCTAATGCCACAGCAGCATGCAACGTAGAAAGTGTTACCTCACCAAAAACTCTGGCTATAAGCATCACTAAAACAGGACGCATCATCTTTCCATTCCGCTGCCGAATATGTGTAATTACTTCATTCAACAAGGGATTGGAACCAGTCAGCGAACTATCAAAAATCTCCTTGAAAGAAGACAGTTCATGAGCAATCGGGGCCTTTATTATAGATAAACGTTCCATCTATTGATTAATCGAGTACAAAAGTAATAATAAAACGATTAATACGGCATTTTTTTGTACTTTTACAATAAAAAAAGAAGAATTATGGACAAAGACAATAAGCTTTTTCTCTTAGATGCTTATGCACTTATTTACAGAGCTTACTACGCCTTCATCAAGAATCCTCGAATCAACTCCAAAGGGTTTAACACCTCAGCTATCTTAGGGTTCGTTAATACCTTAGAAGATATACTAAAAAAAGAGAATCCTACCCATATTGGAGTAGCCTTCGACCCTTCCGGACCCACTTTTCGCCATGAAATGTACGAACAGTATAAAGCACAACGCGAAGAAACTCCAGAAGCTATTCGCCTGTCCGTTCCCATTATTAAAGAGATTATACGTGCCTATAACATACCCATTTTAGAAGTGCCTGGCTACGAAGCCGATGATGTTATCGGCACCCTCGCCACCGAAGCAAGTAAACAAAAAATAACGACATATATGATGACACCCGATAAAGATTACGGGCAGTTAGTTAATGAATATGCGTTAATTTATCGCCCTAAATATGGTGATAAAGAATTCGAAGTAATGGGAATTGAACAGGTAAAAGCCAAATTCGGAATAGACTCCCCTATTCAAATTATCGACATGCTCGGATTGATGGGCGACTCTTCGGATAACATACCGGGTTGCCCGGGCGTTGGAGAGAAAACCGCCCAAAAATTAATTGCCGAATTTGGGAGCATCGAAAATTTGCTCAACCATACCGATCAACTGAAAGGAGCATTAAAAACTAAAGTAGAAGAAAATAGAGAAATGATTCTTTTCTCTAAAATGCTTGCTACTATTAAAATTGATGTTCCGATTGAACTTGATATGGATTCACTTGTTCGCGAAAAAGCAAACGAAGAAACTCTTCGGAAAATTTTCGAAGAACTTGAGTTCCGCACCCTCATCGACCGGATCTTCAAAAAAGAAACTAAGTCAACAAAGAAAGTTTCCAAAGAAAGTCAAAACTCCCTTTTTCAAGGCGATTTATTTGCGGATTTTACGACCGAAGAGCCGGAAGAAGAAAAATATCAAAATCTGACGCGCTTAAGTTCCTCGAACTACGACTATCAACTCATTGATAATCAAGAGAAAAGAAGCGAAATTATTAAAAAGTTGCTTACAACGGAAATTCTTGCTCTAGACACGGAAACCACCGGAATCGACCCAATGGACAGCGAATTGGTAGGAATGAGCTTTAGTTTTGCCGAAAACCAAGCATTCTATATTCCGATACCTCCCGAAAGAGAAGAAGCATTAAAAATAGTAAATGAGTTCCGCCCGGTCTTCGAAAATGAGAAATCGCTTAAAGTTGGCCAAAACATAAAATACGATTTATTGGTACTGCGTAATTATGGCATCCAAGTAAAAGGAAAATTATTCGATACGATGGTAGCTCACTATGTTATTCAACCGGAACTCCGACATAACATGGATTACTTAGCCGAAGTATATCTAAACTATCAAACCATACATATCGAAGAATTAATTGGAGCCAGAGGTAAGAACCAGAAAAACATGCGCGACCTCCCACCCCAGGATATTTATTTATATGCTTGCGAAGATGCAGACATAACACTCAAACTTAAAAATATTCTGGAGGAAGAATTAAAGAAAAACGATGCGGAAAAATTATTCTACGAAATAGAGATGCCACTCGTGCCCGTACTTGTTGAAATAGAAAGTAACGGAGTACGCTTAGATACCGATGCACTAAAAACTTCTTCCAAACATTTCACCCAAAGACTTCAGGAAATAGAAAAAGAAATCTATAAGCTTGCCGGAGAAGAGTTTAATATTTCATCGCCCAAACAAGTAGGCGAAATTTTATTCGATAAACTTAAAATTGTAGAGAAAGCCAAAAAAACAAAGACGGGGCAATATACTACTTCCGAAGAAGTTCTTGAAAGTTTAAGAGGAAAACACGATATCATAGGAAAGATACTGGAACACAGAGGATTAAAAAAGTTGCTCAGCACTTATATAGATGCACTGCCGCAGCTTATCAACCCCAAAACAGGAAAAGTTCATACATCTTTCAACCAAACAGTTACAGCTACCGGGAGGTTAAGTTCCAGTAATCCAAACTTACAAAACATACCTATTCGGGATGAGGATGGAAAAGAGATTCGCAAGGCCTTTATTCCGGACGACGGATGTTTATTCTTTTCGGCAGACTATTCTCAAATAGAGCTTCGTATTATGGCCCACTTAAGCGAAGATAAAAACATGATCGATGCTTTCTTGAGTGGATACGATATTCACGCGGCAACCGCTGCCAAAATATACAAAATAGACATTAAAGAGGTGACATCAGATATGCGCCGAAAAGCCAAAACAGCTAATTTCGGTATTATTTATGGTATCTCTGTTTTTGGACTGGCCGACCGAATGAATGTAGAAAGAAAAGAAGCCAAAGAGTTAATTGATGGTTACTTCGAAACCTACCCTCAAGTAAAAGCGTATATGGATCACAGCATCAAAGTAGCCCAAGAAAAAGGATATGTTGAAACCGTATTCCACCGCAAACGCTTCTTACCCGATATTAATTCCAGAAACGCCGTTGTAAGAGGATACGCCGAGCGAAATGCTATCAATGCTCCCATTCAGGGAAGCGCTGCCGATATTATTAAAGTAGCCATGATTCGTATCTATGAACGTTTCCAAAAAGAACAGGTAAAAGCCAAAATGATTCTTCAGGTACATGACGAACTAAACTTTAGTGTACCTGCAGAAGAAAAAGGATACATCGAACAAATCGTTATTGAAGAAATGGAAAGAGCTTACGCCATGCATGTACCTCTGAAAGCAGATTGCGGATGGGGAAATAACTGGCTGGAAGCACATTAATGGTTATTTAGTAGTTACCAGATTCTACTTTATGAGAGTATATTGAAAAAGAGCGAGCAGGCTCCCCTACTCGCTCTCTATCAACAAACAAACTTTTCTACATTAACAAACTATCACAGTCAGTTTTAAATTAAAGTTTAGGTTAAAAAACATCCTATTTATTACTAATCCATCTAATTATCTGAAATCTTTCAAATCCTCCTGCAACTTCTGGCGAGTAAAGAAAATACGGCTCTTTACAGTTCCCAAAGGCAGATCGAGTTTCTCGGCAATCTCGCGATATTTGAATCCGGCCACGTGCATGGAGAAAGGCTGACGGTATTCGCGAGGCAAAGAGTTAACAATACGACGCATTTCCTTCAAATCATAAGCACCCTCTGTACTTTCGAAACCGGAGTTCTGAGGAAGATTAAGGTGGTAAAGATTGTCGGTTTGGTCTACATAAGTCTGTTCGCGAACTACTTTACGGTAGTTGTTGATAAATATATTGCGCATGATGGTATACATCCAACCCTTAAAGTTGGTATCGGGCGTATACTTATCTTCATTATCTAATGCTTTTAAAGAAGTTTCTTGCAACAGGTCGTTAGCTTCTTCGCGGTTAGCAGTCAATTTAATTGCAAAACGGAATAAATCATTTTGTACGCTTACCAAGTCTTTTTGAAAATCTAAACTGCTCTTCATAACTTTATATTTTTAAATTGTTTTTCGTTGTTTCGATACTACAAACATAGGGCATATCTCAACGATGAATAGGACAGTTTCCGTCACTTTATAGGGTGAAAACTAACAAGTGATAGTTTTCGGGTGGTTTCTGATAGATATTGGGTGGTATTTTACACCCTACTAAAATATTTCATGGCTTCTATTTTTTAGAAAAGGTACACTATTCTTTTAAACAGTACAAATCGAAAAGAATAAGCAAAGACAAAAACCGAAATTCTTCATAAAAAGAAATGAATTATCTGATAGCAAGAAGGTTTATTTCATCATTCTTATAATAATATCTATCTTTGCAGCCAGAAAATTTTAAGAAAACTATAAATAATGGCTTTACAATGTGGTATTGTCGGATTGCCTAATGTAGGAAAATCGACTCTTTTCAACTGTTTGTCTAATGCAAAAGCACAATCGGCAAACTTCCCCTTCTGTACTATCGAACCTAATGTGGGTGTAATAACCGTTCCCGATGAACGTTTAAATAAATTAGCCGAATTTGTTAAACCTCAACGCATTCTGCCTACTACTGTAGAGATTGTAGACATCGCCGGGTTAGTAAAAGGAGCAAGCAAAGGCGAAGGACTGGGTAATAAATTTCTTGCCAATATTCGCGAAACGGATGCCATCTTACACGTTTTGCGGTGTTTCGACGATGATAACATTACACATGTAGATGGTAGCGTAAACCCGATACGTGATAAAGAAATCATCGACTACGAACTACAGCTAAAAGACTTGGAAACCATCGAAACCCGTATCCAGAAGGTGCAAAAGCAGGCACAAACAGGTGGCGACAAGAATGCTAAGCTTATTTACGACGTACTCGTGAAGTACAAAGAGGCATTAGATATGGGAAAAGCAGCCCGTACCGTTCAGTTTGATAGCAAAGACGAACAGAAAGCAGCACGCGAGCTATTCCTCTTAACCAGCAAACCGGTGCTTTATGTATGCAACGTAGATGAAGCAAGTGCCGTAAACGGAAATAAATACGTAGAAATGGTACGCGAGGCAGTAAAAGAAGAAAATGCCGAAATACTTATTGTAGCCGCCAAAACAGAAGCAGACATTGCCGAGTTGGAAACTTACGAAGACCGTCAGATGTTTCTTCAGGAGGTTGGTTTGGAAGAATCGGGCGTATCACGTCTTATCAAATCTGCTTATAAACTTCTTAATCTGGAAACTTACTTCACCGCAGGCGTACAGGAAGTTCGTGCCTGGACTTATCTTAAAGGTAGCAAAGCCCCTCAATGTGCCGGAGTAATACATACCGACTTCGAAAAAGGATTTATCCGCGCAGAAGTAATTAAATACAATGATTTTATTCAATACGGTTCGGAAGCCGCAGTAAAAGAAGCCGGTAAACTAAGTGTAGAAGGTAAAGAATACATTGTAGAAGACGGAGATATTATGCATTTCCGCTTTAATGTATAAAACTGTATGTTAGTAACCGGGAGTCAGTATTTAGGTTTAACTCCTAACAATAAGTTCCACGTGTAACAGTATTAAATGGTTGCTATATATATTATAAGAAATAAAACCGAATATAAACCAAAGAAGAAATAGATATGAACCACTTTCTCATGTATGTAAACTGGAACCCTGACGAAACGCTTTTCTCTATATTTGGAATTGCAATCAGGTATTATGGTCTGTTATGGTGTGTAGGAATAGCGCTTGCTTATTTCATTGTACGATACCAGTATCGGGATAAAAAGATTGATGAAAAGAAATTCGATCCGCTTTTCTTTTATTGTTTCTTTGGTATATTAATCGGTGCACGCTTGGGGCATTGCTTATTTTATCAACCGGAATACTACTTAAATCATTTGGTAGAGATGATTCTCCCCATACAAAAGGTAAACGGAGCCTGGAGATTCACAGGATATGCCGGCTTAGCCAGTCATGGGGGTACATTAGGATTGATTATTGCCCTTTGGCTTTATACACGCAAAGTAAAGATGAATTATATGGATGTGGTGGATATGATAGCCGTAGCCACTCCTCTCACCGCTTGCTTCATCCGCTTGGCCAACCTGATGAATTCCGAAATTATTGGTAATGTTACCGATGTTCCCTGGGCATTTATCTTCGAGAAAGAAGATATGCTTCCACGGCATCCGGCACAGCTATATGAAGCCATAGCTTACTTCATCTTCTTCCTGGTAATGATATATCTATATAAGAACTATAATAAGAAGCTACATCGTGGGTTCTTCTTCGGACTCTGCCTGACGCTTATATTCACCTTCCGTTTCTTTATAGAAATTATCAAAGAAAACCAAGTTTCTTTTGAAGAAGGGATGACCTTGAACATGGGACAATGGTTAAGCATACCATTTATTATTATAGGTGTAGCAAGTATATTGCTGGGAAAGAAGTTGGATAAGATGAATCCGCCGATTAAGAGGTAAGGCCTCTCTGCCTGTTGGGCACCTCCCCTTTATAGGGGAGGGATTCCTGCGGCATCCAAAAGCTAATTCTTCAACATTATATGGATCTAATGCTATATAGGTTCTAATACCGCATGGACTCCTCCCCTGCAAGGGGGAGGTGCCCAAAGGGCGGAGGGGGTAGAATCAATCAACACTTCCCCTATTCTTCTCCTTAAACTCTAAAATACCATCAATAATACTCGAAGGATTAATAAAAGCCATTCGATTCTCAAATCTAAGAACTGTTATTTTAGCTTCTCTATATAAATACTCACTCCGTATATCATCATATTCTTCTTGTTTATTGTGAGGTTCACCATCCAATTCAATAGCTAAACGAATTTCCGGGCAATAAAAATCAAGAATAAAGGGGCCAACTCCATGTTGGCGACGAAATTTCAAACCACCTACTTGTTTATTCTTTAATAACTTCCAAAGCATATTTTCTGCAGGAGTGGCTTGGCGACGTAGCTTTTGACGAAATTGTTTTTGGTCTGGTTTGTTTATTAGTTCACCCATATAAAGTTTATATTATGCTATCACCCCCTCCGCCCTTTGGGCACCTCCCCCTTGCAGGGGAGGAGTCTGTGCAGCATTAGAATTTTATGCGACATCGTAATTTTCCACTCTCAACTCCCCCACTCTCCACTAAGAAAATTACTTCCCTTTCACTATCTTCTTTATATCATTCAGCTTATTTAAAGCTTCGATAGGAGTTAAGTTATTGACATCCAGCGTAAGTATCTCATCGCGTATCTGGCTTAATATAGGATCATCTAATTGAAAGAAGTTCAGTTGCATACCCTCTCTATGCTCGCTTACGGCAGCCAGTGGCTTACCTGCTATTCCTTGTTTGCGGTTATCGGACTCTAACTGACCAAGTATATCATTCGCCCTTTTTACGATACTTTTGGGCATACCTGCCATCTTAGCTACATGAATACCAAAGGAGTGCTCACTCCCACCCCGTTCTAATTTGCGCAGGAAAATCACTTTATTATCTACTTCCTTAACGGTTACGTTATAGTTCTTAATCCGTTTAAAAGATTTCTCCATTTCATTTAACTCATGATAATGGGTAGCGAATAAGGTACGGGCTTTTGCTTTAGGATGCTCATGTATATACTCCACAATGGCCCAGGCAATGGAAATACCGTCGTATGTAGAAGTACCTCGCCCTAACTCATCAAACAATATTAAGCTACGAGAAGATACATTGTTAAGGATATCCGATGCCTCATTCATCTCCACCATGAAGGTAGACTCTCCTACCGATATATTATCGCTGGCACCTACACGGGTAAATATCTTATCGACCATGCCTATATGAGCACTCTCGGCAGGCACAAACGAACCGATTTGTGCAAGCAGGGTTATTAAAGCCGTCTGGCGCAAAAGAGCCGACTTACCAGCCATATTGGGTCCGGTAATAATGATAATTTGCTGAGAATTAGTGTCAAGCATCACATCGTTGGCGATATACTTCTCTCCTACCGGCAACTGTTTTTCAATCACCGGATGTCTGCCCTGACGGATGTCGAGCACATCATCTTCGGATATAACGGGACGAATGTAATTATTCTCACGAGCCACATTGGCCAATGCGTGCAGACAGTCTAAACGGGCTATCTGAGTGGCATTTATCTGAATGGCAGGTATGTACTCTACTAAAGAAAGCACCAGATCGTTGTACAATTTGCTTTCAAGCGAAAGGATCTTATCTTCCGCACCCAGAATCTTCTCTTCGTATTCCTTTAGCTCCTGTGTGATGTAGCGTTCGGCATTTACCAATGTCTGTTTGCGTATCCACTCTTGGGGCACTTTGTCTTTGTGAATGTTGCGCACCTCAATATAATAACCGAAGACGTTATTAAAGCCAATCTTCAAGCTTGGAATACCGGTAGCCTCACTCTCGCGTTGCTGTATTTTCAAGAGGTAATCTTTTCCGGAATAAGCAATCTGACGAAGCTCGTCCAATTCCTGGTTAACCCCTTCGCGAATCACCCCTCCTTTATTGATTAACAAAGGAGGATCGTTATTGACTTCTTTCGCTATCTTTTCGCGAATAGACAAGCAAAGGTTAAGCTGCTCTCCTATCCTATTCAAACTGGCATTGTCGGCAGTCAAACAAGCATTCTTTATTGGTTCAATGGCCTGCAAGGCTACTTTAAGTTGCACTACTTCTCGCGGCGATACACGTCCTACGGCTACTTTGGAAATAATACGTTCCAGATCGCCTATCAAATGAAGTTGCTCTTCGATCAGTTCTTTAAACTCCGGTTTGCGGAAGAAGTATTCTACCACATTCAACCGATCGTTGATGGGTTTTTCATCTTTCAAAGGAAAAACCAGCCAACGCTTTAGCATACGGGCTCCCATTGGGCTGATAGTTCGGTCGATTACATTGAGCAGACTTGTACCGCCATCGTTCATCGTAGAAATCAGTTCTAAGCTACGCACGGTAAACTTATCGAGACGCACATACTTATCTTCTTCGATACGAGATAAAGCAGTGATATGACCTATTTGTGTATGCTGAGTGATGGTTAGGTATTGCAAGATAGCTCCGGAAGCTATGATTCCGTTCTTCAGGTGTTCTACTCCAAAGCCTTTCAGGTTCTTGGTTTCGAAATGCTTGAGCAACTTCTCGCGAGCACTGCTATCGGTAAACACCCAGTCTTCCAGTTCGAATGTAAAGAATTTGCTCCCGAAGTTACCCTCGAACATACCACGTTTACCGCGCTCGAAAAGCACTTCTTTCGGACCAAAGTTATTCAGTAATTTATCTATATAATCAAAAGGTCCTTCGGCAGTAAGAAACTCTCCGGTCGAAATATCCAAAAAGGCAACACCACAGCTACCCTTTCCGAAGTGAACAGCAGCTACGAAATTATTCTCTTTATAATTAAGTATGTTATCATTGATAGATACACCCGGCGTAACCAACTCCGTGATACCACGTTTTACCAGCTTCTTGGTAGCCTTCGGATCTTCCAACTGATCGCAAATAGCCACTCGCTTTCCGGCACGAACCAGTTTAGGCAAGTAAGTATCGAGTGCATGATGAGGGAATCCTGCCATCTCTATAGTTTTCTCCTTCCCATTGGCACGCTTTGTTAACGTTATACCAAGTATTTCGGAAGCTATAATGGCGTCAGTAGAATAAGTTTCGTAAAAGTCTCCACAACGAAACAGCATAACAGCATCGGGGTGTTCGGCTTTTAAGTCGAGAAACTGTTTCATCATTGGGGTAAGAACAATATCGTTATCTACTGACATCGGATTTTTTAGTTTGATTAGGGGTGCAAAGATAATAAATTTGAAAGCATTTTGGTTATGGCTAAGATTGGGAAAGATAAAATATCATTTTTATATCTATAAAATGCTACCACCATTCAACCTAAATGCTACCGGCATTTGCTTCAAATGCTACCGGCATTTTAATCAAGTGCCGGTAGCATTTTACCTCCCCCTCTCCTACCTCCGAAATCACGAAAACTACCGCTCTTTAATTATCAAAATGATAATTTGATAATACCCTTTGTTTCTATACTTTCGCAAATATTCTTTTTTCTTTCGGAATCAATTGATTTTCGATGTTAGTGAATCATTCTTTGATTATCTTTGTACTCAAATTATTTCTTTGATAGAAAAAGCGGCTATGATACAAAAAGCTATGATACATAACTTTATGGGATTTTCATCTTTTGAAAATCCTATTCCTTTTCCTAAAATAACAGTTATTGTAGGTAAAAATGATACTTGCAAAACAGGACTATTGAAATTATTATATGCCACCGGAAAAGCAAACGAGTTATTTATAAGCAAAGAGCAACATAACAAAAACATTAACTATAAAAGAATTCTATCCGAAAAGTTTTATAATGTTTTCCAACCGCGAAAGTCGGGATTGGGAGATTTGGTAAAAAAAGAAAGTAACGATAAATTAACAACCAGCATATTTTTTGAAAACAACGTCAGCGTAGATTTTTCATTTGGAGAAACTACTAAAACCGAAATACAGAATATTCAATATAACATACCACTAAGTAATAATAAAAACTATTTGTTTATTCCTGCCAAAGAAGTATTAACTGCATTCAATGCTATAAAAGCAATCAGCAATATTCATCATTACCCGGGTTTTGATGAAACATATATGGATTTAATAAACTCTTTGGATGTTCCTACTTCTAAAGATCAATTAGCTGAAAATCTGGAAGATGCCAAACAAATACTTATTAAATTATTTGATGGAGAATTAATGCAAGTTGATTCTACCGATCGGTTTATTTTCAAAAAAAGCAATACAGAGTTTTCTATGCAATTAACAGCAGAGGGTATCAAACGAATTGGTATACTCACTACTTTGTTAAAAAATAAGCAATTAACAGAAAACACCGTATTATTTATGGATGAACCCGAAACCTGCTTACATCCGGGAGCCATCAGAGAAATGATCAACTTATTATCTGTTCTCACAAAATCAGGTATACAACTATTTCTAACCACTCATAATTATTTTGTATTAAAACAACTCTATATCATTGCACAAAGAGAAAAACAAGATATACTCTGCTGTTCGCTCGAAAAAGAAGAAGAAGATATTAAAAGCAGTTTCTATAATCTTAAAGAAATATTCCCTCAAAACTCCATTGTAGAAGAAACACTTAAAATGTACGATGAGGAAATAAAATTGAACTTAGGATTGCAATGAACGGGTTTACAGAAAGTGAAATAACGCTGAATTTCCCTACCAAAGACTGGTTTAGATTTCAGGATTGCGATTCTTTTTGTAATCTCTCAGGAGATTTCTTCAAGGAAATGGATGCTTGTTGGTTAGACAAAGAAAAGAATATTTTCTACTTGATAGAACTAAAAGATTATACCAAAGAAAATGAATTCAATAAAAAGACTGTAGAAGAAAGAATAGATAATTTAGTAAAAAAATCAATAGATAGCTTACAAAGAGTAAATGCGGTAATATTAAAAACACCCAAAGGAAAGCTTATTGATGAAGCAACAAAAAACTGTATAAATAAGGAAAATAAGCTTATTTTTATATCAGTTATTCATATTGCAGATTCACAAAAAAGCTATTTATCGGTACTTAACGACGCTTATAAAAATAAATTTAAAGCTTATGCCGATTTGTTTGATATTAAACATTATAATGTAATATCTCATGAAACAGCTAAAGAAATATTCCCTCATTTCGTTAATAATAATATAAAAAATAAGATACCAACTATGGAATACAATTTCAAAGAAATCGAAAAAAAGTGGCAACAGAAATGGAAGGAAGATAAAACCTACCAAGTAACGGAAGACACTTCGAAGCAGAAATACTATGTACTAAATATGTTTCCTTACCCATCGGGAGCAGGACTACACGTAGGACACCCACTGGGATACATTGCTTCGGACATCTATGCACGCTTCAAACGACTTCAAGGATTTAATGTATTGAATCCTATGGGATATGATGCCTACGGTTTGCCGGCCGAACAATATGCCATACAAACCGGACAACATCCGGCGGTTACTACCGAAGAAAACATCAAAAGATACCGCGAACAATTAGATAAAATAGGCTTCTCGTTCGATTGGGACAGAGAGATACGAACCTGCGACCCCGTTTATTATAAATGGACACAATGGGCATTTGTAAAAATGTTTAATAGCTATTATTGCAAAGATGAACAACAGGCACGCCCTATCGACGAGCTGATAGAAGCATTTGCCCAAGTAGGAACCGAAGGCATGAACATTGCTTGCAGCGAAGATATAAGCTTTACTGCCGAAGAATGGAAGGCATTCGATGAGCAACGAAAACAAGAAGTGCTGATGAACTACCGTATGGCTTACTTAGGAAATACGATGGTAAACTGGTGCGAAGGTTTAGGAACCGTATTGGCAAACGATGAAGTAATAGACGGTTTGTCTGAACGTGGCGGATTTCCCGTTATCCAAAAAGTAATGCGCCAATGGTGTTTGCGCGTTTCTGCTTACTCGCAACGCTTGTTGGACGGACTAAATTCTGTTGATTGGACCGATTCGCTGAAAGAAACACAGCGCAACTGGATCGGTAGGAGCGAAGGTGCCGAAATGCAATTCAAAGTAAAGGATTCGGATATTGAATTTACTATATTTACTACTCGTGCCGATACTGTATTCGGGGTAACCTTTATGGTGTTAGCTCCCGAAAGCGAATTGGTATGCCAACTCACTACTGCCGAGCAAAAAGAAGAAGTAAATGCTTATCTGGAACGCACCAAGAAACGCACCGAACGCGAACGTATTGCCGACCGCAGCGTAAGCGGAGTATTCTCGGGAAGTTATGCCATCAATCCGCTTACCAACGAGGCAATTCCCGTTTGGATCAGCGATTATGTATTGGCAGGATACGGCACGGGAGCCATCATGGCTGTACCGGCTCATGACAGCCGCGACTATGCTTTTGCCAAACACTTCAATCTGGAAATCCGTCCGTTGATTGAAGGATGCGACGTATCCGAAGAAAGTTTCGATGCCAAAGAGGGGATCATGATGAACTCTCCACGCCCGGGAACTTCCGAAGACGGATTGGTATTGAATGGACTGACCGTAAAAGAAGCCATCCTGAAAACAAAAGAATACATTGCCGAAAGCGGATTGGGTAAAGTAAAAGTAAACTATCGCTTGCGCGATGCTATATTCTCGCGTCAACGTTATTGGGGAGAACCATTCCCGGTATATTACAAAAACAATATGCCGTACATGATTGACGAAGATTGCCTGCCGTTGGAACTTCCCGAAGTAGATAAATATCTGCCCACCGAAACAGGAGAACCACCATTGGGCAATGCCACCAACTGGGCGTGGGATAGTGTAAACAAGAAAGTAGTATCAAACACTCTTATAGATAATATCACCATATTCCCATTGGAATTGAATACGATGCCCGGGTTTGCCGGTTCATCAGCCTATTACCTGCGCTATATGGACCCCAAAGATAATGACTATCTGGTGGCTCCGGATGTTATCAATTATTGGCAGAACGTTGATTTATATGTAGGTGGAACCGAGCATGCCACCGGACACTTGATTTACTCTCGCTTCTGGAACAAATTCTTATTTGATATGGGTGTATGCGTTAAACAAGAACCTTTCCAAAAGCTTATTAACCAGGGGATGATTCAAGGACGCAGTAATTTCGTGTATCGCATTAAAAATACCAATACGTATGTATCGCTGAATAAGAAAGATCAATACGATGTTACTCCCTTACACGTAGATGTAAACATTGTATCGAATGATGCATTAGATTTGGAAGCCTTCAAAGCCTGGCGTCCCGACAATGCCAATGCAGAGTTCATTTTAGAAGATGATGGCAAATACATCTGCGGATGGGCGGTAGAGAAGATGAGTAAATCTATGTTCAACGTAGTAAATCCCGATGTTATTGTAGATAAATACGGAGCCGATACACTGCGTATGTACGAAATGTTCTTAGGTCCTTTGGAACAGTCAAAACCTTGGGATACGAATGGTATAGACGGTGTATATCGTTTCATCCGTAAATTCTGGTCGTTGTTCTACAACCGCAACGGAGAATATGCCGTAACCAACGAACCGGCCACCAAAGAAGAATTGAAATCGCTGCATAAACTTATCAAGAAGGTAACCGGAGATATTGAAACATTCTCATTCAACACTTCGGTTAGTGCTTTCATGATTTGTGTAAACGAATTATCTTCTTTAAAGTGCAGTAAAAAAGAAATATTAAACCAACTGATCATCATTCTTTCTCCATTCGCACCCCATATTTGCGAAGAACTTTGGCAAACATTGAACAACAATGGTACCGTATTCGACGCTGCATGGCCTGCATACAACGAAGACTATCTGAAAGAAGATGTCATTAACTACACCATTTCATTTAATGGTAAAGCACGTTTCACCATGGAGTTTGCTGCCGATGCTGCCAACGATGCCATTCAAGCCGAAGTACTGAAAGACGAACGTTCTACCAAATGGATGGAAGGAAAAGAGGCTAAGAAGATTATTATTGTCCCTAAAAAAATAGTAAATATCGTAATCTAAATTTCTAAATGAACAAACTTAACACACTTAACAAGACTAACATCCTTCGTGAAGCCAAGGATATGGTCTTTATTACGTTTGGTCTTTGCTGTTATTCAATGGCTTGGGCTGCGTTTCTGCTTCCCTATCAAATTACTACAGGAGGCGTAACGGGTATTGCGGCTATCATCTTCTATGCCACAGGAATACCTATTCAATACAGTTACTTTACTATTAATACTGTATTGCTTCTTTTCTCTTTCAAGATATTGGGAATGAAGTTTACCATTAAAACTCTCTTCGCCATTTTTATGTTGACCTTCCTTCTCGGATTATTCCAGGAATTGGTAGGAGATGCTAAAATAATAGGAGAGGGGCAAGAATTCATGGCTTGTGTACTGGGAGCTGCCTTATGTGGATTGGGGCTTGGTATCGTTTTCATCAACAACGGAAGCACCGGAGGAACCGATATCATTGCTGCTGTAGTCAACAAATACCGCGATGTAACCTTTGGAAGAATGATTCTTTATTGCGACATCGTGATTATATCTTCCTGTTACTTCATCTTCGAAGACTGGAAACGAGTTGTATTCGGTTTTGTAACTCTATTTGTAATCAGCTTTGTGCTCGATACTGTAATTAACAGTGCCCGGCAGTCTGTTCAGTTTTTCATCTTCTCTAAAGATTATGATAAAATAGCCGATCGTATATTGTCCGAAACCCATCGTGGAGTAACCGTACTCAACGGACAGGGATGGTATAGCAAAAACGATACAAAAGTATTGGTTGTAATGGCCAAGAAAAGCCAGTCGGTAGGTATCTTCCGCTTGGTGAAAGATATAGATCCGAATGCCTTTGTTTCCCAAAGCTCCGTAATTGGAGTGTATGGCGAAGGGTTCGACCGAATAAAAGTGAAATAAATTTGGTAATTAGTTACGAGTTACGAGTTACAAGTTACGAGTCACAAGAATATCTATACCACTCGTAACTTTGTAACCCGTAACTCGTAACTTTGTATAACCCGTAACTCGTAACTTTGTAACCCGTAACTCGTAACTAATATGAAACTGGTTTTCGCTACTAACAATCAGCATAAGTTAGAAGAAGTTGCTGCTATTTTAGGCGATAGCATCGAACTCTTAAGTTTAAAAGACATAAACTGCGATGTAGATATCCCCGAAACAGCCGATACGTTGGAAGGCAACGCTTTACTTAAAGCTCAATACATCTATAATAACTACGGATTAGATGCTTTTGCCGACGATACCGGTCTTGAAATAGAAGCACTGAATAATGAGCCGGGAGTTTACTCGGCTCGCTATGCAGGCGAAGATAAAAGCGCACAGGCCAATATGCTGAAAGTATTGGATAAACTACAAGGAAAAGAAAACCGTAAAGCTCAATTTCGCACAGCCATCTCGCTTATTTTAGATGGAAAGGAATATCTGTTCGAAGGTATTATTCGCGGAAAGATCATTGAAGAGAAGAGGGGAGAGGCCGGTTTCGGTTACGACCCCATCTTTATGCCCGACGGATATGATAAAACCTTTGCAGAACTGGGAAATGATATAAAGAATGATATTAGTCATCGGGCATTGGCGGTGAAGAAATTAAATAAATTCTTTAATTCTTTATAATACTTAGTATGGAAAAAAGCAAAATAGACACGTTCATTAAATTGAATGTAAAAAACTTCAATCATCAGGATATGAAAGTTATCAGAGAAGAATTAGAAAAGCTTGATGATAGTAAATGGTATCTCATAGAAGGTATTGAATTTCAGAAACCCTTTGGTGTTTTTTTAATAGCAATCTTCCTTGGATTGGAGAGATTTCTATTGGAAGACTATGCTTTGGCAGTTCTGAAAGTGATTACATTAAATGGCTTCTTTGTTTGGTGGTTTCTTGATATTTTTTCGGCTGAAGAACGTGCCAGAACTTATAATTTCAATAAGTTCATGCATTTCATATTGTATGCGTAATATGCTTAAGTTTCATTTATAAAAATAAAAAAGCCAACTATTAAAGTTGGCTTTTTATTTTTAAGCTAATGTTATTATTTAACTTCACATACAATTTTATCTATCTGATTGCATGCTTCAATAAGTTGTTTTTCATTGCCTTTGTAAGTGATACGAATCAATCCGCTCATATTGGCCATCAAAAAATAAAACTTTCTAAATATAAAGAAGCTGGTAGCCATTGCATATCCAACAGACTGAATAGAAGCTTTATTTAATGTTATAACACAAGTATCTCCTGGCAACATTCCCCAGAAAATAGTTTTCTTATCAACTTGAACAATACGAAGATTAGTTGCAATAATATAAGTACGCAACTTAATACCAAGTATCAACCAGAAAACCTTTAAAAAAGCAGTAATTAATTGTACTATAGGATTTGGTGAATCATTATACGCGTCACCTTCAATCTCCGCAAGAATCGTTTCACCTTCCATCAAGGTAAATTCTTTCAATCTAGCCATAGCAGTTGTCTTTTGTTTTTAGTTAAATAATTATTTGTCGCTGCTAATATATATACATATTATTAAAATAAAGCTTAATTTAATAATTTATTAACTTTTATTTTAAACCCTATAACCCCAACTCCTCCGATATCTCCAGCATCTTCTTAATAGGCTTTACTGCCTCTTTCGCAATCTCCGGATCTACCTCTATCTCGGGGAATTCATATTTCAAGCAATTATAAAGCTTCTCCATTGTATTTAAGCGCATAAAGTTACACTCATTGCAAGCACACGTACTATCATTGGGAGGAGCAGGAATAAACGTCTTCTGTGGCGATTTCTTTTGCATCTCATGAAGAATACCCGATTCGGTAGCTACAATAAACGTATCCTTATCACTATTGGCCGAATACTTCAGCAATGCAGCTGTAGAACCTACATAATCTGCCAAAACCAAGATAGTGCTTTTACATTCAGGGTGTGCCAATACGGCTGCATTCGGATATTTAGCTTTCAGCTCCACAATCTTTTCCACAGAGAACTGTTCATGCACATGGCAGGCACCATCCCAAAGCAACATATTCCGGTTGGTAATTGAGTTAATATAATTCCCTAAATTTCTATCGGGACCAAATATTATTTTCTCATCTTTGGGGAAGCTATCCACTATTTGCTTGGCATTGGTAGAGGTAACCACTACATCCGTTACTGCTTTCACCGCAGCTGTGGTGTTTACGTACGAAATAACCGTGTGTCCGGGGTGTTCTTTGACATATTGAGCAAACTTATCAGCCGGGCAACTATCGGCCAATGAACAGCCTGCGTTTAAGTCGGGAACCAACACTTTCTTGTTCGGAGAGAGAATCTTGGCAGTTTCTCCCATGAAGTGAACACCACATAATACAATGATGTCTGCTTCTGTTTTGGCTGCCCATTGAGCTAATGCCAGACTATCGCCTACGTAATCGGCAATATCCTGTATTTCTCCTACTTGGTAGTAGTGAGCCATAATCACTGCATTCTTCTCTTTCTTCAGATCATTAATAGCCTTCTTTAAGTCGATATTTGCATCGATGGGCTCATCGGCAAAACCACTTATTAACCACTTCTCCTTTTTCATTATTAATATATTATTCTTTAGTTCAATTTTAAAAAATATATGATGATTATAATAGCCTGTTAATACTGTTAGTTATTTCTTCTTCTTTTTCTTGCTTATGAAGTTATTAACTCTAAACAAATGCCTATTAGGATGATATTAACAAGCCTATTTAGTATGTATTTACTGATAATAAGCAATTTACATTACACTATTAACACCCTGTTGATAAACCGCAAAGTTAAAAACTTTATGTAAGAATGATGGTATTATTAGGCTGAAATATCTGTTTAAACAGCATCTGAAAATTACTGCTAACTTATTTTGATTGTTCGTATTCTTATCGCTTTATAATAAGTTACTAATATTGCAATACTATAACGGCAAAAACTTATTAGCTTTTATACACAGGTTACGAGAGGTTTTCAACAGTTTTTTTCACAGTCTGTATTTAAACTTATACTTTTGCAGAAAAGAATATGAATATGCGTAAACTGAAGATCACAGAACTGAATAGAATCAGTACCGAAGAGTTTAAAGAAGTGAAGAAATTACCATTGGTAGTGGTGTTAGATGATATTCGAAGCCTACACAACATCGGTTCTGTGTTTCGTACCTCAGATGCTTTCCGTATTGAATGTGTGTATTTGTGTGGAATAACTGCCACTCCCCCTCACCCTGAGATGCACAAAACGGCTTTGGGAGCCGAATATTCGGTAGATTGGAAGTATGTAGAAGATACTGTTGAAACTGTTGATAACTTGAAAAAGGAGGGATATATTGTCTATTCCGTCGAGCAGGCCGAAGGGAGTACTATGCTCAATGAATTGACACTTGATAAATCAAAAAAGTACGCCGTTGTATTAGGCAATGAAGTAAAAGGAGTAAAGCAAGAGGTTATTAACCATTCCGATGGTTGCATTGAAATTCCTCAATATGGCACTAAGCACTCTTTAAATGTTTCGGTAACGGCAGGCGTTGTAATCTGGGATCTCTTTAATAAGTTGAAAATGGAGAGTTGAGAGTTATTAAATTTGTCCACTCTCTACCATTAATATGATTCTTTCTACCATTTTATCTTCTCCCGTAGGGTCGTATTCTTTTTTAAGGCTGGCTCCAAATAGTCCTGCAAAAGTTTGATAGAAACCGGCTTTGAATGGACCCATAAAGGCTTTCACTAACTCGTAAGAAGATTGGTTGCATTGTCTGTCTATTAATTTGATAAGAAGTTTTCCTTGCGAGAAAGTGAGTTTCTTCATTATCGGAGTATATTGTTCTTTCAATCCTTTCTCTACATTTTTGATATGCTTATTCTTTGCCTTTTCGTTGGGTAAGGTTTGCATATATTCGTAGGTTTCTATCACTGCCTTATAGATTTCTTTGGATAATGGAAGTGTTTTCTTAACATTACGTACTAAGCGATTGTATTCTTTTTCTTGTCGGCTGTTTTTAAATACCAATGGCTTGAATATATAAACAGTGGGTAGTTGAACCCACGGAATAGTATCGCCTTCGTATATGCAATGGCGAGTAAGGAAAACCTTTTCTTGTTTAACTTCTTGTGCTTTACAGAAAGATATTCCTGTAAATACAAACACGCTAATAATTAATAAGTTAAGGCGCCAATTCATAATACAAAAATAAGAGTTTAATTTAAACTATATTTCTTTCTCTACTTTTTTCCTTGTTGTGTTAATGAATTTAAGTTACCTTCGATTCTATTTTTTAATTTAAAAACACAAACAAGTATGCATATAATGAAAGCATTCGTGCTTTTTATACTCTTTATATTTACTCTTTCTTTATCTGAACTGTTTGCTCAAAATACACTTTCCTGCCAGTGGGAAGAGGTTATTGAACAACTATCCGTAGCAAGCGAAGATCAAGATATTAATATAAATAACATTATCGAAGAACTTACCGAACGCATACAAGAACCCTTGAATATAAACACAGTAACCAAAGAACAATTAGAACAATTTTCTTTTCTTACCGATATTCAGATAGAGAATATATTAGCCTATTTGTATATTCATGGGCAGATGCAGACTATCTATGAGCTACAAATGGTGGAAGATATGGATAGGCAAACGATTCAGTATTTAACTCCCTTTGTATATGCAGAGCCGGTAAAAACGAAAGAAGCCATTCCTTCGTTAAAACAAATACTCAGGTATGGAAAGAATGAAGTACTTACCCGGTTTGATATTCCTTTTTATGAGCGCAAAGGGTATAGAAAAGAATATTTAGGACCAGCTATATACAACTCATTGCGTTATAGCTTTCGATACAAAGATCATCTATATACCGGATTTACAGCCGAGAAAGATGCCGGCGAACCTTTCGGTGCATTGCACAACACAAAAGGATATGACTTTTATTCTTTTTATTTCTTTCTTCGGAATATAGGAAAGCTTAAAGCATTGGCTGTCGGCAATTACCGTCTTAGTTTCGGACAAGGATTAGTGTTGAGTAATGATTTTATAATGGGAAAAACCTCTGCCTTATCTACCATTACTTCAAGAAATAGCCAGGTGAAGAAACATTCTTCAACCGATGAATATAATTACTTTCGTGGGTTGGCTACTACTGTTCAGTGGAATGAGTTTACTTTTTCCGGCTTTTATTCTCATCGCTCGTTAGATGGTATTACTAAAGATGAGAGCATTACTTCTATAAATAAAACCGGGCAGCATCGCACACAGAAAGAAGCAGATAGGAGAGGAGTACTTACTTTGCAAGCAACAGGTGGAAATGTTTCTTATCATAAGAATGGCTTAAAGGTGGGTGCAACAGGCATTTACTATTTCTTCGATAAACCTTATTATCCGCAGGTACGCGAATATTCTAAGTATAATCTTCGTGGTAATAACTTTCATAATCTGGGTATAGATTATAAATATCGTTGGAATAGATTTACTTTTATTGGCGAAACTGCCATTGGCAAGGGTGGGGGAATGGCTACGTTGAATACCGTTTCATACAGTCCTGTTTCTTCTTATCAGTTTATGTTTGTACAGCGTTATTATTCGCGAGATTATTGGGCATTCTTCGCTCGCTCTTTTTCCGAGGGCGGTTATGTGCAGAATGAAAGTGGTTATTATCTGGCTGTTGAAGCTTCGCCTATCCGGCATTGGAAGTTTTTTCTATCTGCTGACTATTTCCGTTTTCCGTGGCTTAAATACCTGATAGATAAACCTTCTTCGGGTTTTGATGGAATTGTACAAAGCACCTATTCTCCTTGTAAGAACCTGAATATGTTTCTTCGTTATCAGTATAAGCAAAAAGAGAAAAACTATACCAATACTGATAAAACAAAAAGTGTACAACCCATATATCATCATAAGTGGCGCTATAGATTGAATTATGTGCCTGTCGATCAATTAACTCTTCGCTTTACATTCGACTATAATGCCATTTACCCCAAGCCGGCTAAGGTGAGTGATGGTTTTCAGTTTGTGCAATCAGTGGGCTATGCTTTTAAGAAAGTACCTTTAAAGTTAGAACTTCAGGGAAGTTATTTTCATACGGACGACTATGCTTCGCGCGTTTATTCCTACGAGAAAGGAATGCTTAATTCTTTCTATTCTCCTTCCTTTTATGGTATAGGAAATCGCTTGGCAATGCACGTTCGCTGGGATATTCATAAAAACTGGATGGTCATGGCAAAGTATGGACAAACTACTTATTATGATAGAGAGGAAATAGGTTCGGGCAATGATTTGATTTATAGCAATAGAAAGCAAGATTTGCAAGTGCAGGTGAAGGTGAAGTTTTAAAGGGGGAGCCTGCACTTGCATAACCTCATCAATACCACCATTCCTCCAACTCAACAATCAAATCCATCAATTCCTTACCATACGTAGGAGAGACCGACCAATACTTAGCCATTTTAAATACTGTTGGTCCAATTCCCAGTAGCCATGTATCATGTCTTGGGTCTAATGTGTATTTTTTCGGATATCCTTCCAATCCTATATATAAACCTGAATTCGGGATAATTTTCTCTTCCTCTTCAATACATCACAAGGCATAGTTATCGTGCTCACATTGGATTTTTCAATTGAGTATTTTTGTTTTTGTAAAAAAAGAAGTACTATCCAAATAAGGTTAGTTGTTTTGTTTGCTCCCTTTCAAAGTTTATAGATGGCTTCTTTGGAAAGAAGCTGTAAGCGGCCAATGTAGCAAGTATATTGATCAAAAAATTGGCTGTACCTCTATGTCTTGAATGCTCCAAATGACAGATATTCTTCAATTCATCATTAATCGTTTCAATTACCGAGCGTTTTCTAAGCAATACCTTATCCCTAAAGGACATTAATTTATTTTTCATGTTGCTACGAATGCCTGTCACCAAATGTACCCCATCACAAAACAGTGATTCAAAAAGAGTAGCTGATATATATCCCTTGTCACCATATAATTTCCCAAACAAATCCTTACTCAAGGATTCCCAAACGCCTTGATTGCGGTCATCTATATTTGCTTTGGTCAAACAAAAATTCAATAATTCCCCTTTCTCATTGCAAATTAAATGAAGTTTGAATCCGAAATACCACCCCATTGTACTCTTGCCTACTTCTGCAAGTCCTTTGAATACTTTGTTGTTCTTTATGCGTTTGTTATGGCAGACGGAAACTTTGGTAGAGTCCACATAAGTAATACCTGTACATTCACCAAAGCAGACCAACTTAAGGAAGAGGGCAAATGGAACAAATAACCGACTTTCCAATTCGATAAATCGGTTATAAGAAAGCAAATCGGGAAAATCAGCCTTTAGATGCGAACGGACATAGAATAGATAGTAATGTTTAAAATTACGAAAGGTACCAAAGTGAAAACCGATTAAAATGGTTATCATCTCACTATCGGAAAGCCGAGAGGGGCGATTGCGCTTTCTATGCTCGGAAGTAGAAGGCAATTGGTGTTTTTGAATCTCTTGATCAAATTCTTTGCAAAAATCGTCGGCAATACAATAAATTTCTATAAATTTGTCCTGGGTAATCATATCGTGTTTATTTGTTAACTGATTGATTGTCAACCATAAAGATAATAAATAAAACGGAGATTACCCATTCTTTTTAAACTTTTCTTATCCCGAACTCAGGTTATAAGGCTAAATGATCTAAATGAGCACTTATTCCATCTTCCCACGAATCAAATCTTGCATGATCATCAGGATGATCTCCGGTTCTNCCATTCCTCCAACTCAACAATCAAATCCATCAATTCCTTACCATACGTAGGAGAGACCGACCAATACTTAGCCATTTTAAATACTGTTGGTCCAATTCCCAGTAGCCATGTATCATGTCTTGGGTCTAATGTGTATTTTTTCGGATATCCTTCCAATCCTATATATAAGGCTAAATGATCTAAATGAGCACTTATTCCATCTTCCCACGAATCAAATCTTGCATGATCATCAGGATGATCTCCGGTTCTGTTCTTTTTTTTAATACCACAGGGATTATTGCTTGCCTTGTCAACAATGCCGTTGAATTTTCCGTATCCGGTTTCTTTTATGAATTGACAATAGGCAATCACAGGGTTAATACCCAGTTGTATGGACTTATCCCAGTAGATATCAACTAAGTAGATAGCAATTTTCGCTGCTCCTTTTTGGCGTGCCCAGTATTTAACTTTTGTAGCAGAAGCAGTAGGATTTCCTACTATGGGGCGGTCGTAATAATTGGCAGAAGATGCCAGAATACAAATGAAACAAGCAACAATCAGCAAAGAAGTTGTTTTAATCAATAGAATTCCTGTGTCCTACAGAAACCTTAGGTTTCTAAAATAAAATTCTTAAGTTTGTAGATATGGCAGATGAACATATCTATAAAAGACACAGTAAGACCTTGTTGTTGTATCACATTGTTTTACCTATCAAATATCGTCGTCCGTTGATAACTGAGGCTATCGGTTCATCTTTGAAAGCGATTTGCCTAGATCTCTCAGATCGCTATGAAATAAACTTTTTAGAAATAGGGTATGAAAGTGATCATGTTCATTTTCTGGTTCAAAGTATTCCCTCTTATTCTGTTTCCGAAATAACAATGAAACTAAAAAGTCTAACCGCAAAGGAATTATTTCGTCAATACCCTTCCATAAAGAAACAATTATGGGGTGGTAATTTATGGACAAGTGGTTATTATGCCAATACTGTTGGTCTTTATAGTAGTAGGGATGTTATACAGCAATATGTATCGAATCAGGGTAAAGAAAAAGAGTACAAGAAAATTCATGATGGTCAACTATCATTGTTCGATTGAATGTGTCAACTTGATACCTCGGGGCTCTGCCCCGGGGTTATTCATTTTTTAATCGTCCATTTTTTTAGTGGACAGTAGTGTTAGAACCTGATTAATGAATTTTCATGCGTTTGCCTTGGGTATTATCGTTTAGGTCTCTGTAAAATTAATAGAACTGCTACTTTTTTTGCATGGAACAACGTGATAAATTTGAGTCATATGACTTTGTATTTTTTGACCTGTCCGACACGATGAACAATCGTGATTTAGTCCTCGCTCTTGCTAGTATGGATTATATCAAAACCATGTGCCTGTTATGGAATTTGGTCGATGGCAAGGGAAAGTCCGACTTATACGATGTTTACGAGGGGGTAATTAAGGAACTGAAATTTACCACCCTGAAAATTTTATTCCTAGCAACCTGTGTTTCTGTTAGAAACAATCGGAGAGCCACCGTTCGACCCTTTTCCCTGTGGATAAGACAAAATATTAGTTGGGAACTTTACTCTAAATGAGTTACTCTAAAATGTCCATCTTTATCAAGAATAAATGTTTTTTGTATAATTTCCATATCAACATTTTCAGATACTGTTTTTTGTATTATTTCATTTTTTTCGGTAAACGATGAGTAAATAATATTTTGTTCATTTTTTTCTGTGAAAAATAAACAAATAGCAGATAATAGCTGGCCTGTTTTTGTGTAATTATTTAGTAATATATATTCGTCTCTATATTGTTCAACTCTAAAAATAAGAGTTTCATATTCTGTTGAGAGACCTAATTTTCCTAAGAGATAAATTTTATTATTATAAACAGACGTAATTTCATTAAAATTTTTATCTAATATCGTGTATTCTGATTTTTCTGAAATATGTCTTGCAACATCATCATCATCATAGTTTCCTTTTATATTATAATAATATTGCTCTCCAAATTGATAATTTACAAAAATCTTATTATATGTAGATATTGGGATTGATTCTAATGGAGATAACGTTTTAAATTCAACAGGATAAGAATATATTTTGCTTTTTATATAAGTATCAAATTGAGCAAATATAATTATCGGATTTAATATAAATATTGTAATAATGGCAACAGTTCTCATATTTAATTATTTTTTAGGTGCTGACGAATATGTTTCATAATAACTAATTCCTATTCCTGAGTCTTTTAATTCCTGTATTGACCAATTATCAAGTCTTCCCTTTTGAGATTTATTATTCATATCATTTTTTCTTTCACATGATTGTCCAACAAGACAGCCATAACCATTGTCTGCTAATTTATTTCGTTCAATTTTTAAGTTTTCCAATACACCTTGTTCTGCTTTTGTTATATTCTTTTTCTCTAAAGTTTTTATTTTTGAATCAATTTTATTAACTTCAGTCAACGTTTTTGTATATCCTCTTTCTATATAATTTTTTCGTGTCACAAAATCCATTTGTTCTCCAAAAGGGTCATTGACAATAAATTCAGTAGGATTTCCATTTTTATCTTTTTTTACATCAACAACTCTAACAAGATGTCCTCCAACTGATATTATTACGGCATTTCCTTTATCTAATTGTTTATCTATTTTTTTAGCTGATTGAAATTCATCCTCTATTTGCTTTTTATTGTTATTTTTATCTAGTTGTATTGGATAAAAAACAGATTCTTGTTTAATCCCATTTTCCTCTGCTAATATTTTTCGTGTATTAGGACGTAATTTATTTAATTTTCCTTTTTGTATATTTTGTTGTTGTTCTTTTAAGCAATCTTCTACACTTTCATTGTTACATATCTGATATTTATTCAACTCTTTTAAGACAGTTTGTTTTTGTGTTTCTGTTTTTGCATTTTTATATGCTATTAATGCATTTCGAGCTTTAATTGTATTATTTAAATCGTCAGGGCTTTTATCTATGCCCATGAATGCAAAGACTTCAGACAAAGAAGTAACATTACAAGAACTTTCTTTATCTGCATTATTAGCTAATTGATTTTTATATTCAACATCTCTTTGCAAATCTCTATAGAATTCTGCTTTTATTGATTCGTCAGATATTTGGTTTATGACATTTCTTATTTCTTCTATTCCTTTTGGGGAAACGCCAATAGAACCCTCTAATTTTAGGTTTCTCCATTTTGCTTTACTAATCTCAACTAACAATCTATCTTTTTCTTTCAGTAGTTCTTTTTTTGTTTGAGCATTTAAACTAAAAGAACTGAAAAAGAACATAATTATAATAAGGTATTTCATTAGTCAGTCTTTTTTTCTTCGATTTTATCTTTAATATCATTATGTCTCTGTTCAAGGGTGCTTTTCAAAAAGGATATACTATGTCCTTCTGAACTCCCATTTCCAAAAGCTTCTTCTATAATATTGGTATATCCACTATAATAATTACTTTTGCTTATTCTGACATGGTCTTTAAGCCCATCTTGCTCAGAAGTTAAACTTCTTACAGAGCCTTTATTTGTTCCGCCGCTAGCATTATTCGAAAGTCCAAAAGTAGAAGCACTTAGTGGGTCATTTGCGGAAATAGTATTAAGAATATTTCCTTTGCTATTTATTCCTATTTCACTCCTTGTTTCTCGCGAAATATCTGCTGCATTAAAGGTATATGCGACTAATCCATGCTTAATAGAAGCTTCTGCAGCAAGGCGCCCTCCTAAAGAATGCCCTGTTAGTTGAATATTTTCAGGCTTTATACCTTTATCCAGTAGTTTTTGTGTTACTTCGATAGCCAACTTTGTTTGAGGAGATGTGTTTGAGAAATTTCCATGTACATCTTCTATGACATCTCTCATATCCAATGATGGTTCAGTGCCCCTAAAAGATAAAACATACTTTTCACTTCCATCTTGACTAAATAATTCACAATGAAAACCTTGCCCTTTTTTGTCTTGTAACAATCTTGTATTAGCATCTAATATTATTGAAGCAAATTTAGGGTCTGAAAAACTCAAATTTGTATATCCAGATATTGTTGTAGCATTACTATAGGCACATTCTGCTAATCCTGCCATCTCAGAAACTTTCTTTAGATTTTGTTCTTGTGCTATCAGTGTTTCAGGGGACATTTCGGATAGTTGCTCTAACCATTTTTCTCTTCCTTGCATTCGTTCAGTTAAGACATGTATTTCTTGTATGACTTTTCCTAATTGACGAGATATATCAGGTGGACAGTCCAATCCTCCTTGTATAGAAACAGAACATTGTTCATTGAGTTTTTTCATTTTTTCTATTAAATCATTCCGGATAGACATATCACGCATCATGGTTTTGTCTTTTTGAATATCTATCGAGTTGATTTTACTTTGTTTTGCTAATTCAATTTCCCTCTTTAAACGATCTCGTTCTTTAAGTAATTCTTCTTTTGTTTGAGCATGCACAACACAGATTTTAAAACATAATAGAATTAAAATTATAAATTTCAGATTCATTTTATTTATTATTTTCTTCAAATTCTTTGAGTTGTTGTTCTAATTCTCTATCTCTTTCATCCATTTCTTTCAAGGCAAGCTGAAATGTTTCTTCTTCTTGCTTCATTTTTACTAATTCATTCTTAGCCTCTTGCTCTATTTTTTCGTTTGTTTTATTGAGCGAATCAAGTTCTGCTTGCAATTGTTTTATTTCTGCCATTAAAGTACTTAAATCTTCATCAGAAAGTTCATCTAATTTTTCAAATTCATCTTGTTTTTGTTTTGATTCATTACCAATGTCTTGATTAAAAATACCATTGATTTTATCACTCGTATATCCTGTTTTTCCTTGATAAAAATCACTTGTTATATCAGATACTTCGTCAACTGTATTTCTTGCTATCTCTGTACCTTGTTTTACAGAAGAAACATAGGTGTTTGAAATATTTGTTCTGTTTCGAGTATTATAGTCTTTTGCATTTTGTTCAGCAATTTCTCTACGTCGACGGAGTTCTTCTTCATATCTTCGCCTTGCTTCTTCTGCTCTTTGTCTTGCTGCTTCACGTCTTTGCCTTGCCGCTTCGAGTCTTTTTAATTCATTTTCTTTTTTTATTCGGTCATTATTAGCTTGGTTTATTCTTGCTCTTTCGGCTCGTATTTTTACCCTTTCTTCTTCAATCTGTTTTTTGCGAGCAAGACGGGCTTTATTTACACAACTTTGGTAAGTTTGATCCAACTCTTTAACCCTCCTCTGATAATCTCTATAGGCTTGCACTTCCTGTTCTGTACTTCTTGCAACAGACATATCAAAGTCGTATGCTTGTTTTGCCATGCTAACACCTGCGTTATAGACTCTTACACAACCGTTTTCATCTAACTGAAAATCTTGAGCATTTATAGTTAAATAACACAGTAAGAATATGCAAACAAAAAAGAATTTCATGATTAAAAATTTACACTTAACCCTGTTCCAACAAAATCTCTTTCTGATTTTATAGACCATTGTAGATTTGTAGTCTTTTTGTTTGAATAGTAGTCATTTATACTACTATATAGGCTTTCATTGTACTGCTTGATTGGTTTTCTATGAATATTAGAACTCCACAAGATAATACCACCCACCGCAACTCCATAGCATGTATATGCTGGAACTTTATTATCATCTATAAGGAAAATAGTTCCTAAAGAAGCTCCTCCAATTGTCAATAATGCACCGCCCCAATTTTTAGCAAATTTCTTATTTTTATAGCCATTTAATGCTTTCAAATAGCCATTTTCATTTAATGCTTTTCGACTTAACATTCCGGAAGATATTGTTACTAATCCGGATGAACTTTCACAAAATATAGCCGATGCACCATCTTCTGGCAAACGAAGCAACTCAATGAGCTGTGTTGTATTCAATATGGTATCTACTTGTCCTGTATACTGTCCTATCATTTTCATTTCTTTTATAGTTCCTGTTAATTTCCCTTTTTCTTGAGGTCTCAACTCTAATTCAATTACAGAAACTTTATTTTTTGCTTGCTGCTGTTGTAATTCTCCAAGAATCAGATTTCGAATAATGGTATTCGCAACCAAATATGATGTTTCTTTAAGTGGGCTAAACTCATTTAAGTATATGTACCGAGTCATTTGGTCGTGAGCTTCTTCTGTAACTTTCATACCCAACTCGACTAACATTATCGGGGGAACTTGTAACCTTCGACTGGTAAAAACCATTTTTATTAAGCCATCTTCATACATTTGAATATTTCGAACAAAGCAAATGCTATCTCCACTAGAAAATGATAGGAGCTCTTGAATGCCAGGACTTCGTTTATCTATTTGAAATTTATAGGGAACAATCTCACTTTCATTGTATTTCTTTGATATTTCAAAAATCCAGTTTGGAGAAGAATAAGCTTTCGTTTTAGATTCTGAGACCCATATCCCCTGCAATAAATCAATAAAATCTTTTTTCTTTTTTAATTGATTGTAATACTTCTCTAATTGGATTAATTCTTGACGTATTTTTATGATGTCTACACTATTCGGATTATTCTGGATAGTTGTTTTGTGCCTGCTTATTATATCTGAAATCTTATCTATATCTTCCAATTCTTTATATATTTCTCCTAATGCCTGATAAGCATTGAAAAATGGAGAAATATCTACTATTTTTTCTAATAATTTTGTAGCCTCTTCTTTTTTACCCTCCCTATAAGCAATATTAGCTTCAGCCCAATATCTATCGATTTCTTGTTGTCTATTTTGAAAAGGAATCGTAACATCTTGAGAAAAAACAATTGTAGAGTAAATTAGACTCAAAATGATTATGGCAATTTGTTTCATATTTTTATTATATTAAAAATGTTTTCTCCATGAAAGACTAAATGCTAATCCTGAATATTTAGCCCCATAGCTCTTCTTTATATCTTCGACCTCTTTGAAAATCCCATATGGCTCAATACTAAAAGTATTAATCTCATAGTCTACAGAAAAACCGAGCCAACTGGAACCCGTTCTAAAATAAAGTCCAGCACTTGCACTTCCTAAATAACCCAGTGGTAACTTACTTTTAAATCCGGCGGATTCTCCTTCATATTTTTCATTTATTTTCATATTATGTAATGAAAAACCTACCGGAAGAACATCCATCGATAAAGCGATCCTATTTTTATAAAATACAATGCCTGCCCCAGCTTGTAATCCCAATCCAAAATAATGTCCACTTTTTGATTCTACATCTGAGTACTGACTATAAATATTGTCAGAAGTATAATGATAATACCTTAAACTTGGTTGACCAATAAATCTTAAACGAATATTGCATACATCATTCTCAATATCTTTTATCGCTCTTGTATATTCTCCGAATACGCTGAATCCAATTGATGGATTATCAATAATAACATGGTCTTCAATAGGAGAAAAATCGCCTGTTCTCGCACCGAACATTATACCAAACGTTGATAGAATATCCCCCATATATATTCCTCCTTTTTCAAATAAACTCGAATAATTTTCTTCTTTGTTAAGAATATATTTATCTCTATCAAAAGATATGTCGGAAAATATATATCTACCTTCAAATTGTTTTTTATCAGGGGATAAGATAAAGTGATGAACTTTTAAATTACGGAGAGATGAATGTTTCTCATTGAGGCGTTGTAATATAAAATTGCCTAATTTAACATTCGGATTGATTAAATGATACTCTTCAACTATAGAATTAAGATAATTCACTATATCGTTACCGGAAGATTGGTCGACTTCTATAAATGAGAATTCGATAGAATCATTCTTTATAAATACTTTGGTGATTTTTTCATAGAAATTTTTATCATAATAGAAGCTATTCTTATCAATTATTAAATTGTATTTGTTTACAGCCGCATCCGATGTTAATTTGAAAACCCAATAAGGTTTTTCTGAATTCATTTCAGTCAAATCAGACTTCCAAATTCCTTTAATCTCATCCAAATTGTTAATTTTCATTGTATTTTGAGTCATCCCTAAAATACAATGAAAGCATGTAATAAAAAAGAAAAATGCTTTCTTCATAATTTTAATTTATTAATAATGTGAATCAATAGTTGAATTCTGATTCTGTTGTTTTAAAAAATTAGATAAATGCGATGATTATTTTCCCCATTGTATGTATTAACAATCCAGATGTTGATCTGACTTTCATCGTTCTTTGAATATTTGTTTTCTCATTAATCCAGTTGAAATAGCTTCACTCATCAGGTTCAATTGATAATTGAAGGTCTGATAAGAAGGTAATTTAGGAAACCATGAAAGCAAATATTCCTTAGTGAATGTATGTATCTCTTTAATAGTGAAATATCGCTGATAGGTTCTGCAAAACAGATAGGCAGTAAGCAACTCTTGGTCCGTAAAGGTCGGATTTGCATTATTACTGAATCTCTGGCAATAGAACTTCAGTGAAGACTCATAAACATCGCAGATATACATATATATTTATAAGTTTTAATTCTTTCTCCTTGGGAATCATAATTAGAAAAATGAGCAATTTTATTCTTCTAATATGCTGATTTTCAAGGAAATATGACTTTTTTAATAAGATAATTAACTGAATAACAATATTTTAACTAACTGAATCAGAAAGTGATTTCAACTACTGATTCGCATTAATTAAATGATTGCAAGCATATTTAAAAAACATCTACCCCCCATTTCCTTTATTTCTATTTAAAATATTAGAATAATTAGAAAAGAAATCACAACCTAACAGACAAGATATTCTTAAAAGTTGAGCAGAGTCGATACTTGCTTTCTGGAAGATTTTATAAACGTTTGTCCGGTCGCAATGCATTTTTGAAGCTAACCATGAAACACTTCGTCCTTCTTCTTTCATTTTAATTTTAATCAATTCTCCTATATGTATTTCTTTATCCATTTTTCTGGTTGGATAATGTGTTTTTCACTTTACAAACATACCTTTTTAGTTATTTATTATAGAATTTAATTGTTTCCGTTTTATCTACACTTTGTCGCTAAAATATCCACAAATTAACCCAACTTCATCAATACCCCCATTCCTCCAACTCAACAATCAAATCCATCAATTCCTTACCATACGTAGGAGAGACCGACCAATACTTAGCCATTTTAAATACTGTTGGTCCAATTCC